>NZ_JBIWKR010000017.1:0-148186 GCF_044765765.1 Streptomyces sp. NPDC102402
GTACTGCAGGGGGGACCCTGTGGGAGAGTAGGACGCCGCCGAACAATTATTCCGGGAAAGCCCCGTGCCCTTGTGGCACGGGGCTTTTCTGCGTTTCCGGGCCTTGTTTACGACCCCTTCCCCGAGCCCGGGGAACGGGCCCGGAGACAGGTCCGGAGATCGGGTCCGGACCACCACGTCAGCGTGCGTTCACCAGCCGGGTGTCGTACGCCAGGATGACGGCCTGGATGCGGTCCCGGGACCCGGTCTTGGCGAGGATGCGGGTGACGTGCGTCTTCACCGTGGACTCGGCGAGGTGGAGGCGGCCGGCGATCTCGTTGTTCGTCCAGCCCTGTCCGATGACCGTGAGGATCTCCCTCTCCCGCTCCGTCAGCGAGGCGATACGCGGGTCCCCCGTGGCCGGCAGGGCACCGGGTACGGCGGGCAGGTGGTGTACGTAGGCGTCGAGGAGCCTGCGGGTGAGGCTCGGGGCGACGACCGCGTCACCGCTGGCGACGGCCCGGATGCCGGAGAGCAGCTCCTCCGGCAGGGCGTCCTTGACGAGGAAGCCGCTCGCACCGGCCCGCAGGCCGTCGTAGGCGTATGCGTCCAGGTCGAACGTCGTCACGATGAGGACGCGGGTGCGGGTGCCCGACGCGATGATCCGACGTGTTGCCTCGATGCCGTCGAGTCCCGGCATCCGGATGTCCATCAGGACGATGTCCGGGCGGTGGTGGGCCACCAGGCTCACGGCTTCCGTGCCGTTGGCCGCTTCGCCGACGACCGTCATGTCGTCCTGGCTCTCCAGCAGCATGCGGAAGCCGAAGCGCTGCATGGCCTGGTCATCGGCGATGAGTACGGTCGTCACGGTGATGCGTCCTCCAGGGGAAGGCCGAGTCGTGTCTGCCAGCCGCCTGCGGGGAGCGGGCCCGCTTCGAGTGTGCCGTCGTAGAGGGAGGCGCGCTCCCGCATTCCGTTGATGCCCCGTCCGGTGCCGGACGCTTCGTCCGCGGGAGCTGACCGGCGGCCACCCGTGTCCGTGGTCCGTACCTCGAGCCCGGTGGGCGTGTAGGTGAGCGTGACCTCGGCGGTTGCGTCCGGCCCCGCGTGCTTGAGGGTGTTGGTGAGGGATTCCTGCACCACGCGGTAGACGGCGAGCTGGCGCCCGGGTGAGGCGGAGTGGGAAGGGGGCTCGCCCTGGACGGTCAGCCGTACGGGAAGTCCCGCCTCCCGTACGCCCTTCAGCAGCGCGTCCAGGTCGGTGAGCGACGGCTGGGGCGACAGCTCGGCGGCGGGGACGGGATCGCGCAGGACTCCGAGTACGCGTCGTAGTTCCGCCAGGGCCTGGCGGCTGGTGGTGCCGATGGCTTCGAGTGCCTGGCCGGCCCGTTCGGGGTTCCTGGCCGCGGCGTACGCTCCGCCGTCGGCCAGTCCGGTGATCACGGACAGGTTGTGCCCGATGATGTCGTGCATCTCCCGGGCGATGCGGGTGCGTTCGGCGGCTGCGGCGAGCTGGGCCTGCTGATCGCGTTCGCGCTCCAGCCGGTGGGCGCGTTCGACGAGTGCCTCGGTGTACTCCCGCCGGGTGCGTACCACGAGGGCCAGCAGCGCGACGAAGGCGAATCCCCAGAGGTAGGAGACCAGTTGGCGGTCCGTCGTGCCCGGTATCCATATCGCGCCCCCCGCAGCGGGGAGGCACATCAGCAGCCCCGACCAGGCCAGGGACTTGAAGGGCAGCCGGAGGCCGATCGTGTAGGCGGGGATCAACTGGAGGAAGGCGGCCTGGACGACGGCGCCCGTCCAGATGTTGACCAGGGAGACGGGCGCCATGACGACGAGCACGGTGACGGGGTGGCTGCGGCGCCACAGCAGGGGCACGGAGAAGCACAGGCTCATCAGCAGGACCAGGAGTTCCGGTGCCTCCACGTTGCGGGCGACGGACCGCCAGCCGCCGGTGGCGTAGTCGAGCACCGCGACGACGACCCAGAAGCTGGTGACCGTGAGGTCCCACAGCACCGGCCGGCGTCGGTCGAGGGCGCGCATCCGCTGGATGAGGGCCTGGACGTACAGGGTCGGCGCAGCGGTGCCTGTGGTCAGGTGCCCGGGCTGCGGGCCGGCCTCGTCGTCCACCTTGCGGGATCTCCGTCGGTCCGTCACAGCAGCGTCCTACCGTTCTGTTACGCGTCTCGGCGGCGCAGGAGTACTGCCGCTGCCCCCAGGGAGGCCGCTGCCCAGAGGCACAGGGCGAGCAGGGCGGGTCCGGTCGCCGCGGTGCTCGGGATGGGCGTCGCCGTGCCGAGCGCCCCGGCGGCCTGGGTGGGGAAGTACTTCAGGGCGCTGTCCACGGCATCGTACGGAAGCATGCCGAGCACCTCGGGGAGAATCAGGACGCAGCCGATGTACGCCCCGATGCTGCCGGGCACGGAGCGGAGGGCGGCGCCGAGGCCGAGGGCGATGAGGCTGAGCAGGGTGATGCCTGCCGCGTTGCCCGTGATCGCCCCGAGGACGCCGTGGTCGGTGAGTCCGGCGGCCTGGTCGGTGTCCCGCAGGAGCAGCTGGGCGGCCAGGAAGGTGATCAGCGCGGTGGCGAGCATCCAGGCGAAGGCCACGACGGCGAACACGGCCGCCTTGGCCCACAGGACGGGAAGCCGGCGGGGTACGACGGTGAGTGAGGCGCGGATCATCCCGGTGGAGTACTCGCCGGCGGTGACGAGGATGCCGAGGACGGTGACGCACAACTGGCCGATCAGGGTGCCGTAGAGGACGAGGACGACGGTGTCGACGTCGGAGTCGCCGCCGTCCGACGTGTAGGTGGCGCCCATGAGGAGGCCCACGCCGAGGACGACGGCCGACGCCGACAGGAGCGTGATCCAGGTGGAGCGCAGGGACCAGAGCTTGTGCCACTCGGAGCGCAGGACGCGACGGGGTGTGACGCGGTACGGAGAGGGGGCGGTGGCGGTGGTCATGCGTGGGCTCCGGTCAGGTGTGTGGTGGTCCGGTACTCGACGGATTCCTGGGTGAGGTCCATGAACGCCTGCTCCAGGGAGACGGCCTGCGGGGTGAGTTCGTGGAGCGGGACGGCGTGGGCGGCCGCGGTGCGGCCGATGTGGGCGGCGTCGGTGCCGTGGACGGTCAGTTCACCGGTGGCGCCGGTGGTGATCCGCACACCGGGGCCGGTGAGCAGGGTGCGCAGGGTCTCCGCCTGCGGGGTGACGACCTTGACCGACGCGCCGCCGGCGGCACGGGTCAGTTCGGTGACGGTGGTGTCGGCGAGGAGTGTGCCGCGTCCGATGATGACGAGGCGGTCGGCGGTGAGCGCCATCTCGCTCATGAGGTGGGAGGAGACGAGGACGGTCCGGCCCTCCGCCGCGAGGGAGGTGAGGAGGTTGCGGATCCAGAGGACGCCCTCGGGGTCCAGCCCGTTGACCGGTTCGTCCAGGACGAGGGCCGCCGGGTCGCCGAGGAGCGCGGCGGCGATGCCGAGCCGCTGCCCCATGCCGAGCGAGAAGCCCTTGATCCGCTTGTGGGCGGCTCCGGTGAGGCCGGCCAGGTCCAGGACGTGTTCGACGCGGCTGCGGGGGATGCCGTGCGTGTGGGCGAGCGCCATGAGGTGGTTGAAGGCGGTGCGCCCCGGATGGACGGAGCGGGCTTCCAGGAGGGCCCCGACCTCGGTGAGCGGTGCGGGATGGGCGGTGTAGTCGCGGCCGCCGATGGTGGACCGGCCGCTGCTGGGGGCGTCCAGGCCGAGCAGCATGCGCATGGTGGTCGACTTGCCCGCGCCGTTCGGGCCGAGGAACCCGGTGACGGTGCCCGGCCGGACGGTGAAGTCGAGGCCGTGGACGACGGTGGAGTCCCCGTAGCGCTTGGTGAGTTCGTATGCCCTGATCATGCTGTCGACGCTACGGAGCGGGCGCGTGGCGGTCGTCCGACCGCGGGCTCCGACGTGAGGCCCGTCGTAGTACCGGGGTACGACGCGAAGCGCTCGGGTTACGTGGGCGGCCTGCCCTCGATGACGGGGGCCAAGCCGTCGAGGAGGGCTTTGAGGCCGAGCTCGAAGAGGGTGTCGAGGCGGAGGTCGTAGCCGTCGCCGAAGGAGGAGACCACTTTAGCGAAGGTCGGGAAGCGGCCGGAGTCGACCAGGCCCTTGAGGGCGTCGCCGCGGCTGTCCATCCACTGGTCCTCGTCCTGGCCGGTGGTCGCCGCGGCGTGTGCCTCCCGTTCCAGGTGGACGGCCAGCCCCTGTACGTGGCTGTAGAGCAGCACATGGATGTCGAACAGCGTGGTGGTGTCGAGGCCGTGGCCGTCGAGGGCGCTGAGCGACCATTCGCCGTGGACCATCAGGTTGGGGAGGAGCAGGGGGCGGGTGAGCGAGGAGAGCTGGGCGAGCCAGGGGTGCCGCCTGTGCAGGGTCCACAGTGTGCGCGCACCGAGCTCCAGGCGGGCGCGCCAGCCGTCCGGAGCCGTCGCGGGGTAGAACTGTTCGCCGAACGCGCTGTCCGCCATGAGCAGGATGAGATCGTCCTTGCCGGTCACGTACCGGTACGGCGACATGGCGGCCACGCCGAGCCGGGCGGCGATCCCGCGCATCGAGAGGGCGGCGAGCCCTTCGGCGTCGGCGATGTCGACTGCGGCGCGCACGATCCGTTCCAGTGACAGGTCGGGCTCGGTGGGCGTGGTGACGGGCGTGACGGACCGCCGTCCGCGGGCCGGGACGGTGGGCGTGGCGACGACGGTCCCCGCGCGCGGCTTCGTCTCGACGATCCCTTCCAGCCGGAGATGCGTCAGGGCCTTCGTGGCGGTGGCGAGTGCGACGCCCCATTCCCTGGCGATGTGGCGGGTTGAGGGGACGCGTTCTCCCGGGGCCAGTTCGCCCTGCTCGACGCGTCGGCGGATCTCGGCCGCGATGCGGAGGTACGGCGGCCTGTCCGTGCCGCCTGTGGTGTTCGTCACAGCACTTGCCCTTCTTCTTCTGTACTAGAGCAGCCGGTACCGGCAAGGTCGTTGTCCGCGCGTGAACTGCCCTAGTACAGAGATGGAAACAGCCTGATGGCGGTCGAGGCGCGTACGCCGTACGTTCAGTTGAGTACATCGTATGAGAGGAGCTTCTGATGCGCACTGTTCTCATCTCCGGTGGCGGTATCGCCGGACCCGCCCTGGCCTACTGGCTGCACCGCCACGGCTTCGCGGTCACGGTCGTCGAACGGGGGCCGGGGGTGCGGCCCGGCGGGCAGGCCGTGGACGTCCGGGGTGTCGCGCTCGACGTGATCGAGCGGATGGGGCTGCTCGACGAGGCGCGGCGGGTGCGTACCCGCATGCGCGGGATGTCGGTCCTGGATCCCGAGGGGAAGGAGATCGAGCGCTCCACGGAGACGGCCCTCAGCAGCGGCCGACTGGACAGCGACGACATCGAGCTGCTGCGCGAGGATCTGGTGCGGATGGTCTTCGAGTGCACGCGGGGAGACGTGGAGTACCTCTTCGGGGACACGATCACCGCACTCGACGAGGACGCCGCCGGTGTACGGGTGGACTTCGCCCGTGCACCGTCCCGCACCTTCGACCTCGTCATAGGGGCGGACGGTCTGCACTCGACGGTACGGCGCCTGGTGTTCGGGCCCGAGGAACGCCATGCGCACCATCTCGGCAGCTACCTGTCGGTGTTCAGCGCGGACAACTTCCTCGCCCTGGAGGACTGGCAGGTGTGGCTGCGCGACGGTGACGTCGGCTTCGGCATCATGTCCGTCCGCGACAACACGGAACTCAGGGTGGCGTTCGGGTTCGTGTCCGGTCTGCTTCCCCGGGACGCCGACTCCCTCCGCCTCACCATCACGGAGCGGCTCGCGGCGCTGCGGTGGGAGGGACCGCGACTGGCCGAGGCCGCTCGCAACGCCTCTGACTTCTACTGCGACGCCATGGCGCAGATCCGGATGGACCGCTGTTCCCAGGGTCGCGTGGCCCTGCTCGGCGACGCCGGATACTGTCCTTCGCCGCTCTCGGGTCAGGGCACCAGCCTTGCGCTCGTGGGCGCCCATGTCCTTGCCGGCTGCCTGGCCCAGGCCCCCGGCGACCACATGGCCGCCTACGCTCGCTACGAGGAGCGGATGCGTCCCTTCGTCGCTCTGAACCAGTCGCTGGTCACCGAGAACCCTGGCGGGCCCGCTGCGGAGGCCTCGGTGGAGCATGCCAAGAACGCCCTGTCGCTGGACGGCTGACGGCCGGGTGTGTGTCGTTTGCCGGGGCAGGGGCGACAGGGCACGATCGGCGGATGGACTATGTGGTGCGTGCGGTGCGGGCCGGCGAGTGGGAGCGTGCCCGGGAGATCCGGTTGGCCGCGCTGCGGGACCCGGCGGCCCCGATCGCGTTTCTGGAGTCGTACGAGGACGCGAGGGTCAGGCCGGACGTGTTCTGGCGGGAGCGGACGGCGGGCGCCGCCTCGGGGGAGCATGTCCGTCAGTTCATCGCCGAGGCGAGCGACGGACAGTGGGCGGGGACGGTGTCCGTGCTCGTGGAGCGGCCGGCGTCCGAGCCAGGCTTCGGAGAGGCGGCCGAGGTTGATCAGGCGCATCTGGTGGGAGTGTTCGTACGGCCTGGGCACCGGGGGCGGGGCGTGGTGGACGCGCTGTTCCGCGAGGCGATCGACTGGTCATGGTCGTTGGCGGGCCCGCCGCTGGTGCGGGTGCGGCTCTACGTCCACGAGGCCAACACCCGTGCCGCGAAAGCCTACCGTCGGATGGGCTTCGCCCCGACCGGCGGGACGCTTCCCATGCAGGGCGATCCGACGGCTCAGGAGCTGGAGTTCGAGATCCGTCGCTGAGCGCCGGGGGGTTGGGCGGACGGTCAGCGCCGCCCCGGTGCGGGCAGGGGCTCACGCCAGCGGGCGCGGGCCTGTTCCTCGGAGCGGAGCAGGACCAGGGCGGGCATCCCCTGGTCCTGGCCGGTCGACAGCAGCTCCGGGAGCTGGGGAAGCGGAGCCACGGCGGCGACGTCGTCGAGGACGAGCGTCATTGGTGGGTCGAGCCGACCGTCGGTTGACCGTGCGGCCATGCGGCGGCCGTGCTCGACCACGTGCGAGGCGAGTGCGGTGAGCAGGGGCATCGCACCGGGGTGGTGGCGGGGATCCTCGATGGGTTCACCGACCAGATATAGCGTTCCCCCTTCGCGTGCAAAAGAATCCAGTACGAGCGCATCGGCTCGGTTGGGTGTGCACGCTTCTCGGATGTGGACCGAGGAGAGGGCCGCGAAGGCCCGCACGGTCAGTTCCTGCGCCATCTCCCGGCGTTCGGGGTAGGCGGTGAGCGCGGACTCCAGGAGGCCGGCGATCCCGGAGGCCGCCTTGGGGTGTGTGCGGAGCAGGCGCACCGGTTCGTGGCCGCCGGCCCCGGAGGCCCAGCGGTGGACCTGCCTGAAGGGGCGCCCGTCCACGGCGGCGGCGTGCAGCCAGCACTGGAGGAGGGTCTGCGCTGTGTCGGCGACGGCCGCGTCGATCCTGGCCAGGGGGCGGACCGGGGTGAGGAGCGCGGCGGCCCGGGAGGCCGCGGTGGCGGGGTCCTCGCAGCCGGTGGTGGGTGACCAGTGGAGACGGGCCGGCGTGTCGCAGAGGTGGCCAGGGTCGTAGACGGGGACGGGGCCGAGTTTGCTGCGGGCGTCCTTCGTCTCGGCCCAGACGGTGGGGTCCGACGTCACGACGAGGGCGGGGCCGTCGGCGTCCCGGATGGCCTGGACGACGGTGGGGCGTCGCTCGGCGGAGGCACCGTAGAGGACGTGCGGCGCGCGGGGCGTGGGCACCAGCGGGAACGGCTCGGGCGGCGCGTACGCGGCGGGCGGACCTGCGGGGGCGGGCTCCGGGGCGTACGGAGCGGGGGTGGTCGGCGGGGCGTAGGCGGCGGGGTTGGTCGGCGGGGCGGCCTCGAAGGCTGTCGTGGCGGGAGCAGGGGCCGCCTCGACGGGCCCGGGCTCCTGGATACGCGGCCGGGTGCGCACGGGGTCCGGTCCGGTCCAGTACGGTGCCGGGGCCGCCTTCCGCTGCTGCCGCATGAGGCGCCGGCGCGTCACCACACCCAGCACGAACACCGACAGGACCAGCAGCACCATCACCTCGCCGATGAGCAGGCCCCAGAACAGCCCGTACCCGGAGAGCGCGCCGGGCGGGGTGTCGGGCCACGCGCCCGCCAGGTCCGTCGGGTCGGCCACCAGGGCGCGCAGGGCCAGCGGCGTCCGCATGAACGTGACGCCGTCGGGCCAGCCCCCGTGGGCGAACAGCCCCGCCAGGCCGGTGGCCGTCCAGGCCAGGACCATCAGCGCGAAGAGGAGGGCCAGGAGACCGACCAACAGGCCGTCAGGGATGCCGCCCTGTCCTTCGCCGCCGCGCCCCGTACCGGTTGGTGCCTGGCGTGCCATGTCATGCCACCGTTGACTCGGACGACTCGTTCAGCCGCTGCTGGTGCTCGATCCGTGCCGCTCGCTGCTCCGCCTCCAGCTCCGCGGCGCGCACGTCCTCGGGGAGCAGATCGACGGCGGAGCCCTCGGTCATCGCCCGGTCGGTGAAGACCAGGGGTCGTTCCGCCTCGGTGATCAGGTGTTTGACGACCTGCACATTGCCGTTGACGTCCCAGACGGCGATGCCGGGGGTCAGCGTCGGGATGATCTCGACCGCCCACCTGGGCAGGCCGATGACCTTGCCCGTCGCTCTGGCCTCGTCCGCCTTCTGGGCGTAGATCGTGCGGGTGGAGGCCATCTTCAGGATGGCCGCCGCTTCCTTCGCGGCGGCCCCGTCGACGACGTCGCTGAGGTGGTGGACCACCGCCACGAAGGACAGCCCGAGACGCCGGCCGAACTTCAGCAGGCGCTGGAAGAGCTGGGCGACGAAGGGCGAGTTGATGATGTGCCAGGCCTCCTCGACGAGGAAGATGCGCTTCTTCCGGTCGGGCCTGATCCAGGTGTGTTCCAGCCACACGCCGACGATCGCCATGAGGATCGGCATGGCGATGGAGTTGCGGTCGATGTGGGAGAGGTCGAAGACGATCAGCGGCGCGTCGAGGTCGATGCCGATCGTGGTCGGGCCGTCGAACATGCCGCGCAGGTCACCGTCGACGAGCCGGTCCAGGACGAGGGCGACGTCCAGGCCCCAGGCGCGGACGTCGTCTATGTCCACGTTCATCGCTTCGGCGGACTCGGGCTTCGGGTGGCGCAGTTGCTCGACGATGTCCATCAGGACCGGCTGCCGGTCGGCGAGGGTGTTGTTCACGTAGGCGTGCGCGACCTTGAGGGCGAAGCCGGACCGCTCGTCGAGGCCATGGCCCATGGCGACCTCGATGATCGTGCGGAGCAGCGCGAGCTGCCCCGTCGTGGTGATCGACGGGTCGAGCGGGTTGAGCCGGATCCCGTCGTTCAGCGCGGCCGTCGGGTCCAGCCGGATGGGGGTGATCCCCAGTTCCTCGGCGATGAGGTTCCACTCGCCCACGCCGTCCTCGCCCTGGGCGTCCAGGACGACGACCTGACGGTCACGGAAGCGGAGCTGGCGCAGCACGTACGTCTTCTCCAGCGCCGACTTCCCGTTGCCGGACTCGCCGAGCACCAGCCAGTGCGGGGCGGGGAGCTGCTGCCCGTACAGCTGGAACGGGTCGTAGATGTAGCCCTTGCCCGAATACACCTCACGCCCGATGATCACGCCGGAGTCGCCGAGGCCGGGCGCGGCGGTGGGGAGGTAGACGGCCTGGGCCTGGCCCGTCGACGTACGCACCGGCAGCCGGGTCGTCTCCACCTTCCCGAAGAGGAAGGCGGTGAAGGCATCCGACAACGCGGACAGCGGATCTCGCATGGCGTGACTGCCCTTTCGTTAGCGTCGGATGCCGGTGGCGAACGGCAGGGTGTTCACGAAGGCGCGGTGGTGCTCACGGTCGCACCACTCCAGCTTCAGATAGGACTTGCCGGCCGAGGCGCGGATCGTCCGCTTGTCGCGGGCGAGGGCCTCCGGGGACCGGGACGACACGGTGATGTACCCCACCAGATTCACCCCCGCCGCGCCGCTCGCGAGATCTTCACCCCGCTGGTCGAGCCGGCCGTGGGCGGCGATGTCGCGCGGGTCGACCGTGCGGTTCATCTTGGCCTGGCGGCTGGCCTCGGCGTCGTCGTTGGTCTTCTCCGTCAGCATCCGCTCGATGGCGATCTCGGTGGGTTCGAGGTCCATGCAGACCGCGACCGTGCGGATCACGTCCGGCGTGTGGACGAGGAGAGGGGCCAGGAAGTTGACGCCGACCGGGGTCATCGGCCATTCCTTCACCCAGGCCGTGGAGTGGCACCAGGGGGCGCGCGTCGTCGACTCGCGGGTCTTGGCCTGCAGGAACGTCGGCTCGACCGCGTCCAGCTCGGCCGGCCAGGCGTTGCGCTTCGTCATCGCCTGGATGTGGTCGATGGGGTGGTCGGGGTCGTACATCGAGTGCACGAGCGAGGCCAGCCGGCTCTGGCCGAGCGGCTGGCGGACCCGGATGTCGGCCTCGGCGAGGCGGGCGCAGATGTCCGTCAGCTCGCGGGCCATGACGACCGCGAGCCCCGAGTCGCGGTCGATCTTGCGGCCGCCGTGGGGGCGGACGGCACGGGCCATGGCGTTGGCCTCGGCGGCCAGGTCGCGGCTGTAGTGCATGCACGCCACGAGGTAGGCACGGTGCTGCTCGCTGGAGGTGGAGACCATCGACTGGAGCTGGTCGTAGGAATCCTGGAGCCAGCCGGGCGCGGACCTGTCACCGCGCTGGGCGACGTCCTTGGCGTGCGCGTCGGGGTCGGCGGGGAGGGTGCGGGCGAGCATCTGGAGGCGCGTCACGAAGCCGTCGCCGTTGGCCACGTGCTTGAGGAGGGTGCCGAAGCGGTCGACCAGGGCCTCCTGGTCCTCGCTGTCGCGCAGGCCGACGCCGGGGCCCTCGATCTCGATGGCTGCGGTGACCGTACGCCGGTCCGCGTGCAGCAGCACGGCGATCTCGTCGGGGCCGAACGGCGCTGCGAGCCAGCTGATCCGGCCGATACCGGGCGGTGGCCCGATCTCCACCTCCCGCCCGTCGGCGCTGACTCCGGCCTCCATGGCGGCGGAGCGGTAGGCGGTGCCGCGGCGCAGGGTCCGCTTGAAGCTCCGGTTGATCTCGAACCACTTGTAGAACGTGCGGCCCTTGTAGGGGACGTACACGACGGCCAGGGCGAGCATGGGGAAGCCCACGAGGGACACGATCCGCAGGGTGAGGGCCGGGACGAGGAGGCCGCTCATCATGCCGAGGAACGCCCCGGCGATGATCAGCGCGATCTCGCCCGTCTCGCGGTTCTTGCCGACGATCGCGTTCGGCCGGGCCCGGCCGATGAGATACGTACGGCGGGGCGCGATCGTGTGGGACTGGATCGTCAACGCCCTCCACCTCCTGTGCTCGTGCTGCCTGTGCTGCCTGAACCGCCTCCGCGCGGGGAGCGGCTGCCGTGGGGGGTGCCGGAGGTGGGTCCGGACCCGCTGCGGGGCGAGGGCGCGGCGGAGCCGCCACCGCCGCCCGGGTTGCGGGAGCTGTGTGCGGCGACACCGCCGCTGACCGGGTTGGCGGGCCGGGCACCGCCGCCCCCGCCTTCACCGCCGCCTCCGCGGCCGCTGTGCGTCTTGATGCCCTGGGAGACGAGTGCGGCCGGCGAGCTGATCATCGCGGCGGCCTGGGAGCCGTCGGTGGCCTGCTTGCGGTTGGTGCGGGCGCCCTGGATCTCGTCGCCGAAGCCGGGGACGAAGCGGTAGATCATGGCCGAGGCGAAGATGGCCAGCAGGATGATGGAGAGCCCGGAGACGACCGCGGAGAACGCGTTGGGCCCGTCGTCCGCGGAGAGTGCCCCGGCGAGCCCGAGCACGATGACGATGACCGGCTTCACCATGATCACGGCGATCATGATGCCCGCCCAGCGGCGGACGTGGCCCCACATGTTCTTGTCGACGAGCCCGGCGTACACGACGACACCGAGCAGGGCGCCCACGTAGAGCAGAGCGGCCCTGATCACGAGCTCCAGCCACAGGATCCCGGCGGCGAGGATCGACACGAGGGAGACGACGATCAGCATGACCGGGCCGCCGCCGATGTCGTCGCCCTTCTTGAGCGCCTCGGCGAAGGACCCGAAGAAGACGTCGTTCTGTCCGCCCGTGGCGGCTGAGATGACCTCGGTGACACCGTCGGTGGCCGAGACCACCACGTACAGGATCAGCGGGGTGAAGGCGGACGCCAGCACCGTGAGCCAGAGGAAGCCGACGGCCTCGGAGATCGCGGTCGTGAACGGCACGCCCCTGATGGCGCGCTTGGCCACGGCGAAGAGCCACAGGACCAGGGTGAGGATGGTGGAGGCGGCGAAGACCACGCCGTACTGCAGGCGGAAGGTCGAGTTGGTGAAGTCGACCGTCGCGGTGCTGTCGACGGCCTTGCTGAGCTCGCGCACGAGGTACGAGGCGGCGTCGGCGCAACCGCGGGCCAGGGAGGAGAGGGGGTCCAGGGCGTCGTCGGTGGTGGGGGGTGTGGAGCGGTCGGCTCTGGCGGAGTCACCGTCGACGCAATATTCCTTTGCAGGGCCAATGAGCAGGTCGCAGGGACTGTTGCTTCCGCTGGGCGTGGGGGTCGGAGAGGGTGCAGCAACGGCCCGTGTTGCAGTGAGGACCACAGCTGTTTGCACGGCAGCTACTACAGCGAGGAGCGAGCGGAAACCAAGCCGATGACTACCTGGCATAAGTGAAGCCTCCGTACTCCTCGACAGCCTTGCTGATCTCGTCCGAAGTGGAAGCAGCGACATCACCAGGCACCGGAGCTGGGCCGTCCTTCTGCTTGTCGCTCGTGATCTTCCAGTCCCCATCGACCCACGCGAGCTCAGCAGTCCAGGTCTTCCAGGAGGTGCTTACAGGGTCCGTTGACCCTGGCCCGGACATGCCGATCAGTCCCGTATACCAAACATCCACCGTGGCAGTGGTAGTGCTGTAGGCAACTGTCTTGGTGCCTACCGGGATCGTTCTGGAGACGAACGTGCTGCCTTGCGGAGCCCTGCCGCTGGCGTCCAGTCCCATGTTGCTGAGGAAGTCGGCGGAGTACGCCGAGTCCTGGGGAGCTGTGAGTTCAGCTGCGGCCTTGGACGTGTAGATCGTGTTCACGATGTCGTGACGACTGTCTTTGTTGAACATGTCCACGGACCCCAGCGCTACCGCGTAATTCGCCGCCGCGCTCTGCGCCCCCTGCTCGTCGTGCGCGAAGCCCGACGCGATCGTCCCGTTCTTGCCCTGGACCGGCTTCGTGCCGGTGGCCGCCGTGGGGCCTGCCCCCGCCGCGTCCGACTTGGGCTCACCGCCGCCGCTCGAGGAGTCGCCTCCGCCCTGGTTCGCGAACGCGATCGCCGCGATCAGGAGCACCACGACGCCCACCACCATGATCAGCGAGCGGGAGTTCCGGGCGGGGCGGCGTCCGTAGCCGTCTTCGTCGCCGCTCCGGTGCATGCGCGTGCGTGTCTGGCGCGTCCCGCCGAGGGTGCTGTACGGGTCGTCCGTGTGCCCTGCCGGCTCATTGCCGCCGTATCCGCGCTCGTCGCCCTGACTCATCCCGCGCACGCCCCCTCAGCCGTCTGCAGTTCCGCGTGGTTCGACGGTAGCGGTGCCGGGTGCCGCGTGGGCGCGGTGTGGTGACTGGACATCAGGGGACGCAACCTCTGCCGGTGGGCACGACGGACGGATGGTGTGGGTGGACGGGTGCAGGCCCGCGGGCAGGCGCTTGGGCTGACGGCAGGTCAGACGGCCATCCCGTACACGATGGTGAACAGCGTGCCCAGCGATCCGATGATGAAGACGCCGGTCAGCCCTGCCACGATGAGGCCCTTGCCCTGTTCCGCGCTGAAGGTGTCGCGCAGCGCCGTGGCGCCGATGCGCTGTTTCGCCGCACCCCAGATCGCGATACCGAGGCAGAGCAGGATGGCGACCGCCATCACCACTTCGATCATGATGCGCGCCTCGTTGCCCAAGGTCCCGAACGGCCCCCAGTTCGGGGCGATTCCGCCGATGATGGTGGTGATGTCGCCCTTCTCAGCTGCCAGGATCATGTAAGTCACCGCCCCTGTTGGGTAGTTCGCAGCCCGTGCCGTGCGACACGGGTCGGTCTCTATCTTCGCTGATGAAACCGGCATCGCACGACGCCTTCCCGGGTCTCTTTACCCGGATCTCGCACGTTTGACCGGAGGAGCCGCCCTGACCTGCGGCTCGCGTAGGGATCTGCCCGCATATGCATGGTTACTCTGTGTATCACGCGATGTGACGGCTAGCAACGACGGTGGCCATGGTTCCGGATGCGGCCGGTGCGTTCACGGGTCGCTGGGCATTCGTACGCGCTGTTCGAGAGCCGTGTGTGCGCCGGTGGCTTCCGGCCGATGCTTCATCAGGTGCCGTACGGGGAAGGCGCGCGGGCTCGCTTCTCAGAGCACGGTGCGCAGAGGCCTCGGGCCCCGGGCCGGGGTCCTCCAGTGGGACGGTGGCTTGAAGTCGCACCAGGAACCGTCGAACGGGAACGCCCCCGACTCGACGAGGCGGGTCACGTGTTCCCCCTCGGCGCGGATCTCCGCCGCCTTCTGCGCCGACCAGTACGCGGGGTGTCCGGTCTTGTCGGCGAACGACCGCTCGTCCTTCCATCGCCAGCTCCGGTCCGTCGCCACGGTGATGTCCAGCTCGTGGTCGGCCACGTCGATGTCCTCGCCGTGATGGGTCCGGTGCTCCAGATTCACGTACCAGCCGGCGAACTTCCGCCTCCGTCCGAAGAACCAGAACACCGCGTGGCCGGCCCCGGCCGGCTGGTGGATGAGTGCGCTGCCCATGGGCCACCGGCCGGCCCTCGCCGGGTAGCCCTGGGCCGGCCGGTGCTCGGGCGCGATGTCCCGGAGGTGGGCCCCCCGGGGCAGGTCCGTACGCCACATCGGGGTGCCGGTCTCCAGCCACACCACCTGGTACTCGTCCGTGCGTTCGACCAGGCGTACGGGTACGGACGAGCTCAGGTGACCGCCGATGAAGAGGTTCCACCGCAGGATCTGCCCGGTCATGACGCGAGGAGGGTCAGGTCCTGATCGCTGAGCCGCAGTGCGCCGGCGGCCACGTTGTCGACGAGGTGGTCGGGGTTGCCGGTGCCGGGGATGGCCAGGACGTGCGGTCCCTGGTGGAGGGTCCAGGCCAGGCGCACCTGAGCCGGTGTCACGCCGTGTGCGCGCGCGACGGTGAGCACCTCCTCGCTCTCGGCGCTGCTCGCGCCGCCTTCGCGCCCGGCGCCCGCGATGGCGAAGAAGGGGACGAAGGCGATGCCCTGATCACCGCAGGAACGCAGCAGGGCGTGGTGTTCGGCAGGGGAGCCGATGCCGTACATGTTCTGCACGCAGACCACGGGTGCGATGCCCTGCGCCTCGGCGAGCTGTTCCGGCGAGGTGTTGGAGATGCCCAGGTGGCGGATCAGGCCCGCCTCGCGCAGGTCGGCCAGGGCGCCGAAGTGTTCGGCGACCGGCTTGGATCCATGGCTGCTCGCGATGCGCAGGTTAACCACGTCCAGGTGGTCGCGGCCGAGCTGGCGAAGGTTCTCCTCGACCTGCCCGCGCAGCTGCTCCGGAGTGGCCCATGTCCACGCGCCGGAGGGGTCGCGGCCGGGCCCCACCTTCGTGGTGATGGCCAGGTGGTCGGCGTACGGGGCCAGCGCGCTGTTGATGAGCTCATTGGCGGACCGGAGCGGCGAGAAGTAGAAGGCGGCGGTGTCGATGTGGTTCACCCCGAGTTCGAGGGCGCGGCGCAGGACACCCAGGGCCCGGTTGCGGTCGCCGGAGTCGCCCTTCCTGAACGCCGCGCCGTCCTGGGTCAGGCGCATCGCGCCGAAGCCGACCCGGTTGATCGTCAGATCCCCGAGTTTCCACGTGCCGGCAGCTGATGCGTTGATCGTTTCCGATGATGAGGGCATCGTCGGATTGTCCCACCGGCGGAAAACCTGGGCTCGTATCCGCCGGGTGTCCGACGGTGTCCCGCCCGGAGGTGGCGGCTACTTGATCAGGGCGTCCGCGGCGACGATGACCAGGCCGATCAGCATGTCCATGCCCCCTGCCCGGCACGAGGACGGCCAGCTGTGTCCGGCTGTGCGGGCGGCCCAGGTGCCGCAGCCGAACAGGGCGACGGTGTTGAGCAGCAGGGCTGTGTCCGCGGCCGTGCCCTCTGCCCACCACCCGGCTGCCGCGGCGAGCAGTATCCCCACGGTGGGCAGCACGGCGACGATCAGGGGCCACTCGGCGAGCACCAGCCGCAGCCTGCTCGCGGTGGCCGACCCGTCGGTGGACGCACGCTGTGCGATGACGTGGGCGTACCCGTGGGCGGCGCCCGCCGCCAGTGCGGTGAGCAGGACCCACAGTGCGTCCGGGCCGGGATCGGCTTCCTCGCCCGCCGGGTCCAGCGCGGCCACCAGGGCGCTGGCCAGCACCAGGCCGTAGACGACGCTGAACAGTGACTGTTCGGGAGGCCGGTACCGCGAGGCCGGCCCCGGCGCGGCGCCCCTTCGGCGGACATGGTCGGCGCGGTCGGGCATCGCATCGCCTCGGTGCGGGAAGAGGGCTGGGTCCGCACATACTCACCCGCGTGACGTCAGGAAGCGCGACGCCACGCGCTGGGGCTGTCAGGGTGCCGGCGTCTCATGGCCCAGGTTCCTCGGTTCGCCGGAAGGGCCGTGCTCCTGGTGTGGGAGGTCCGTTCCCGCGGAGAGCTCAGGCGACGGCGCTCCGGGTCGGGCGGGCGGCGGGGGGTGCGGTGCCCGGAAGGTGAAGGCTGCGGGGGTTTCGCCGTTCGCGCGGATCAGGGCGATGCGGTCCATCGCCTCGGCCATGCTCGGGCGGTGCCCCGCGGGGACCCACCACATGGCGTGATGAAACTCGGCGAGGCGTTCGAACCATTCCCGCCGGCGTGCCAGCACCTTGAGGTGGGCGCTGCGGTACGTGTAGTCCTGCAGGGCCTCGACCGACTGCCACACCGAGCAGTTGATCAGCAGCATGTCGTCCTCGTCCTCGGGGCGGAGGTCCGTCGAGTCGGCTCCGCCTGCGTCGACCATGCGCCAGACGAAGCCGGGTGCCTGATCGGCGAGGGCGTTGATCTCCGGGAGCTGGGCGACGAAGTCGGCCAGCTGGGGACTGTCGAGCGGGGCGAGGATGCGCCCGACGTTGACCTGGGCGAGGTGATAGTCGTTCACGAGGGCAAGCATGCCCGGGTGAACTCTCTAAAGTCAACGGGATTTATTTTTACAGTTCTCCGGGAGCCTCCAAGGCGACGCAGCAGCCCTGCGGGAGCGGGTCCATCGCCGCGCTCCACCCCTGGGCATCCGGCAGTCCGGCGAGCAGGCCCTGGATCCTGGCCAGGTTCATCCCGCAGACCAGGGCCGGGAACTGGTCGGCCAGCGCGTGGAACGGGCAGTTGTTCAGCCGCAGTTTCCCGTCGTCGCGGAACGGTTCGTAGCCGCGCGCCCGCAGCGCCTCGACCGGGTCGGTCCCGCCGTCCGGGGCGGCGCCCTCGGACTCCCCGTCCGCGCGTGCCGCCGTCTGGAGGGCTCCGTCGAGCCCGGCCTGCTCCACCACCCCCGCGAGGAGCCGGCTCACCGAGTCGTAGGAGCGGGGCGGCATGGAGACCGAGTGCTCCCCCTCGGCCCGCCGGTACATCTTCGAGGGGCGCCCCGCCCCCGGCCCGCTGCGCCCCGACAGCCGCCGGAAGGACACCTCCAGCAGCCCGGCGTCGACCAGTTTGTCCAGGTGGAACGCGGCCAGTGAACGGGAGATCCCGGCCGCCTCGGCCGCCGCGTCCCGCCCCACCTCACCCGGTGTCCCGCTGACGTGCCGGTACAGACCCCGCCGCACCGGATCACCCAGCACGCCCAGCGCGTCGAGGGCGGAGTCATCGCTGCTGCTCATGGAGCGATTCTATTACCAGCGACAGTTGGTGATTTCGGCCCGGCGGTGACCGTCCAGGACCGGCGCGGCCTCTCAGGACGGTGATCGTCCAGGACCGGCGCGGCCTCTCAGGCCCCCTCGGCCAGAGTCGCCGTGAAGCTCCGGCCGTAGGCCTGGTGGGTCGGGACGTCGATCCGCGTGCCACCGGGGATGTGGCGGACGCGGACCCCGGAATCGGCGGAGACCTGCCGCAGGGGCCGCCCGTGGAGGGTGACCTGGACGGTTCGCCGTGCCGTCGTCGGGTCGGACACCGCGAGGCGGTAGGTGCCGCCCTCGCTCCGGCTCAGCATGACCGAGGCCGGGCCGTCGACCGAGAGCCGTCCCACCCGGTGGGTACCCGGGGTGAAGGCGTTCGCGGCGGTGATGCCCAGGCGCGTGTGGGCCGCTGCCTGCAGGCGGACGGTGTTGGACAGCACGGAGAGCGGTCCGTGGGCGTAGGACCCCAGCTGTTCCGCCGAGGCGCCGGGGACGAGGGCGTGTGCCATGGCGGCGGGCCGCTCTCCGGCCGCCTGCTCGTAGGAGAGCGTGAAGACCTGCTTGGTCACTGCGGTGTCCGCGTTGGCGAGGCGCACGAGGCGCCGGCTGCGGGTGACCGTGCCGAGGGCGACGACCGGTGGCGGGCCGGACAGGAAGACGTACCCGACCGCGGTCCTCCGGCTGTCGTCGGCGTACCGGAGCCAGGCCGGGGAGGCGGTCCCGGACCTCTGCCAGGGCGATCCGTCGCGGAGCCCGCCGGTGAGTTCCACGGGTGCGGCGGGGTCCGCGATGCGGCTGTCGACCGTCGTGGTCACCGCGCGGCCCGCGAGCCCGGTCACGCCCGCGGAGAGCACCAGGATCTCGTCGTCGAACATGAACCACGACCTGGTGGCGCCCGCGGCCCGGTAGGCGACGAAGTCGTCGGGCAGCGCGCCCTCCTGCTGGGCGGCGTACGCGGCGTCGTCGGACTGGACGAGACCGGCCGTCCCGTAGGCGCCCAGGCTCACGCCTCCGGAGAACGGGTGGGTGGCGCGCGGGAAGTAGACGTAGGCGTTCTGCGACTCGGAGGACGAGGTGAAGCCACGCTCAGGATTGTCGTACCAGGCGGTGCCGTAGAGCTCGGGGACGGAGCGGCGTGCCTCCACGGGAGCGGTGACGCCCGCGAGGCGGTGGGGCTCGACAACGGTGAAGTAGTCGATGCCGAACGCCTGCCGCTGGTCCTCACCGGAGAGGTACAGGTAGTGGGCGCCCGTGCCCTGGAACCACGGCATCAGGTTCTCGCCGCTCATGTACTCGTACATGCTGACGCGCGAGGAACTCCGGGCGAGGGCGAAGGCGTAACCGGGCCGGCGGTGGACGGTCCGGTCCATCGCGTTGTACGCGGTGTGGGAGGCGGCGCTGACGAGATCCTCGGCGGCCCCGGGGGAGTTCAGGATGTCGGCGTGGCGGGCGATGCTCACGGGGGAGACGAAGGACGTCGGGTCGATGGCCGCTCCCGAGGTCCGCCGGACGTATCTGACGTAGCTCTCCAGGGCCTCGGTGCCCGCGGCGTCCGTGTGCGCGGAGAGGTCGACGACGGCCTCCACGACGGCGGCGGCGTCGGCGTACCCCGTGCCCGTCCGTGAGACGGCGCGGCCCTTGACCGCCTCCATCATCCAGCCCTCGAAGACCAGCGGGGCGAAGCCGTCGACGACCCAGCCCCGTACGACGCCGACCAGGCTGTCGTCGGGCACGTAGCCGGTGCCGTCGAGGATCTTGATGGTCTGGACGACGCGGGTGAGCAGGCCCTTGCCGTACGAACCCGTGTACGCGACGGAGCCGTGCTGGACGAAGGAACCGTCGGCGTAGAAGCCGTCGGTCACCCCGTGACGCGGCCGGTAGGGGTCGACCGTCGCGTAGACGGTCAGCTGGTCGGCCAGGGCCTTGGTGATGCGGGTGTCATCGCCCAGCAGGGCGCCCTGGAGCATCCGGTTGGTCGTGATGTCGGCGAGGTTGGCCCCGGTGTGGAAGCGTGAGTCGAGATCGACGTCGCCGTCCTTGCCGTTGCGGAGATACGCGTCCATGGAGGCGATGTAGGCCGCGGTGAGGTCCGGACGGTACGCCGCGGCCTCGTCCCTCAGGAGGACGAGGGTCTTGGTCACGTGGGCCGGGATCCCGATCTCCCAGTGGAACCAGTTGCCGTAGTAGCCCTTCGACTGGTCGCCGAACCAGCCGTCGTGGAGCCGGGCCAGGGCGTCGAGGACCCGGCGCCGGACCTCCACGGCGCCGGGCGCGCCGGGGAGGCGGTCGGCGAGGGCTATCTCGTAGAGGTACTGGTAGGTGGTGCTCAGGTTGGGGTCGCTGGTGCCGAGGGGGAGGCCCGCGAAGAGCTCGTCCTGCCCGGCGCCGTCCATCGCGGTGAGTCGGGCCCGTGCCGTCCCCCTCAGCGCGGCGAGCTTCGGGGCCACTTCGGGGCGGGCGTTCGAATCGGCGGTGCCGGCGAACACCGCGGCGGCGTTGCCGAGCAGGGTCGCCGCCGCCTCGTCCGCGGACACCGGGGCGCCCGGCGCGGCAGCCGGATCACGCCGGGGCGCCGCCCCGGCCCGAAGGGACCGGGACACCGCCCAGAGGGTGGCGGCGGGGATCACGGACAGTGCGGATCGACGCGAGAGCTCCACCGGCACGCTCCGAAGTCAGGCCTGTAAGCGCTTGTTTCCCTCAGCCCCAGCCAAGCAACCACGTCTTACCGGTGTCAACGGCGGGGGCGTTGTCAGTGACCTCGACTACGGTCGACGGCATGACGACTCCTGCGACTCCCCCTGCCGACGGACACCATGTCATCCAGGTCCGGGGCGCCCGCGCGAACAACCTCGCCGATGTCTCGCTGGACATCCCGAAGCGCCGGCTGACGGTGTTCACCGGTGTGTCCGGGTCAGGGAAGTCCTCGCTCGTCTTCGGCACCATCGCGGCCGAGTCCCAGCGTCTGATCAACGAGACGTACACCGCCTTCGTCCAGTCGTTCATGCCGAGCCTGGGCCGTCCCGACGTGGACGCGCTGCACAATCTGAGCGCCGCGATCGTGGTCGACCAGGAGCGGATGGGGGCCAACTCCCGCTCCACCGTGGGCACCGCCACGGACGCGTACACGATGCTGCGGATCGTGTTCTCGCGGCTCGGCACGCCGCACATCGGGACGTCGGGTGCCTTCAGCTTCAATCTGCCGGAGGGCATGTGCCCGCGGTGCGAGGGCGTGGGCCAGACCTCGGACATCGACATCGACCAGTTGGTCGACCGGGAGAAGTCGATGAACGAGGGGGCCATCACGGTGCCCAACTTCGCGGTGGACTCCTGGTACTGGCAGGTCATGGCCAAGTCCGGCTTCTACGACCCGGACAAGAAGCTCAAGGACTTCACTGAGCAGGAGTGGTCCGACTTCCTCCACAAGCCGCAGACCAAGGTGAAGGTGGACAGCAACAACCTCACCTACGAGGGCCTCGTCCAGAAGGTCCAGCGGACCGTCCTCAGCAAGGACCGGGAGGCCATGCAGCCTCACATCCGCGCCTTCGTCGACCGTGCCGTGGTCTTCCGTGAGTGCTCCGACTGCGGGGGGACCCGGCTGACGGCCGCCGCGCTGTCGTCGAAGATCGACGGTGTGAACATCGCGGAGTGCTCCGCCATGCAGATCAGTGACCTCGCCGCCTTCGTCCGCCGGATCGACGACCCGGGTGTGGCGCCCCTGCTGGCCGGTCTGAGGGACCTGCTGGACTCACTCGTCGAGATCGGCCTCGGCTACCTCAGCCTGGACCGGCCGGCGGGCACCCTCTCGGGCGGTGAGGCGCAGCGCGTGAAGATGGTGCGGCATCTGGGATCCAGCCTCACGGACGTCACATACGTCTTCGACGAGCCGACCATCGGGCTCCACCCCCACGACATCCGGCGGATGAACGACCTGTTGCTGCGTCTGCGCGACAAGGGGAACACGGTGCTCGTCGTCGAGCACAAGCCCGAGGTGATCGCCATCGCCGACCACGTGGTGGATCTCGGGCCGGGCGCGGGGACCGACGGGGGGACCATCTGCTTCAGCGGGGACGTCGCAGGACTGCGCGCCTCGGGCACCCTCACCGGGCGCCATCTCGAGCACCGCGCGCACCTGCGGGACGAGGTGCGGAAGCCGACCGGTCAGCTGTCCATCGAGGGGGCCGATCTCCACAACCTCCAGGACGTGAGTGTCGACATCCCGCTCGGTGTCCTGACCGTCGTCACCGGTGTCGCCGGGTCCGGCAAGAGCTCGCTGATCCACGGCAGCCTGCCCGCGGGGCAGGGCGTGGTGGTCGCCGATCAGACCCCGATCCGCGGCTCGCGCCGCTCGAACCCGGCGACGTACACCGGTCTCCTCAACCCGATCCGTACGGCCTTCGCCAAGGCCAACGGCGTCAAGGCGGCCCTTTTCAGCGCCAATTCGGAAGGCGCCTGCCCCAAGTGCAACGGCATCGGCCTCGTCTACACCGATCTCGCGATGATGGCGGGGGTCGCGTCGGTGTGCGAGGAGTGCCAGGGGAAGCGGTTCACCCCGGAGGTGCTGACCTACACCCTGAACGGCAGGAACATCAGCGAGGTCCTCGGGATGTCGGTGGCGCAGGCCTACGACTTCTTCACCTCCGGTCAGGCGCGCGCCATCCTCGGACGGCTGCGTGACGTCGGGCTCGGCTACCTCCGGCTCGGCCAGCCGCTGAACACCTTGTCGGGCGGTGAGCGCCAGCGCCTCAAGCTCGCCATCCACATGGCGGAGAAGGCGGCGACCTACGTCCTCGACGAGCCGACCACCGGTCTGCACATGGCCGACGTGGACCAACTGCTCGCACTGCTCGACCGGCTGGTGGACGCGGGCAACACCGTGATCGTCATCGAGCACCACCAGGCGGTGATGGCCCACGCGGACTGGATCGTCGACCTCGGCCCCGGAGCCGGTCACGACGGCGGCCGGGTGGTGTTCGAGGGGACCCCCGCGGAGCTGGTGGCCGACGGGAGCACCCTCACGGCGCGGCACCTGCGGGAGTATGTCGGGGGCTGAGGAGGGGAGCGGGACGCAGGGGACGTCTCAGGGCGGTTCAGGAACCGGGTCCCGAAGGGGGTGGTCTTCGGTGAAGTGGTCGAATTCGCCGGCCAGGACCCCTTTGGTGAACGCCTCCCACTTTTCCACGGTGGTGGTCACCACGGTGGCGGGGGCGCCGGTCTCGCGCAGGTACACGAGCTCGTCGGACCCGAACGCGATCTCGATCCAGGGCCCGGGGCCCTCCGCGTCGTCGGGAGCGGCCCTGGTCCAGACGAGGCCGGCGGGGAGGTCAGCCATGGGCCTGGGTCTCCTTGACGGTCCGGATGAGGGCGGCCAGGGCAGCGGGGCTGGTCCGGAGTATCGCGCCGGTGGGGTCGCTGCTCTCGGTGAGGGCGACGGATCCTTGGTCGGCGGCGACGTGCAGGCAGGCTTCTCCCTGTGCGCAGTATGAGGACTTCCGCCAGTGGGGGGTGGTCATCTTCGGTTCCTCACAGTTCCTGAGCGATGGCGTGGATGAGGTCTCGCGTTTGGTCCGCAGGCAGTGCGACGGTGTCGAGGCGTTCGAGTAGGAGCCTGTACTGAGCCAGTTGTGCCTCGGAGTCGATGAACACAGGTCCATGGGATTGATCGAGCTGAGCGGTGTCGAGGGCAGGGACCCGGCCCGCCACGTAGTACACGGACTGGCCGGACCCCGGGTAGTCCGTCGCTGAGAACGGGATCACCTTGATGGTCACGTGAGAGCACTCGCTCAATTCGAGCAGGTGCTGAAGTTGGGCGCGGGCGATGAGCGGGCCACCGAAGCGCATACGGAGTGCTGCCTCGTGGACAAGGGCGCGGTACGGCACGGCGTCATCCTGGTACAGGACAGTCTGACGCTTCACGCGGAACGAGACCCGGTGTTCGATCTCCGGCGGAGATATGCCGGGCACTGCCTGCCGATAGATCGAACGGGCGTGATCGACGGTCTGGAGAAGGCCGGGGATGTGAATGCTGTGAGCCGCCCGCAAGGACGTGCCGTGATGCTCGATCTCTGCGAGATCAAGAAGCTTCGGAGGCAGGATCTCCCGGTACTCCTCCCACCAGCCGCGCTTTCGGTCTCCCGTCATGTCGACCAGGGCATCGACCAGGGGCTGGTCGATGCAGGAGTACGTGCGGGCTGCGACCCGCACTCTGTCGGCGCTGACGCCGAACCGGGCCACCTCTATGTTGCTCAGCTGCCCGGGGCTCGTTCCAAGGAGGTCTGCGGCCTGCGTAGTGGTCAGCCCCGCGCGCTCGCGCAGCTTGCGCAACTCCGCGCCCAGACGCGTGCGGCGTGCAGTGGGCGCTGCTCTGCCTGGCATATGAACTCTCCCTGAGATGCCCCGCGTTGCGGAGCGTCACCCACACGAGTGGTTCGGCTAAAGAATCCGATCAAACAGTGCAAGTAATACTTGCGGGGCCTTAGTGTCTGACCCAGGCCGTCTGCCCGGAAGTACCCCGCTCGACGGAGCGGTCTCGTCACCGGGCCATGCGAGACGCACACCCACAACGCTCCTCCGTGAACGGAGACTTCCATGGTTCTGGCCACCGTAACGCCGCCCTGGGCGTACACCCTCCAACTTCCGCAGGATCCCCGTGGACCCGGGATCGCCCGGTCGACGCTGCGGACCGTGCTGCGGGTGCACGGGATGAGGGATCTCATCGAGACCGCCGAGCTCCTGGCGAGCGAACTGGTCACCAACGCGTACCGGCACTCCGACGGGCCGTACTCCCTGCGGTTGCGAGGGGCCGGGCGGAACCGGGTGCGGGTCGGGGTGTGGGACAGCAGTCCGGAGATTCCGGATCCGTTCGGCGGCGGTGTCGTGAGCGAGCCGGAGACGCTGGCCGAGCGGGGGCGCGGGCTGCAGCTCGTACGTGAGTGCGCGGAGAGCTGGGGCGCGTATCCCATCAGGGGCGCCCTGCCGGGGCAGGGCGGCAAGGTGCTCTGGGTCGAGTGCACCGAGCCGCGCCACCCCTGATCGGGCCGGGCAGGGTCAGCGAGTGGTGTACCGGGCCTCGAAGGTGCGGAAGGACTGCTCCTGGTTCCACTCCAGCCGGGCCTTCGGGCTGTTCGCCAGGAAGCGGGCGCAGCGGTCCGACCGGGGTGCCTGGCATTCCTGGACCGGGCGGAAGCCCTGGCGCACGGGGTCGGGGCGCCAGTAGCTGCGGCCCGGCAGGAAGGCGTACTCCAGGGAGGCCCGGGCCAGGTCCTTCAGCTCCGGGTAGCCGAGCCCGTAGGTGCGGGCTGCCCGCTGGTACTCCTGGCCGATGTCACCGCGCGACACCCCCGGATCGTCGGTGGAGAGCACCACGGGGACCCCGTACTTCCGGTACACCGGGTACGGGTGCTCGTCGCCCTCGACCTGGAGGATCTGCGCGTTGCTGGTGAGCGGGACCTCGACGGCGATCTGCCGGCGCGCCATGTCACGGGCGAGGCGCTGCCAGTCGTCCTCGTGCACGAGGTCGCCCAGCGCACCGTGATCCGGCACGCCGGATCGGGGGCCGTGGTCGCGCAGTGGGCGGCGCGGCGGAACTCGGCGTCGGCGGTGTCGGCCTCCTGCTTCGCGGCCGCCACCAGCTGGTCCAGGCGGCCACCGGCGAGCAGCTTGCGGTGCAGGGCCGCCAGATCCGCGTCCCAGCCGACGTCTGCGGCGAGCTGCCTGGCGCCCGCCGACGCGGGGCTCACCATGGTCTCCAGATAGGTCTGGTTCTGCGCCGCGGCGGTGCCCGCCACATCGGCCAGCATCTTCCCGCGGTGCGAGGTGGCGGCGCCGAACTTCCCGAACGTGGCGAAGAAGTGGTCGTGCCCCGACTCGCCCTGCGGGAAGTCCTGCATGGACCAGGCCCGGATGACCTCCTGCCGGAAACCGGCGTCCGTGAGTGCGTCGGCGGCCGGCCGCGCGCCGGCCCCGCACGGCGGGGCGACGGCGGTCATCGAGGCGTCGATGCAGAGGCGGTCGTCGGCGGCGAGCTGGACGAGGTACTCGGTCCGTACCGCGCCGGAGAGGTGATTGTGCAGGTCACCTCCCTTGGGCAGGTCCCGGAAGAAGCGGGCGGCGTCCTCCGCATGGGTGGCCAGCCAGGTGGTGGTGCGGGTCTCGGAGGCGGTGACCGGCCGGGACGGCGGTACGGACTCGGGGGCGGCTGCACGGGCGGTCGACCCGGCGGGCAGGGAGGCGGCGAGAGCCGCCGCGGCGAGACCGGCGGCCATCAACAGCCTCTGGCCGTGCGGTGCGTTGCGGTGTAGGGAGTTCACGCCTTGCATGATCACGAAGGGCGGCCCGCACCGCCCGGGGCCGCGTGGGCCGCGCCCCGTAAACCATCCGCACGGGGGACAACCGCTCGGCGCGGCCGGGCCCGCTCCGGCTCAGGCGGCGCGGAGCTCGGGAGGGAAGCCCGTCCAGCGGAGTTCCTCCGGCAGGTGGCCCATGTCGTTGACCATGAGCAGGGTCGCGGGCCTGCCCGGCGTGTAACGGACCACGGTCAGGGCTGCGTTGGCGTGGTTGAGCCCCAACCAGCGCCAGGCGGGGGCGTCGAGGGCGTCCCGTACCAGCCATGCGGCCAGGAAGGCGTGCGTGATCACCAGTTCGTGACGGGGCTCGTCGCCCTCCGCCGGACCCGTGAACCGTGCCCCCGCGGCGTCCGCCAACTCGGCTCCCCGACTGCGTTCGTCCTCCGGGAACTGGCCCACGAAGGCGAGGAAACGATCCGCCGACTCCTTCGGGAGTTCCTCCCGGCGCGGGACGTACGGGACGTAGTCACCGGCCGCCTCCGAGACCTGGAGGGGGACGTCCGGCCGGAGCCGCTCATGGACCAGCCGGGCGGTCTGCGTGGCCCGCGGGAGGGGGCCGTGGTGCACGGCGGAGAGCGGTACGCCCCGGAGTCGTTCGCCGAGGAGAGCCGCCTGGCGCCGGCCGCGTTCCGTCAGCTCGGTCTCGTCGGGGGATGCCTCGGCGTGCCGGGCGACGTAGAGGAAGCGGGTGGTGGCCGAGGACATGGTGGCCCTTCTCCTGGAGGTGGGTGGGGTCGAGCGGGTTCGGTCGGACGTCCCGCTGGACGTCGTGGCCCCCCGCGCTGGTTCCGCAGCGGCCGGACCGGACCGCCCGGTCCTGAGACCGAGCGTGCTCAGTGAGCGGTTCCGGACAGTTGCGGACGCGGATCCGTGGGGAATGCGGATCCCTTTGTCCGAAACCACCTCCGATCTGCCCTTGGCCACCATCCCGCCGTGCGGCGAGGGGCGTCGCGCGTTCGGGTGATCTTGGGTACCGACCGCTCCTTGCGGGCGCTGGGGTCCGGGCCGCCACGCCGCCGCGCCCCGGCGTGTCGGCTCCGCCGCCTTTGACACAGTGCCGCTCCGTGATCGAGGAACGGGGTGAGTGGTGTGGCTGAGGTGGGCGGCGCGGATGACCCGGCAGGACCGCCGGTCGGGGGCGGAGGAGGGCCGAGGCTGAAGCACAGCGACGGCCCGTGGCTGCGGGCCGCCGGGGGCGCGGAGGAGCTGGTGACCCATCTGCAGCCGGTGCGGGCCGAGTTGGCCCTTGCCCACACGGGGCTGATGGCGGGAGCGGGACGGCTGACCGCGCTGGCCGAGCTCGCCGCCGTACGGGAGTCCTGGGAACGGCGGATCCAGGCCGCGCAGGGGGAATGCGGCAGCCTGGCGGCCAAGCTGCGTTCCGTCGCGCGGACGCAGGGCGCCACGAACGAGGCCGTCGGTTCCTCCATTGCCGCGGTGCCCGTCCCGCGGATGGGTGAGGGGTCGTGACGCCGGCCTTGACCTGGGCGCAGTTACGGGACCTGAAGTGCGCCGAGCTGGAGGGCGCGGCCGACGGGTGGGGCAAGTCCAGCAACCGTGCCGACGCCGCGCGTGACCGCATCGAGCAGCAGCTCCTCACGGGCCTCCGCGACACGCAGGAGGGCGAGGCGGCGCAGGCGGCGGTGCGGCGGCTGCGGCAACTGGGACGCAACTTCCAGTACGTGTACACCGAGTGCGGGCTCCTCCGTACGACGCTGAACTCCCTGGCCCACGAGATGAAGACCCAGCAGCGAGCGCTGAAGGACGCACTGGACGACGCGGCCGCGCTGAAGTTCACCGTGCACGCGGACGGGTCGGTGACCTACCCGGCAGGGGGCGAGGGCCTGGTCGACGGCGCCCCGCTGCGGGGCGGCACGGCGGCGTCGAGCGGCTCGCCGGGGCTGACGCCGCCCTCCGGTCTGGTCGCACCCAACCCCAACGCGGGCAAGGCCCAGGACATCGCGGACCGGGTGAGTGGGGCGGTCCGGGCGGCGGCCGAGATCGACTGGCGGTACGCGGGGATCCTGCGCCGGCTGAAGGCCGAGGACGGCCTGAAGGTCCCGGACTCCACGTGGAAGGACGCGGCGGGTGACGCTGCGGAGGTCCGGGACGCGGCGGGGGCCTACCTCAAGGACGCCATCCCGCGCGACGCGTCCCCTGCGAGACGGCGCGACTGGTGGGCGGGGCTGACCCAGGAGCAGCGCGAGGAGTACCTGGCGGTCTACCCGGACCAGATCGGGAACCTGGACGGAATCCCGGCCCTGGTCCGCGACGCGGCGAACCGCGACAACCTGTCGCTGCTGATCGGCAAGCTGGAGGGGCGGGACGACGACAAGTCGGTCACCCAGCTGGCGGGGCTGCGGGAGATCGACCGGCAGTTGGGGGCGGCAGCCAAGCCGGGGGAGCCGCCGATGTTCCTCCTGGGTATCAGCGATGAGGGAAATGGGCGAGCGATCGTCTCTTATGGGAACCCGGATACGTCGAAGAATGTTGCGGCGTATGTGCCGGGGCTGAATACGTCGCTGGATAAGGGGTTTGCGGATGGAGACCTGAAGCGCGCCCGTGACACCGCGATTGGGGCGCGATACTACGACCCGTCCAGTGCTGCGATTGCCTGGCTCGGATATGACGCGCCGCAACTTGTCGACGGGTTCAGTAGTCTAGCGGTAGCTGGAGACGGACGGGCAATGGCGGGTGGTGAACGCTTAAATGAATTCACGGCAGGGTTGGCCGCGACGAACGAGCACAGCGATCCCCACCTGACGGCTATTGGGCACTCTTACGGGTCTCGGACCGTAGGTGCAGCGACGCAACAAGGCGACGGCATCCCCGGTGTCGACGACATTGTTCTGGTGGGCAGTCCCGGCGTGGGAGTCGACCGAGCGGAGGATCTTGGTGTGGGTAGAGAGCATGTATTCGTCGGATCGGCAGAAAACGACGTGGTGACAAAGATGCCCGCAAAGCAGCAGGTGGCGGCTGGGGCGATGGTAGCTATGTCTGGCCCCCTCACCTATGTTGTGGGAGATATCGCAGACCAGGGTGACGATGATCTCTGGTTTGGGAAGGATCCCGCGAGTGCGGCATTCGGTGCTCGACGGTTCAATGTCGATGATGGGCCTGGTCTCGTTGGCGGGGTCGGAGCTTCGATCGGTGCGCATTCACAATATTTCGATCCAGTCCGGGATCCATCGTCAGCGAACAGTATCGCTCTGATTTCTGCTGGACGCGCCGAAAAGGTCAAGTCTGAGGAGTATCGATGATTCGTGCGCTCAGGTGTGTGGCCTCTGTAGCAATCTTCTCGTGCGTCTTGTCGGGTTGTGTGGGTGGTGCTGCCTCTCCCGGGCAGGTGGAGAACTCGAAAATGAACATGCAGGAAGCGGCAAATCGAGCCGATGGAATCTTGAACGAAGTATTTGCGGAGGTGCGGCCAGCAGTTAATTGGACTCACGGTCCGACGACCACTGGAAGCTGCGACGTAACCAGGCGACGCGCGGTGATGACCATCGTCTCCGCCGAACGCAGAGGTAGTTTCCTGGGCGTGGTGGATCGCTACTGGCGCACCAGCGGGTACCGGATGAAATCCGTCAACAACGATCCGGACGTCCCGGCGATCTTTGCCCAGACGAAGGACGGGTTCGGCGTCAGTCTGATCGTCGGAGGCGAAGGCCAGGTGTTCTTCGAAGTCGACACCCCCTGCGTTGAAGAGTCCGAGGTAGCCGAGTCCACCACCCAGGCCACAGCTCCCACTTACGAGGGCATGGAGAACATCCCCCGCCCCAACATCCGCTCGCCCTTCTGGTCCGCCGGCGCCCCCTGACCCCCCGTAGCCGCCCCTGACGCCCCCTCATGCCCCCATCCACCCGTACACACCAGCGAATCGCGTCGTGAACCCCGTGCAGATGGGGGATGGTTGGGGGGTGCGGAAATACTGGGTGTTCGTCGGCGGTGGGATCGGGCTGGGCCTGTGCTTCATCGCCCTGCTCGTCGTCGGTACGTACTCCGCCGCCGCCGGGATCTCCGGGGCGAGCGGGGCCGTCGGGCTGGCCAAGGGGGCGGTACCGGCGCGGTACCAGCCGCTCGTGGAGAAGTGGGGCAACCTCTGCCCGGCCATCAACCCCGCTCTCCTGGCGGCGCAGTTGTATCAGGAGAGCGGCTGGAACCCCCGCGCTCAGAGTCACGCCGCCGCGCAGGGCATCGCGCAGTTCATCCCGGGGACCTGGGCCTCGCACGGCATCGACGGGGACAAGGACGGGGACCGGGACGTATGGGATCCGGCCGACGCGATTCCGTCCGCCGCGTCCTACGACTGCGAGCTCGCCGGGTACGTCAGGAAGGTGCCGGGTGACCCGACCGACAACATGCTCGCCGCGTACAACGCGGGCGCCTACCGGGTGATCCAGTCGGGCGGGGTGCCCAGGATCAGCGAGACGCAGAACTACGTCAAGATCATCCGCTCCCTGGAGAAGAGCTTCGCCAAGCCCGTGGGCCGGGTCCAGCCCTCGCAGCAGGCGGCCGGGGCGATCTACTTCGCGCAGAAGAAGCTCGGCACCCCGTATCTCTGGGGCGGCAACGGGACGGCCGACCAGGGGGGCCGGTTCGACTGTTCCGGGCTGACGCAGGCCGCGTACCGGACTGTCGACATCGAACTGCCCCGTGTCGCCAATGACCAGTACAACGCGGGGGCGCACCCCTCACGGGACGAGCTCCTCCCCGGCGACCTGGTGTTCTTCTCGGACGACCTGAACAACTCGCGGGCCATCCGGCACGTGGGTCTCTACGTCGGTGGCGGGTACATGATCAACGCGCCGTACACCGGTGCGGTGATCCGGTTCGACAAGATCGACACCCCTGACTACTTCGGTGCGACGAGGGTCACGAAGGACGGGGCCGCGGCACTCCCGACCGCGCTCCCGGAAAGCTGACGGGCAGTCGGCCGTGGCCGGAACTCTCCGTGAAGCCCGGGCCCTGAGCTGCGACGATGAGTCACTCTTCGATAACGTCATGGTGATCATTCGGTGGAGAACGGAACGTAGAGAGCTGACAGGCCGTTCCCTGGACTGGGACAGCATGCGCACGTGACCATGCGTGACTGCCCGGACCAGTCGGGCGTGACGGCATCATGGCGTGACGCGGCAGTGAATCCGCACCGACCACGGGGGTCAGACCAAGGCGACGCACGCCGTTGTGCGTCGCAGCAGCAGACAAGGCAAGGGGCCGCAGCAGATGGCTGGACTCGCACTCGATGGGTCGAACCCCGACGTCAGCCTGCTCTACGACATCAATGGGCTGGCGAAGGCCGCTCCGACCTGGTTCGACCGGGTCATGGAGTTCGTCGGTGAATTCGGGATCATGTTCGCCATGGTCCTGGCGGTCCTGTGGTGCTGGTGGAGCGTGCGCCGACGCGGGACGACCGAGGACTCGGTGACGGCGGTCGCCGGGCTCGTGTGGGCGCCGCTCGCCGCCGGGATCGCCCTGCTCGTCAACATCCCGATCCGGGGCTTCGTGGAGAGGCCGCGCCCGTTCTTCGACCACAAGGGACTCGAAGTCCTGGTGCAGGGCAAGACGGACTTCTCCTTCGTGAGCGACCACGCGACGATGGCGATGGCGATCGCCGTGGGCCTCTTCGTCGCCAACAGGAGGTTCGGCCTGGTCGCGATCGGGCTGGCGCTCCTCGAGGGCTTCTGCCGCGTCTACATGGGCGTCCACTATCCGACCGACGTGATCGGCGGCTTCGCCCTCGGCACGGCTGTCGCCCTGCTGCTCGCCCCGCTGGCGATGATGCTCCTGACCCCCGTGGTGGGGGCCGTGGCCCGCGCCGGGGTCGTCGGACGGCTCGTCCGGTCGGGCGGAGCGTCCACGGCGACCGGCGGACGTGGCGAGGCGCGCGGGATCCCCGAGCCGAGCCCGGGGTCCGGCCGGGGCGCACCGGGCGAGAAGGACCTCGCCGCATAGCCGGAGCGGTCCACGACGTCCACGACGTCCACGACGTCCACGACGTCCACGACGTCCACGACGTCCACGACGTCCACGACGTCCACGACGTCCACGACGTCCACGACATGAGACGAACTGAGGGGTGTCCCGACCGGGGCGCCCCTCACGCCTGTCCGTGAGAATGGCTGACTTCGATCGTTCCGGCGGCGTCGTGACCGTGACGGGGCATCATGTCCGGGGACTTATCGGGGGGTGGTGCGTGTGGCCGGCCGGCGGCCGTCACGGCAGGAGGTGAACCGCCGTGGAGAACGGACGGGGTTCGTGGGACGCCGCGGTGAGCTGGCGGTGTTCCGGGAGACCTTCGCCAGGGACCCCGAGGAGGTCGGCTTCCCTTTCCTTTTCCATGTGCGCGGCAACGCGGGCGTGGGCAAGTCGACCCTGGTCCGCCAGTGGGAGACCGCTGCCCTGGCACAGCCCTCCGCCGTCACGGCGTTCGTCGGCGACGAGGTGCAGGACGCGGTCGAGGCGATGGAAGCCGTCAGTGCCCGGCTGGGCCGCCAGGGGAACCCGCTGAAGCGGTTCGACAAGCAGCTGGCCACCTACCGGCAGCGCCGCCACCAGGCGGAGAGCGCTGTCGCCGCGCCGCAGCAGTCCGACCCGTCGGGAGGCCAGGTGGCCGACCCCCTGCAGGCCGCGTCGCCGTCGAGCACGGTCGCGGCGCAGTTGGGGCTGGTCGGGCTGGGCATGGTGCCCGGGATCGGGGCGCTCGCGGGCGCGGTCGATCCGCAGCAGGTCGCGTTGGGTGCGGACCGGGTGCGGGCCGCCCTGACCGCGCGCCTGCGCAGCCACGACGATGTACGGCTGGTGATGGATCCGGTGGCGGTCCTCGCCCCGGTCTTCCTGGAGGACCTGGCCGACGTGGCGGAGCGGTGCGAGCGGGTGGTGCTGTTCTTCGACGTGTACGAGCGGACCGGGCCGGTGCTCGACGTGTGGCTGCACGACATCGTGTTCGGCGAGGAGCACGGGGGCCTGCCGGTCAACGTGCAGGTCGTGCTGTCCGGGCAGCTGCGCCTGGACGCCAGGGTGTGGGGCGACCGGCTGGGCCAGATCACGGAGGTGCTCCTGGAGGTGTTCACCGAGGACGAGGCGCGCACGCTGCTCGCCGCCCAGGGTGTCACCGACGAGGCCGGGGTCGAGCTGGTCCTGCGCCTGTCGGGCAGGCTCCCGCTGCTGGTCGACATGCTGGCCCGGAGCGACCCGGGCGGGGGCTCGGGCACGGGCGATCCCTCGGAGACCGCGGTCGAGAGGTTCCTGAAGTGGGAGCCGGACCCGGAGCGGCGCGAGGCCGCTCTGGCCTGCGCGCTTCCGCTGCGGATCGACGAGGACGTCTACCGCGCGGTCGTCCCGGAATCCGCCGCCGGAAGCTATGCGTGGCTGCGCGGCCTGGCCTTCGTCTCTCCCCTCGCGGGCCGCTGCCGCTACCACGAGGTCGTACGCGCCGCCATGCTGCGCCTGCAGCGGACCCGGTCGCCCGTCCGGTGGCAGCAGGCGCACACCCGCCTGGCCGACCTCTTCCGGCAGTGGCGGCTGGCGGCCGAGGCGGACCTCGGTACCGAACCCGAGGACCACTGGAGGGACGCCGCCTGGCGGGAGCACCGGCTGAACGAGACGTATCACCGGCTGTGCGCCAATCCGCGGGGTGCCCTGCCCGACGCGTTGCGCCAGAGTGCCCGTGCCATCGGCCGCGACGTCGCCACACTGCGCCGCTGGGCCCAGATCCTCAGCGGTGCCGGGCTCGACACCGACGCGGACGCCCTCACGTCCTGGGGCCGCCGTATCGAGGCCGCGTCCGAACAGGAGGGGGCGAGTACGGCCGTACTGACGCTGCTGTTGACTGCACACGAACTCGACGCTCCGGGAAGGGCGTTGGTGTACACCCTGCGTGCCGTGGAGTACCGGGGCGCGGGTGATGCGGAGAGCGCTCTGGCGGACTGCGTGGCCGCCGTGGCCCTCACGCCGGACGAGGCCCGTCCCCATGCGGGGCTCGGGGAGACCTACCGGGTGCTGGGCCGGCACGAGGAGGCGGTCGCCTCCTGCACGCGTGCGGTGGAGATCGACCCGGGTTACGCCATCGCCCTGGGCAGCCGCGGTGACTCCCACCGCAATCTGGGGCGGCACGAGGAGGCCCTGGCCGATTTCGCCCGTGCCATCGGGATCGACCCGCTGTACGCGTGGGCGTACGCGAGCCGGGCGCGGGTGTACGAGGCGATGGGGCGCTACGAGGAGGCGCTGGCCGACTATGGCCGCGCCATCGGGATCAACCCCCTCTACGACTGGGCGGTGGGGAGCCGGGCGGAGCTCTTCGAGAGCCTGGGGCGGCACGAGGAGGCCCTGGCCGATTTCGCCCGCGCCGTCGAGCTCGACCCCCAGTACGCGTGGGCGTACGCGAGCCGGGCGCGGGTGCACGACGCGATGGGCCGTCAGGACGAGGCGCTTGCCGACTACGCCCGTGCCATCGGGATCGACCCGCAGTACGCCTGGGCGTTCGGGAGCCGGGCGGAGCTCTTGGAGCGGCTGGGCCGGCATGAGGAGGCGCTGGCCGACTACACCCGTGCCATCGGGATCGAGCCGCTGTACGCCTGGGCGTTCGGGAGCCGGGCGGAGCTGTTCGAACGGCTGGGCCGGCACGAGGAGGCGCTGGCCGACTACACCCGTGCCATCGGGATCAACCCGCAGTACGCCTGGGCGTACGCCGGCCGGGGCCAGGTGCACGAGGGCAGGGGGCGTCGGGAGGACGCGCTCGCCGACTACACGCGGGCCCTCGACATCAGCCCCGGTTACGCCCGGGCGGCCGGTCACCGTGGCGAGTTGTACGAGGCGATGGGGCTGTACGAGGACGCGGTCGCCGATCTCACCGGCGCCGTCGGGATCGATCCGTCCTCGGGCTGGATCCTGTGTGCGCGGGCCCGGACGTATCTGCGCATGGGCAGGCACGAGGAGGCGCTCGCAGACTGCGTACGGGCCGTCGAGGTCGATCCGGAGGACGGCTGGAACCAGATGCTGCACGGCCTCGCGCTGCGGGCGACCGGCGACGGCCGGGGGGCGGAGGCGCGCTTCGCATGTGCCCTGCGCCTCTTCACCGGTGCCGGGGAGGACGGCGGCGACATCGTGGACGCGCACCAGGGCCTGCTCGTCCTCGCCTGTGTCCTGTCCGACGACGATGTGGCGGCCGCCCGGTGCCGGGCGCTGGCCGAGCTGGGCCCCGGGGCGGACCTCGTCGGGGAGACGATCGAGGACCTGGCCTTTCTCCGGGAGGTCCTCCCGGAGGCGGGGCCTGGCATCGAGTCGGTCATGAGGCGGTTGCGGGCGATGCTCTAGCGGGCATCGCCCGGGGGCGTGAGGTGGTCCGCCGCGTCCGTGCGGGCCCGGTCGCGGGAGCGCCGGGCGGCGCCCGACCAGCCGCAGCTGCAGCGCGCGACGCAGAAGGAGCCGCGCTCGACGGTGGTGGTGCTGTGCGCCGGCGGGGCGCTGTGGACGGGGGAGTCCGGGGGGTCCTGAGGCACGCGTCCACGGTACTGGGGAGGCGTGGGGCGGCCGGCGAGTGGGCCGATCGGCTTCCGGAAGGGGCCCGGTGGCGTGACGGGGCGCCCCGGCCGTCGTTAGGCGGGACGGGCGGGAACTCGGTCAGATGTACGTCGTTGGGGGTTGGCAGGCGATGGCGGTGCAGCAGCAGAGGTCCGGAGGCGGGGCACTGGCTGTGTGCGCCCTGGCCGTCGCGGGTGTGATGACGGTGAGCAGCGCGTGCTCGGGCGCGGACGCCGGCGGAGGCGACGGAGCAGGCCGGCGCGCCGTGGCCCAGGACGGTCCGGCCGGCGCCCCCGCCGCCGTGGTCCGCAGGGCAGCCGAGGAGCTGGCGGGAGCGGGCAGCGCCGAGACGCGTACGTCGATGGAGACCGCGGCGGGCGGGACCCGGGTGACGATCAGGGGCCAGGGGGCGTACGACTTCCGCAGGCAGCTGGGCCGGATCAAGGTGCTCCTGCCGAAGGACGCCGCCGGGGCCGACGAGCACCGGCCGATCACGGAGCTGCTGGCCCCCGGGGCGCTGTACATGAAGAACCGGGGCGCCGGGGTGCCCGACGACAAGTGGGTGCGGATCGACACGACGACCCTGGAGGACGGCAATCTCGTCACCGGCGGTGTGACGGATCCGACGGCCGCCGCGGAGCTCCTGCGTGGCGCGGGCGAGGTGACCTACGTCGGGCGGACGGAGCTGGCCGGGGTGCCGGTCCGGCACTACCGCGGGACCGCGGACCTCGGGCGGGCGGCGCGGGCGGCCTCGTCGTCCTCGCGCGGGGCGCTGACCGCCGCGGCGAAAGGGTTCAGCACGGACGCGGTGCCCTTCGACGCGTATCTGGACGACGACGGCCTGCTGCGGAAGGTCCGCCACCGCTTCACCTTCGCGACCGAGGGGCCCGCGGTGGCGGTGGTGTCGACGATGCTGCTCTACGACTTCGGGGTGCCGGTCTCCGTGGAGCTGCCGCCCGACGCGGAGATCTACACGGGACGGGTCGAGCAGGGTCGCAGTGGCCCGGAAACGCCGTAGGGAGGGGGCCGAAATGGTCCTTCCGTGCCATGCGCGGTGCGTGCCGCGCTCCCTACGCTAGGGAGTCGGTGCGCCAGGGAGTCGGCGACAGCAGAGAGAGGTGACGCAGGTGGTGACGCTCAGCGCTCCGAACGCTCAGGACTGTGTGGCCCTCGCCGAGATCGAGCTGTGCGGCGAGCTCATGATCGCGGCAGCCGACGCCATCGAGGACCGGCTCAGTCCCGACCGGATCGACGAGGTGCTCAAGGTCGGGGCGGACGGCGCGGAAGCGGTGCCGACGATCCCCCGGCAGTCCCGCCACCGGGGATGACCAGCCCCCTCCCGGCCGCGGGCGGTCCCGCCACCGGGGATGACCAGCCCCCTCCCGGCCGCGGGCAGTCCCGCCACCGGGGATGACCAGCCCCCTCCCGGCCGCCGTCATGTACGCAGCAGACGGGCGATCGCCTTGGTGGCCTCCTCGACCTTCGCGTCGATCTCCTCGCCGCCCTTGAGTGCGGCATCCGCCACACAGTGGCGCAGATGCTCCTCCAGGAGCTGGAGCGCGAAGGACTGCAGGGCCTTGGTGGAGGCCGAGACCTGGGTGAGTATGTCGATGCAGTAGACGTCCTCGTCCACCATCCGCTGGAGGCCGCGGATCTGGCCCTCGATGCGGCGCAGGCGCTTGAGGTGCTCGTCCTTCTGGTGGTGGTAGCCGTGGATTCCGCGGTCGTGGTCGGTGACGACCGCGTCCTCACCTGCTGCGTCGGTGGCCTCGGTGGTGGTCATGCGGTCCTCCGTTTGTCCTCGTGGCCTGCGGCCGGCATGCCGTTCCGTGCCGTCTGTATACCCCTGCCGGGTATATCGTAACGAATCCAGCCGAAACGTGACCGGGGGGCCGTGCTGATCACTGTGCCCGATGCGCGACACTGAACAACGCCGGTTAGCCGTGGCCGGATGATGCGCCTAGCATCAGCCTGACCGAATCCAAAGCACCCCGAGGACCCCACGTGCGCTTTCGTCTGACCCCCAGGGAGACGAGCTTCTACGACATGTTTTCCGCCTCCGCGGACAACATCGTCACGGGCTCGAAGCTCCTGATGGAACTGCTCGGGGCGGATTCTGCCTCCCGAGTCGAGATCGCGGAGCGTATGCGGGCAGCGGAGCACGCGGGGGACGATGCCACCCACGCGATCTTCCACCAGCTGAACTCCTCCTTCATCACGCCGTTCGACCGCGAGGACATCTACAACCTCGCGTCGTCGCTCGACGACATCATGGACTTCATGGAGGAGGCCGTCGACCTGGTCGTCCTGTACCAGATCGACGAGCTCCCGAAGGGTGTCGAGCAGCAGATCGAGGTCCTGGCCCGGGCGGCGGAGCTGACCGCCGAGGCCATGCCGAGTCTGCGCACCATGGAGAACCTCACCGAGTACTGGATCGAGGTCAACCGCCTGGAGAACCAGGCCGACCAGATCCACCGCAAACTGCTGGCGCAGCTGTTCAACGGCAAGTACGACGCCATGGACGTGCTGAAGCTCAAGCAGATCGTGGACGTGCTGGAAGAGGCGGCTGACGCGTTCGAGCACGTCGCCAACACGGTGGAGACCATCGCGGTCAAGGAGTCCTGAACCTCGTGGACACCTTTGCGCTGATCGTGACCATCGGTGTCGCGCTCGGCTTCACGTATACGAACGGCTTCCACGACTCGGCGAACGCCATCGCCACCTCGGTCTCCACCCGGGCGCTGACCCCGCGTGCGGCTCTGGCGATGGCCGCCGTGATGAACCTCGCGGGCGCCTTCCTGGGCCAGGGGGTCGCCAAGACCGTCAGCGAAGGCCTGATCGCCACGCCCGAGGGCCAGAAGGGGATGGGAATCCTCTTCGCGGCGCTGGTCGGCGCGATCATCTGGAACCTGGTCACCTGGTACTACGGCCTGCCGTCCTCGTCCTCGCACGCCCTGTTCGGCGGCATGGTCGGCGCGGCGCTGGCCGGCGGGACGATGGTGCACTGGGACGGGGTGCTCGAGAAGATCGTCATCCCGATGTTCCTGTCCCCGGTCATCGGCCTGGTCGCCGGCTATCTGGTGATGGTCGCGATCATGTGGATATTCAGGAAGTCCAACCCTCACAAGGCCAAGCGGGGCTTCCGTATCGCGCAGACGGTCTCCGCGGCGGGCATGGCTCTCGGGCACGGTCTGCAGGACGCGCAGAAGACGATGGGCATCGTGGTCATGGCCCTGGTCATCGCCGATGTCGAGGGTCCGAACGACGAGATCCCGGTCTGGGTGAAGATCGCCTGTGCGGCGATGCTGTCCCTCGGCACGTACGCCGGTGGCTGGCGCATCATGCGTACGCTCGGCCGCAAGATCATCGAGCTGGATCCGCCGCAGGGGTTCGCGGCGGAGACGACCGGCGCGTCGATCATGTTCGGCTCGGCGTTCCTCTTCCACGCACCGATCTCCACGACTCATGTGATCACCTCGGCGATCATGGGCGTCGGCGCGACGAAGCGGGTGAACGCCGTGCGGTGGGGCGTCGCCAAGAACATCATCCTGGGCTGGTTCATCACGATGCCGGCGGCGGCGCTGATGGCGGCGCTCAGCTACGGCATCGTCGTGCTGCTCTTCGGCTGACGGCCTGGTCTCCCCGCGACGTGGGTCCGCCCCCGCTCTCCATGACAGGAGAGCGGGGGCGGACCCTTTTCCGCCTTGTGGTGGCACCGCCATGCAGCACCCCAAGGCCGTCTGTGGTTATCCGAAGCGGCCCGAGATGTAGTCCTCGGTCGCCTGCACCGACGGGTTGGAGAAGATCCGCTCCGTCTCGTCGATCTCTATCAGGCGGCCGGGCTTGCCCACCGCCGAGAGGTTGAAGAACGCCGTACGGTCCGAGACGCGCGCCGCCTGCTGCATGTTGTGCGTCACGATGACGATCGTGAAGCGCTCCTTCAGCTCGCCGATCAGGTCCTCGATGGCGAGGGTCGAGATCGGGTCGAGCGCCGAGCACGGCTCGTCCATCAGCAGCACCTGCGGCTCGACCGCGATGGCGCGGGCGATGCAGAGGCGCTGCTGCTGGCCGCCGGAGAGGCCGGAGCCCGGCTTGTTCAGGCGGTCCTTGACCTCGTTCCAGAGGTTGGCGCCCTTGAGGGACTTCTCGACGATGTCCGACAGCTGGCTCTTGCGGTACGAGCCGTTCAGCCGGAGGCCCGCCGCGACGTTGTCGAAGATCGACATCGTCGGGAAGGGGTTCGGGCGCTGGAAGACCATGCCGACCGTACGGCGCACGGCGACGGGGTCGACGCCGGGTCCGTACAGGTTCTCGTCGTCCAGCAGCACCTTGCCCTCGACGCGGCCACCGGGGGTGACCTCGTGCATGCGGTTCAGGGTGCGCAGGAAGGTGGACTTGCCGCAGCCGGACGGGCCGATGAAGGCGGTCACGGAGCGGGGTTCCACGGTCATCGAGATGTCCTCGATGGCCTTGTGGGAGCCGTAGTAGGCGGTGAGGCCGCCGATGTCGATGCGCTTGGCCATGTGGAATCAACTGCTTTCTGCGTGGCCTCAGCGGCCGGACTTCGGGGCCTTCCAGCGGGCGATGCCGCGGGCCACCAGATTGAGGATCATGACGAAGGCGATCAGGACCAGGGCAGCGGCCCAGGCGCGGTCGTAGGACGCGGCCTCGCCGATCTTGTACTGCTCGTAGATGTAGAACGGCAGTGACGACTGGGCGCCTTCGAAGGGGTTCGTGTTGATCAGCTGACTGCCGAAGACCAGCAGGATGATCGGGGCCGTCTCGCCCGCGATACGGGCGATGGCGAGCATGACGCCGGTGGTGATGCCGCCGATCGCGGTGGGCAGGACCACCTTCAGGATGGTGCGCCACTTGGGGATGCCGAGCGCGAGGGAGGCCTCGCGGAGCTCGTTGGGGACGAGCTTGAGCATCTCCTCGGTGGAGCGGACCACGACCGGGATCATCAGGATCGTCAGGGCCAGGGCACCCATCAGGCCGGAGGGTTCGAGGTTGGCGATCAGCATGATCGACAGGATGAAGAGGCCGGCGACGATGGACGGGATACCGGTCATCACGTCGACGAAGAAGGTGACGGCCTTGGCGAGCGCGCCCTTGCCGTACTCGACCAGGTAGACCGCGGTCAGCAGTCCGAGCGGGGCGGAGATCACGGTGGCGATCCCGACCTGCTCCAGGGTGCCGATCAGCGCGTGGTAGACGCCGCCGCTGTCCTCCGAGCCGAGGACCCCGGCCATCGAGTGGGTGAGGAAGTAGCCGTCGAGGCGCTCGGAGCCGCGGCTGACCGTGGTCCACAGGAGCGAGGCGAGCGGGACGACGGCGACGAGGAAGCACACCCAGACGACGCTGGTGGCGAGGCGGTCCTTGGCCTGGCGCTGGTTCTCGACCACGGTCGTCGCGGCGTACGAGAGGGCCAGGAAGAGCAGGGCGGAGATCAGGCCCCACTGGACGCGGCTCTGCCAGCCGGCGGCCAGCGAGATCCCGACGCCGAGGGCGATCGACACCGCGGCGAAGCCGAGCGGGGCCCAGCGCGGGAGGCTGCGGCTGCTGAGGCCGGTCCCGGAGGGCTCCGGCGAGGTCCGGGGACGCTTGTCCTGGACGTCGGTGGTGGCGTGGCTCATGCGTTGGCCCCCGAGTACTCCTTGCGGCGGGCGATGATGAGCCGGGCCGCGCCGTTGACCAGCAGGGTGAGGACGAAGAGGACGAGGCCCGAGGCGATCAGGGCGTCGCGCCCGAATTCGTCGGCCTCGCCGAACTTGGCCGCGATGTTCTGGGCGAAGGTTCCGCCGCCCGGATTGAGCACGTGCAGCGAGATGAGGAAGCTCGGCGAGAGGACCGTGGCGACGGCCATCGTCTCGCCGAGCGCCCGGCCGAGGCCCAGCATCGACGCCGAGATGATTCCGGAGCGGCCGAAGGGCAGCACCGAGAGGCGGATGACCTCCCAGCGGGTCGCTCCGAGGGCGAGCGCGGCTTCCTCGTTCATCTTGGGGACCTGGAGGAAGACCTCACGGCTGACGCTGGTCACGATCGGAAGGATCATGATCGCGAGGAGGACGCCGACGGTGAAGAGCGAGCGGGCGACGCCTATCTCGGTCTTCTCGAAGATGTACGTCCAGCCGAAGAACTGGTCGAGCCAGAGGTTCAGGCCCTCGAGGTACGGGACGAGGACGAGGGCGCCCCAGATGCCGTAGACGATGCTGGGCACTGCCGCGAGCAGGTCGACCACGTAGGCGATGGGGGCGGCCAGCTTGCGCGGCGCGTAGTGCGAGATGAAGAGGGCGATGCCGACAGCGACCGGGACCGCGATGACCATCGCGATGATCGAGCTGACGACCGTGCCGAAGAGGAGGACCGCGATGCCGAAGACCGGCGGGTCACCGGCCGGGTTCCAGTCGAAGGTGGTGAGGAAGTTGCCCTCGTCCTTCGAGATGGCGATGACGGCGCGGTAGCTGAGGAACACGGCGATGGACGCCATGAGCACGAGCAGCAGGATGCCGGATCCCCGGGAGAGGGTCAGGAAGATCTTGTCGCCGGCGCGCCCGGGGGACTTGGGGCGGCCGCGCGTGACCGGCGGAGCCGGTGGGGTTTCGAGCGGTGTGGTGGAAGCCATGGTCTTTCCGGTCTGTGTGGGGGAGCGGCTTGCTCCCCTGGCGGCGGTGCACCGGATGGGGTGGGGCGGTGGGGGCCGGTCCGGAGGGGTGCGCCGGACCGGCCCGCCTGTGCGTACGGGTCGTGCGGTGGTGGATTACTTCAGGCCGGCGACGGTCTCGCGGACCTTGGCGTTGATCGCCTCGGGGATCGGGGCGTAGCCGGCGTCGGTCAGGACCTTCTGGCCGTCCGCCGAGGAGGTGTAGGTCAGGAAGGACTTGACGGTGCCGAGGGTGTCGGCCTTGTTGCCGGTGTCGCAGACGACCTCGTAGGTCACCAGGACGATCGGGTAGGCGCCCTCGGCCTTGGTGGTGTAGTCGAGGTCGAGCGCCAGGTCCTTGCCGGTGCCCTTGACCTTGGCGGCGGCGATGGCCTTGGAGGCGTTCTCCGAGGTGGCCTCGACCGGGGTGGCGCCACCGGTGTTGATGTCGACGGTGGTGATGTCCTGCGAGGCGGCGTAGGAGAGCTCGAAGTAGCCGATGGAGCCGTCGACGGCCTTCACCTGGGAGGCGACGCCGGAGGAGCCGGAGGCGGCCTGGCCACCGGGGGCCGGCCACTTCTTCTCGGCCTCGTACTTCCAGTCGCTCGGGGCCGCGGCGTTCAGGTACTTGCCGAGGTTCTGCGTGGTGCCGGAGTCCTCGGAGCGGTGGAAGGGCTGGATCGCCTTGTCCGGCAGCTTCACGCCGTCGTTGAGCTTGGCGATCGCCGGGTCGTTCCACTTCTTGATCTTGGTGTCGAAGATCTTGGCGAGCGTGGAGGCGTCCAGCGTGAGCTTGTCGACGCCCTCCAGGTGGAAGCCGATCGCGATCGGGCCGCCGACCATGGGGAGGTTGATGCCCTGGCCGGTCTTGCAGATCTTCTTCGACTCGGCGACCTCTTCGGGCTTCAGGGCGGAGTCCGAGCCGGCGAAGCCGACGGTGCCCTGGTTGAAGGCGACGATGCCCTCACCGGAGGAGGAGGAGCTGTAGTTGATCTCCACGCCGGAACAGGCGGCCATGTAGTTCTTGACCCAGAGGTCCATCGCGTTCTTCTGGGCGCTGGACCCGGAAGCGCGCAGCTGGCCCTCGGCGTCGTCGCACTTGATGTCCGACGCCGCGGCGGTCGTCTTGTCGCCGCCCGCGTCGGTGCCGGTGTTGTCGTCCGAACCGCACGCCGTGAGGACCAGGGCGCTGGAGACGGCGAGGGCACCGAGCGCGGTGGCACGAAGCCGGTTCTTGCGCTGAAGCTTCACTTTCGGGGTGTTCCTTCCAGGAGCCGCCGCGGCTGGTGGGGACGAGGCGGCGTGCGATGGGCGATGGTGCGGTGGCGTGGTGCCGTGCACCTGGTACGTCCGAAATTAGGCAGAACAGGTGAAGCGGCCTACGGGGGAGAGTGAACGGCAGGTGAACCGTGCCGGGCGGGCTGGTTCCGCGTGCTCGGCGGCCGGCGTGGGTGAGACCCGGCTGTCCTCGGGGCACGGGACGGGCCGGGGAGGGCCGCCACGGTGATCGCGGAGGGTCCCCACGGGTGGGCGGGGCCGCCCAGGCGGCCGGGAGGGCCGTCACGGGGGCGGGGAGGGCCGCCGCGGGTAAGCCGCGGGTGGCGCCCCGCGACCGGCGGCCGTGCCCGGCGGTGGGGACGACGGGTGAGCGGGTGGGCGCGAGGTCAGCCCGTACGCAGGAACGCGTCCAGCTGGATCCGGTCGCCCGGGCGGCTCAGGCGCGCCCGGGCCGCCTCCGGGGAGAGCCAGGCCAGCCGGTCGACCTCGTCGTTGGGCCGGAAGGAGCCGCCGGTCGCCTCCGCGGCCCAGTAGCTGACCTCTTTGGGCCGCCCGTTCGCCATGTACAGGGCGGTCGGCAGCGCGGCGCCCGGCACGCAGTGGTGGCCCGTCTCCTCCAGGACCTCGCGCAGAGCCGCCTCCAGCGCCGTCTCGCCGCGTTTGAGCTTGCCCTTGGGGAAGGACCAGTCGTCGTAACGGGGCCGGTGGACCAGGCAGATCTCCGGGCCGCCGCCCTCCTGGGCCCTGCGCCACAGCACGCAGCCGGCCGCCAGTACGAGGTCGCTCATGGTGCGGTCACTGCCCCCGCGTACGGCCAGGTCTCCCGGAACACACCGCGCGCCGCCTCGACCTCGTGCCGCTGGTCGGCGTGGAGCACCCCCAGGGCGTACGCCGTCGCCGGAGCGATGCGCGGGGTGCGGGCCGCGGCAGCCGCTGCGGCGGCGGCCTCCGCCGCGTCCCGGTGCAGGTCGAGTGCGTGCACCGTGCCGGCCAGGACCGGATCGGGGGAGCCGTGCAGCATCTCGCGGGCGTACCGGTGCAGCCGGAGCAGCAGGCGGGTCTGGTGCCAGAGGGCGTCGTGGGCCTCGTTGTACGGCTCCGCCGCCTCGTCGGGCGGGAGCGCGGACACCGCGTCCAGCAGGCGCTGCTCGGCCAGCTCGGCCGGGGCGTACAGGATCCTTTCCGCGGGCTCGGCGGCCGCGGGTGCCAGGGGCACGTCGGAGGCGAGCAGCGCCACGGCGTCGGCGACGGCGTGGAAGCGGGAGGAGCCCATCGCCTGGAGGGCCGCCGAGTGGGCGCGGGTCCGGGCGAGGGTCAGCCGCCGCTCCAGGAGCGCTCCGGCCCTGGCGGCGCCGACGCCGAGCGCCGCCCGCTCCTTGTCGCTCTCGGCCTGGGTGCTCCCGGGGGCGGGCCGGGCCGCCGGCAGCGAGGCACCGGAGAGCTGGTGCAGTGCCTCCAGGAGCCGGCCGAGCCGGGTCGCGTACGCGTGCTCGCGGGCCAGGGTGCCGGAGAGCCAGGCCAGTTCCGTACGGAGCTGGTCGGCCCAGGCCGGTTCGAGCGCTCCCCGGAAGGTGTGCAGCGTGCCGCTGATGCGGCGCGCCGCGTGGCGGAGCGCGCGGGCGGCCTCGTCGGCGCTCTGTGTGCCGGTGTCCGAGGGGGCACTGTGCTCGCGGTGCATCCGCAGTCCTCGCAGGAAGGCCGCTGCCTGGTCGCGCAGGTAGGGCGCGAGTGCCGCTTCCGTGGTGAGGGCCGTCGTCTGGTGGTCAGGGCGTCGCACGCCGGCGCCTCCGGGCGTCAATGAGCATCTCTTGTACGTGCCGCAGCGGCTGCCCGTCCGCGTCCGTGGAGTGCCGGGTCCAGTTTCCGTCGGGGCCCAGGTGCCAGGAGGAGGTGGTGTCGGACATGCCTGTTTCCAGGAGCCTGCTGAGGGCGGCGCGATGCGCGGGGTCGGTGACGCGGACCAGTGCTTCGATCCGGCGGTCGAGGTTGCGGTGCATCATGTCGGCGCTGCCGAACCACACTTCGGGCTCACCGCCGTTGCCGAAGGCGAAGAGCCGGGAGTGTTCGAGGAAGCGGCCCAGTATCGAGCGGACCCGGATGTTCTCGGAGAGGCCGCTGACGCCGGGGCGGATCGCGCAGATCCCGCGTACCCAGATGTCGACGGGCACACCGGCCTGTCCGGCCCGGTAGCAGGCGTCGATGACCGCTTCGTCGACCATCGAGTTGACCTTGATGCGTACGTAGGCGGGACGGCCCGCGCGGTGGTGGGCGGTCTCCTTGTCGATCCGCGCGATCAGACCGTCGCGCAGGGACTTCGGAGCGACCAGCAGCCTGCGGTAGGTCTCGCGGCGGGAGTAGCCGGAGAGCCGGTTGAAGAGGTCGGAGAGGTCGGCCCCGACCTGCGGGTCGGCGGTCAGCAGGCCGAGGTCCTCGTAGAGCCGGGCCGTCTTCGGGTGGTAGTTGCCGGTGCCGACGTGGGAGTAGCGGCGCAGGGTGTCGCCCTCCTGCCGGACCACCAGCGACAGCTTGCAGTGCGTCTTGAGGCCGACGAGGCCGTAGACGACGTGGCAGCCGGACTCCTCCAGCTTGCGGGCCCACTTGATGTTGGCCTGCTCGTCGAAGCGCGCCTTGATCTCGACGAGGACGAGGACCTGCTTGCCGGACTCGGCGGCGTCGATGAGGGCGTCGACTATCGGCGAGTCCCCGGAGGTCCGGTAGAGGGTCTGCTTGATCGCGAGGACGTCCGGGTCGCCCGCCGCCTGCTCCAGGAAGGCCTGGACGGAGGTGGAGAAGGAGTCGTACGGGTGGTGGAGCAGCACGTCGCGCTCGCGCAGGGCGGCGAATATGTCGGGCGCGGAGGCAGACTCGACCTCGGCGAGGTCGCGGTGGGTGCCGGCGACGAACTTCTTGTACTTCAGCTCGGGCCGGTCCAGCGACGCGATGCCGAACAGCCCGGTGAGGTCGAGCGGACCCGGCAGCGGGTAGAGCTCGGTCTCGGAGATCTTCAGCTCGCGTACGAGCAGGTCCAGGACGTACGGGTCGATGGACTCCTCGACCTCCAGGCGGACCGGCGGGCCGAAGCGGCGCCGCATGAGCTCCTTCTCCAGGGCCTGGAGGAGATTCTCGGCGTCGTCCTCCTCGACCTCGAGGTCCTCGTTCCTGGTGACCCGGAACATGTGGTGGGCGAGGACCTCCATGCCCGGGAAGAGCTCTTCGAGGTGGGCCGCGATGATGTCCTCTATCGGGACGTAGCGCTGCGGGGACGCCTCCAGGAAGCGGGTGAGCAGCGGCGGCACCTTGACGCGGGCGAAGTGGCGGTGGCCGCTGACGGGGTTGCGCACGACGACCGCGAGGTTCAGCGACAGCCCGGAGATGTACGGGAACGGGTGCGCGGGGTCGACGGCGAGCGGGGTCAGCACGGGGAAGACCCGCTGCCGGAAGAAGGTGAACAGGCGGGCCTGTTCCTTCTCGGTCAGCTCGGGCCAGCGGACCAGCTGGATGCCCTCGTCGGAGAGGGCGGGCGCGATGTCCTGCTGGTAGCAGGCGGCGTGCCGCGCCATGAGCTCGCGGGAGCGGGTCCAGATCAGGTCGAGCACTTCGCGGGGCTGCAGTCCGGACGCGGACCGGGTGGCGACACCGGTCGCGATGCGGCGCTTGAGACCGGCGACCCGGACCATGAAGAACTCGTCCAGGTTGGAGGCGAAGATGGCGAGGAAGTTAGCCCGTTCGAGTAGGGGCGTGGCCGGATCCTCGGCGAGTTCCAGTACGCGTTCGTTGAAGGCGAGCCAACTGCGCTCCCGGTCGAGGAACCGGCCCTGGGGCAGCTCGTCGCCGTCCGTCTCGGGCTCGTACGCGTCCGGGTCGTTGTCCAGATCGGGGTCCAGATCGGCGGCGGTGGACAGGCCCGCGGGCATCGCGCCCGCGACGGCGTGCGGCCGGTGGGCGGCGAGGGAGCCGACCGACGGCTGGGTGGGCTGGACCGGGACCTCGGAGCTGGGCTGCTGGCTCATGGACCTATTCTTCCGCGCGTTCGGCTCCTCAGGCGCGTCGGAGCCCAGAAAGATCGCGGAAGAAGCGGGAGTGGTCCCCGGACCGGGGCCGCTCCCGTGGCGGGGGGTGGGCACAGCTGGCTGCATCCCGCGAGGGTCGCAAGGCCGTCTGAATGGCCGGTAACGGTGACATGACGTACAGGAAGCGGTGTGGCTGCGGTGCCGTCCCGTCGTCACCTGTCCTCACCGTAGGTGAACCCCCTGCCCGGACTCCCCCCGGGGCCCGGACAGGGGCGCCGGGTCAGCCGTGGAGGCGGCGCAGCACGCGGAAGGCGAGCGCGACGGCCAGGGCCGCGAGGGCGAGCAGGATGCCGGTCTCGACGAGCTGGACGGGCCAGAAATGGGAGGCGGGGTGGTAGTCGAGGTAGTGGGCGGTGATGTCGTGGTTCGCCATGCACTGGAGCCGGTCACCGATGGAGGCGGACTGCATGCATGCCGTCCCCGTCAGCCGTTCGCCGGTGCTGGTGAGGTCGCCGGTCTCCACCCACCAGATGTTCGTCTGGACGTCCAGCGTCTTGCTGGTGAGCGTGCGCGTGGGCCAGAGCTCGGCGCGCCAGTAGGTGAAGAACGCGACGGCCGCGCCGGTGACGAACGCCGAGACGGTCAGTGCGGGGATGACGCGGCGTATCAGCAGGGCCGTGAGCGCTCCGACGGCCGTTCCGAACACGACGTGGGCGAGGGGGAGGACCCCCGAACCGCTGAAGGTGTGGGCGTCGTGCCACTGGACGGGATAGGGCGTGTCCCCGTAGGACCGGGTCCGGGCGAGCACGGCTGTCACCACGGCTGTGACGGCCAGCAGCAGCGCTGTGGGAACGGCGAGCTTGGCGACCAGCCAGCGTGTGGGCGACACCGACTGCGTCCAGGCCATTCTGAAGGTGCCGCTCTCCAGCTCCCTGGCGATCAACGGGCCGGCGACGAAGGCGCTGAAGACGACGGGCAGGACGATCAGGCCCGTGGCCACGTAGTCGAACATCCTGTGGTACGTGAGCATGCTGTCCAGGTAGTTGCGAGTCGTCTGATCGCATGCGCGGCCCGCGCCGCCGTCCACCCGGCAGTCGGTCGCCGCGAAGACCTCGGCGACGTGCGACGACCGCAGCGCCAGCGCGATCATGCCGATGACCGCGGCCAGGGCGATCCCGCCGACGATCCACAGCGTCCACCGGTGCTGCCGCACCACGACCCGGGCGGGCCCGCGCAGCGAGGGGCGTACGGGCGTGAGTGTGCTCATACCGCCGCCACCTCCTCGCGGGCGTACGAGGCGCTCGGCGTGAGCAGCGGCGGTGCGTCCGGAGAGCGCAGATGGGCCAGGAGCAGCTCCTCCAGGGAGGGGTCCGTGACATCCCAGGCGGCCTGGTCCACAGGGCCCTCCTTCCTTACCAGTGCGGTCAGCTGACGGCCCGTCGTGCGGGACTCGACGACCGTGTGCGGGGCGAGGTCGCGGACCTGGCCGGTGAGTACGGCGTGGGCGGCGACGATGTCGTCGCTCTCGCCGGCGAGCCGTACCCGGCCGCCGTCGACGAGCAGGAGGTAGTCGCAGGCTCCCTCCAGCTCGGTGAGGATGTGCGAGGACATCACGATGGTGGTCCCGTGTTCTGCGGCCGCTGCCATCAGGATGCCCATCAGCTGGTGCCGGGCGAGCGGGTCGAGGTCGGCCATCGGCTCGTCCAGCAGCATGAGTTCGGGCCGCTTGCCGAGGGCGAGTGCCAGGGCGAGCCGGGTGCGCTGGCCGCCTGACAGGGTGCGCACCTTCGCGTCCTGGGGGAGCGGGGAGGCGATCCGGTCGGCGGCCACGCGGTCCCAGCCGGCGGGGTTGAGCTGCGCCCCCGCCCACAGGGTGTCGGCCACCGTGAGCTGCGGGTACAGGGGCTTGTCCTGTGACACGTACGCGAGGCGCGGACGGGCCTCGGCGGGCGTGGTGTCCAGCACCCGCACCGAGCCCTCGGCCGGCCGGGCCAGTCCGGCCGCGAGGGACAGCAGGGTGGACTTGCCGGCCCCGTTGGGCCCGACGAGGGCGCATATCCGTCCGGCGGGCAGCCGGAACGAGCAGTCGCGCAGCGCCCACCCGCGCTTTCGCCCGTAGGTCATACCGAGGCCGTTCGCCTCGATGGCGGCGCCTGTCATGAGTGCTGGTCCCCCTTGAACGTGCTGTCCAGTACATCGGTGAAGAGCGCGCTCACGTCTTCCTTGTCCAGTCCGGCGGCGCGGGCCCTGCGGGTCCACTCGCCGAGCTCGGCGCGCAGTGGCGGGTCGGTGGTGACCGCCGCGCTGCCGAGGGTGCGGCGGACGAAGGTGCCGAGGCCGCGGCGGGCCTCGACGAGGCCTTCGCGCTCCAGTTCGCGGTAGGCCTTGAGCACGGTGTTGGGATTGATGGCCGTGGCCTCGACGACCTCGCGGGCCGTGGGCAGCCGGTCGCCCGGCTCGAGCACACCCAGGCGGAGCGCCTGCTTGGTCTGCTGCACGATCTGGAGGTAGGTGGCGACGCCGCTGCGCCGGTCGATGCGGAATTCGACCGCTGCGGACTCTGCCATGTGCACCACCCTTTCACTAATTGAGTAGTGAAAGGGTGTCGTAAGGGAGGGGCGGCGTCAAGTGACGCCGCCCCTGGGGGTGTTGCGTGCTGCTCAGGACTCCGTGCGGTACATCAGGTCGATCTCGTGGGTGGCGAAGCCCATCCGCTCGTACACCGACAGGGCCGCGGGGTTGTCGGCGTCGACGTAGAGCATCGCGGTGGGGAGTCCCAGGGAGGCGAGATGGCGCAGCCCGATCGCGGTGAGGGCCTTGCCGAGGCCGCCGCCCTGGGCGTCGGGCAGGATGCCGACGACGTAGACCTCGCCGAGCTCCTCCTCGGCGTGCACCTTGGTCCAGTGGAAGCCGATGATCTCGCCGTCGCGCTCGGCCAGGAAGAAGCCCTTCGGGTCGAACCAGGACTCCGCCTTGCGGTCGTCCAGGTCCCGCTGGGTGAGGGAGCCCTGCTCGGGGTGGTGGGCGAACGCGGCGCTGTTGACGGTGAGCCAGGCCGTGTCGTCCTGGCCGGGTACGAAGGTGCGGACGGTGACGCCCGGCGGGAGGGACGGCTCGGGGATGTCGAGTGAGTCCAAGCCCCGCCGGAGCTGCCGCAGTTCGCGGAAGAGCGAGAGGCCGAGGACCTGTGCGAGGTGCCGGGCGGCCGACTTGCCGCCGTGGGCCCAGACCCGCAGCCGCTTGCCCGTCGCGGCGAGGAGCGCGGCGCCGAGGGCCCGGCCGTGCCCGCGGCCCCGGTGGGCGGGGGCCACGACCAGCTCGGCGGCGGGGGCCTCGACGGGGTCGGCGTCCTCCAGCTGCGCGTAGCCGGCCAGCACGCCGTCGACGGTGAGCAGGAAATGCCGTACGCCCTCGCGGTGACCGCCCCTCAGCTGCAGCCGCCCCTGCTCGGAGACGGCCTGCCGGCCATCGGTCCCGGCGGCCTCGCCGAGGAGGGCGAGGACCGCTTCGGCCTGCTCGGGGGTGAGCGCGTCGAGGGTCTCGATCTCGCGCCCGGGGGAGGGGAGGGGTGCGTCAGTCGTCATGGGTACGAGCGTACGGCGGCCGGGCCCGGCGCTCGCGGGAACACCCCAGCGGGCGGACGGGGCGCGCCCCGCGGTTCGCGACGGCGCCCCGCTGTGCGGACGGTGGTACCCCTGTGCGGTCAGCGGGGGCACCTTGCCGGACGGGGCGGCCTTGCGTGGTCGGCGGGGGGACACGTCGCCGGGTGGGGCGCCTGTGCGGTCAGCGGGGGCACCTCACCGGGCGGGGTGCCGTCCGCGCGTGCGCGGGAACGGCCGCCGGGCGGGCCGGGCGCGCTACTCGACTTCCTCGAAGCCGGGCGCGTTGTAGCCCGAGGGGCCGATGGTGATCCGCAGGGTCTTGTAGCCGCCGTCGCCGTCCTCGCCGCCGTACTCGCTCCAGTACTGGCAGGTGTAGCCGCTGTCGGAGTCCCAGTCGAAGGCCTTCGCGGCGGGGATCTCGTCGCAGGACAGCTTGCTCGCGTCGCTCCGCCCGGAGTCGGCGCCGTACTGCTCGTCGAAGGTGTTGTACACGGCCTTCGCGACCAGCAGGCCCTTCTGGGGCTTGGCGGTGTACGAGGTGATGAAGCTGCCCTCGCGGTAGGAGTCGCTGATCGTGACCTCGTAGGGGATCTCGGCCCCCTCGTAGGTCACGGTGCACGTGCTGACCGCCGAGGCCTTCTGGGTCACGCCGTCCGGGCAGTCCGCCTCGGTCTTGCCCGGCACCTTGGTGGAGCGGACGACGTCCTCGCGCAGCCGGTGCTTCACCTGCTCGGCGAACGACGCTCCGCGCGCGGGTTCGGGGGTGATCTCCAGCCCCTTGTCCCCCGACTTCAGTACGTCCTTCTGCGGACCGTCGATCGCGACCGGCAGGTCCTTTCCGGCCGCCTTGCCGCCGGAGCCGGAGTCGCCGCCGGTGGCCGCGTCGGACGTGGAGGCGGAACCGGGGGTGGTGCCGGTGTCCGCGTCGTCGGAGCCGCAGCCGGCGGTGAGCAGACCGGCGGCGAGCAGGGCGACCAGAAGCTTTGAATTTCTCATGAGGCGGAGAGTAAGGCGTGGCCCTGACATCCCATCCGGGCGTCCACGACCGGCGAAAGGGCACGTTTGATGAAGACATCACATGACAAAGCCGGGTGCCCGGGGAGCGATTCGGCGGCTGAGTGGGCGTGCTCCGCGCGTAGCGCTGATGATCCTGTGGCGCTCCCGTCGTCTAACCGTGACAGTGACATGGCGTCAGTTGCCCGATGTGTGCGGTACATGAGCTTTGCTGCCTGTGCGGTGCTTCGGACCTGGAAGCAACCAGCTCGTAACCACGGAACCCTGTCGCGCTACGCGCGTTGACTCTAGGCTGCCGCACGCAGGATCCAGACACTCACAAGGGGACCGATGTCAGCGACTCCGCAGAAGAACCGCGCGTCCCGGCGGGTGCTCGCCGCCGCGGCCGGGCTGGCCACCGCAGGCGCGCTCGTCGCAGCGATGCCGGCCGACGCCCATGACCGGGGACACGGCCACGGTCACGGCCACTCGTCCCGCACCGTCGACGTGCAGCTGCTCTCCTTCAACGATCTGCACGGCAACCTGGAGCCGCCGGCCGGTTCCGCGGGGACGGTCAGTGAGACGCAGGCCGACGGCACGGTGAAGTCGGTCCCGGCCGGTGGCGTCGAGTACCTCGCCACCTCGCTGCGCACCGCGCGCGAGGGGCACCCGTACTCCGTCACCGCGGCCGGCGGCGACATGGTGGGCGCGAGCCCGCTGCTGTCGGGGCTCTTCCACGACGAGCCCACCATCGAGGCGCTCAACGGCCTCGACCTCGACGTGACGGCCGTGGGCAACCACGAGTTCGACGAGGGGGCCACGGAGCTCGCCCGTCTGCAGAACGGCGGCTGCCACCCGGTCGAGGGCTGCTACGAGAAGGGCAAGAAGTTCAAGGGCGCGGACTTCCCCTACCTCGCGGCCAACGTGACGAAGGAGAAGACCGGCAAGCCGGTCCTCAAGCCGTACACGGTCTGGAAGAAGAACGGGGTCAAGATCGGCTTCATCGGGGTGACCCTGGAGGGCACGCCGAACATCGTCACGGCCAACGGCGTCAAGGGCCTGAAGTTCCACGACGAGATCGAGACGGTCAACAAGTACGCCAAGGAACTGGACCGCCAAGGCGTCAAGTCCATCGTCGCGCTGATCCACGAGGGCGGAGCCCCGGCCTCCTCCTCGTACAACTACGACTGCGACAGCCCGGGTGCCGGTGACGGCATCTCGGGGCCGATCACCGACATCGCCAAGGGCATCACGCCGAAGGTCGACGCGCTGGTCACGGGCCACACCCACCAGGCGTACGTCTGCACGGTCCCGGACCCGTCGGGCAAGCCGCGCATGGTCACCTCGGCGTCGTCGTTCGGCAAGCTCTACACGGACACGACCCTCACCTACGACCGCCGCACCAAGGACATCGTCCGTACGTCGGTGGAGTCGGCGAACCACGTCGTCAGCCGTGACCAGGCCAAGGCCACCGACATGACGGCGCTGATCGCCCGCTGGAACACGCTCGCCGCGCCCATCGCCGGCCGGCCGCAGGGCTTCATCTCCGCCGACATCAACGGCCGCGGCTCCACGGCCCCCGAGAAGCCCCTCGGCAACCTGATCGCCGACGCCCAGCTGGAGGGCCTTGCCCCCGCGGACAAGGGGGGCGCGGTCGTCGCGTTCATGAACCCCGGCGGTATCCGCTCCGACCTGGTGTACACCGCGTCCGGCAGTGAGGGCGACGGGGTGGTGACCTACGGCGAGGCGTTCACGGTCCAGCCGTTCACCAACATGATGAACGTCGTCGACCTGACCGGCGCCCAGCTGGTCGCCGCGCTCCAGCAGCAGGTCAGCGGCTCCAACGCGGCCTCCCCGAAGATCCTCCAGGTCTCGAAGGGCCTCACCTACACGCTGGACATGACCAAGGCGGGTGCCGACCGCGTGGTCACCTCCTCGATCCTGCTGAACGGGGAGGCGATCGACCCGTCGAAGAGCTACCGCGTCGCGATGAACGAGTTCCTCGCGGGTGGCGGCGACGGCTTCGCGGCCCTCGGCCAGGGCACGAACAAGCTGGTCGGCGCATCCGACCTGGACCTGTTCAACGCCTACCTGGCGGCCCACTCCACGGCCTCCGCCCCGCTGGCCCCGCCGGCCACGGACCGGATCACGATCGTGCAGTAGTCGCGGGACGGGCGGGGGCGCGCCGCGCCTCCGCCTGGACAGGACACGGAACGCCGACGGCCCGCCACTTGGAAGTGGCGGGCCGTCGGCCTGCTCAGGCCGGTCCGGGGACGAAGATCTCGTGTCCCCCCACCCGGCGCCACAGGATGTGCGTCTCCCCTGGCCGGACTTCGTCTCCGTACTGCCAGGTGGCACGTCCGTCGGGCGCCCAGGTCATCTCCATGACAGGGCGGGCGCCCTGGGGCATGGTGATGCCCTGAACCGGCTTGACCCGGAGCCCGGGTCGGAACTGCCCTCGCTCCACATCCGAAACGAACTTCTTCCGGATGACGTCTTCGAAGCGCGTGCGTTCCTCAGGCTTGAGGGCCTTGAAGTCGCGCTTGAAGTGGGCAGTCGTCTCAAATGTCGGCAATCGGGCCTCCCGGGGTCAGGGGTCAGTCTTCGTCGAGGTGCGCGAACATGCCGTCCGCGTCCTCGTGGACGGCGGTGCGCCCGGCAGCGATGTCCTCGCTCGACCTGCGCTCGCCCTCCTGCCACTCCGGGGTCCAGAACCAGGCCTGATCGGAGCGGATCTTGGTGAGTCCATGCACCGTGACTTCGCCGGCGCTGGTGATCTCGAACTCGAGCTCGTCGCCCTGGTCCACCCCGAGGGCGGCCCGAATGGCCTTGGGGAGTGTGACCTGCCCGTTCGCGCGCAGCGTGGCTGTGGCCGTAGTCATGTGATGACCTCCTACCTCTGTCGCCATCTCCGGCAGTCTATCGCGCAATATCCAAGATTAAAAGTTTACGAAATTCACAAACTCGCAGTGAGGGCGACCGCGGTCGAGGCCTGCTTCCACCATTGATGTGGACCCGTCATAATCCAGTCCCGCCCCCCACGGCTGACGGAGACGCATACGCATGAGTCCGTACACCGCCACACGCCGCACCTTCCTCACCGGCGCCTTGGCCGCCGCCGCAGGAGTCGCCCTCGGTACGACGCCCGCCCGTGCCGCCGGACCGAGGGTGGCAGGCACCCAGGACTGGATGGGCGCCCTCGCCGACGCCACACCCTTGCAACGCCTGACGATCCCGGGCACGCACAACTCGGGGGCGCGCTTCGGGGGACTCTGGACGGCGTGCCAGAACACCACCGTCGCCGCGCAGCTCGACAGTGGCATCCGCTTCCTCGACATACGCTGCCGGATCAGCGGTGACGCGTACGCCATCCATCACGGGGCGTCGTACCAGAACCTGAACTTCGACGACGTCCTGGGCGCCTGCCGGGACTTCCTGGCACGGCAGCCCTCGGAGACGGTGCTGATGCGGGTCAAGCAGGAGTACTCCGAGGAGAGCGACGCCGCGTTCCGGCGGATCTTCGACCTCTACCTCGACGGCAAGGGCTGGCGCTCGCTCCTCCGCCTCGACCCCACGCTCCCGGACCTGGGCGGGGCACGGGGCAAGGTCGTGCTCCTCGCCGACAACGGGGGCCTGCCGGGCGTGCGGTACGCCGACTCCGCGCTCTTCGACATCCAGGACGACTACATGGCGGAGCCGTTCGCCAAGTACACCAAGATCGAGGCGCAGTTCCGGAAAGCTGCGCAGCAGCCCGGCAAGCTGTTCATGAACTACGTGAGCACTGCCGCCCTGCTGCCGCCGCGCTGGAACTCGGACCGGCTCAACCCGCAGGTGCACGCGTTCCTCGACGGGGCGGAGGCGGCGGGCTGGACCGGGCTCGGCATCGTCCCGCTGGACTATCCGGCTACCCGGTCCGGCCTGGTCGAGTCGCTGATCCGGCACAACCCGACGGGCTGAGGCGCCGGTCCCGGCCGCCCCGGGGTCAGGCGCCGCGTGCGGCCCGCTTCACGGCGTAGGCGCACAGCCGGGTTCCGTAGAGGTCCAGGGCGTCGTCGGGGTCGGCGTCGTAGTGGGCGGCGACCTCGTACCACCGGTCCCACGCGTAGAGCCGGGCGTGGCGGCGGTCGTCGTCCGTACGCTCCGTGGTGTCGGCAGGGCGGGCGGTCAGCCACTGCTGCCACTCCCGGTTGGCGGCCGGGTCGGCCGTGAGCTCCTTGCCCGGCCGGCGGGCGGCTTCGGAACGCCGGTCCCGGGCGAGAGCGGCGGTGATGTACGCGGCAGGGCGTGCGGGGCACCAGTCGGCCGCCAGGCCGATGAGTTCGGCCGCGACGTCGTGGGCGTCCAGACCCTGGTCGATCAACGGGCGTAGCGCGAAGGCAAGTCGGCGGAGGCCCTCCCGCTGGGTCCAGCCGACCAGCGGCCGGACCTGCCGGGCGATCCTGATGTCGCGGGCCACCTGCGACGGGCTGCGGTGTGACGCCCTGCCGCCGCTTCCGCCCCTCTTGGTGCCGTGGTTCCGCCGCGAGGTGTAGTTCATCCCACCGTCTACGTCAGCGGTGGGTACGTCGTGGTGGGACCCGAGGGAATGGGGTGCACGCACTGCCGGAGGGGCCGCGCCCGGATGCTTCTTGTCCACAGGGTGTGAGGTGGCGAAGACGGGGCCGACCGCGCGCGTCCGCCCTTCGTCCGTCACGCCGAGCAGCCGGGCGCCGTAGCCGGTGCCCTCGATCCGGTGCCCCATCGCGGCGTCGTGGACGGCCGGGATCGTCGCCGCGTAGATGGTCGCCGTCGCGGTGTACGCGCGTCCCGGGAGCCGCAGGTTCCTCTTCGTGCCGTGCCGGTGCCACGCCAGCGCGCCGAGCTCCCGCAGGACCCGGACATGGCGCTTCACCGTCGCGGTCGACACCCCGCACCGGACGGCGGTGCCTTCGAGGTCGTACAGGACGAGCCCCCGCCGGTAGTCCATCCGCGCCGCGAGATCCCGGGCCACGGCGAGCGTGGTTACGCCTGCGCGCGCGTGGAGGCCCGCGCCGACCAGCCATGCCACGGCGCGCAGCCACGCGCGCGGCTGGGCGCGGCGAGCGGAGGTCGAGCCGACCTCCTGGAAGGCGCGGGGGACGGGGATCCATGCCGGATCAGGGCATGCCGGAGGAGCGCAGCGCGAAGCCGCGCCGGTGGTGCGGCGCATCAGGGTCCGTAGGGGTGAGGCGGGTCGGCTGTCCGGCCTGCCGGTCGATCACGGCAGGCGGTCAGGCCGGCACCGCCGTGCGGGCGCGCGAGCCGAGGGTCAGGCGGCGGCTCTCGCCCCAGCGGCGAGGGTGAACCACACGGCCTTGTGGGCGGGGGTGCAGCACCCGCAGAAGTCCGACCCCCACGCCAGGGCGAGCTCTTCCAGGAGGAGCAGCCCCCGCCCGCACTCCTGCGCGGGACCGGTGAGGATCGCGCCGGGTGCGGGCGCGGTCCAGGGGGTGTCGTCGGCGACCGAGACGGTCACCTGCTCGGGGCTGACCGCCACATGGACGCGGATCAGTGAAGTGCGGGTGTGACGGTGGGCGTTGGCCACGACCTCGGTGACGCAGAGCCGTGCATCGTCGACGATTCCGCTGTGCGGGCTGCCGGTGAGCAGCGACGTGACGAAGTGCCGGGCGATCCCGGCGGAGCGCGCGGTGTTGGGCAGGGAGAGCCGGTAGTCCTCGCCGTCCTGACGGTGCGGTGATGCGGAGGGTGCGGTGGTGTTGGCGCTGGTCATGTCGTTCTCCCCACGTGATGCGATCCGAACTGGCGCGCGGCTCGTTAGGTGTGGTGATGGCGCACGGGCGGAGGGATTGGCGTGCCGCATTTCTAACCAACGTGCCCATGGTTCATAACTAGTGATACGTCTCGATGTTCTGAGTAACGAACCCCCAGGGGTTCGGGTACGGCCAGACTGGGATTCGACGGAAGGTGATCCTGATGCCGCCAAGGAAGCTGCTCACGGTGCGGCAGCGTCGATTCGGCTCCGAGTTGCGCAGGCTCAGGGAGCATGCGGGCCTGACGCTCGCCCAGGCCGCCGAGCGGCTGGGAGCGGACCGCACCACCATCAGCAACACGGAGTCGGGGCGATTCGGCGTGAGCCCTCAGCGGGTGCGCGCGTGGGCCGAGCACTACAAGTGCCCTGACGGGGCGTACGTCGACGCTCTCGTCGCCATGGCCGCGGAGCGGGGGAGCGGATGGTGGGAGCACTACCGTGGTGAGCTGGCCGACGACGCTCTCGATCTTGCCGAGCTGGAGCATCACGCCGCTGCCATCCGGTCGGTGCAGGTCATGTATATGCCGGGTCTCCTCCAGACCGAGGCGTACGCGCGCAGCGTCTTCGCGGAAGGCGTCCCGCCGCCGAGTCCGGCGCGCCAACGCCGTTTGCTGTCACACCGGTTGCAACGCCGCGATGTTCTGGACCGGCTTGACCCGCCGATCTGTACGTTCCTGATTCACGAGGCGGCGTTGCGCATGACGTACGGAAGTCCGGCGGTCGTGCGCAGCCAACTCGGCCATCTCATACAGGAGTCGGAGCGCGGCAACGTAACCGTCAAGGTGATCCCCTTCGCTGCCGGCGGTTTCCCCTTCGCGAGCAGTTCGGCACACTACGTGCACGGGATCGTTCCGCAACTGGACACCGTCCAGGTGGACACTGCGACCGGGTCGTCATTCCTCGATGCAGAAACGAGCCTGGTGAACTGGAGAGTCGCCCTGGACCGTACTGAGGAGCGGTCGCTCGACCCGGTGAGTTCGCGGGACTTCATTCGAAGGATCGCCCAACAAGCATGAAGGTCTGAGGAGCATGGAAATTCAGTGGCGCAAGTCCTCGAAGTCCTCGAACGCAGAGGGTTCGGACTGCCTCGAACTGGCCGAGCACGAGGGCGAGATACTGCTGCGCGAGAGCGACCACCCAGATGTCGTCGTACGCACGACTCGCGCCAAGCTCAGGGCCTTCCTCGGCGGGGCCAAGGAAGGCGAGTTCGACGACCTGGCCTGAGCCGGCAGGGAGGCAGGCTGGGGCGAGGGTGTGGCCTACGCCCGTTTCGGCTTCATCTCCTGGGCAGACATCACGGGCGTTCGGCCGAACGCCCCTGGGCACCCCTGGGTCACCGTCGTACTCCGTCGCACCACCCACCTCACGACGGGTGAGCCGAATCCGCTGGTTCTGCCGGCCATCATGCTTTCGGATCTGCGCGGCTGCCCGGGAAACGTGACAGGCGCGATGCGTGACCACTGCCCCAGCCTCGTCGTCGCCCCGAGGGGGTGATGCCCGAGGCGGGTCGCGATGCCGGAGTGTCCGGCGGTGGGCGGGGGCAGGCGTCCTCTTCGGAGCTTCACCCCCTCTGATCCGCCCGCTCAGGCCCCCGGCGGCGGCTGCGGTGCCCCCGGGAGCCGGATCGAGGCGACCGTGCCGCCGCCCTCCGCCGGGCTGAGGCCGATCTCGCCGCCCGCCTGCTGGACCGTGCGGGCCACGATGGACAGGCCGAGGCCGGAGCCGGGGAGCTGGCGGGCCGAGGGGGAGCGCCAGAAGCGGTCGAAGACGTGCGGGAGGTCCTCGGCCGGGATGCCGGGGCCGTGATCCCGCACGGTCAGCTCGCCACGGTGCAGGGCGACGTCGACGGTCCCGCCGGCCGGGCTGAACTTCACGGCGTTGTCCAGGACGTTGACCACCGCCCGCTCCAGGGCGGCCGGTTCCGCGCGTACGTACCAGGGGGCCAGCTCCGCGGTGATGGCCAGCTCGGGGCCGCGCAGCCTGGCGCGCTGGAGCGCCGAGCGGGTGATGTCGTGCAGCGCGACCACCTGGAGCGGGCCGGGCTGGGTGGCGTCGGGGCGGGACAGCTCCTGGAGGTCGCCGATGAGGGCGGCCAGCTCGGTCATCTGGGCCTTGACCGAGGACATCAGGGCCTTGCGGTCGTCGGGCGGGATGGCCCGGCCCGTGTCGTCGCTGCGGGCGAGCAGCTCGATGTTCGTGCGGAGTGAGGTGAGCGGGGTGCGCAGCTCGTGACCGGCGTCCGCGATGAGCTGTGACTGGCGGTCGCGGGAGATGGCCAGGGAGCTGGTCATGGAGTTGAAGGAGCGGGAGAGGCGGGCGATCTCGTCCTCTCCCTCGGCGGGGATCCGGACGGTCAGGTCCTCGGTCTCCGCCACGTGGGCGACGGCGTGCGCGAGGTCGTCGACGGGGCGCAGACCGGTACGGGCGATCCACAGGCCGGCCGCACCGGCGCCGACGACGCCGATGCCGGCGACGAGGACCAGCACCCAGGCGAGGGTGGAGAGCGGGTCGGTGACCTCCTTCTCGGGGCGTGCCACCGACACGGCGTAGAGCTCGCCGGAGGGGCGCAGCTCCAGGCCGTAGGTGTAGATCCGCATCTTCTGGCCCTCGGCGTCCGTGCCCGAGTGCAGTGCGTCCCGCTGCTTGCCCGAGGCCACGCCGAGATCCTCGTCCGTCGGGGAGATACGGGTGGAGCCGGGGCTCTCGCAGACCGTGCCCGACGCGTCGATGATCTGCAGGGTGTACGAGCCCGGCGGGCGCAGGGGGCCACGGCCCGCACCTTGGCAGCTGGCCAGCAGCTCCGTGACGAGCGACTTGTCCACCGTCGGTGAGTTACGCAGGGAGCTGTCCAGCTGATGCTCCAGCTGTTCCCGCGTCACGAACCAGCAGGATGCCGCGACCGCCGCCACCGCCACCGCGACGGCCGCCGCGACCAGCAGCGCGAGCCGGGAGCGGAGCGGGAGGGCGCGGAGCCGGCGGGGCAGGCCGGTCACCCGTCACCGCCGCCGGAGCGCAGGGCGTATCCGACGCCCCGGACCGTGTGGACCAGGCGCGGTTCGCCGCCCGCCTCGGTCTTGCGGCGGAGGTACATCACGTACACATCCAGGGAGTTGGAGCTGGGTTCGAAGTCGAAGCCCCAGACGGCCTTGAGGATCTGCTCGCGGGTCAGTACCTGTCGTGGGTGCGCCAGGAACATCTCCAGGAGGGTGAACTCGGTGCGGGTGAGCTCCACGCGGCGGGTGCCCCGGGTGACCTCGCGGGTGTTGAGGTCCATACGGAGGTCGGCGAAGGACAACACGTCGTCGTCGGGGAGCGGACCGCCCGCCGCGACCGCGTACGAGCTGCGGCGCAGCAGCGCGCGGATGCGGGCGAAGAGCTCGTCCAGCTCGAAGGGCTTGACGAGGTAATCGTCCGCGCCGGCGTCGAGGCCGGTGACCCGGTCGCCGACGGTGTCGCGGGCGGTGAGCATCAGGATCGGCGTGGTCGACCCGGTGGACCGGATACGCCGGGCGGCCGTGAGGCCGTCCATGCGGGGCATCTGGATGTCCAGGACGATCAGGTCGGGGGCGTACGACTCGGCCTTGGCGAGGGCGTCGTAGCCGTCCACGGCCACCTCGGTCCCGTACCCCTCGAACGCGAGGCTGCGCTGCAGCGCCTCGCGCACGGCGGGCTCGTCGTCGACGATCAGGACACGCTGCGGATCGTCTTCGGCGGGGCTCATCGCTTCTTCGTCCTCATTCCTTCGTGCCGGGTGCGGCGTACTTGGTTCTCAGCCTCGCACGGCCGCCGCACGGCGTCGCGCGGCACGGCGCCCACGGCCGGAGCCGCTGCGGATCTCGGCCGGGCGGGGCGGCGGCGCGGTGTGCGCCGAGGCGGCCAGTTCGGTGGCCAGGGCGAGGGGCAGGGACAGTCCGGAAGGGCCGGGGTCCGCGGTGGTGTCGGGGTTCATGGTGACCTCCTCGTCAGGAGCCGTCGCCGGCGCGCAGGGTGTCCAGGTCGGCCTTGACGGTGTTGACCGGGATGGCGAAGCCGAGGCCCACGCTGCCCGCTGCGGTCGAGCTGCCCGAGGCGTCGGCCGAAGCCGGTGAGTACATCGCGGAGTTGATGCCGATGATCTCGCCGTTCATGTTGATGAGCGCGCCGCCGGAGTTGCCCGGGTTGAGTGAGGCGTCGGTCTGCAGGGCCTTGTACGTGGTCTTGGAGGAGCCGGTGTCGCCGTTGAACTGCTGGCCGCCGAACTCGAACGGCCAGTTCTGGCCTCCCTGTTGCTGCTGCTGCTGTGCCTGCTGGTCCTCCTCCTTGGCGACGGTGACGTCGCGGTCCAGCGCCGAGATGATGCCGCTGGTGACCGTGCCGGTCAGGCCCTCGGGCGAGCCGATCGCCACGACCTCGTCGCCGACCTTCACCGATGAGGAGTCGCCGAGCGAGGCGGTCTTGAGCCCGCTCGCGCCCTGGAGCTTGATGAGGGCCAGGTCCTTGTCGGCGTCCGTGCCGACGACGTCGGCGGTGTACGTCTTGCCGGTGCTGAGGGCCACCTTGATCGTGGAGGCGCCGGAGATGACGTGGTTGTTGGTGACGATCTCGCCGTCGCCCGTGATGACGACCCCGGAGCCGGTGGCGTCTCCGGCCGAGGAGCTCGCGCTGATCTCCACGATGGCGGGTGACACGGCCGTCGCCACACCGGAGACGGTGCCCTTGCTGCTCTGCGAGACGGTGGTGCCGCTGACGGCGCCCCCGGAGACGGAGCTGCTGGAGCCGCCGTCGGCGAGCTCGCCGATGAGGGTCGCGGTGCCGCCGCCGATCGCCGCGGCGGCGATCGCCACGGCGGCCAGCAGGGCGAGGGGCCGCTTGACCCGGCGCTCGGACTTCGGCGTCTCCGCGGCCGGGACGGTTTCGGGTGCCGGAGCCGGCCAGGCGTAGGCGGGAACCACGGTGGTCGGCTGCTCGGGCTCGTATGCCGGAGGCGGCGGGTAGGCCGCCTCGCCACCGCCGTAGGGGCTGCTGCCGTTGGAGCTGCCGCCGTAGGGGCTGCTGCCGTTGGAGCCGCCGCCGTACGAGCCGCTGCCGTACGGCGCGCTGCCGTACGAACCGTTGTCGTGCGAGGGGGGCATCGGGTACTCGCCGCTCGGGCGGTGGCTGTCGGTCATGTCTTCGAGAGTGGCCAGCGAAGATGAGAGCAGCCTGAGTACCCGCTGAGAAGCCCGGCAGAACCTCGTATGCCCGATATAAGGAAGCGCTCCGCTATCGAGCGGTGACCGTCGGCTCCCCGCAGCCGCACGACCGGCGCACCACGAGCGCGGACGGGAACTGCTTGAGCCGCTCGCGCCGGGAGCCCGAGACCCGCAGGGAGTCGTCGAGGACCAGGTCCACGGCCGCCCGTGCCATCGCGGGACGGTCCGAGAAGACCGTCGTCAGCGGCGGGTCGGTCAGCCCCGCCTCCTTCACGTCGTCGAAGCCGGCCACCGCGAGCTCGCCCGGTACGTCGATCCGCAGCTCGCGCGCGGCCCGCAGCACCCCGATGGCCTGGTCGTCGGTCGAGCAGAAGATCGCCGGGGGTCTGTCGGGGCCGGACAGCAGCTTCAGCGCCACCTGGTAGGCGTCGTACCGGTTGTAGGGGGCGTGGAAGAGCCGCCCCTCCGTCGGCCGCCCGGCCTCCTGCATCGCGCGGCGCCAGCCTTCGATGTGGTCGGCGACCGGGTCACCGACCACGGGGGTCGACTCCATGCCGCCGAGGCACGCCACGTAGGCGTTGCCGTGCTCCAGGAGGTGGCGGGTGGCGAGCTGTGCGCCGCCGACGTCGTCGGTGACGACGGCGACGTCGTCGATGGCCTCGGGGCGCTCGTGCAGCAGGACGACGCGGGCGTCCCACGCCTCTATCTCCGCCGCCGCGCGCTCGCTGGGACCCTGGCTGACGAGGATCAGCCCGGAGACCCGCATGCCGAGGAAGGCCCGCAGGTAGTGGACCTCGCGTTCGTCGCGGTAGTCCGAATTGCCGACCAGCACCATCTTCCCGCGCTCGGCGGCGGCCTGTTCGACCGCGTGCGCCATCTCCGCGAAGAACGGCTGCCGGGCGTCCGGGACGATCATCCCTATGAGGTCGGTACGCCGCGACGCCATCGCCTGGGCCACCCGGTCGGGGCGGTAGCCCAGCTCTTTGATCGCGGCGAGCACCCGCTCGCGCGTGGCCGGGGCGACCGGCCTGGGCCCGTTGTTGATGACATAGCTGACGACCGCTGTCGAGGTCCCCGCCAGTCTCGCCACATCGTCCCGCGTCACCTTGGCCACGCGCGGCAGTCTACGCGGATCGACCAAGCGGGTGACAGCCGGACAGGGCCGGGCTCGCGGGGCCCGGCACGCCCGTCTGCGGCGGTGTCGTCGATCGGCAACGCTCCGCGTTGCCTCGACCTCCGCCTTGCAGCTGCACGCACCGGACCCCGCTCCCTGATCCGGCCCTGTCCGGCTGTCACCCGCTGCCGCTCGGCAGGCCGGGCGCTACCGCTTGGCAGGCCGGGCGCTACCGCTTGGCAGGCCGGGCGCTACCGCTTGGCAGGCCGGACCGGGGCTTCCTCCGTGATCTCGGCTTCCGCGGACTGCTCCGAACGGGTGAGGCTCTCCTCCACCGGCTTCGCCGCCGCCTTGGCCTTGGCCTCCTCTGCCGCCCGGTCCACCTTCTCGGGGGTGACGAAGCGGTAGCCGACGTTGCGGACGGTGCCGATCAGCGACTCGTGCTCGGGACCCAGCTTGGCGCGCAGCCGTCGTACGTGGACGTCGACCGTGCGGGTGCCGCCGAAGTAGTCGTAGCCCCAGACCTCCTGCAGCAGCTGGGCGCGGGTGAAGACCCGGCCGGGGTGCTGCGCGAGGTACTTGAGCAGCTCGAATTCCTTGAAGGTCAGGTCGAGGACCCGGCCCTTGAGCTTGGCGCTGTACGTCGCCTCGTCGACCGACAGGTCGCCGTTGCGGATCTCCATGGGGGAGTCGTCGGCGCTGATCTGCTGGCGGCCGGTGGCCAGCCGCAGCCGGGCCTCGACCTCCGCGGGGCCCGCGGTGTCCAGCAGGACGTCGTCGATGCCCCAGTCGGCGGTGACGGCCGCCAGGCCGCCCTCCGTCACGACGAGGATCAGCGGACAGCCGGGTCCGGTGGAACGCAGCAGCTGGCAGAGCGAGCGCACCTGGGGAAGGTCCCGGCGGCCGTCGATGAGAATGACGTCGGCACCAGGGGTGTCGACGAGAGCGGGGCCCTCGGCGGGGGCGACCCGCACGCTGTGGAGCAGAAGACCGAGGGCGGGGAGCACCTCCGTCGACGGCTGAAGGGCATTCGTCAGAAGCAGCAGTGAACTCATCGCCGCCCACCTGCCTGGGTCGTCGGTCGATCGTGCACGTTCAGCTCGCCCATTACGTCGGTCCTCCTCGTTCCCTGCGAGAGGGGCACTCCCGGGTCGGACCCGGGGGAGTAGTGCGGCACTGCTTCGTACTCCCGTACGGCCGTCACCCGCGACGGCCGTCATACGGTTTTTACTGTGCGGTCCCGCGCCCCGGGGACCGCTGAGCTTGTGGAAACGTCGCCGTAACAACGCTCGGAAAGCACAAAAGGACCCGGGGGCTGCTTTGCCCGGATCCTCTTCGCAGCAGAATAGCCCACATGAGTTCAGTGTCCGAGGGTCGTTTCACGAGTTCTTCTGTTCCCTCGATCACGCGGATCCCCCGGCGCACCACGTTGCTGACGGGTGACGGGGTGCGTATCGAGGCGGTGTACACCCCGTGTACGGCGGGGTCCGGGGCCGGTGCGGGCGGTGGCTCCGGCGGGACGGCCGTCGTCCTCGCGCACGGCTTCACCGGTGCCGTCGACCGGCCGGCGCTGCGGCGTGCCGCAGCGGTGTTCGCCCAGCGTGCGGCCGTGGTCACGTTCTCCTTCCGGGGGCACGGGAGGTCCACCGGGAGGTCCACCGTGGGCGACCGCGAGGTCCTGGATCTGGCCGTGGCGGTCGCCTGGGCGAGATCGCTCGGACATCGCCGTGTCGTTACGGTCGGCTTTTCGATGGGCGGTTCCGTGGTGCTCCGGCACGCCGCTCTGTATACGGCTCAGAAACCCGGCGAATTCTTTACCGAGGAAGAACCCGCCCCTGGGACCGAACGGGTGGAGCGGCGCACCAAGGCGCACGGGGCGCACGAGGGGCGCACAGAGGCGCACTTGCCGGGGCGTGGGGACGCCCACACCGACGCGGTGGTCGCCGTGAGCGCACCGGCCCGCTGGTACTACCGGGGCACGGCCCCGATGCGCCGGCTCCACTGGATCGTCACCCGCCCCACCGGCCGGTTCGTCGGCCGCCTCGGATTCCGCACCCGGATCCACCGGGAGGACTGGAACCCGGTGCCGCTCTCGCCGGTGGAGGCGGTCCCGCGGATCACCGCGCCGCTGCTCATCGTCCACGGCGACCAGGACCCGTACTTCCCGGTCGACCATCCGAGGATGCTGGCGCGAGCCGCGGGGGACGGCGCGGAACTCTGGCTGGAACGCGGGATGGGCCACGCGGAGAACGCCGCGGACGAGCGGCTGCTGACCCGCATCGCGGACTGGACGGAGTCCGCGTGATCCATGATGGACAGTCGACGTACGACGAAAGGGGTGCCGCCATGGCAGCGGGGACGATCCGCTACTGGGCCGCGGCCAAGGCCGCAGCGGGGACCGCGGAGGAGCCGTACACGGCGGAGACACTCGCCGAGGCGCTCGACGGGGTGCGCGAGCGGCACCCCGGTGAGCTGACGCGCGTACTGCTCCGATGCTCGTTCCTGATCGACGGGAATCCTGTGGGGACCCGTGGTCATGAGACCGTACGGCTTGCCGAGGGCGGCACGGTCGAGGTGCTCCCGCCGTTCGCAGGAGGGTGAACCGCAGACCATGAGCAACAGCGATCAGCAGTATCCGTACGACCCGGGACACGGGCGGCGGGACGAGGGGCAGCAGCCCTACGACCCGGCGTACGGGCAGCAGGACCCGCAGCAGCAGCCCGTGTACGGCCAGGAGCCGCCGTACGGCGGGCAGGAGCCGTACGGGCAGCAGCAGGCTCAGCAGCCGTACGGTCAGCAGCCGCCGTACGGGCATCCCCAGCCCCCCGCGCACCCCCAGCCCCCTGTGTACCCGGAGCCCCCCGCGTACCCCCAGCCCCCTGCGTACCCGGAGCCCCCTGTGTACTCGGAGTCCCCCGTGTACCCGGAGCAGGGTGCTCCGCAGGGCGGTGACCAGGGCGCGACCCAGACGTGGCAGGGCCAGACCTGGGACACGCAGTACCAGCCGACGATCCAGCCGCAGCACCAGGCCGCGCCGGCCGCGGCTCCCGCCGCACCGCAGGGCGCGCCGGCCGCCTACCCGCTGCCGCCGGAGGCGCCCACGGCCCCTCCGTCCCCCGCTCCCGCCGCTCCGGCGGACGACTCCGACGGCTACAGCGCGCCCACCACGCTGGGCAACAGCCGGATCGCCGATGCCCAGCGGGCCCGCGCCGAGGGGCGTTCGCCGGTCATCGCGCCGGGGATGCAGCCTGCCGCGATCACCGCGGGACTCGGTCTGCTGCTCGCCCTCGGTGCCGCCGTCGGGCCTTACGCCCTGCTCGTGCCCCTGGTCCTGCTCCAGGCCGTGACGGCCGCGGGATGGTTCCGGCTCAACGGCATGTGGCCGGCCCGGCAGGGCATCGCCCTCGCCTTCGCGGGCGGTGTCGTGGCGGATGTGGTGCTGCTCGCGGCGGGCCGGAGCAACGCCCCGGCGGCCATCCTCGGCACGCTCGGCGTCTGGGTGCTGCTCACCCTGGTCCTCCAGCTGCGCAGCGGTGCCGGGCCCGACGAGCGGATGTACGGCCTGACGGCCACCGTCGTGTCGGCCGCGCTCGCCGTGATGGCCGCCGGCCATCTGGCCGCCGTCCCGGACGCCGTGACGGTGGGCGGGATCGCGGTCGCCGTGGCCGTGCTCGTCAGGGCCCTGCCACTGCCCGGCGCCGTCTCGGTCGTGGTGGCCCTGCTCGCCTCCGCGGGTGCCGGCCTGGCCGCCGGCGCGTTCACCGACTTCGGGGCGCAGGCCGCTCTCCTCGGCTTCGCGGCCGGCGGCTGCGCGCTGATCGGACTGCGCGTGGCGAGCTACGACTACCCGTCCCGCTTCGTGCACATGACGGCAGGCGTGGCGCTGCCGCTCACCGTCGCGGCCCCGGCCGTCTACCTGATCGGCCGTGCGATCGCCTGACGTCACCGACGTGTCCGACGTGACCGACCTGTCCGGCCTGTCCGGCGGGTCTGACGTGTCTGACGTCCCCTCACTCGCGGTCCCCGCGACCGGGAACCGGCCGGGCCCTCCGGTCGTCGATCACTCCGGGGGCGCCGCACCGCGGCAGTAGGCTCACGTGCACCAGGGGTACGGCCGGTCCGAGTGGGGGAACAGAAGGCATGCGCGCACTGCGAATACTGCTGATCATCGCCGTGGTGCTGGGGGGCGTCTTCGTCGCCCTCGACCGCGCCGCCGTGTACTTCGCGGAGTCCGAGGCCGAGGGGCGGATCTCGTTCGGCGGCGCCGAGACCGGTTCCACCGACGTGTCGATCAAGGGGTTCCCCTTCCTGACCCAGGTGGCGGGGTCCGAGCTCGACCGGGTCGACGTCACGGTCGAGGACATCCGCGCCGAAGCCGCCGGGCGGGAGATACGGATCAGTGAGATCCGGGCCCAGCTGCGCCAGGTGACGCTGGGTGCCGGTTACACGAGCGCGACGGCCTCCCGGGCCACCGGGACGGCCGTCGTCTCGTACGCCGCCCTCACCGAGGCCGCCGACGAGGGAGTCACCGTCTCCTACGGCGGCGACGGCAAGGTGAAGGTCACCGGCACGGTCAAGATCCCGGTGCTGGGGCAGACGGTCACGCGCAGTGTGCTGTCCACGGTCACCCTGGCCGACGGCGACACGGTGAAGGTGCGCGCCGACGAGGTCCCGGGTGAGGGCATCCCCGGCATCGAGGGTCTGGTCAGGAAGAAGACCGACTTCGAGCGCGGGATCGGCGGACTCCCGGACGGCCTGAAGCTGGAGAAGATCGAGGTCGCGCCGGGCGGCCTGGAGATATCCATGACCGGCTCCGACGTCGAACTCGCGGGCTGACAGCGGGACGGCGGGACGGTGTGGCCGGCGTGACGGCAGGACGGCGGGCCGGTGTGGCCGTGGTTGGCCTCAGGCCGTCCGGGGTAGGGGCTCGGCGTGGACGCACGGGACGGCTGCTCCAGATAGTGAGACGGGCTCGTCCGTACGGCAGATGACCGGAGTGCGCCCGTCGCCGTTCTCCCGTCCGACGACTGCTCCGACGGCTTAGGCGTCTCGCATCGCGGACGATCGTGTCTCACCATCCGACACAACGGTGACATCTCCGCCCGTACCTCCCTACGATCGGACACATGAAGCGACAGGCGGACCTCACGAAGCGGCGGGCAGTAGACCTGTGCCGCGTCGCCGCCATGCTCTGTCGCCCTTTCTGAGCGGGACCTTCTCCCGTTTCCCCCGGCCCTTCGACCACGTCAGGGCCGAACCCGTGCCTTCCGTACGCGTTCCGTTCGCAGCGCCTGCGCGTACACCTCGCACTCCGCACGACGCACCACCCCGCCGCAGACTGCCCCGGAGGAGAAACACATGAGCCGCGCAGACGTTCTGGTCGACGCCGACTGGGTCGAGGCCCACATCGACGACCCGCAGGTCGCGATCGTCGAGGTCGACGAGGACACCTCGGCGTACGAGAAGAACCACATCAGGAACGCGATCCGGATCGACTGGACCCAGGACCTCCAGGACCCGGTCCGCCGTGACTTCATCGACCAGGCCGGCTTCGAGAAGCTCCTGTCCGAGAAGGGCATCGGCAACGACACGACGGTCGTGCTCTACGGCGGCAACAACAACTGGTTCGCCTCCTACGCCTTCTGGTACTTCAAGCTCTACGGTCACCAGGACGTCCGCCTGCTCGACGGCGGCCGCAAGAAGTGGGAGCTCGACTCCCGTGACCTGACCGACGCCGTCCCGGCGCGCCCGGCCGCCCAGTACAAGGCCAAGGCCCAGGACGAGTCGATCCGCGCCTACCGCGACGACGTCGTGGCCGCCATCGGCAGCAAGAACCTCGTCGACGTGCGTTCGCCCGACGAGTTCAGCGGCAAGCTGCTCGCCCCGGCGCACCTCCCGCAGGAGCAGTCGCAGCGCCCCGGCCACGTGCCGAGCGCCCGCAACATCCCGTGGTCGAAGAACGCCAACGACGACGGCACGTTCAAGTCGGACGACGAGCTCAAGGCCCTCTACGAGGACGAGCAGGTCGACCTGTCGAAGGACACCATCGCGTACTGCCGCATCGGCGAGCGCTCCGCGCTGACCTGGTTCGTGCTGCACGAGCTGCTCGGCCAGGAGAACGTCAAGAACTACGACGGTTCGTGGACCGAGTACGGCTCCCTCGTGGGTGTGCCGATCGAGCTCGGCGCCAACAAGTAATTCCGCAGACCCGATCAAGCAGGACCCCGACCAGAAGGACAGAACACCATGTGTGGAGCACAGGCCGGCGGCCCCGACGCTTCGACGATCAAGCCGGGCGAGACGACCATCCAGGGCAGCGTGACCCGCGACGGCGAGCCCGTCACCGGCTACGTCCGCCTGCTGGACTCGACCGGTGAGTTCACCGCCGAGGTCCCGACCTCGGCGACCGGACAGTTCCGCTTCTACGCGGCCGAGGGGACCTGGACGCTCCGCGCCCTGGTCCCGGGCGGCACCGCCGACCGCACGGTCGTGGCGCAGACCGGCGGTCTCGCCGAGGTCGCCATCGCGGTGTAGTCCACGCGCACGAACGGCCGGAGGGCCGCACCCCAGGGGGTTGGACGCCACCTGAGCAGGGGTGCGGCCCTCCGTGCCGTCCGCGTGCGGTTCCGTGGGTGAGAGCCCTACGCTGGACGCATGTACGACCGGCGCAGGCGTGGCTACTTCCTGATGATGGGCGGATGCCTCTTCCTCTTCGTCTCCGCCTGGGCCTTCGTGCGTCTGTGGTCCGTCCCCGCGGCGGTGGCGATGTGCGTGGTGGCCATGGTCATACCGCCGGTAGCGGCGATCGTGGCCAACCGGCGGGGTCCCGAGGACCGCTGGTGGGACGACCCCGCGCGGGACTCCCGGCCTGGGAATTCCGGCGTCGGGGACACCCCGCCCCCGACGCCCCCGAAGGCGGGGCCGGACGCCCGGCCGGGACGGGCCGGGCGGGAGCGCACGGGTGACCCGACGTCGGACGCCTGGTGGGACGAACTCGACGGCAGGAACCGGCGCCAGTAGGCCGCACCCGCGCTCTGCTCAGTAGACGAGCGCCTGGGTGTCGTCCGCCATCGCCTCCTGCACGAACACCTGGGCACCGGCGATCCGCACGCCCTCCAGGACGTCCTTCTCGGTGATGTCCCGCCGGGCCGCGCACTGGGTGCAGAGCGTGATTCCGCCGCCCGCCAGGATCGAGTCGATGAGATCCGGCAGCGGCGCGGAGTGCGGCAGTTCGAATTCGGCGGCGCGCCCCGGCAGGGCGAACCAGGCGGACTCGCCGGTCAGCCACAGCGAGACCTCGACCCCACTGGCGACGGCCACGGCCGCCACGGTGAAGGCCTGCGAGCAGCGCTCGGCCCCGTCGGCTCCGGCGGTCACCTTGATCACGAGCTTCTTCGGCATGTACCGAACTGTAATCCTCGGCCATGCAACCTCCCCTGTGACCTGTGGGTCAGTTGTGTGCGCAGGTATTGGAATCTGCGCCTCAGGTCTCTTGGGGGGGACCCTTTTGGAACCGAACGACACCACTTCTGACGGGCCGGCCCAGCCGCCGTCCACGGCGCCGGCCGATCTGCCTGCCGCACCGGCCGAGTCGTCTGCCACGCCGGCCGAGCTGCCTGCCGCACCGGCCGATCTGCCTGCCGCACCGGCCGAGTCGTCTGCCACGCCGGCCGAGCTGCCCGCAGCACCGGCCGACCCGTCTGCCGCGCCGGCCGAGTCGCCCGCACCGCCCGCCGCCCCCGCACGCCCGCGGGGCCGTACGGCCCTGCTGATCGCCGCCGCGGCCCTGCTCGGCATCTCCGGCGGCACGGCGGTCGGCTACGGCATCCAGGCCGAGCGCCCGCCGACGCCCCTGCCCGCGCTGTCGCAGATGGACCTGGCCTACCCGGCGAAGGCGCTCCCGGCGGACAAGGCGCCCGCCCCGCTGCCCGCCTCGCAGGACCGGCGGGTCAAGACGGACGGCGATCTGCGCAAGCTGCTGCTCGACCGTCCCGCGGGGTGGAGCGAGAACAACGCGGACTGGCTGGAGGACGGCTGGATGACCGTGGGCGACCTCGCGCGTGACTTCGAGTCGGAGGACTCGATGTTCGAGTACTTCCTGGAGTCCGACATCCGCCGCATCGCCGGCGCCTCCTGGGTGAAGGGCGAGGACCGCGAGGTGGCGATCCAGCTCGTCCAGTTCTCCGCCGGGGCGAGCACGTCCGCCAGGGACTTCGCCAACGGCCAGCGCGCGTACATGGCCGGTCCGGAGGCAGGGGCGGGCAACGAGGGCGATCCGGTCAAGGGCAGCGGCGAGGGCCGCTACTACCTCTACGAGGTGGAGCGGGAGCCCGGCTACGAGCCCTTCTACCGGGCCAGGGCCCTCATGAACCGCGGCGACGTCATGGTCGAGATCGATCTGTACGACAGCCGGCCGATCAGCAAGAGGGACATCCGGACGTTGGCCGAGCAGCAGCTGGAGCGCCTGTGAACGACATGAACCGGCCGGCCCAGTCCGAGGCGGCCCCCCTTCCGGAACCGGCCGACGCCCCGGAAGCGCCCGGCACCCGGGCCCCTGCCGCGGGACCCGGCCGGGCCCGGCGGATCCTGCTCACCGCGCTGCCCTTCGTGCTGGTGCTCGGAGCGGTGGGCGGCGCGGCGGCGTACACGAAGGTCACGGTCGACGGCGCCGACCGCACCGTGGAGACCACCGTCTGGAAGGTGTCCGGGCGCAAGCCCGCGAAGGACCCCGCCGGCGACGTCAGCCGGGGCAGGTCCGGCACCGAGATGAGCAAGCTGCTGCTGCCCGTGCCCAAGGGCTACCGGCTCGGCCCGGACGACGGTGAGTACGGCAACGACGACGAGGTGGACGGCGAGCGGTCCGTCGCCGCGATGAAGGAGTCCAACCGTGGACTCGCGGGCAAGGAGCGCCGGGAGTACGACAAGCGGATCGACGAACTCCGGCTGAAGGGCCTCGCGGTCAGGTCGTACGTCTCCCAGGAGAACGACCTGGAGGTGCACGCCGAGATCGTGCGGATGAAGGACAAGGAGGCCGTGAGGAACTTCTACACCTTCCAGACGCAGTTGTTCGACGCCTTCGGGCTCTTCCGTGACGGCCCCAAGGTCAAGGGCCACACCCGGAACGCGACCTGCTATCTGCAGCCCAGGGACAGCGACAGCGACATCGAGGACATGGTGTGCGCGGCGTACGACGGTGAGCTGGGCATCACCTACCGGGCGACCGGCGCCAAGCCCGTCGACAAGGCCGCCGTGGCCGAACTGCTGAAGGACCAGCTGGACCACATCGCGTCCCCGGGGGAGTACATATGACCGAGCAGACGGCCACTCCGGCCGACACCGCGGCTCCGGCAGCCGACACCGCGGCTCCCACCCCGGCCGACTCCGTGCCTGCCGCCCCTGCAGACACCGCGACTCCCGCCCCGGCCGCCCTTCCGCCGCTCCCGCAGGAGCCTCCGCCGGTCCCGCAGGGGCTTCCGCCGCTCCCGCAGGGCCCGCCGGCGCCTCCCGCGCAGGACGACCCCGCGCCCGCCGCGCCCCGTCCGCCGCGCAGGATCCTGCGGGCCGTCCTGCGGTGGACGGCTGCCCTACTCGTCCTCGGAGGGCTGGGCGCCGGCACGGCCGCGGGGATCACCTCGATGGAGCGCACCGACGTGCCGGGCCTCGCCACACGGGACGACGGCCGCTGGGACTATCCGCGGCTGAGCCTGCCCGCCCTGCCCGCGGGCGCACCCCGCCCGTACAGCGACTCCAACACCGCCGAGGTCCACCACGCGGATGTGCGGCGCCTGCTGCTGCCCGCGCCCGCCGGAGCCACCGTGGACAAGGAGCTCGACGGCGGCTGGGTGGACGTCGCCCGTTACGCCGAGGAGTACGGCAAGGACGACAGGGCCGCTCTCACCCAGCACCTGAAGGACTCCGCCCTGCGGCACATAACCGCCCGCGGCTGGACCATGCCGGACGGCACGTCGTCCCGGATCTACCTGCTCCAGTTCAACTCGGTGGCGTACTCCACGGCGTTCCAGGACGAGATCTACGAGTACGACTCGCTGCCGCTCCCCCTCGCCGGGACGGACGAGCCCGTCTTCGACGACGACTGGACGGCCGAGGACTGGACGGAATCCACCTCGGTGCACGTCTACTCCGAGCCCGAGCCGTACGGCGCCGAGCAGGTCCGCCACGGGTACGTGCTGGCCGGGGACACCGTCGCCCTGGTCGTCCACGCCCGCAAGGGCGAGGCCGGCACGCCGGCCGTTCCGTTCCACCAGACGTTCGTCCTGCAGAACCAGCTCCTGGGCTGAGCCGACCGGGCCCGGGCGAAGCCCCGGGCCGCCGTGCCGGGCCCCCACCCATTAGGCTGGGGGCCCGGCCGCCTGCTGCCGTCATGTCGTTCGTTCCGAGGAGCTCCCGTGCTTGAGGCTTTCTTCTCCGCCCTGCTGGTCCTGGTCTGCGTCGGCGTGCTCGCCTTCGCCGCCGTGACCGTGAAGAAGCTGTACCAGGGCCAGCGCTGACCCTCGCCGAACACCTCCCGTACACCCTCACAGATCGTCTGAGCCGCTCATGATCGAGATTCCGTCCGACCTCCACCCGGACCTCGTGCCGCTGGCCTTCCTCCTGGGCAACTGGGCGGGTGCGGGCGTCTCCGACTTCCCCGGCGCGGAGAAGTGCAACTTCGGCCAGGAAGTGACCTTCAGCCACGACGGCCGTGACTTCCTCGAGTACGTCTCGCACTCCTGGGTGCTGGACGCCGAGGGGAACCAGGTCAAGCCGCTGGAGTCCGAGTCCGGCTACTGGCGCATCGACAAGGACCGCAAGGTCGAGATCGTCATGGTCCGCGACCAGGGCATCGTCGAGGTCTGGTACGGCGAGCTGGCGAAGCAGAAGCCCCAGATCGACGTCGTCACCGACGCGGTCGCCCGTACGGCCGCCTCCGGCCCGTACAGCGGTGGCAAGCGGCTCTACGGCTATGTGAACAGCGACCTGATGTGGGTCGGCGAGAAGGCCACCCCCGACGTGGAGCTGCGGCCGTACATGTCGGCACACCTGAAGAAGGTCGTCACCCCGGAGCAGGTCGCCGAGATGGCGCGGGGCCTCGGGGACCTGCCGGACGACGGCATCGCGTTCTTCAAGTAGGTCGTACCGGCGGCCCGGTGCTCGCCCCGCCCTACACTGGGTCTGTGGTGAGCACCGACTGGAAGACCGATCTTCGGCAGCGTGGCTACCGGCTGACGCCTCAGCGCCAGCTCGTCCTGGAGGCCGTCGACGCCCTGGAGCACGCGACACCCGACGACATCCTCTGCGAGGTGCGCCGGACGGCGTCGGGTGTGAACATCTCCACCGTCTACCGGACCCTGGAGCTCCTGGAGGAGCTCGGGCTGGTGAGCCACGCCCACCTCGGGCACGGCGCCCCGACCTACCACCTGGCGGACCGGCACCACCACATCCACCTCGTCTGCCGGGACTGCACGGACGTCATCGAGGCCGACGTCGACGTGGTCGCCGACTTCACGGAGAAGCTGCGGGGCGCGTTCGGCTTCGAGACCGACATGAAGCACTTCGCGATCTTCGGGCGCTGCGCCGACTGCACGGCGAGGGCCGCACAGGCGGAAGAGGCGGAAGGACCCGACGGCGGGCGGTAGTCCGCGCCGGACGAGTCGTACGCTGGTCGCATGAAGAGCCCCTTGCTGTCCCTGCCCGGCGCCGTCCCCGCCGAGGGGCGCGACGAAGGTGTCGCCGCGCACTACGGCGACCTGTTCCGTGAGCAGCGCGCGCTCGCCGACGGCAGCGGCCTCGTCGACCTCTCGCACCGCGCGGTCGTCACGGTCACCGGCGACGACCGGCTGGCCTGGCTGCACCTGCTGCTCACCCAGCACGTCAGCGACCTCGCGCCGCACCAGGCGACGGAGGCGCTGATCCTCTCCGCCAACGGGCACATCGAGCACGCCCTCTACCTCGTCGACGACGGCACGACGGTGTGGATGCACGCCGAGCCGGAGAGCCAGGGCGAGCTGATCGCGTACCTGGAGTCGATGAAGTTCTTCTACCGGGTCGAGGTCGCCGACCGCACCGAGGACTTCGCCGTGGTGCACCTGCCCGCCGGTTCCATCGCGGAGGTCCCGGACGGCGTCGCCGTGCGCGAGACGCCGCACGGCCGTGACCTGTTCCTGCCCCGGGCCGGCCTGGAGGCGTACGCGGCCGCACACGGCCCCGCCGCCGGCATCCTGGCCTACGAGGCGCTGCGCGTCGAGTCGCACCGCCCGCGCCTGGGCTTCGAGACGGACCACCGCACCATCCCGCACGAGCTGGGCTGGATCGGCACCGCGGTGCACCTGCAGAAGGGCTGCTACCGGGGCCAGGAGACGGTCGCCCGTGTCCACAACCTGGGGAAGCCGCCGCGCCGCCTGGTGTTCCTGCACCTCGACGGCAGCGAGGTCCACCTGCCCGGCCACGGGACGCCGGTCCGGCTCGCCGCCGACGGCGAGGAGGGCCGCCAGCTCGGCTTCATCACCACCTCGGCCCGCCACCACGAGCTGGGCCCGATCGCCCTGGCTCTGGTCAAGCGGAACGTCGCCGTGGACGCGGAACTGATCGCGGGTGACACCGCGGCGGCCCAGGAGACGGTCGTCGAGCCGTAGAGCGCCTACGCGCGGCCGTCCAGCCGGGCCGGTCGCGCCGCTATACGTCGATCAGCAAGGTGAAGGGGCCGTGGTTGGTGAGCGAGACCCGCATGTCCGCCCCGAACCGGCCCGTCTCCACCCGGGCGCCGAGCGCGCGCAGCTGCGCCACGACCTCGTCGACCAGCGGCTCGGCGACCTCGCCCGGCGCCGCCGCGTTCCAGGTGGGCCTGCGGCCCTTCCTGGCGTCCCCGTAGAGGGTGAACTGAGAAATGACCAAAAGCGGTGCATTCACGTCCGAGCAGGACTTCTCGCCCTCCAGGATCCGCACGGTCCACAGCTTGCGGGCGAGCTGCGCCGCCTTCTCCGCCGTGTCGCCGTGAGTGACCCCCACCAGCACACACAGCCCTTCGCCGACGATCTCGCCGGCCGTTCCGGTCGCCGACGGATCGTCCGCGGCGCCTGCCACGGTGACGCTCGCACCGTCCACCCTCTGTATCACTGCACGCATACAGACCAACCTATCTTGGGCTGAACGGGTACAGAGCACCTGCGTGAACACCCTCCGTAGTGGCACCATGCACGATGTCGGTGTGCCGACGCACCGGTCGAGGGGACGGAACATCATGACGACACAGGGAACCGGGCCATCACCCGGTGCCGTACCAGTGACACGTACAGCCGCCGGCCTCCGGCCGCCGGTGCAGCGGACCGTCGCTCCGCCCGGCCAGCCGGCCACCCCGCCACCCGTGCACCTGCCCGGAGTGGTGTCCGTGCCCGGGCAGTCCGGGGGCGGTGCGGTGGAGGGCCTGGCCTCCGTGCGACCACAGCCCGAATTCGGCGGGCTGCGACTTCCGGAACTGCGCACCCTGCGCCGTGACGCCCAGCGCGACGAGGCGGACCTCAGTTACGTACGCCGTCTGGTCCAGGGCCGGATCGACATCCTGCGGGCCGAGCTCGCCCGCCGGGTGGACCCCGAGTCGCCCGTGGTGGACCGGCTCTCGGAGATCCTCGCCGACACCCCGTCCGTCCACCGGTCCTCGGCGCGGCACGTCACCCTCACCACGCCGCGCAGCGACGAGTACCGGCGGCTGGCGGCGGACACGCTCGCGGAGGTCGGGCTCTCCGACCTGGACGCCCGGACGGACGAAGAGCTCCTGAGCGCCATGGGACGGCTCGTCCGCTACGAGCAGCGGGTCTCCCGGCGCCGTCACCGGCTCCAGCGCACCGTGGACGATTGCAGCGCGGAGATCGCCCGCAGGTACCGTGACGGGGAAGCACAAGTAGAGGACCTGCTCGCCTGAAGCGACCCTTCCGGGGGCGGGTCACGCCCGTCCCCGGAAGGCCACCCGCCGTATGACGTCCTCCATATCCACCTCCGCGTCCCCCGTGCTGCCGGTCCTGGCCGAGGTCGTACGGTCCGGTTTCACCGAGGGTCACCACAGGGGGTCGCTGGTCGTCCTGGCCGCCGACGGGAGCGTGGAGCTCGCGCTCGGCGACCCCGCGGCCCCGGTCTTCCCGCGCTCGTCCAACAAGCCGATGCAGGCCGCCGCGATCCTCCGGGCCGGGCTGGACCTCTCGGAGGAGCGGCTGGCGCTGGCCGCCGCGAGCCACTCGGGTGAGGGCTTCCACCTCGACCTGGTGCGCACGATGCTCGCCGAGCACGGACTGGAGCCGGGCGATCTGCGGACCCCGCCCGATCTGCCGCTGGACCCCGTCGAGGCGGAGGCGTACCTCGCCGCGGGGGGCGTGCGGGAACCGCTCACGATGAACTGCTCGGGCAAGCACGCCGCGATGCTCGCCGTCTGCGTACGCAACGGCTGGGACACGGCCACCTATCTCGACCCGGACCACCCCCTCCAGCGGCTGGTCGGCGAGGTCGTCGCGGAGGCGGCGGGCGAGCCCGTCGCCGCCATCGGCACGGACGGCTGCGGAGCCCCGCTGATGGCGATCGGGCTGGTCGGCCTGGCCCGCGCGTTCCGGACATTCGTGCTGGCGGAGCCGGGCACGGCGGAGCGGCGGGTCGCGGACGCGATGAGGGCGCACCCCGAATACGTCGCGGGCACGCGGCGGCCGGACACCTGGCTGATGCGGGAGGTGCCGGGCACGCTCTCCAAGATGGGTGCCGAGGCGGTCCAGGCGGTGGCGCTCCCGGACGGCAGGGCCCTGGCCTTCAAGATCGACGACGGTTCCACCCGCGCGCTGGGTCCGGTGCTGGCCCGCTGCCTCGGGCTGCTGGGCGTCGACGCCCCCGTGGTGTCGCGCATCGGGAGTTCTCCGCTGCTGGGTGGCGCGGAGCAGGTGGGCGAGATCCGGGCGGCGTTCTGATCGGCGGCGCCCGACGCGGGGGTGCTGCCGAAATCCGTGCGACATCCGGAACGCTCCCCGCCTAGCGTGGGCGGCATGAGCCCTGATCCACGCACCGTCTCCGCAGCCGAGTTCCCCGACTGGATGCGCGCCGTGGGCACCGGATTCCTCCGCGCGGCGTCGACACCGGTCCCGGAGGAGGAGATCGCGTTGCGCCTGGCCCATGCCGATCTCGCCCGTGTCCAGGGCGTGTTCGACGCCGGGCGCTGCGTCGCCACCTTCCGGTCCTTCGCGCAGGAACTGACCGTCGTCGGAGGTGCGGGCGTGCCGGCCGACGCGATCACGGCGGTGACGGTGACGCCCACGCACCGCCGTCGCGGACATCTCAGCCGGATGATGGCCACGGACCTGGCGGCGGCGAAGGAGCGAGGCGACGTGGTCGCCTCGCTGATCGCCGCCGAGTACCCGATCTACGGCAGGTACGGATTCGGCCCGGCCACCTGGACGGCGGAGTGGGAGATCGACGTGCCCCGGGCGGGCCTGGACCCGCGCGCCCGGGTGCCCTCCGAGGCGGACGGCGGCCGGATCGAGCTGGTCGACGGCGCGGACGTGCGCAAGCTGGGTCCCGAACTCCACAGCCGTCTCGCCGCACGACAGCACGGCGTGGTCTCCCGGGACGAGCGCTGGTGGCAGCGGAACACCGGTGTGGACGTCCCGGTGCACGAGACGTGGACGGAGCCGTTCTACGCGGTGTACCGGTCGGCCGACGGGGAGACGGACGGTCTGGTCGTCTACCGGGCGGACGCACACTGGGGCGACCGGAAGCAGCCCCTCAACACGGCGACGGTGAGCAGTCTGATCGCCGTGACCCCGGCGGCGGAACGCGCCCTGTGGCAGTTCGTCTGCTCCATCGACTGGATCACCACGGTCCGCACGGGCTACCGCGCCCCCGACGACCTGCTCCCCCTCCTCCTCCCGGACCCCCGCGCCGCCCGCGTCGTGACCCAGGCGGACTGGCTGTGGCTGCGCGTCCTGGACGTGCGGCGCGCCCTGGAGGCACGTACGTACGCCACCGAGGGCGCCCTGGTCCTGGAGGTCCGCGACGGAGCGGGACTGGCGGGCGGCCGTTTCCTGCTGGACGCGTCGCCGTCCGGCGCCTCCTGCACCCCCACGACACGGGACGCGGATCTGACGCTGGACGTGGCGGAACTGGGGACGCTCTACCTGGGCGACGAGTCCCCGGTGCGGCTGGCCGCGCTGGGGCGGCTCGACGAACACCGCGCGGGCGCGGCGGCCTCGGCCGACGCGCTGCTCCGGGCGCCCCGGCGGGCGTGGTGCCCGGACGTGTTCTGAGGGACTCCCGCCGCCCGGCACCGGTTCGCCGGCCAGGACGGCCGGCGGACCGATGTCAGTCGGTGGGGGTGAACAGCAGCACCAGGATGAGGACTCCGGCGCAGGCGCAGTTGGAATTCCCGACCTTGAGGCCGAGGCTCAGCAGGGTGATGCCGAGGCTGCCCATGACGCCGTACTTCCACTGAATGATCTGCTCGAGGCCCAGGGTGATCAGGGGCATGGCGGTCACTCCTTCCCAGATGGAGGGGTCGGCGCGGTGCGCCGCTGGGTCGGGAGACCGGCGAACCCGCGCGACGCTGCGCAAGAAGCGAACAACTGCCCTAACAAGTCCCCCGTTTGACTTGTTGCTCTTATGCCCTCGGGTGACTACCTCGCAAACTTGTATGGTTGTTTGGTGGTTGTAGGTTCTGTGGAGAGTGTGAGTGCGTCATCTCACCTTGCTCGCGCCGTAGTTGTATGGTTGCGCTGTGACAAGTCATGGTTCCGCCCCGCGTGATGCCACGTACCAGTACCGATGGGTCGCAGACGAGCTGCGCAAGGAGATCAACAGCGAGGCCAGGCGTCCCGGAGAGCGTCTCCCGACGCAGGAGGAGCTGGCCACGCGCTTCAACGTCTCCCGGGCGACCGTCAACCAGGCGTTGTCCCTCCTGCGCAAGGAGGAGCTGATCGTCACCAGGCAGGGGAGCGGGTCCTTCGTCGCTTCCGAGGCGGGGGAGACGCACCGGATCCCGGCGCCCACCGCGCGCCCGGAGGGCGATGTGTGGGCGGTGGTCTCCGAGCGGGTACCACCCGTGCTGCTCAGGCCTTATCTGGCGGAGGCGTTCGAGGCCAATGTGGTCAGGCTCGACGTCTTCTCCATGACGACGGAGTCGCTCGCCGCCAGGGTCGTCGACCAGAAGGACCGCATCGTCGCGAAGGAGATCAGCCCGCCCAGGAGCATCACCGCGCGTCTGCTTCTCCCGAACACCGCGTCGTCCGCCCTGGCGATCCCCCGGCAGGTGGCGGGGGACGACGATCCGCGCGTACGGGAGCGGCTCGGCGGGATCCTGCTCAGCCATGTGACCATGCTGCGTTCCGCCCTGTACGAGCTCCGCAGGCTCAAGCTCGTCGAGGAGGTCGACGTACAGGTCCGGCTGGTGCCCTTCTCGCCCCAGATGAAGCTGTACATCCTGAACAACCGTGTGGTGCTCCAGGGCTTCTACATCCCGGAGGAGGGCACCGCGACCCTGGCCGACGGGGAGGACGTCGCGACGTACGACGCGTACGGCACGGGGGCCACGCTGTATCCGTTCCGGGCCTCGGCCGACTCCACCCCCCAGCAGGCCGGAGTGGTGCGGGCCGCAGGGCAGTTCTTCGATGCCACCTGGGACAACCTCGCGACGAAGGCGACGTTCTGACCGTGCCCGCCTCGAAACCCCCTGTGACGGCCCTCTCGAAGGGGCCGCTGACGTGAGTGTTCGCGCCGTCGCCCCTGTCGGGGCAACGCCGCCCGGCCCGGCCGCGATGCTCGCGGCCGCGGAATGCGTCCTCTTCGACTTCGACGGTCCCCTGTGCCATCTGTTCGCCCGGCGCCCGGCCGCGGAGGTGGCGGCGCGGCTGGCCGGTGAGCTGCGCCGGTCCGGCTGCGATCCCGCGGTGGTGGCCGCGGGCGGGGACGATCCGCTGGCCCTGCTGCAGGCGGTCGCCAAGCACTACGGGGACGGTCCGGCGACGGTGCACGCCGAGCGCTGCCTGACGGCCGAGGAGGTCGAGGCGGCGGCCGGTGCGACACCGACCGAGCACGCACTGGACCTGATCGGGGCTCTCGGCGCCGGTGGCTGGCTGCAGGCGGTCACGACCAACAACTCCCCTGCCGCCGTGGCCCGGTTCCTCGCACGCCATGGACCCGCCGTGCTGACGGACGAGCACATCCACGGGCGTACGTCCGACCCCGCGCTGCTCAAGCCCGACCCTCACTGCCTGGTCCGCGCGCTGGAGTCGACGGGCACGGCCGCGGCCGCGGCCGTGATGATCGGGGATTCTCCCGCGGACTGTCTGGCCGCCAAGGCGGTCGGTGTACCGTTCATTGGCTATGCGGTGAACGAGCGCAAGCGCCGTGCCCTGGAGGACGTCGGGGCCCGGTGGGCGGTGCGTTCGCTGCGGGGGCTTGTGGAAACCGCGCGGCAGCGCGTGCAGTCGAGGGAGCCGGAAGCGGGACCGCTGCCGGCCGGTGTCCACGGGTAGAGGCAGGACAGCCCGGGCGAGGTGCCGGCCGGCGACCGCACACGGCCCTTCACGGTCGAGGGAGCAGGCGGTGACAGTCGACACCACGATGGACGTGCGCGAGTGCCGCGGGGTTCGTCCGGGCCCGTCGTACGGCGGGACACCGATCGAGGGCCCGTTCAGAGGTCATTACCGCGAGACGTACGTCTTCGCGATGCCGGACGGGCCCGTGCGCTGCAAGGTCCACGAGCCTCGCTCGGGGCTCTTCCGGTTCGACCGCAGGTGCTTCCTCTCCGAGGACCGGCTCCTGCTGGAGCTGCGCGGCCGGGTCAGCCGCATCCCCGAGATCGTGGTGCTCGACGAGCACGTCCTGCTCCAGGGGTTCATCGAGGGCCGGACGCTCGGCCGCCGCCCGGCCGGAGCGCTCTCGCAACGGCATTCCGCTCAGCTGGAACGGCTCTTCGCCGAACTGGTGGTCCTCCAGGCCGGGTCGATCGTCGGGCACCGGGTCTGCGGACGCGCGGACCATCCGGCCGATGGGGACTCAGGAGGCTTCCTGGAGAGCCTGGTCACCTTCACGGAGGACCAGGTCTACCTGCGGCACAGCGTCCGTTTCGGTGCGCTGTTCCATGAACTGGGAGTGAGGGAGGGCGCCCTGGACGGTATGAGGTGCCGGGCCCGGAGTCTCGCGGACCGGCCGTTCTCGCTGATCCACGGCGACCTGCACCGGCTGAACTTCATCGTGGACGCGGCGGACGACCTCTGGACCATCGACTGGGAACTCTCCATGATCGGTGATCCCCTGTACGACCTCGCCACGCACCTGCACCTGATGCGGTACTCGCCCCAGGAGGCCAGGCGGACGGCCCGCCTCTGGGCCGACGCGGTGGAGGGCGTGCGGCCCGAGTGCGCGAGGGGGTGGCTCGACGACCTGGGGACGCTCCTGGCGTACAAGCGCGCCCAGTCCGTCTACACCGACGTGATCCGTGGAGCCATCGCGCTGGAGCAGCCCGGTGCCGGGGCGGTGCCGAACCGGCTCCCGGTGACCGCCCACCGGATCCGCGAGGTGCTCCTGCGGGCCCGGGGGGCTCTGGGACTCGACTCGGTCCCCTCTCACCGGCACATCATGGGTGCTTACGCCCGCTGGCTGCGCGGTCAGGCTGCGGGGATCACCGCGTCCGCATCCTGAAGAGCACCCCCGACAGGCTGACCGCCAGCAGCAGGATCCCTGCCGCCCAGGCGAGCGCGACGTACGGGGTGTCGCCCACGGGCTGGTCCAGCAGGAGGCCGCGGAGGGATTCGATGGCCGGGGTGACGGGCTGGTGGTCGGCGAAGCCGTGGAGCCAGCCGGGCATGCTGTCGACCGGGACGAACGCGCTGCTCGGGTAGGGCAGGAACGACATGAAGAAGGTGAATCCGCCGGCCGCCTCCGGTGTGCGGGCGAGCAGGCCGATCGCGGCCGAGATCCAGGAAAGGGCCACGACGTAGGCGAGCAGCACGGCGGCGAGGGCGAGCCAGCCGGCGGGGGTGGCCGCGGGGCGGAAGCCGATGAGCAGGGCGACGGCGAACACCAGCGTGGTGGAGACCAGGTTGCGGACCGTGCTGGCGGCGACGTGACCGGCCAGGACGGGCAGCGCGCCGATGTCCAGGGAGCGGAAGCGGTCGATGATGCCGCTCTTCATGTCCTCGCTGACCGCGACCGCGGTGGTGGCCGATCCGAAGCCGGCGCAGAGGAACAGGACGCCGGGGACGACGTACATGACGTACGAGTCGTAGGCGGTGCCGGTGTCGATCGCGCCGCCGAAGAAGTAGACGAAGATCAGCATCAGCATGATCGGCAGCATCATCGAGGTGATGACGGCGTCGATGTTGCGGCGGCTGATGAGCAGGGAGCGGCCGGTCATGACCGTGGCGTGGGTCAGTGCTCCGGGTGTGTCAGACATGGGCCGGTGCCTCCGTCTTCTCGGCGGTGAGGGTGAGGAACACGTCGTCGAGGGTCGCGCGGTGCAACGAGAAGCGGTCGACGTCGGTGCGGTGCGGGTCGATCTCGTCGAGCAGGGCGCGGGCGTGGGCGGCGGTGCCGTCCGTGGGAATGCCCAGGGTGAGGGTCTCGGGGGAGTGGTGGACAGCGCGGGTGGCGAGCCGGAGATAGGCCTCGCGGCTGCTGAGGACGAGGTCCAGCCGGTGCCCCGACAGGCGTGACTTCAGGGCGTCCGGGGTGCCTTCGGCGACGACGCGCCCCCCGTTGAGGACGCTGATGCCGTCGGCGAGCTGGTCGGCCTCCTCCAGGTACTGGGTGGTCAGCAGCACGGCGGCGCCCCGGCCGGCGAGGTCGCGGACCACCTGCCAGAGCTCGCGGCGGCTGCGCGGGTCGAGTCCGGTGGTGGGCTCGTCGAGGAAGAAGACCCCGGGCTCGGGGGAGCCGACCAGCCCCGCCGCGAGGTCCAGGCGGCGCCGCATCCCCCCGGAGTACGTACGGGCCTGGCGGCGGGCGGCGTCGGTGAGGCCGAAGCGGTCGAGGAGCTCCTCGGCGCGGGACCGGGCGCCGGCTCGGCCCAGACCGGACAGCCGGGCCATCATCCGCAGGTTCTCCTCGCCGGTCAGCGTCTCGTCGACGGCGGCGAACTGGCCGGTCAGGCTGATGGCGCGGCGCACCAGGCGCCGGTCGGCGACGACGTCGTACCCGGCGACGCGGGCGGTGCCGGAGTCGGCGGTGGTGAGGGTGGCGAGGATCCGCACCGTCGTGGTCTTGCCCGCGCCGTTGGGTCCGAGCAGCGCGTGGATCCCGGCGCGGGCGACGCGGAGACCGACCCCGTCCAGGACCCGTGCACCGCCCTTTCCGTAGGACTTGGTCAGGCCGTGCGCCTCGATCATGACGTCGTTGGTGGCCGTGCTCATGGCAGTCCCCCTTCTGCGTATGGCATACGCGTTACTGTGTAAGCATTACGCAAATCTAGGATGGTGGCAAGCCATGAGCGGGGAAGGGCGGCTGAGGGTGACGGAGAACAGCAGTGCGTCGGGCGGCACGGGGCTGCCGGCCAGCATCGAGGCCGCGTGGGGCCTGCGCGACCGTCCGGTCAAGGGCCCGAAGCCCGGCCTGACGCTGGACCGCATCGTCGCCGCGGCCGTGTCGGTCGCCGCGGCGGAAGGGCTCTCGGCCGTCTCGATGGGGCGGGTCGCCAAGGAGCTGGGCGCCTCCACGATGTCCCTCTACCGCTACGTCTCGGCCAAGGAGGAGCTGTACGTCCTCATGCAGGAGGAGGCCATGGGCACTCCGCCGCCCCTGTCCGAGGCGGAGGAGCAGGCGGGCTGGAGGGAGGCGCTGAGCCGGTGGGCCTGGTCCCAGCGCCGGATGTTCCAGCGGAACCTGTGGGCCCTGCGCATCCCTATCGGCGGCCCGCCCGCCAGCCCTCGCATGGTGCTGTGGTGGGAACAGGGGCTCCAGGCGCTGTCGGGCAGCGGTCTGTCCCCGGGCGACAAGATCTCGGTCATCCTCCTCGTCTCGGGTTACGTACGGAACGAGGCGACGCTGATGAGCGACATCGCCACCGCCGTCGAGGAGAAGGGCGTCTCCGCCGAGGAGTTCATGGCGCGGTGGGAGCGGACGGTGCGCAGGCTCGTCGACCCGGCACGGCATCCGGAGCTGGCGGCACTGCTGGACACGGGGATCATGAGCGAACCGGACGAGCCGGACTACGAGTTCGTGTTCGGCCTCGAACGGATCCTCGACGGGGTCGAGGCGCTCGTCGAGAAGGGATCACCGTCATGAGCGACGGGAGGACCGGCCTGCGTGAGCGCAAGAAGCAGCTCACCTACCAGGCGGTCTCCGAGGCCGCGATCTCGATGTTCCTGGAACGGGGCTTCGACAAGGTGTCGGTGGCCGAGGTGGCGGCGGCGGCCGACATCTCGAAGCCGACGCTGTTCCGCTACTTCCCGGCCAAGGAGGACCTGGTCCTGCACCGGTTCGCCGACCACGAGGACGAGGCCGCCCGTGTCGTCTCCGGCCGGCCGGACGGCGTCTCCCCGCTGGAAGCGCTGCGCCTCCACTTCCTGGACGGCCTGGACCGCCGCGACCCGGTGACCGGGCTCTGCGACAACCCGCACGTACTGGCCTTCCACCGCCTGCTCTACGGCACCCCGTCGCTCGTCGCCCGCCTGTACGCCTACCAGGGCCGCTCCGAAGCGGCGCTCGCCCGTGCCCTGGACCCCGGCACCCCGGTGGCGGCGCGGCTCGCGGCCGGTCAGATCGTCGCCGTACTGCGGATCCTCGCAGAGGAGAACTGGCGGCGGATCGACGCGGGGGAGAGCGCCGACCGGGTGCACGGGGACGCGGTGGCGGCGGCCGGCCTGGCTTTCGCCCAGCTGAAGAGCGGCCTGGTCACCGCGGATTCCGCGGAAACCCCTCGATAGGGCCGAGGCGCCGGGGCCGTTCGGCCTCGGCTCCCCTCGTTCACGCCACTTGCGGTCCGAGGCCGAACGGCCTGTGCAGATCGGCCGGTTCGCGGAAGTGCACGCCCGTCATGCCGAGGGCGACCGCCGCGTCGACGTTCTCCCGGCTGTCGTCCACGAAGAGGCACCGGTCCATCGGCACCCCGGCCCGTGCGGCGGCGATCCGGTAGAGGGCGGGGTCCGGCTTGGCGACGCCTTCGACGGCGCTGCTGACCACGTGGTCGGCCAGGTCGGTGAGTCCCAGCGCGGCGAGGTCCTCGTCCAGGCGCGGTGTGGCATTGGTGATCAGCACCAGAGGCACCCGGGCCCTCACGCGCCGCAGCATCGCCACCACCGCCGCGTCCGCCCGGAAGGGTGCCTGGGCGAGAGCCCGGCCCAGCTCCCGCCCCTTCGCCGTGCCGACCCGGCCGGCGAGGCCGAGGGCGACGGCCTCGATCCACGCCTCGATGGTGATCCGGCCCAGGAGGAGCGGGAGGTCGACCTCGGGTGCGTAGGCGATGTCCTCCGTGGTGCCCTCGGGCAGGCCGGCCGCCCGCTCCAGTGCGGTCAGGTGCGTCACGTCGTAGAAGCGGACGACGTTGTCCAGGTCGCAGAGCACGGCGTCGTAGGGCCGGTCGTGAGTCACTTCCCGGCCTCCGCGATGTCCGGGACCGCCCCGTACAGCCGTGAGACCCGGATCCGGATCACCACGCGGGGTCCGGCCACGGCCTGTTCCAGGAAGGCACGTTCCTCCGCCGGGCTCGTCGCGTGCGGGGCGGGGCTCGGGGTGATCACGCCTGCCGGCGTGATCATCGGTGCCGTGGCCGATGGTCCGGAAGGGGACGTCATCGAGGCAGGCCGTACCGGAGGAGCGCCCTGGCGAACGGCTCGCCGGTGCGCTCGGCGTACGCCATCCGCTCCTTGACCTCGCGCAGCGTGCGCGGGCGGTAGCCGGGGCCTCCGCAGCAGCTCTTGTGGAAGCGGATGTCCGCGCGCAGCAGCACCGAGAGCACGCGCCAGGCGGCGGTGTCCCGCCGTCGCGGCGGCGCGAAGGCGGAGCCCGCGTGGATCAGCGCCCCTGCGCAACGGGGGCAGACGCGGTTCTGCCGCTCCCTGTCGTACGGCTGCTTGTACGAGGCGCGGCACGGCAGGCAGACGTAGGACGTCTTGGCGTGGGACATACGGGCAGCCTAGAAAATCCGCCCCGGTTGTTCGACCGGTTTACGCGGACCCGGCCCGGCGTCCGCGCCACAGACGCCCGGAGCGGCGGCGCACCCCCGGTCGCCGCGGGCCCTCCCGCGACGGCCGGGCGCCGCGGCGGGTCTCCCACGGGCGGTCCGGTGAGAGCAGTGGAACCTTGCGCTCGGCCTGCGCCCGGATCTCGTGGTGGGCCTCGTGCGCGGTCACGCGGAACGCCTCGTCGTACGACGCGAGGGCCGCGCTGATGGCGGCACCGGCGGTCCCGCGCCGCCGGACACGTGACGCCAGCCAGCGGAAGAAGCCCATGACGGCGGCGAGCGCACCCGCGAGCGCGAGAAGGGGCAGGAGGTCGTTCACCCGGCTGACGCTACGGGACCGGAGTCGCCCTGTGCAGGGGCCGACGGCGCGTCGCCGGTGTGCGTCCCCGACCTCACCGGGACCGGAGCTCCCGGAGCAGGACGCCCTCCTCGTCGTACAGCTCCAGGGTGAAGCTCAGCCCGAACTCCGTGAGGAGCGAGGCGAGAGTGCCGAGTTCCGCAGGGACGACGATGCCGTTCAGCAGCGTCTCCCCCTGCTCGAAGGGATCGAGCTCGGCCTGGCACCAGCCGGTCCCGACGTCGTACCCGTGCCAGGAGGACGAGCGGCACGTCCATCCGGCCAGCGCGAACCGCTCGGCCACGGCCGCGGTGCGCAGGGGCCCGCGCAGCGTGGCGTAGACGTTGTTCCCGGCCTCCAGGGCCCTGAGGTCGAGGCCGGGGCGGCTGCCGTCCTCCCCGCCGACGTCAGACATCCCGGTTGGCCTCCCGGGCCACGCTCTCCAGGCGGCTCCGGTGCTCCTCCCACCACGCCGTGTCCCCGGGCGGGACGCTGCTGTTCCCCCGCTCCATCCCCACGGCGCCGTCGATGAGTTCGCGGAGGATGTCGGCGTGCCCGGCGTGCCGCTGGGTGTCGGCGACCACGCGTACGACGGCGTGATGCAGGGTCACCTGGTCCCTGCCGTTCGGCCACCACGGCACCGTGCCGACGGTGTCCAGCGGCAGCGCTTCGATCGTCGCGTCCGCGTGGGCCCAGGCCCGGTGGTAGAGCCCCACGATCTGCTCACGCGACTCCTCCGCCGTCGCCCACATGTCCGCGTTGGGCTCCGCGCCCTCCTCGACCCAGGGCAGGGGCTCGCCCGACGGCCTGGCGAAGGTGTCGCCGAGGTAGCCGAACTCCACACTGGCGACATGCTTGACCAGGCCGAGGAGGTTCGTCCCGGTCGGGGTGAGCGGGCGCCGTGCGTCGTACTCGGACAGCCCGTCGAGCTTCCACAACAGGGCGTCCCGGGCGGACTGCAGGTAGTGGTGGAGGTCGGCCTTGGCGCTGGGGGAGGTCATGGGGGCAAGTCTGCCGGTGGTACGGCCGTTGGTCACGCGGCTTTTCCCGCCCGGGAGACGGGCGTCGGACCGGTGTCGGACCGGTGTCAGTGCGGGCCCCGCACCCCTGAGACCTCCTCCCCGGGCGATCGGTCCGCCCGTGTCAGTGGTCCGCTGTCTCCCAGGCCAGGTCGCCGTCGTCGTCCACGACCGCGACGCACGCCTGCTCGGTGCCGCCCAGGCCGGCATGCCGGAGGAGGGCGGGCGTCCCCGTCTCGAGAGCCGCGGCGATGTCCCGGAGCATGGCGGCCACCGAACTCCACAGCTCCACCCCGAGCACCCACGTCTCGTGGTCCCACAGGAGGACCGAGCCGCGGGAACCACCGGGCCTCAGGTCGACGACGAGTCCGTCACCGCCGGGGTTCAGGGCGATCGGCAGGAGCGAAGGCAGGAAGCGAGGCTCCGGTGCGCCACTCGCGTCGAAGGAAGGGCCTTCCTCTTCCGCGACCTCCAGCCAGATCTCTCTCGTCTCCAGTGCTTCCTCCAGATCCACCGGTGCGAACGCCCCCGGGATCCAGTGACCGGCACCGACCCGCTCCAGGGCCCACCAGTCGTGCACGCCGGAGGGGAGCACCGTCGCCAGCTCCGCCTCCAGCGCGCGGAGCCTGCTCATGTCCGAGGCGGCCCGCACGGGGGTGCCGCGGAGGCGGCTCCCGCACCAGGCGTCGATGCGGTCCCACGGCGTACGCACGTCGTCATCGGTCGAGGTCATGGCCGGAAGTCTCTCAAGACGCTCCGACAGGCGCGCAGCCGCTCCCGGGCCGCACCGGGGAGTGCGGTTCAGTCGGGGTCCACCGCGGTTCAGTCGGGCTCTGCCGGGGGTTCAGGCGGGTTGTTCCGCCGCGCGGAAGGTGCGCCGGTACGCCGACGGGGCGACCCCCGCCTCCGCCGCCAGGTGCCGGCGCAGCGAGGTGGCGGTGGCGAAGCCGACCTCGTGGGCGACCCGTTCGACCGGCAGATCGCTGGACTCCAGCAGGTGCCGTGCCCGCCGCAGCCGTTGCTGGGTCAGCCAGCGGCCGGGGCTCATGCCGGTCTCCTCCCGGAAGCGCCGGGCGAAGGTGCGGGGGCTCATCGCCGCGTGCGCGGCCAGCTCGTCCAGCGCCAGAGGTCCCGCCAGGTGCTGCAGCGCCCAGTCGCGGGTCGGCCCGGTGCCGGTGTCGCCCGCCGGGGGCAGCGGCCGCTCGATGTACTGGGCCTGCCCGCCGTCCCGGTACGGCGGCACGACGCAGCGACGGGCGACCTGGTTGGCCACCTCGCTGCCGTGGTCCTGGCGCACGAGGTGCAGGCAGGCGTCGACGCCGCTCGCCGCCCCCGCGGAGGTCAGCACGTCACCGTGGTCGACGAAGAGCACGCCGGCGTCAAGCTCGACCTGGGGGAACAACTCCCGGAAGTGTTCGGTGAGCGCCCAGTGCGTGGTGGCGCGGCGCCCGTCCAGGAGTCCGGCGGCGGCCAGCAGGAAGGCGCCGGTGCAGATGGACACCAGGCGCGTTCCCGGGCGGACGCGTGCCAGTGCCGCGAGGGCGCCCGGGTCCGGGGCGGCGGCCGACGCCCGGGAGATGGAGTACGGAGGGATGATCACGGTGTCCGCCTCCGCCAGCACCTCGGGACCGTGCGCGGGGGAGACGGTCAGGTCCGAGTCGGTCCGTACGGGCTGCCCGTCCACGCTCGCGGACAGGACCTCGTAACGGCCGTCGGCGGAACCGAGGACCCGGTGCGGGATGCCGAGTTCGAAGGGGTAGACACCGTCGAGGGCGAGGACGGCGACCTTGTGTGCGCCGGGCAGCGGGTCCGGGCGCATCAGCCGGTCCAGCTCGGCCCCGCGCTCGGCCGGCTCACGGGACCGGGAGGGCTCGGCGGACGCGGGGCGGGTACCGGGCGTGCTGCGGGCGGCGCGGTCGACAGACATGGCACGAATGTATCGGATGATGACTTCCTTGCCATGGCCACGGGTCTGGCCTACCGGTGAGGATCGGAACATGACCAAGAACGACGCCCCTGAAGCCCGCAGCTCCTCCCGCCCGGCCACCCCTGGCCCCACCACCCCGGGCGGCGCCCCCGCGATGCTCGCCCTGCACCAGACGGCCCTCGGCGGCCCCGACGTCCTGCGGCTGACCGAGCTCCCGCGGCCCGTCCCCGGGCCCGGGCAGATCCTCGTCGCCGTGCACGCGGCCGGACTCAACCCGACGGACTTCAAGCACCGCGCCATGAGCCTCTTCCTGCCGGCCCCGCCGCTGACCCTCGGCTGGGACGTGTCCGGCACCGTGGTGGAGGCCGGCTACGGCGTCACCCTCTTCCGGCCCGGTGACGAGGTGTTCGGCATGCTGCCCTACCCGTACGGGGCGGGCTCCCATGCCGAGTACGTGACCGGCCCCACCCGCGCCTTCGCCGCCAAGCCCGCCGGGATCGACCACATCCAGGCGGCCGCCCTGCCTCTGGCCGCGCTCACCGCCTGGCAGGCGCTCGTCGAGACCGCGGACCTCCGGGCCGGGCAGCGGGTGCTGATCCACGCCGCGGCCGGCGGGGTCGGGCATCTCGCCGTACAGATCGCCAAGGATCGCGGCGCGCATGTCACGGGGACGGCGAGCGCCCCCAAGCACGACTTCCTGCGCGAGCTCGGCGCGGACGCCTGCGTCGACTACCGCTCCGAGGACTTCACCGACACCGACGAGCGCTACGACGTCGTCCTCGACACCCTCGGCGGGGAGACCGCCACCCGTTCCGTCGGCGTGCTCCGCCCCGGCGGCATCCTCGTCTCGCTGCTGCCGGGCGCCGAGGACACGCAGGCCGCGGCGGAGAAGGCGCAGGTCCGCGCCGACGTGCTGCTCGTCGAGCACGACCGGTCAGGGATGCTGGCGATCGCCGACCTCGTCGGCCGGGGCAGGCTCCGCGCCCATGTCTCCGGCACCTTCCCCCTCGCCGAAGGCGCCCGTGCCCATGCCCAGGGGGAGACGGGCCGCACCACGGGAAAGCTGGTCCTCACCGTCGCCCCGTCGAGTTGAGCCCGTCCCCTCATCGGGTGCGCCGCCCGTGCGGATCCCACCGGACCGAGGGGAACGAACGGCGCTGAACCCCTCGGGCGGGTGACCGAGCGGTTCCGCCCACGCTGCGGCGAAGGCCCGGGCGAAGGCCCGGGCCCGCGCCCTGTCGGGTGTACCACCGCGCGGGGATCGAGCCGCATCGGACTCGTCGACCGCGCGGTGGACCGGACGGGGCGGCCACCCTCGCCGGGGCTTCGCCTGAGCCACCGGGACTCGCCTCACCATGGAGAACTGACAACGGGTGTCCAGGCTTTCCCGTGGACACCGGCCCCGGCTTTCCCGTGGACACCGGCCCCACATCGCGCTCAGTCTCGGCAGTTTGCGCATCGCCTCGTCTTCGCATCGCACGTCCCACTGCTCGCTGTCGACAGACAGGCGATGCCGCGCGTGGCCGCAACCGTCGGAGCAGAAGCGCTCTCGTCGGCGTTCGTCGGCGACGGCCAGCACCGCGATCAGTAGCCGGAACGACTTGAGGCGCTCGTCGTGCGGTGAGACTGGCGATCTTCCCGAGTTGCTGGTCGATCCGCCCTCGTGTGATCAGAACTGCCGGTGTGTGCGTGGCGCGGAGCCCGGTGCGTCGGATACTTTCCGGGCCGTCCTCGGCGGCGGCGCGGGCCTGAATGCAGAATGTGACAGGAGGCGCAGGGTGTTGGACTGCTCCTCAGTCGAGAGGCCCTCGAACCACTCGATTCCCTGTGGCATCGGCCGAAGCTCTTGGGCGAGTTCGTTGAGAATGACGTACGGATCAGCCATCCGCACGCCCCCGTTGCACTCGATTCACAGACTTTCCCGGTCATCCAAGCAGACCCTCGGATGCCTAGAAAGGAAGTTCGTCGGCTTCCAACGGCTCTGAGTACCCACGTACCCAGTGGCCGGGGAGGGCGGTGCAGAGCGACTCCAGGTCGGCGAACGTACTTCCCCGAACGTGCAGCCAGCTGTGGTCACTCAGTCCGTCGAGCCGCAAGAGCTTCCCCGGCGCGGAGAACCAGCACACGGGTGACTCTTCCTTCCCCGTCCACATCGGGTACTCGGGAAACTCCACTGGCGCGAACCGGCTCGGCAGCTCTCGAATCAGGCTGGCGGGAAGTTCGCAGGCGTTGTAGAGCCGTCCTTCGCTGCCAAGCAGCGTCTCGCTGAGTACCAGCTCGACACAGGCCAGGGAGACCCGCTCCAGGAAGCGGACCCAACCATCCTGCGACTGGACGAACACCGGCGGATCGTCCTGACCGAGGTCCCGCAGCCGCACTCCCCAGAAAGCGCACCCCTGATTCTCGCTGCGGAAGACGAGCACTCCACCGAACTCGTCGTGCACGAACAGCTCAGAAGGGCGCAGCAGCGGGTCCTGGTTGCCGGTGAGGTCGTGACGCGTACCGAGAAGCGAGTACGCCTCGCGCAACGCGGTCGGCAGCGTGAGCCCCAGCATCTCCTCGGCTCGCTCCAGCTCCTCCGCTCGCGTACCCGCGCCGTCGGCGAGCGGCTCCGCCCACGCTGCGGCAAAGTCCCGAACGAAGGCCCAGGCTCGCGCCCTGTCGGGTATCCCACCGCGCAGAGCTTGAGCCACATCGAACTCGTCAACCATGCGGTGGACCGTACAGGCCGGCCAGCTTCGCCGGGACCCCGCCAGATCGTTTGCCAGAACCATTGGGACTCGCCACATCTACTGAGAACGGACAGTCATCGCTGCGAGCCACAGGTGCCTCCCCGGATGAGGTGGAACACTTTTGCAAGCAGGCGCTTGCAAAAGTTAGCAACGGTCGGCAGTATCGAGGCATGGCATCACTCAACGTCGGCAATCTCGGCGAGTACCTGCGTGAGCAGCGGCGTACCGCGCAGCTCTCCCTGCGGCAGCTCGCCGACGCCGCCGGAGTGTCCAATCCGTATCTCAGCCAGATCGAGCGCGGGCTGCGCAAGCCGAGCGCCGAGGTGCTGCAGCAGGTCGCCAAGGCCCTGCGGATCTCGGCCGAGACGCTGTACGTGCGGGCCGGGATCCTCGATGAGCGGGAGCGGGAGGAGCTGGAGACGCGGGCGGTCATATTGGCCGATCCGTCGATCAACGAGCGGCAGAAGAACGTTCTGCTGCAGATCTACGACTCCTTCCGCCGGGAGAACGGTTTCGATGTCGCGCCCGACACCGGCGCAGGCTTCCACGGCGGGGCGGACGCGGAGAGCAGAATCGATGCCGACGCGGAAAGCGGTGCCGGTGACGCGAACGGTGCCGGTCCGGATGCCCGCGGCCCCCGCACGGCCGGCGGCAGTGATGCAGACCCACCAGCGAACTGACTTCTGATGATCCGGGAGGACCACAGTCATGGCCATCACCGATGACCTGCGCAAGACCCTCACCGACCCCACCCCCCTCTACTTCGCCGCCGGCACGGCCGACCTCGCCGTGGAGCAGGCGCGCAAGGTCCCGGCGCTGATCGACCAGCTGCGGGCCGAGGCCCCCGAGCGGATCGAGGCGGTGCGCAACACCGACCCGAAGGCCGTGCAGGAGCGGGTCACCACGCAGGCCAAGGAGGCCCAGGCCACCGTGCAGGCGAAGGTGACCGAGGTCTTCGGGACGCTGGACACCGACCTGAAGAAGTGGGGCGAGACCGCCCAGGACCTGGCGCTGCGGAGCGTCGGCGTGGCCGCCGAGTACGCGGTCCGCGCCCGGGAGACGTACGAGAAGGTCGCCGAGCGCGGCGAGCTGACCGTGCGGACCTGGCGAGGCGAGACGGCCGAGGAGATCGTCGAGATCGCCGCCGTCGTCGAGGCCGAGCCGAAGTCCGTGCCGAAGCAGAAGTCCGACGCCGCGGTCAAGCCGGTCGCCCCCGCCAAGCCGGTCGCCCCCGCCGCGAAGAAGCCCGCGCCGAAGGCTCCCGAGTCCAAGGCGACGCCCGTGACGGCGAAGAAGACGGCGCCCGTGCGCAAGCCTGCCGCGAAGAAGACGACTCCGCCCTCCGCCAAGTAGGCGGAGGCGGTTCCGGGATTGCCGGGGCGGTGGCCCGGGCACCTTTGGGGGTGCCCGGGTCGTTGTCCCGGTACCTTGGCCGCGAGGCGCTCATCCACTGACTAGGCGGTGCTCACCGTGTTGCTCGAAGCATTCGGCTCCATCCTCCAGCTGCTGTACCTGGCCATGCTCGTCCTGGCCGTGGTCGCGCTGGTCTTCGCCGTGACGGCGCGCGAGGACGCCTATCGGGCCGCGGACAAGCAGAAGAAGTCCTTCTGGCTGATCATTCTCGGCGTCACCGTCTTCGTGAACCTGGTCATCCCGATCCTGTTCCTGCAGATCGCGGGCGTGATCGCGTCCATCGTCTTCATGGTGGACGTGCGCCCGGCGATCAAGGCCGTGTCCGGCGGCGGAGGCCGCCGCGGCGGCTCCAGCAGCGACGGACCGTACGGCCCCTACAACGGCGGGCGCTGAGCGCCCGCGCTCGACACGGCACCGGGGCGGGAGCGCGAGGCGCTCCTGCCCCTCCGTCGTATCCGGGCCTCGTCGCGCTCCAGCAGCAGGACCGCGACGTCGTCGGTCAGCTCGCCGCCGTTCAGCTCCTGCACCTGGGTGACCGCGGCCTCCAGCAGCGCCTCGCCGCCGAGCCCTTGGTCCAGGCGCCCGTTGACCATCGCGACCATGCCGTCCTGCCCCAGCCGCTGGGTCCCCTGCTGCCCGACGCGCCCCTCGATCAGGCCGTCGGTGTACATCATCAGGCTCCAGGAGCCGCCCAGGTCGACCTGCCGGCGCGGCCACCGGGCGTGCGGCAGCAGGCCGAGGGCCGGGCCGCCGTCCTCGTACGGGAGAAGGTGCGCGGCCCGTCCCTGACGGGCGATGAGCGGCGCGGGGTGGCCCGCGATGCACAGGCCCGCGCGGCGGCCGTCGGGTGCGATGTCGACGGTGCAGAGCGTCGCGAAGATCTCCTCGCTCTGCCGCTCGTGCTCCAGGACCTGCTGCAGCGTCGAGAGCAGGGCGTCGCCGCAGAGCCCGGCCAGCGTGAGCGCCCGCCAGGCGATCCGCAGCTCGACGCCGAGGGCGGCCTCGTCCGGGCCGTGCCCGCAGACGTCGCCGATCATCGCGTGGACCGTGCCGTCGGGCGTGCGGACCGTGTCGTAGAAGTCCCCTCCCAGCAGGGCACGGCTGCGGCCCGGCCGGTAGTGGGCAGCGAAGGCGAGGTCGGAGCCGTCCAGGAGCGGGGTGGGCAGCAGTCCGCGCTCCAGCCGGGCGTTCTCCTGGGCGCGCAGCCGGGACTCGGTGAGCTGGTGCTGGGCGGTGTCCGCACGTTTGCGCTCCACCGCGTACCGGATGGCGCGGCTGAGGAGGCGGCCGTCGAGCTCGTCGCGGAAGAGGTAGTCCTGGGCGCCGACGCGTACGGCCTCGGCGGCGCGCTCGGCGTCGTCCTCGGCGGTGAGGGCGAGCACGGCGTGGCGCGGTGCGATGCGCAGGATGTGCTTGAGCGCGGCGAGCTCGTCCGGGCTGCCCGTCCCGTCCTCACGGCCCTCGGCCCGTGCGGTGGTGGGAAGGGACGCCGCCTCGAGGTCGAGGTCGAGCAGGATGCAGTCGACGTCGTCGGTGAGCAGCCGGCCCGCCTCGGTGAGATTGCGTGCGGTGCGGACGCGGACCCGCGCCCCTGCGGTGGACGACAGCTCGGGGACGGCGAAGGTGCCCGCAGGGTCGTCCTCGATCACCAGGAGTGTGAGGTCGGCGCCGTGAGTGGTCTCCGCAGCGGGAACGGCACGTTGCTGCGGTACGGGTACGGGCATCGGTTCGGGTTTCCTTCCCTCCCCCCGAGGGCGCGGCGGGACGACGATCGACGACCCGCCGACGGGGACGATAGCGGTCCACGGCAGGGGAACGGAATGGTGCCCGGTGATCATCCTGTGTCGTGTGCGCGGCCATAAGCCGCGTCCCACCACGGATCCGGCGTGATCGGTGCGCATGAAACGGACATGGGGTCATGACGAACATCACGCGTTCGACACGCACCGCACACATCTTCCGGCGCGTCCCCGGGCGCGCGCGATGAGGTGTGGGTCACGTGCGCCCCGTCGTGTGCCCGGCGACACGCCTCGCCCCGTCCCCCGCCGGGCTGTTCGCCGCGTGTCGGCCGCCGCGACGTCACCCGCCGGGCTGTTCGTCGCGCGTCGGCCGCCGCGACGTCACCCGCCGGGCTGTTCGCCGCGTGTCGGCCCCCGCGACGTCACCCGCCGGGCTGTTCGCCGCGTGTCGGCCCCCGGCCCGTCACCCGCCGGGCTGTTCGCCGCGTGTCGGCCGCCGCAACTCCCGTTGCCTACTTGTCCGGCCGGACCACGCCCAGGATCTGCATCGAGCCCGCGCCGGCGAGCGTGACATGCCGCCCGGGCCGGGGGGCGTGCACGATCGAGCCGTCGCCGACGTACATCCCGACGTGGGTGGCGTCGCTGTGGTAGATGATCAGGTCGCCGGGGCGCATGTCCTGGATGGGGATGCGGGGCAGCTGCCGCCACTGCTCCTGGGACGTCCGTGGGATCGGCCTCTTCGCCGCCGCCCAGGCCTGCGACGTCAGCCCCGAGCAGTCGTACGAACCGGGCCCCTCGGCCCCCCAGACGTACGGCTTGCCTATCTGGGCGGTGGCGAACGCCACCGCCTTCTTGCCCGCGGCGCTCGCCTCGCGGTTGATCTCCTTGAGGGCGCCCGAGGAGAGCCAGGCGGCCTGCGCGGTGGAGGCGGCGTCCTTCTCCAGCTGGAGGAGCCTGGCCCGCTCCTCCTTCGCCAGCTGTGATTCGAGCTTCTCCGCCGCCTCGATCTGAGCGTCGATGCTCTTCTTGGCCTTGGCCTGCTTGACCCGGTTGGCCTCGATCTTCTCCCAGTTGAGGCTCGCGTCCTTCGTGTACGTCTCCAAGTCCTCCTGGGCCTGCTCCAGTTCCGTGAGCATGCCCTTGGCGGCCTGCTGGCCCTGCCGGGCCTGGTTGACGCCGTCCATGAAGAGGCCCGGATCGCCGCTCAGCATCAGCTGCGCGCCCGGAGGGAGCCCCCCGCTGCGGTACTGCTCGCGGGCCTGGGCGCCCGCCCTGTCCTTCAGTTCGGCGATCTTCGCCTGGCCGTCGGCGATCGACTTGGTCAGACGGACGATCTCCCCGGACTGCTTCTCGGACTGCTCCTCGGCGAGGTTGTACGCGTCGGTGGCCGCCCCTGCCTTGCGGTAGAGGGTGTCGATCTCGTCGCGTACTTCCTCGAGGCTCTTCTTCCCGGGGGAGGCCGCGGCGCCGGCGGTCGGGGAGGGCTCGGGAATCGGGGCGGCCATGGCCTGGACCGGCGCGGTCAGCAGGGCCAGTGCGCAGACCAGGGTGATCGCGGCAGTGGCGCAGTGGCGTCGGTTCACAAGCTCCCCCTCCGGGCGAAAGGGAGGGAATGCCCTAACGCTCACATGTGACTTACCGTCAGTAACATCTGTGTGACGACGCGATCGTGCCATGTCGTCCCGTAAAGCAACAGAGGCCGGTGTCACCTGCCCCGTCACACAGGGGACGAACGGTGATCCGCGAGCGTTCCCGGATCCGGCCGTGTTCACCGGCCGTTCCGGTACGCGTCGTTCACCGCCCGGCAGGCCGGAGTGCCGCCCAGCGCACCGTGATCTCGCCCTGCCGCCAGCGCCGTTCGCCGTCCGTCAGGGGCCAGTCGGCGGAGACCGCCCGCACCGCCGCGATCCAGCGCTGCCGCGCGCCGAGGGAGGCGTACGGGGAGGCCGTGGCCCAGGCGCGGTCGAGGTCCCGCAGGAAGGCGTGGACCGGTTCGCCCGGCACGTTGCGGTGGATCAGGGCCTTGGGGAGACGCTCGGCGAGGTCGGAGGGGCGTTCCAGTGAGCCGAGCCGGGTCGCGAAGGTGACCGTGCGTGGCCCTTCCGGGCCGAGCGCCACCCACACGTGCCGTCGGCCGATCTCGTCGCAGGTGCCCTCGACCAGGAGGCCGTCCGGGGCGAGCCGGGCGCACAGCCGCCGCCAGACCGCTGCGACCTCGCCCTCGTCGTACTGGCGCAGCACGTTCGCGGCCCGGATGAGGACGGGGCGGCCGGGCAGGGGGATCTCGAAGCCGCCGTGCGTGAAGGTGAGTCCCTCGCGTTCGTACGGCTGCGCCGCCGCGACCCGCGCCGGGTCGATCTCGATGCCCACCACGGCGGTGCGCGGCTCGGCGGTGCGCAGCCGCTCCAGCAGCTCGACGGCGGTCCAGGGCGCGGCGCCGTAGCCGAGGTCGACCGCGACGGGGGAGTCGCTGCGGCGCAGAGCGGGGCCGTGAGTGGCGGCGATCCAGCGGTCCATGCGACGCAGGCGGTTGGGGTTGGTGGTCCCGCGCGTCGCGGTGCCGATGGGGCGCTGGTGCATGAGAAGGAGCGTATGCGAAGCGCAGGGGGGCACACGTGGAGCTGCGGCGCGCGCGGGGCGCTCTCCGGCGCGCCGGGCAGATCGCAATGATTTGGCAAAGTGGAAATGAAAGGCCGGACTCCGCTGTTCTGGCCCTTCGAGGGGGCTTGTGCCCCGTACGTGTCATGCCCTGAGCGAGGAGGAGCGGACCCGTGAGCCAGTACGTCTCCCGGCTCGGCAGCAGCCGTGCGGCACCCCGCATCCGCTTCCCGGGCGGGTTCGCCGGACACCGCAAGCCGCGCCGGGTCGCGATGCTGTCCGTGCACACGTCCCCGCTGCACCAGCCCGGCACCGGCGACGCCGGCGGCATGAACGTCTACATCGTGGAACTGGCCAGGCGCCTCGCCGCGATCGGCATCGAGGTCGAGATCTTCACCCGGGCCACCACCGGCGGGCTCCCCCCGACGGTCGAGCTGGCGCCCGGAGTCCTGGTCCGCCACATCGACGCAGGGCCCTACGAGGGGCTGGCCAAGGAGGAGCTGCCCGCCCAGCTCTGTGCCTTCACCCACGGCGTGATGCAGGCGTGGGCGGGCCAGCGGCCCGGCTACTACGACCTGGTCCACTCCCACTACTGGCTGTCCGGGCAGGTCGGCTGGCTCGCCGCCCAGCGGTGGGGCGTCCCCCTCGTCCACGCCATGCACACCATGGCGAAGGTCAAGAACGCCGCGCTCGCCGAGGGCGACACCCCCGAGCCCGCCGCCCGTGTCATCGGCGAGACCCAGATCGTGCACGCATCCGACCGGCTCATCGCGAACACCGCCGGGGAGGCCGACGAGCTCATCCGCTTCTACGAGGCGGACCCGGCGTCGGTCGCCGTCGTGCACCCCGGGGTCAATCTGGAACGCTTCCGCCCCGGCGACGGCCGCGCCGCCGCCCGGGCCCGCCTCGGCCTGCCGCAGGACGCGCTGATCCCGCTGTTCGCCGGCCGCATCCAGCCGCTCAAGGCTCCGGACGTGCTGCTGCGCGCCGTCGCCGTGCTCATGGAGCGGGACCCCTCCCTGCGCTCGCGCATCGTCGTACCCGTGGTCGGCGGCCCCAGCGGCAGCGGGCTCGCCAAGCCGGAGGGCCTCCAGAAGCTGGCCGCGCGCCTGGGCATCGCCGATGTCGTGCGGTTCCACCCGCCGGTCGGGCAGGACCAGCTCGCCGACTGGTTCCGGGCGGCGTCCGTGCTGGTCATGCCCTCGTACAGCGAGTCCTTCGGGCTCGTCGCCATCGAGGCCCAGGCGGCCGGCACGCCCGTGGTCGCGGCGGAGGTGGGCGGTCTCCCGGTCGCGGTGCGGGACGGTGTCAGCGGCTTCCTGATCCCGGGCCACGAACCGGCCGCGTACGCACAGGCGCTCGGCCGGTTCGCCGACGACGCGGGGCTCACGGACAGGATGGGCGATGCCGCCGCCGCGCACGCCCAGTCGTTCGGCTGGGACACGGCGGCCTCGGCCACCGCCGACGTGTACACGGCGGCGATGCACGACCACCGGCGCCGCGCCCGCTCGCACCACGGCTGAGGCGACGGGCAGGCGGTGCGCACGCGCGCCCTGTCGTACGCTCGCACCATGGCTGACGTATCCGACGAGGCAGCAGCGGCGCAGGTCATCGAGGCGACGCTGGACGACGCGGAGCTCGAATGGGAGAGCCCCGGGCCCGGCACCTACGTCGTGAAGCTGCCCGGCACACGCAAGCTGTCCACGACCTGCTCCCTGATCGTCGGGCAGCACTCCCTCTCCCTCAACGCCTTCGTCATCCGCCACCCGGACGAGAACGACGCGGCGGTCCACCGCTGGCTCCTGGAGCACAATCTCCGCCTGTTCGGCGTCAGTTACGCCATCGACCAGCTCGGCGACATCTATCTCGTCGGCCGGCTGCCGCTCTCGGTCGTCACGCCCGGGGAGCTCGACCGGCTGCTGGGGGCGGTCCTGGAGGCGGCGGACGGGGCGTTCAACCCGCTGCTGGAGCTGGGTTTCGCCTCCGCGATCCGCAAGGAGTACGCCTGGCGGGTGGAGCGGGGCGAGTCCACCCGAAACCTGGACGCCTTCACGCACCTGACGAAGCGTCCCTCCTGAGCCGGGCGCCGGGTGCCGCGGCCAGCCCTTCCAGCGCCGTGACGAGCCGCGGTGCCACCGCCTGCCAGGTCAGAGCGAGTGACTCGGCCCCTGCTCCCCGGGGCACCGTCTCCGTCAGCATGATCAGGTAGAGGTAGCTGCGACAGAGGTCGAGCCGGCGCCGCACCGACGGGGTGAACACGAGCGGCGCGCCCGTCGCGGACGCGTATCCGGCGAGGAAGTCCGGATCGGTCTCCGGGTCACCGAACAGCGTCGTGGAGACGAGGTCGGCGACCGGATCCCCCCAGAACATCCGCTCGCCGTCGACGACCCCGCCGATGCGCCGTGCGCCCGGCTCCCCGGCCACCAGCAGATTCCCCTGCCACAGGTCGAAGTGGACCAGTGCGGGCCGGGTGACCTCGTCCAGCACGTCCGAGGCTCCCGCGAGCACCTCGCGTATCCACCCGGCCGGGCGCGGCAGCCGGGCTCCGTACGTCTCGGCGTCGGCGAGCACGGCATCCGTCATCGCGGTGAACGCCTCACGCCAGGTCGGGGCGAGCGGTCCCAGGGATTTGGCGGGGTACCCGAACCCGGCGGGGCCCGTGACCTCGTGCAGCCGGCCGACGAGGCCCCCGAGCTCGGTCCGCAGAGCACGTGTCTCGCCCGCCACGTCAGGTCACCGGCGACGGAGCTCCAGGGCTGTCCGGGGCTCGCGGTCATGACGACGTACGCTCCGGCCGGCGCTCCCGGTTCGAGTTCGGCGTGCACGACGCGCGGGATCGCGGCACCACCGGCCTCGGCGGCGGCACCGTAGAAGACGACCTCGTTGACGAGCAGGCGCTGTTCGTAGCTCAGGCCCGTGGAGTGCGCCGGGGGGATCTTCACCACCCAGTCCCTGCCGTCCTCGAACGTCACCCGGGTCACGGTGTTGTACGTGCCCCCGGTGAGCGGCTCGCGGGAGTACGGGCCCCGGGCACCGATGCGGTCGAGTACGGCGGTGGTCGCGTCGGCGGACACGGGCGGGCCCCCACGGCTCAGGTGCGGAGTCGGCCGCCCCACAGGGGCTTTACAGGATGATCACAGCGGAATCACGATCACATCCCGTGACCATAAGGACCGATCATCGGACGGATGTCCGATCGTAGAGTGTGTCGCACTGCGACAGCCCTCCCGCGACAGCTACTCGAATTGCCCGCCGGGAGCGAGGCGTTGCTCCTTCAGACGGAGAGATGAACCAACCATGCGCGCCACCGCCGTACGCCGTACCGCCCTTGCCGCCGCTGCGGCCTCCCTGGCCCTGCTCGCCAGCGCCTGCGGCGGCTCGGACTCCGACGCCAAGGGCGACGGCGGCGCCTCGGGGGCGAAGGACGACGCCTCCGCCAAGCCCGCGGCGGTCAAGGGACTGTCCTCGGCCGAGCTGGAGAAGGTGTCGCTGGAACAGGGCGACGTCGCCGGCCACAAGATCTCCAAGACCGGTCCCGAGGACATCCTGCAGCCCGGGGCGGTCACCGCGGACAAGAAGGAGTGCGAGCCCCTCGGCTTCGCCTTCTACGGGGTGAAGCGGGGGACTCCGGTCGGGAACGCCGGACGCAAGGTCGTCGAGGAGCCCAAGAAGGACGAGTCCGCCGACCCCGCGGACGCCCTCGCCGGCATGCTCGACATCACGTCGTCCCTGGTCACCCTTGCCTCCTACGACGGTGACGGTGCCGTGAAGAGCATGGCCGAGCTGCGTGACTCCGCGGCGAAGTGCACCGGCGGGTTCACCCTGTCGATGAAGGGTGAGAAGCAGGAGATCACCAGCCTGACCGAGGAGAAGGCGACGGGCGGCGAGGAGGCCCTCGCCTGGGGTCTGCGGATGGGCGAGGGTGAGGAGTCGGTTCCGTTCAAGCTCGTGAGCATCCGTCAGGGCGGCACGATCGCCACGTTCTTCTCCTTCAACCTCGGCAAGACGGGTGAGAAGGCCGAATTCGAGCTGCCGACCGCTGTCATCGACGCACAGGTCGGGAAGCTCGGCTGATCCGGATTCGGCGTGGGGGCGGGGGCGGGCAGGACGGCTCCCGCCCCTTCGCCGTCCGCGGGCGGGCGAGGACCACGGCGGCGACCACGGTGAGCGCGCCGGCGAGCTGGACCGGCGACAGGGTCTCGTCCAGGACGAGGTAGCCGAGGGCCATCGCGGCGAGCGGTGAGGCGAAGCCGAGTACCGAGACGGTCAGTGCGGGCAGCCTCTCCACGCCGCGGAACCACACCGCGTACGCGAGCAGGGCGCCGACGAGTCCGAGGTAGGCGAAACCGGCGAGATTCCGGCCGTCGACCGCGTCCGGCAGGCCTTCGCCGATCAGGGTCACGGGCAGCAGGAGGACCCCGCCGAAGCTCAGCTGCCAGCCCGTGAACGTCAGCACGCCCACCCCGGACGGGCGTCCCCAGCGCTTGGTCAGCACGATGCCGGTAGCCATGCTCACAGCGCCCAGGAGACCGGCGCCCACGCCCACCGCGTCCAGCCCCGCGCGGGGGGTCAGGGCCAGCAGGCCCACACCCACGACGCCCAGCGCGCAGGCCGAGGCGTGCGTCGCCGTGATCCGCTCCTTCAGCAGCACCGCCGACAGGGCGAGGACGACCGTCGGCTGCACGGCCATCACCAGGGCGGCCACTCCGCCCGGTAGGTGGTAGGCGGCTACGAAGAGCAGATAGAGGAAGGCGCCGATGTTCAGGGTGCCGAGCACCGCGGCGCGCCACCACCAGTGCCCTCGCGGCAGCGTCCGGCCGATGGCGAGCAGGATCAGACCCGCCGGGAGGGCGCGGACGGTGGCGGCCAGCAAGGGCCGGTCCGGCGGCAGGAACTCGGTGGTCACGAGGTAGGTGGAGCCCCAGACCAGCGGGGCCAGGGCGGTGATCGCGGAGTCTGCCGCCACCCGGTCGCCCTTCACCGGGTGCCGCCGTCGCCGTGTCCGTAACGACCGGTGAACGCCTGGCGGGCCCGGGGGCGGCGGCCCGGGTGGGCGCGGGTCTCCGCCGGTCTGCCCACCGGCAGCAGCATCGCGATGTGCAGGTCGTCGCGGTCCTCGATGCCGATGACGCGCTTCACCTGCTGCTCGTCCCAGCCGTTCATCGGTGAGGTGGCCAGCCCCAGGGAGGTGGCCGCGAGCATCGCGTACGTCGCGGCGATCACCGCGTCCTTGACGGCGTACTCCCGCAGCAGGCCGCGCTGTTCGAGGTCCTGCTGGAAGTCCAGGGTGGCCTGGGAGAAGCCGCTGACGAACCGTTCGTTCCAGGCCCCGTTGCGCAGGGCTTCCTCGTAGACGTCGCTCAGGTCCTCGCGCCAGGCCTGGCTGCCGGCCACGAACACCAGGGTGAGCGGTGCCTCCCGCGGGTGCGGCTGGCCCCCGGTGGCCCGGGTGAGGGCGGCCCGGCCCTCGTCGTCCGAGACGACCACGACGAAGCGCGCCTGCACGTTCCAGCTGGAGGGCGCTTCCATGGCCAGGTCCAGCAGTTCGTCCAGGTGCCGGTCGGGGACCGGGTCGGGCAGGTAGTGGCGGATGCTGCGGCGCGTACGGATCGCCTGCGGCACGGTCAGGTGGCCTGTGTCCTGCGTCATGGCTGGACCGTAGCGGTTTTGCTTAGCGCTAAGCAAGTAGGTATCTCAACTCTAAGATAAAGATATGCTGGTGCCATGAGCGACCACGTGGACCGCGTACTGGCGCAGTGGGCGGAGCAGCGCCCCGGACTGGACTCTTCGTCGATGGGGGTGATCGGGCGCGTCAAACGCCTGTCCCGGATCGTCGAGGCGGAGCAGCGGGCCGTCTTCGGCGCGCACGATCTCGACCCCGCCGCGTTCGACGTGCTGGCCACACTGCGGCGCAGTCCGGCCCCTCACCGGCTGACCCCCGCGGAGCTGATGCGGTCCGCCATGGTCACGTCCGGGGCCATCACCCAGAGGCTGGACCGGCTGGAGGAGCGGGCGCTCGTCCTGCGCACCCGCAGACCGGAGGACGGACGCAGCGTTCACGTGTCGCTCACGCAGGCGGGCAGGGAGCTGATCGACCGGGCGCTGGTGGACCACGTGGAGAACCAGAACCGCCTGCTGTCGGGCCTCACCGAGGAGCAGCGCGACCGCATCGCGGACGACCTGCGCGACCTGCTGGAGTCCCTCGGCGACACCGACCGCCAGGTCAGGCTGGGGTGAGGTCGCTCAGGTGGGGCTGAGGACCTCGGCCCGGAGTACGAGCCTCATGGCAGCGGTGCGAGCCTCACGGCAGCGGTACGAGCCTCACGACGGTGACCGTCAGCACGGTCCCCGAGACGTAGTAGAGGACGATGGCGCCGGACACCGTCGCCTCGCGCCGGTCGCGTTCGCGCTTCACGGCGGTCGAGGCGTGCCCGTACGGGTCGAGGCCCAGGGTGCGCGCCATCTCTTCCCGGAACGAGTCGCCGTCGCGCATCTTGGCCAGGGTGTCGTCGGCGGGCGGGGCGAAGGAGATGCGGAAGCTCAAGCGACCTTCCGCCTCTCCGCCTCGTCCTGTGCCAGCCGGTCCAGGATCTGCTCGGCCTCGGGGTCGGGTACGGACTCGAGCATCCAGTGGCGCATCACGGCCTGGATCTCGTGCACCCCGGCCTCGTTGATCGCCTGGTCGAACTCCTCGCGTCTCTCCTCGGGCAGCGCGGCACGGATCGCCGGAATGCTGTTGGGCACCTCTACCTCGGTGCCGCCGACGAAGGTCTTCAGAGACTCGCCCATGATCGTCCTCCCCGATCTCCTTGCTCTCCGCGCCCTGACCGCATGTACCGCCGGGGGTGTGTACCTGGGTAACAGGCCGGTGTAAAGGTCACGTTAGTGGGTGCCGCCCCGGATCGGCGGCCGACTTCCCGCCCGGCTTTCGCGCGGTGTACGCCGAACTGCGTGACCGCACCCCGGCGGAGGCGGGCCGCCCGTCCGTCTGCCCCGCCCGAGGCCCCGGCCGCCGACTGGAACAGAGCGAACTCGGCACTTCCGCACCGGTACAGGAGCCCGCCCGGCCGCTCATCAACGGGCTCCAGGCCGAGCTTCTCGGCGTAGAAGCGCCGAACTTGCTTCAGGTTCTGCGCCGGCAGGCCGGTCGCGGCGCCGCGCGCCGGCCAGGTCCGCGGCCGTGTCAGCGGTCGGGAGTTCCGTACTCCTCCTCGGGCACGCCGATATCCGCCAGAATGGACGCTGCCTGGCGGCCCATCAGCTCGGCGTCGGTGTTGTCGGTCAGGTGAGGGGATCGGGACAGGGCCAGGAGCGTGCGCGCCTCGCCCGGTCGGTGGCCCGTTTCGCGATGGATGGCCAGAGCGTCCTGAGCGAGCCCCACATCCGTGGTGCGGACCGTCTCGAAGAGGGCCGTCAGGATCCGGCCCTCCGTCGCGCGGAAGGAGTGGGAGCGGGCCAGGTGCAGCGCCTGCCCGGCGTGGTCCAGGGCCTCGTCGTCCCGGCCGAGCCGGTGCTCGGTGAGTGAGAGGCTCAGGAGGGTGTCGGCCTCGGCGCGTCTGAACATCGCCGTGCGGGCCAGGGCGAGAGCCCGCTCGTCCGCCTTGAGGGCTCGTTCCGGGTGCGACAGCCTCCGGTGGGCGGCGGCGACCGTGTTGAGGATGCCCGCCTGGACCCAGTACCGCTTCGTGTCCTCGACCATGGCCAGCGCCAGTTCCGCCTGCTCCAGCGCCTCCTCGTGACCGCCGAGATCGAGCCGGATCCTGGCGACGGCGTCGAGCATCATCGCGTGACCGTCGCGATATCCGGCTCTGTCGTCCGCTTCCATCGCGGGGCCGAGGAGACCGAGTCCGTCGGAGAAACGGCCCAGCTCCCAGTACACGCCGCCCAGGATCTGCACGCTCGATCTGCTGTTCCACGCTCTGACCTCCGTGCCGAGGGCGACGGCGCGTTCGAGGTGACCGGCGGCTTCGTCCAGCCGTCCCAGGTCGCGGCAGGTCATGCCGAGACCGGTCAGCCCGAATCCCTCGAACTGGCGCACCCCGGTCCGGCGGAAGAACCGCAGGCCGGCGGTGAAGTCGTCGAACGCCCTGCCCAGCTCGGCCATGCTCCACTCGGCGAAGCCCCTGAGTCCGAGGGCCGATGCCTCACCCGCGGCCCAGCCGATACGACGGCTGATCTCCAGGGCCTGCGTCGCGAGCACCATCGCCTGCCGGACGTGGCCCCGGTCCCACCGAGCCGCCGCGAGGCTCGAAAGCATCGCGGACTGGCCGAACAGGTCCTTCTCGGCCTCCGCCGCGTCCAGCGCCGTCTGCGCCACGGCCTGCCAGGTCTTCCTCGGCAGATGGGTCCAGAAGTGGGTGAAGAGAGCGGAGGTCAGGTGCCAAGTGGCGGGGCGGGGACCGTGACGGTCGGCATGGCCGATGACGGCGAGCAGATTCGAACCTTCCGCCTTCAGCCACTGGTCGGGTTCGGCGGTCGACGGCATTCCCGGGGGCTCCGCCAGCCGCAGTTCGTCCGGGAGTTCGGGGAAGAGGGCGGTCCCCGCGGTCTCGCGCACGGCCAGCAGATACCAGAGCACGAGCCGCTCCAGCGCGGCACCTCGCTCGGTCTCCGTCTCCTCGGCCAGGGCCCGGTCGTGCGCGTACTCGCGAAGAAGATCGTGGAACCGGTACCGTCCCGCGGCCGCGGGTTCGATCAAATGCGCCGAGGCCAGGACACCGAGCAGACGGCGGGCCTGCGTGAACGGGCAGTCGGAGAGGGCGGCCGCGGCCGCGGCGGTGAAGTCCGACCCCGAGAACAGTCCGAGGAGCCGGAACAGCCGGCGCGCACCGGCCGGCAGGACTCCGTACGACACCGAGAAGGCCGTACGCAAGGGCGAGTCGACGCCGCCGTCCGGTGCGAGTGCCTCCAGCTTGTCGCCCTCGGTCAGCTCGGTGACCAGGTCTGCGGTCCGCAGGGCCGGGTCGCCCGCCAGCCTGGCGGCGGCGAGGCGCAAGGCCAGGGGCAGGCTTCCGCAGAGCCGTACCAGATCGTCGACCGCGCCGCCGTCGTCGTCGACCCGACCGGACCCGAGGGCCCGGCCGAGGAGCGCGCGGGCCTCGTCCGGCTGAAGGAGGTCCAGGGACAGGGCCTGGGCCCCGTCGCGGACCACGAGGTCCCCCAGCCTGTTGCGGCTGGTGACGACGACACAGCAGTGCGGGCCGGCCGGCAGCAGCGGACGCACCTGTCCGGCCGACGCCGCGTTGTCCAGGAGCACGAGCATGCGCCGTTCGGCCAGCAGGGTACGGAAGACACGGCCCTGGGACTCATGGTCAGGGGGGATCTCGGAGGCCGCGAGGCCCAGGCCGCGCAGCAGCAGCTCCAGCGCCTCGCCGGGTTCGAGGGGGAGACGGTCGTGGTCGAATCCGTGGAGGTTGACGTAGAGCTGGCCGTCAGGGAAGCGGTCGCGCACGAGATGGGCCCAGTGCACGGCCAGCGCGGTCTTCCCGATGCCCGCGGCCCCGCCGATGGCCGAGATGACGACGGTGTTCGCCGAGCCGTCGCGATCCCGCTCGTACGGCAGCAGGGCGTCGAGCCGGGCGAGTTCCCCGGTGCGTCCGGCGAAGCCGGCCACGTCGTGCGGCAGTTCAGCGGGCGTGCGCGGCGCGGCGGGGGCCGGTACGAGCGGAGACAGGAACGCGCCGTCCTGGTGCAGCACGGCTTCGTGCACCCGGCGCAGCTCCTCACCGGGATCGGCTCCGAGCTCGTCACGGAGGCGTACGCGCATGTCCTCGTACGCCGCCAGTGCCTCCGCCTGACGGCCGCAGCCGTACAGGGCGCGTATGCGCAAGGCCCTCAGCGCCTCGTCGTAGCGGTCGGCCACCGAGGACTCGGGGAGCCCGCCCAGGTCGTCGAGGGCCTCCCCGAACCTGCGCAGCAGTACCAGGCACCTGAGCCGCTCCAGCCGAAGCGCCCGCCGGCGCTCCTGCAGACGCTGCCGCTCGTCCCGCGCGAACGGCCCGGGCAGGCCCGCCAGCGGCTCACCCCGGAAGAGTGCGAGGACCGTGTCCAGTTCAGCGACGGCGGTGGCCGGGTGCCCGGACGCCGCGGTGGCCAGTGCGGCGTTGCCCAGCCCGTCCAGGTCCTCCGTGTCGATCCGGACGTGTTCCACGGCGAAGCGGTACCAGCCCTTGCCGCTGCGGATCACCGACTCGGCGGGTGGGGTCCCGGCAGGATCGAGCACCCGGCGCAGCGCATTGACGTGGGTGGGAAGCACCTTGCGCCCGCCCGGGGGCGGATGGGCCCCCCAGACCGCGTCGAGCAACCGCTCATGAGACATCGCGGCCCCGCGGTTCAACAGGAGCGCGGCGAGCACGGCCTGCCGCTTGAGCGGCCCCACCTCCACGGGCTCCCCGCCCTGCCATGCCCGTAACAGCCCGAGTACCTCGAACCGCAGCGGCTGAGGCGATCCTCCGCCCATCGACGCCTCCACTCCCTCTGCCGTGCAGGTCATAGGAATTTCATCAGCATTGCAGCACGCCCAGCCAGGGTGATGACCAAGGCAATGCAGAACCAGCACAACCGAAGGGGCACGAGTGACGGACATGGAGCTGGTGGCGATGGCGCTGGCCACGGGAGCGGCAGCCGGACTCACCGGTATCTCCAGCGGAGTCCTCACCGACTCCCACGCCGCGCTGCGAGAGGCGGTACGGCGACGCCTGGCCGACGGCGCCGACGCTGTGCGGGGCGGCTACGGCGTACGGGTGCTGGACGCGTTCGAGGCGGATCCCGACCTGTGGCGGACCCGGCTGCTCCAGGTCCTCGCCTCCGAGGTGGAGATGGACGGGGAGATCCGCGAGGCGGCCTACGCGGTGATCCGCGCGCACCGCCGGCCAGGGCATCTCGTCGGGGAAGCCGGTGTCGTCCAGGAGAGCGTGCGGGAGCCTGGCGCCGTCGCCGCCGGGAAGCCCGAACTCACCCGTTCGTGAGGCAGACCCAACCGTCCTCGTCCAACGACCACAACCCGCAAACCCATCAAGCAACGGCATCGGGGCCAGGCCGCCAATCCCGCACCCGCGGAGGGGCCCGGACCGGCAGGGGGTCTGGACCCTCCGCCTCGGGCCCGGCATGATCACCTGTCAGGAGGAGCGGCACAACAGGTGGCCGCTCCGATGGGGGAGGGGCACAACCTGATGCGCATCGGCTCGAAGGCCAAAGCGATCGGCACCGTACTGGCGAGCGGGGTGCTCGTACTCGGGATCGCGACGTCGGCGTCGGCCACCACGAGAATCTCCGCGAACAGCTACGGCTACGGCGAGTGGAACGCCGACCCGGCCGGAACGATGCCCGGCGACTCGCTCAGAGCCTGCGACACCGACGCCGACGGCTACGGCGTCGTAGCGAGGCTGTACAACTCGAGCTACGAACCCATCCGAACGGCAACCACCTCGGGGCTCAGCGCCGGTCAGTGCAGCAAATGGATGTCCGGCAACCTGACCGAGGGCCAGAGATATACGGTCATGACCTACAGGGTTCAGGGAGGCAACGAGATCTTCCTCAACTCCGACTTCGTATACGCCTGATGGTTTGAACCGCACGCGCTACTGAGGGCCCAGAGAGGGCCCAAGGTATGAAAATGCCCCTGAGCTGCGCCGAACGCGCAGCTCAGGGGCATGATCATGGAACCTACTTCTTCTTGCCCTGGTTCTTCACAGCCTCGATCGCGGCCTTCGCCGCGTCCGGGTCCAGGTAGGTGCCGCCCGGCTTCAGGGGGCGGAAGTCGGCGTCCAGCTCGTAGGCGAGCGGGATGCCGGTCGGGATGTTGAGGCCCGAGATGGCCTCGTCGGAGATGCCGTCAAGGTGCTTCACCAGGCCGCGGAGGCTGTTGCCGTGGGCGGCGACCAGGACGGTCTTGCCGTCGAGGAGGTCCGGGACGATGCCGTCGTACCAGTACGGGAGCATGCGCTCGACGACATCCTTGAGGCACTCCGTGCGCGGGCGCAGCTCCGTCGGGATGGAGGCGTAGCGCGGGTCGGCGCTCTGCGAGAACTCGGTGCCGTCCTCGAGGGCGGGCGGCGGGGTGTCGTACGAACGGCGCCAGAGCATGAACTGCTCCTCGCCGAACTCGGCGAGCGTCTGGGCCTTGTCCTTGCCCTGGAGGGCGCCGTAGTGGCGCTCGTTCAGCCGCCAGGAGCGGTGCACGGGGATCCAGTGGCGGTCCGCGGCCTCCAGCCCGAGCTGGGCCGTGCGGATCGCGCGCTTCTGGAGGGAGGTGTGCACGACGTCGGGGAGCAGGCCGGCGTCCTTGAGCAGCTCACCGCCGCGTACCGCCTCCTTCTCGCCCTTGTCGGTGAGGTCTACGTCCACCCATCCGGTGAACAGGTTCTTCGCGTTCCATTCGCTCTCGCCGTGGCGGAGGAGGATCAGCTTGTACGGTGCGTCGGCCATGGGTCCGAGCGTAATCGAACCCGTGCGGCCCCCGCTCGCTCGGTCACAGGGCGGACGGGGAGCGGTGCGGCGAGGGGACGATTGACGGGCGGCGTCAATTGACTGGCGGCCGGGGAATCCGCCTTCGTAATGTTCGGAACGTGGCCGGGCCGCTTACACAGCCCGGCCCGCACCCATTCCGCACCTGCATGCCCCTGGGGGAAGTCCTATGTCCGTCGCCGGTCTCAGAAAGGCGGCACACGAGACGGTCGCCGGCCTCCCCCGGGAGTTCTGGTGGCTGTGGACCAGCACGCTGGTCAACCGCCTCGGGGCCTTCGTCGCCACCTTCATGGCGCTCTACCTGACCCTGGACCGGGGCTACTCGGCCTCGTACGCCGGTCTCGTCGCCTCGCTCCACGGGCTGGGCGGGGTCGTGTCGTCGTTGGGTGCGGGGGTGATGACGGACCGGCTGGGGCGGCGCCCGACCATGCTGATCGCCCAGCTCTCCACCGCCGCGTCCGTGGCCGTGCTCGGCTTCATGGTCCATCCGGTGGCGATCGCGGGCGTGGCCTTCGTCGTGGGCATGGCCAGCAACGCGTCCCGGCCGGCCGTGCAGGCGATGATGGCCGACATCGTCCGGCCCGAGGACCGCGTCCGGGCCTTCTCGCTCAACTACTGGGCCATCAACCTGGGTTTCGCCGTCTCGTCGGCCGGAGCGGGCTTCGTCGCCGAGTACAGCTACCTGGCCGGCTTCATGGGCGAGGCGGCTCTGACGCTGCTCTGCGCCGTCGTCCTCTTCCTCAGGGTGCCGGAGTCGCGGCCGCAGGAGGTGCCACGGGCCGTCGGCGTGGCCGCGCCGGACGACGTGCGGCTGAGCACCGTCCTGCGGGACGGGCGGTACATGGGTGTCGTCGGGCTGTCGTTCCTGGTCGCGCTGATCTTCCAGCAGGGGTACGTGGGCCTGCCGGTGGCCATGGGGGCGGACGGACTGTCCAGCTCCGACTTCGGAACGGCCATCGCCGTCAACGGCGTGATGATCGTGGCCCTGCAGATCCCCGTCACCCGGTTCATCCAGCACCGCGACCCGCGGCGGTTGCTGATCCTCTCGTCGCTGGTCGCGGGATACGGCTTCGGGCTGACCGCCTTCGCGGGTTCGGTCGGGGTGTACGCGCTGACGATCTGCGTCTGGACCCTGGCGGAGATCGTCAACGCACCGACGCAGACGGGCATCGTGGTACAGCTGTCGCCCGCGCACGGCCGAGGCCGCTACCAGGGCATGTACACGATGTCCTGGTCGGTGGCGGCCCTCGTCGCCCCGCTGATGTCCGGCTTCGTGATCGACCACTACGGCGCGGCCTGGCTGTGGGGGACCTGCGCGGTGCTGGGCACGGTGGCAGCGTTCGGCTACTGGCTGCTGATGCGGAATCTGAACCTGCCGGATCCGGCCCCGGCCCAGGTCGCGACACCGGCACCCGTGGACAGGACGGTGTCGGAGCCCGCGGTCTGAGGTGGCGCGGCGGACCGGGCCCGAGGTGCGAGGAGGACACCGCTGGGGTGGGGGGGGGGGGGGGGGGGGGGGGGGGGGGCGCCCCCCCCCGGGGGGGGGGGGGGGCGCCCCCCCCCGGGGGGGGGGGGGGCCCGGCGCCCCCCCCCCCCCCCCCCCCGCCCCCCCCCCCCCCCCCCCCCCCCCCCCCCCCACCCCAGCGGGTCGGTTCCGGTCAGCCGCCGCACTGGCAGGGTGCACCGGCCTGGCAGCCGCACCCGCAGCCCGAGCCGCAGCCGCAGGCCCCCAGCACGGTCAGGTGCACCACTTCGGGCGGGGTCTCCTGCTGGGCTTCGGTCACGGGGGAATCGGCCATGGTCCCTCCTCAGGGCGTACGACTCGACGGCGTACGGCACACGCGTGGCGCGCGCGTGCCGACGGCGGGGGCGTACGGGCATGGCGTGCCGCCCCCGCACCCAGTGCATGCCCGGCCCGGAGGGCGCGTCAACGGCGCACGAGTGCGGGAACGGATGTACGGCCGCCGAGGAGGCCGCGCCCCCGTACGCCCCCACGACCCCAGGCCCCCACGACCCGAGGCCCCACGCCCCCAGGCCCCCACGACCCCACGACCCCACACCCCCACGCCATCCAGGTGACCGAGGCACCGAGCCGTACGCCCTCTCGGCGACCCGAGACCCCGAGCCCGTACGTCCCCCTCGGCGAGACCGAGACCCCGAGCCTTACGCCCCCTCGACCGGCGGCGTCGCCTGGATCTCGTCCGCGTGCTCACCCGTGACCAGGTAGACGACACGCTTGGCGACCGACACGGCGTGGTCGGCGAAGCGCTCGTAGTAGCGGCCGAGCAGGGTGACGTCGACGGCGGTCTCGATGCCGTGCTTCCAGCGGTCGTCCATCAGGTGCTGGAAGAGCGTGCGGTGCAGCAGGTCCATCTCGTCGTCGTCCTGCTCCAGCTGGAGCGCCAGATCGACGTCCTTCGTGATGATCACCTCCGCCGCCTTCGCCATGAGCCGCTGGGCGAGCTGCCCCATCTCCAGGATGGTGGCGTGCAGGTCGTTGGGCACCGCCTTGTCGGGGAAGCGCAGCCGCGCCAGCTTGGCGACGTGCTGGGCGAGGTCGCCCGAGCGCTCCAGGTCGGCGCTCATCCGCAGCGAGGTGACCACGATCCGCAGATCGGTGGCGACCGGCTGCTGGCGGGCCAGCAGCGCGATGGCGCGGGCCTCCAGGTCGTGCTGGAGGTCGTCGACCTTCTGGTCCGCGGCGATCACGCTCTCGGCGAGCTTGAGATCGGCGTCGAGCATGGAGGTGGTGGCCCGTCCGATCGCCGAACCGACGAGCCGGGCCATCTCGACCAGGTCCTCGCCGATCGAATCGAGTTCCTCGTGATAAGCGTCGCGCATGGAAGTCCCTCTCCAGATCCTTACTGAGGCCGGGGTCCAGGTGCCGACCCCCACGCTGCCACGGTGCGGTCCCAACGCGTCGGGATCCGCCCCACTAAGTGAACCGGCACTATCCCCTTGGTGAACTCTGGGCGACGAGTGTTCGAGATGGCACCCGGATGGCTGGGAGAGTGTCGGCGCGCCCGCATAACCTTGAGACATGGACGTGAACGCGGCGGTCGCCGCAGCTGCCGCGATTGCCGGGTTGTGCACCGGTGTGATCGCGATGCTGGCGTTCCGCTGGAGCGAACGCGAGCAGAAGCGACCCACGCGTACGTCCCTGCGGCCCGACGGCAACGCCGCACTCCCCCCGGGGGTGGACACGGTCCTCTCCGTGCTCAGCTCGTCCGCCGTCGTGCTCGACGAGAGCGACAGCGTGGTCAAGGCCAGTTCGGCGGCCTACGCGCTGGGCCTGGTCAGGGGCGGACGCCTGGCGGTCGATCCGATGCTGCACATGGCCAGGGACACCCGGCGCGACGGTGAGATACGGCAGGTCGAGCTGGATCTCCCGCGTCGCGGCACGGGCCGGGGCGAGGCGCTCGCCGTCTCCGCCCGGGTCGCTCCGCTGGGGTCGCGCCTGGTGCTGCTCCTGGTCGAGGACCTCACGGAGGCCCGTCGCATAGAAGCGGTGCGGCGCGACTTCGTCGCCAACGTCAGCCATGAGCTCAAGACCCCGGTCGGTGCCCTGTCCCTGCTCTCCGAGGCCGTCATGGACGCGTCCGACGACCCGGAAGCGGTGGAGAGGTTCGCCGGCCGCATGCAGATCGAGGCGACCCGGCTGACCAACCTCGTCCAGGAGCTCATCGACCTCTCGCGGGTGCAGAACGACGACCCGCTCGAGGACGCCGAGCCCGTGCGGGTGGAGGAGCTGGTGGCCGAGGCCATCGACCGGTGCCGCCAGCAGGCCGGTTCGAAGCAGATCACCATGGCCTCGGGCGGCACCGCGGACCTGTTCGTCTGGGGAAACCGGAGCCAGCTCGCGGCCGCCCTCGGCAATCTCGTGGAGAATGCCGTCAACTACAGCCCCGCCCGTACACGCGTCGGCATCGCCGCCCGGAAGATGGCCGTGCCCGGCGGGGACCTCATCGAGATAGCCGTGACCGACCAGGGCTTCGGCATCTCCGAGAAGGACCGTGAGCGTGTCTTCGAGCGGTTCTACCGCGTCGACCCGGCCCGCTCACGGGCCACCGGTGGCACCGGTCTCGGCCTCGCCATCGTCAAGCATGTGGCCGCCTCGCACGGCGGGGAGGTCACCGTATGGAGCTCGGAGGGACAGGGCTCCACGTTCACCCTGCGGCTGCCCGAGTCGGGCGTCGTACGGGGTCGTACCGCCGGCGGACCACTCGTCGTCAACGGAGCTGTTGACGACGACGGGCCGTACGGGACCGATTCTTATGAACCATTTCCTGCCCCGGAGGCTCTTCCGTGACCCGAGTGCTTGTCGTCGAGGATGAGGAATCCTTCAGCGACGCCCTGTCCTACATGCTCCGCAAGGAAGGCTTCGAGGTGGCCATCGCGGCCACCGGCCCGGACGGCCTCGACGAATTCGAGCGCAACGGCGCCGACCTCGTGCTGCTCGACCTGATGCTGCCGGGCCTGCCCGGTACGGAGGTCTGCCGGCAGCTGCGTGTCCGGTCCAACGTCCCGGTGATCATGGTCACCGCCAAGGACAGCGAGATCGACAAGGTCGTGGGGCTGGAAATAGGAGCCGACGACTACGTGACCAAGCCCTTCTCCTCGCGGGAGCTGGTGGCCCGCATCCGCGCGGTGCTGCGCCGCCGAGGCGAGCCGGAGGAGGTCACCCCGGCGGCCCTGGAGGCCGGTCCGGTCCGGATGGACGTGGACCGCCACGTCGTCACGGTCTCGGGCGGCAAGGTCGACCTCCCGCTGAAGGAGTTCGACCTGCTGGAGATGCTCCTGCGCAACGCGGGCCGCGTACTGACGCGCATGCAGCTGATCGACCGGGTCTGGGGCGCCGACTACGTGGGCGACACCAAGACCCTCGACGTCCACGTCAAGCGGCTCCGCGCCAAGATCGAGCCCGACCCCGGGGCTCCGCGGTACCTGGTGACGGTGCGGGGCCTGGGCTACAAGTTCGAGCCGTAAACCGAGGGCCGCGGACCACGTGGGGGGTGCCTCCGGCGGAGACACCCCCCACGCGCGCGTCGTGCCTCAGTGACCGGCGGCCGCGTCGTCCGTCGCAGTGGCCGAGTCGGTCGGCGTGGCCGAGGGGCTGTCCGACTGCTCGCCCGGCGCCTCGGACTGCTCCCCGGGCGTCTCGGACGCGGAGTCCGAGGGCGTGGGCATGGGCTTCGCCGAGGGCAGCGCGCTCGGGCCGAAGTCCTTGAAGAAGCCGGTCGCCGGGACGATGGCGGCGCCGAGCGCGATCTCGCCCGTCTCGCTGAACGTGAAGGCCACGGTCTGCACGTTGCCGTTGCGTCCCGCCTGGCTGCCGTTCTCGATCACGGCCGAGGCGTTGTCCTTGCCGCCGATGACGACCCGTCCTCCGGCCGGGACCACGAGCGGTCCCCCCTTGGCGGCCTGAAGCTTCACGGTCGCGCTGGTGCCCGGCAGGGTGACCTTCTCCACGACCTCCCGCTTGGCACCGTCGTTGAAGAGGGTGGCGGCGATGACCGCCGGGCCCTCGGCGTCCGGCTCGGGCTGGGTGATGATGTTCAGGTTCTGGATCTTGATGGAGTCGACAGCGGTGGCTGCGTTGTCCGGCCTGACCTGAAGCGTCTGCGCGTCGTTGCCGGCACTGCACGCGGACAGACCGGCGATCGAGAACACGAGGGCAGTGGCGGCGAGGGCGCCGTGTCGAAGGCTGCGGCTCACGGCGGCGGCAACTCCTTGAACGTTCGGACTGCGGACTTCGGACTCTGCGGACAGGAAGGCCCGAGCGGCCGTAAAGCCGCCCTAAGTGTGTGTCAGCGGCCTCAGGTTACCGAGCCGTCGTCCAGGGCCCGCACCCGACCCGCCCCTCGGGCCGGGCGACCTGTGGGACTCCGCGTGGTCCGATGACATCCGGCCGCATTGCCGATGCCTTCCGGCCATGGCACAGCCGTCTCCGGGGCACCGTGATTCGCGCGGCGTTCACAAAACGCGGGGTGAGCCGCGCGTTGACCGACGGATGATCGATTTCAGGGTGACGGCGCATTTCTCGCGCATAATCCACCCGTCCCCAGGCCGTTGATCAATTTCATTGACCACCGACGCTAAGAGCCGTACGAGTGATCGAGGTCCGAACGGAGTACGGAAAGTTCACCATCCTGAAACCGGCAAAACGGGACGTTCGACCCCTTCTGGAGGTCTTCCGGCGTGTGTGACGCACGCGTTTCGGGTCGGCCGTACGCCCGCTCCGACCTGCGAATATCGCCTTCCGGAAGCCTCTCGCAGCACGTTCGTGTTGTAGTTGTCAAGCCCCGAGATATGCCCTGACCTGCGAAAACGCCATTCAGGAGAAGCGGTTCTCGTGTTACTCTGGATAGCCACGGAAGGGGTACCTGTCACATGACGTTCAAGGTTGGCGACACCGTGGTCTATCCCCATCACGGGGCCGCGCTGATCGAGGCTATCGAAACTCGTCAGATCAAAGGCGTGGACAAGACCTACTTGGTGCTCAAGGTCGCCCAGGGCGACTTGACGGTTCGTGTGCCGGCGGACAATGCGGAGTTCGTCGGTGTGCGCGACGTAGTCGGGCAGGAGGGTCTGGACCGGGTCTTCGAGGTGCTGCGCGCGCCGTACGCCGAAGAGCCGACGAACTGGTCCCGACGCTACAAGGCAAATCTCGAGAAGCTCGCCTCCGGCGATGTCATCAAGGTCGCCGAAGTGGTGCGTGACCTGTGGCGTCGTGAGCGCGAGCGCGGACTCTCCGCAGGTGAGAAGCGCATGCTTGCCAAGGCCCGCCAGATCCTGGTGAGCGAGCTCGCTCTCGCGGAGAACACGAACGAGGACAAGGCCGAGGCCCTGCTCGACGAGGTCCTCGCGTCCTGAACCGGACGACACCGGTCGGCCGGATGACGCCGGCGAACTGAATCCGGTCGCACGAAGTATGCCGCGGTGCCCGCTGACCAGCCGTCTTCACGGTAAGTCGTCGGGCGCTGCGGCATGTTCGGATCCGCGCGAGGACGCGAGGATCCGTCCGGAAGCGGTCCGGCGCGCAGCTGTGCCGTCCCTCTCAGCAACTTCCACCAGCGACTTCCGCCGGTCCCGCTGCGGCTCGGCCGACCAGGGGTCACGGAAGGGTTCCTGGTCGGATCAAGGCTCAGCGCCCGGTTCTCCCCCCAACCTACGGTCGGGGGCACGCCCAGGCCATACCCAGGTCGGCCGTGGGAACAAACCTGCCGAAGCTTCGGAGTGCTACCCGATGTCATCGATGTCACCGACGCCAGCTGAAACGAGTCCTTCCCGCACCGCCGCGGTGATCCCCGCCGCGGGCCGTGGGGTACGGCTCGGCCCCGGTACCCCGAAGGCGCTGCGCGCGCTCGGCGGTACTCCCATGCTGATCCACGCCGTAAGGGCCATGGCCGCGTCCCGCGCCGTCTCGCTCGTCGTCGTGGTCGCGCCCCCGGACGGCGCGGCCGAGGTCAAGAACCTCATCGACGGTCACGCGCTGCCCGAGCGCACCGACTACGTCGTCGTCCCGGGCGGTGCGACACGCCAGGAGTCGGTGAAGGCCGGCCTGGACGCCCTGCCGGCCGACGTCTCCGTCGTACTCGTCCATGACGCGGCCCGGCCCCTCGTGCCGGTCGACACCGTGGACGCCGTCATCGAGGCCGTACGTGAGGGGGCCCCGGCCGTCGTACCCGCGCTTCCTCTCGCCGACACCGTCAAGGAGGTCGAGCCGGGGGAGCCGGGCGCACCTGAGCCGGTCCTCTCCACCCCCGTGCGGGCGCGGCTGCGAGCGGTGCAGACCCCGCAGGGCTTCGACCGGGGCACGCTGGTCAGGGCGCACGACACCGTCGCCGTCGACGGTGAGGGCGCGACCGACGACGCGGGCATGGTCGAACGGCTGGGCTCGCCGGTCGTCGTCGTGCCCGGGCACGAAGAGGCGTTCAAGGTGACCCGCCCCCTGGACCTGGTCCTCGCGGAGGCCGTTCTCGCACGCCGGAGGGCGAACGATGGATTCTGAAGCAGCGAAGAGGCAGCCGGCTCCCGTGATTCCGCTCGTCGGCATCGGGACCGACATCCACGCCTTCGAGGAGGGCCGCGAGCTCTGGTGCGCGGGACTGCTGTGGGAGGGCGAGGGCCCCGGTCTGGCCGGGCACTCCGACGCGGACGTCGTGGCGCACGCCGCCTGCAACGCCCTGTTCTCGGCCGCAGGGCTCGGGGATCTGGGGCAGCACTTCGGTACGGGCCGTCCGGAGTGGTCGGGTGCCTCCGGCGTCACCCTGCTGACCGAGGCCGCCCGGATCGTACGGGCCGAGGGCTTCGGGATCGGCAACGTCGCGGTGCAGGTCGTCGGTCTCAGGCCGAAGATCGGCAAGCGGCGCGACGAGGCCCAGAAGGTGCTGTCCGACGCGGTCGGCGCACCGGTCTCGCTCTCCGCGGCGACCTCCGACGGTCTCGGGTTCACCGGCCGGGGCGAGGGCATCGCGGGCATCGCGACCGCGCTGGTCTACCGCGCCGCCGGCTGACACCCGGGCCCGCCCGCCGGGCCCGTCGGCTGCCACCCGGCGTCCCCCGCCGGGCGGCCGCAGGCTGACACCCAGGCCCGTCGGGTGACACCCAGGCTCGTCGGCTGACACCCGGGCCCGCCCGTCAGGGCCGCCGGCTGGCACCCATCTCCGCCCGCCGGGCGTGGCCACTCCGCCCCGGCGCGTGGAGCCCCGATGGCTTATTGCACATCGCTCGCACGTACGCTGGAGCGGTAAGTGATGGGCCGTAGGTGAGGGTGAGTGTCAGTGGTGAGCGCGATCGCCGGAGCGACCAGGGCGTCCGACGCGCGGGCCGGAGCAGACGGATACGTCCTGCGGACCGCCACCCCCGAGGACGTCGGTGGTGCCCGGGCCGTGATGCTGGACACCGTCTACCGCGACCTGCGCTCGGGATACGTGCCCCGCTGGCACGCCGACATCATCGACGTCGAGAGCGCCTACCTGCGCCCTGAGCGCTGCACCCTCCTGGTCGTCGAGCGCGACGGCGAGGTCGTGGCGACGGGCGCGGTGCGGGACAGGGGTCCGCAGACGCCGCCCAACCCGCAGTGGGTCGCGGACCGTTTCCCCTCCGGCTCGACGGCCCAGCTGTGCCGGATCTACGTACGTCCCGAGCACCGCAGGCACGGCCTGGCCCGCAGGCTGGTGCGGGAGCTGGGGGACTTCGCCGCGCGGGCGGGCGGCTACACCTCGCTCTATCTGCACACCGATCCGGCCGTGCCGGGCGCCGAGCCGTTCTGGCGGTCGCTCGCGCACGAGGTGTGCGACGAACGCGCGCTGCCGGACGGCGGTCAGGGCATCGTCCACTTCGAGCTCCCGATGCCCGTGCCTCCGGGGACCGGGACCCCGAACATCAGATGATAATCGTTTTCATATAGGGTCTCCGTCATGCCTACGCCCCGAAGCCGCCGCTCCCCGCTGCCGGTCATCGCCGCCACCGCGGCCCTGCTGCTCCCGCTCGCCGCCTGTTCCTCGTCGAGCGGCTCCGGAGCGTCCGCCGACGCGCAGCGGCTCCGGGTCGTCATGGCCTTCCCGCCCGCCCAGGCCATGTCCCCGTACGGGGACGACGCCGTCACCCTGAGCAGGCTCGCCGTCGTCGAGGGCCTCACCGCCCTGGACAGGAACGGCGCCGCCGAGCCCGCGCTCGCCGCGTCCTGGAAGCAGGAGAACCCCACGACCTGGGCGTTCACCCTCCGCGACGCCGTGTTCCAGGACGGGGCGAAGGTCGACGCCGACGCGGTCGTGCGGTCCCTCACCGCGGCGGGCAAGGCGTCCCCGCTGCCCCGGGTGCTGTCCGACGCCTCCCTGAAGGCCACGGCCACCAGCCCGGACACCGTACGGATCGTCACCAGGGGCGATGACCCCCTGCTCCCGCAGCGGCTCGCCAACCCGTCCCTCACGATCCTGTCCGCGGGCGCCTACAGGAACGGCAGGGTGAACCCCGCCGGCCACGCCACCGGCCCGTTCACCCTGACCGACGTCAAGGGCGCCGTGGCCGCCACCCTGGAGCGCAACACCGACTACTGGGGCGGCAAGGCGAAGGCCCCGGGAGTCGACGTCACGTTCACCGCCGACGGCACCGCCCGCGCCAACGCGCTGCGGACGAAGGCCGTCGACGTCGCCGAATACGTCCCGATCTCGCAGGCCTCGCTGCTGGGTGACTCGTACGTCCACGAGTTCCCGTCCGCCCGGACCAACGGCCTCTCGCTCAACACGAGGCGCGGCGTCTTCGCCGACCCCGCCCTGCGCGCCGCCGCCCGCGAGGCCATCGACTCCAAGGCCCTGGTCGACGGCGTGTACGAGGGACGGGCCAACACCGCCCAGGGACTCTTCGGCCCCGGCATCCCCTGGGCCGCCGGCCTGCGCACGGACCCCACCGGAAGGACCCCGGCCGCGAGCCGCGAGGAGGTGGCGAGGACGAAGGAGATCGTCCTGGCCACCTACACCAACCGGCCTGAGCTCCCCGAGGCCGCGACGCTCGTCCAGCAGCAACTGGAGAAGCGGGGCTTCACCGTCAAGCAGGTCGTACGCGACTACGCGCAGATGGAGGCCGACGCGCTCGCCGGGAAGTACGACGCCTTCATCCAGGCGCGCAACACCCTGCTCGACACCGCCGACCCCGTCTCCTACCTCGCCTCCGACTTCACCTGCGACGGCAGCGCCAACATCTCGCAGCTGTGCGACAAGAAGGTGGACACCGCCATCGCCGAGGCGACGTCGGTGACCGGCACCGACGCCCGTCACCGCGCGGAGATGACGGCCGAGGCCGCCGTCCTCGGCACCGACGCACTGGTGCCGCTCGTCCACGAACGCTTCGTCCAGGGCTACGACGACGCCCGCGTCGAAGGCGTCGCGCTCGACCCGATGGAACGCACTCTCATCACCGCCGACACCCGCGTCGGGTGACCCCGTGAAGTACCTGGCCGGACGGCTCGGCGCACTCCTCGCCGTCGTCGCCGTCATCGGCCTGCTGCCCTGGCTGACCCGCACCGACCCGGCGCTGACGATCCTGCACGCCCGCTACGCCGACCGGCCGCCCACGTCTGCCGTGCTCGACGCGATCCGTGCCGAGACCGGACTCGACGGCGGACCGCTGCACGTCCTCGGCGACTGGGCGTCCGGACTGGCGCACGGCGACCTGGGGGAGTCCTGGGTCTCCGGGCAACCGGTCGGCCCCGACGTGACGTCAGCGCTCGGCGTCTCCCTCACCCTCATGGGTGTCTCGCTCGCCGTCGCCGTCCTCCTGGCCCTCGCCCTCGCCTCCGGCACACTCCGTCGGGGCGCCCGGCGGCGGCTCGTCACCACCCGGGCGGGCGTCGGCGCCGCGGTGCTCGCCGCACTGCCGGAGTTCCTCCTCGCCGCGGTCCTGGCCACGGTCCTCGCCGTACAGCTGGGCTGGTTCCCCGCACTCGGCTGGGGCGCGCCCGTCCAGCTCGTCCTGCCCGCCCTCGCCATGGGCGTCCCGGCCGGCGCCCTGCTCGGGCGGCTGCTGGACGACGCACTGCCCGCGGCGTTCGGCGAACCCTGGGCGCGGGCCGCCACCGCGCACGGGATGCCCGCCCGGCGGATCGCGGCCCACGCCCTGCGCCGCACCCTGCCCGCTCTGCTCCCCCAGCTCGGCTTCGCCGTCGTCGGGCTCACCGGCGGCGCCGTCGCCGTCGAGGCGCTCTACTCGATTCCCGGTCTCGGCGGCACCGCCCTGTCCGCCGCCCTGGCCCAGGACCTGCCCGTCCTCCAGGCGTGCGTCCTGCTCCTGCTCCTCCTCGGGGTCGCCGCCGGACTCGCGGCCCGGCTCGGCTCCCGTGCCCTGCTCGGCCCCGCCCGTACCGACGGAGCGCTCCCTCCGCTGGTCGCGCCGCCCCTTCCCGCCCGGCGGGCGGTGGCCGTCGCCGCCGTGCTCCTGGCCGCACTCCTCCTCGCGGTCGTCGTCGCGGGGCTGCTGCGCGACCCCCTGCACGCCGACGCCACCGTCCGCCTCGCGTCCCCCACGGCGGCCCATCCACTGGGCACCGACTCCCTGGGCCGCGACGTCCTCGCCCGGCTGGGCCACGGGGCGGCCAGGACCGTGCTCACCGCGGTCGCCGTCGGCGCCGTCACCCTGCTCCTCGGGCTGCTCGCCGGCGCCGCCCGGGCCGGCGCGCTCACCGAGACGGCCAACGCGCTGCCCGCCGTACTGGCCGGGCTCGTCGTCGCGGGCCTCGTCGGCCCCGGAGCCTGGGGCGCGGCGGCGGCCGTCGCCGTCGTCGCCTGGGCCCCGCTCGCCGCCCACACCTCCGCGCTGTACTCCCAGGAACGCGCCGCGCCGCACGTCGCCGTCGCCCGCGCCCTCGGCGCCGGTCCCTGGCACCGCCTGCGCCGCCACGTACTGCCGGGCGTCGTGCCGCCGGTCGTACGCCACGCCGTCCTGCGCGTCCCCGCCATCGCCCTGGCGCTCGCCTCCCTCGGCTTCCTCGGGCTCGGAACTCCCGCCCCGGAGCCGGAGTGGGGCCGCATGCTCTCGGAGAACATGCCCTACGCCGAACGCGCCCCCTGGGCAGTCCTGGCCCCCGCCGCCGCCCTCGCGGTTCTCGGCGCTCTCGCGGTGCTGACCACGGCGGCCGTACGCGGCCGCGGGGCGCGGCCGATCCGCGGGGCCGTGCGCGGCGGGGGGCGCGGGTGACGACGGCCTCCGCGGGTATCCGGCCGGTCGCCGGCAGCCCGGACCTCAAGCCCTACCTCCGGCTCCTGACCGCCACCCAGTTCGCCTTCAACACCGGCTTCTACGCGGTCCTGCCCTACCTCGCTGCCCACCTCGGCGACGGACTCGGCATGGCGGGCTGGCTCGTCGGGCTCGTGCTCGGCCTGCGCACCTTCAGCCAGCAGGGCCTCTTCGTCGTCGGCGGCGCCCTCACCGACCGCTACGGCCCCCGGCCGGTCGTCCTCGCCGGCTGCGTCCTGCGCATCGCCGGCTTCTGCTGGCTCGCCGGCGCGGACTCCACCGCCACCGTCATCGGGGCCGTCCTCCTCATCGGCTTCGCCGCCGCCCTCTTCTCACCCGCCGTCGAGTCCGAGACCGCCAGGAGTGCCGTCGCGTACGAGAGCGAGAACGGGACGCCGCGCGCACAGGTGCTCGCCGTGTTCTCCGCCGCCGGCCAGGCCGGGGCCTTCCTCGGCCCCCTGCTGGGCAGTCTCCTGCTGCTCCTCGGGGGCGGATTCCGGACGGCGTGCCTCGCCGGGGCCGTGGTCTTCGTCGGCGTACTCGCCGGCCACGCCCGTCTCATGCCCCGCCAGCCACGCCGCGTCCGGGCCGCCGGGGCGGGCACCACCGCCGCCCGGCACGTCTTCGGCAACAGGCCCTTCCTCGTGCTCTGCCTCGTCTTCAGCACCTACCTCGTCTCCTACAACCAGCTCTATCTCGCCCTGCCCCAGGAGGTGGAGCGGGCCACCGGCTCGCAGGGCGCTATCGGTGGGCTCTTCGCGCTCTCCTCCCTGCTCGTCGTCGTCGCGCAACTGCCGCTGACCCGCTGGTCAGCCCGGCGCACCGCGCCCCGTACGGCCCTCGTCGCGGGCCTCGTGGCCGTCGCCGCCGGGTTCGCCGCGGTGCCCCTCGCGCCGGCCGGGCCGGCCGGGCTGCTTCCCGCCGCGTCGCTCGTCGTCCTGCTCACACTCGGCCAGATGCTGCTGGTCCCGGCCGTCCGCGGACTCGTACCGGACCTGGTGGACGACCACCGGCTCGGGCTCGCCACCGGCGCGCTGTCCTCGGTCTCCGGCCTCGCCGTGCTCATGGGCAGCGCCGCCACCGGAACGCTCCTCGACTCGCCCGGCCCGGTGCTGTGGTCGGTGCTCGCGGCCGTCCCTCTGGCCGGTGCGGCGCTCGCCCTGACGCTGCCCGGCGGTCAGCGCGAGCCTGAGCCGGCGACCACCGTCACCGATTAGTTGTGACACGTTTTCCACAGGGGGCGCTGGGCACTGGCGCGGGCCCACTACCCTTGAGGGGTGACTATTCGCCTGCATGACACCAACGCCCGGCAGATCCGTGACTTCGTCCCGCTCACAGCGGGCTGTGTCTCGATCTACCTCTGTGGCGCGACTGTCCAGGCCGCCCCGCACATCGGGCACATCAGGTCCGGGCTGAACTTCGACATCATGCGCCGCTGGTTCGAATACCGCGGCTACGACGTGACGTTCGTCCGGAATGTCACCGACATCGACGACAAGATCATCAAGAAGTCCGCCGAGCAGGGCCGCCCCTGGTGGGCCATCGGCTACGAGAACGAGCGCGCGTTCAACGCGGGCTACGACGCGCTGGGATGCCTCCCGCCCACGTACGAACCGCGCGCCACCGGTCACATCACCGAGATGATCGAGATGATGCGCGGCCTCATCGAGCGCGGCCACGCCTACGAGGCCGACGGCAACGTCTACTTCGACGTCCGCTCGTACGAGGGGTATCTGGAGCTCTCCAACCAGGACCTCGACGACCTGCGCCAGCCCTCCGGCGACAACGAGACCGGCAAGCGCGACAAGCGCGACTTCGCCATGTGGAAGTCGGCGAAGCCCGGTGAGCCCAGCTGGGAGACCCCGTGGGGCCGCGGCCGTCCCGGCTGGCACCTCGAGTGCTCCGCGATGGCGCACAAGTACCTCGGCACGGCCTTCGACATCCACGGCGGCGGCATCGACCTGATCTTCCCGCACCACGAGAACGAGATCGCCCAGGCCAAGGCCTTCGGCGACGAGTTCGCGAAGTACTGGGTGCACAACGGCTGGGTCACCATGTCCGGCGAGAAGATGTCGAAGTCCCTGGGCAACTCCGTGCTGGTCAGCGACATGGTCAAGCAGTGGCGCCCGATCGTCCTGCGGTACTACCTCGGCACCCCGCACTACCGGTCCATGATCGAGTACAGCGAGGAGGCCCTGCGCGAGGCCGAGTCCGCGTTCGCGCGGATCGAGGGCTTCGTCCAGCGCGTCATGGAGAAGGCCGGAGGGCCGGTCGAGGCCGCCCCCGAGGTGCCGCCGGCGTTCGCCGAGGCCATGGACGACGACCTCGGTGTCCCGCAGGCGCTCGCGATCGTCCACACCACGGTCCGGCAGGGAAATTCGGCGCTCGCCGCCGACGACAAGGAAGCCGCCGTCGCCCGCCTCGCCGAGGTGCGCGCGATGCTCGGCGTCCTCGGCCTGGACCCGCTCGACCCCCACTGGGCGGGCGAGAGCGACCGCGGCGAGGATCTGCACGGCGTCGTCGACACCCTCGTACGGCTCGTGCTCGACCAGCGCCAGTCGGCGCGGGAGCGCAAGGACTGGCCCGCCGCCGACGCGATCCGCGACCAGCTCAACCAGTCCGGCCTCGTCATCGAGGACAGCCCCAGCGGACCCCGGTGGACTCTCGGACCGCGCTGAGCGGATCTCGCACCATGCGTGAGCAGCGCAAATGTGCCGCCCGGCCGTCCGGGCGGCACACTTTCACTTGACGACGTTTTTCTGAAGCAACGAAACAGGTAGGTCATGGCCGGGAACAGCCAGCGCAGGAACCGCCGCACGTCCAACAAGAAGGGCATGCAGGTCGGCAGCGGCGGTAACCGACGCCGTGCTCTCGAAGGCAAGGGCCCGACGCCGCCCGCCTCCGCCCGCAAGGGACACAAGAAGAACAGGGTGGCGAACGCCCAGGCCAAGCAGGCCGCGTCCCGCCGCCCCGCCCCGCGCCGCGGTGGCGCCAAGGGCACGTCGGAGATGGTCGTCGGCCGTAACCCGGTCTTCGAGGCGCTGCGGGACGGCGTTCCGGCGACCACCCTCTACGTCCAGCAGTACATCGACAACGACGAGCGGGTCCGCGAGGCCCTTCAGCTCGCCGGCGAGCGCGGCAACATCCACCTCATGGAGGCGCCGCGCCCCGAGCTCGACCGGATGACGAACGGCCTGAACCACCAGGGCCTCGTCCTCCAGGTCCCGCCGTACGAGTACGCGCACCCGGAGGACCTCACCGCCGCCGCGTACGACAACAACGAGGACCCGCTGATCGTCGCCCTCGACGGCGTCACGGACCCCCGCAACCTCGGCGCGATCGTCCGCTCCGTCTCCGCCTTCGGCGGCCACGGCGTCGTCGTCCCCGAGCGCCGGGCGGCCGGCATGACCGCCGGAGCGTGGAAGTCCTCGGCGGGCACCGCGGCCCGGACCCCCGTCTCGCGCGTCACGAACCTGACCCGCGCCCTGGAGGGCTACCAGAAGGCCGGCCTCACCGTGGTCGGCCTCGCCGCCGACGGCGAGCACACCGTCGAGGACCTGGAGGCCCTGGCCGGTCCCGTCGTCATCGTCATCGGCAGCGAGGGCAAGGGTCTGGGCCGCCTCGTCGGCGAGACCTGCGACTATCGGGTCCGCATCTCCATGCCGGGCGGTGCCGAATCCCTCAACGCCGGTGTCGCCGCCGGCATCGTCCTCTACGAGGTGGCCCGCCGCAGGGCGTGACGTCGGGGAGACGGCGGGCACCCGGAGCCCTGAGCCCGGGTCCCTCCGCCTCCGCGCCGCGAGACCATGCGGAACCCGGACGGGAGACGCGCGGAGACGTGCGGGGCCGGGACGGGAGGCGCGCGGGGCCGGGACCGCGGGACCCGTGCCCGCACCCGGGCGCGGTCCGACGCGCGGAACCCACCCGGGCCAGCCGGGCCTGGCGCACGGAATCGTTCCGGCCCACCCGGGCCCGCCGCGCGGGATCGTGCCGCGGACATCGCCGCCCCGGTCGGGTGGCGTACGCCAGGTGTCTGCGGGACGCCGTACGCCATGCGGCACCCCGCCTCCGCACCCGCGTACGCCGTGAGCACGCCGGGCGGCGTAGGGCCGGACCGCCGACGGGGACACGTCCGGGCCGCGGAGTCCCGGGCCACGGCTTCCCGGCCCCGCGGGGAGGCCAACGGCCACGCCCGTCCCCACGCCAGTCCCCACGTCTGTCCCCGCGTTCGTCCCGGCACCCGTTCCCCCGCCCGGAGTACGCGGACGGACCCGGAGCGGAGAGCTGTTGACGGGTCTCGGACACTTCGGACGCGTCAAGGCAGTGTCCTAATCACACATCACTCGGTTAGATGAGTGTGGACACCAGAACGCCTCGGTTCGACGACCAACCCGCCCTGAGCATGACGAAGGTGGACAGCGACCCCGCGCAGGTCATCGTCAGCCACGCCAGCTTCCGGGTGCAGCTCGCCCCGGGTCAGCGCACCCGTCTGCGCCCCGTGGGCTCCGCCGGACCGGTCAGGATCCCCGCCATGGGCGGCGCGGGCGGCCGGAGGCGGGCTCCCGTCGTGTGGAGCGGCAGGTCCGAGCCGGGCGACCCCGGAGCGACCGGACTCCTGCAGGCCGTACGGAACTCCACCGCCGGCCACCTCGACACGCGCCCCGGCGGCGATTTCGGTACGGGCTACGACGGCGGCGGCACCCAGGTCATCCCGCGCCTCGACGAGACCCAGCCCAACCCCGTGCTCGTCGCGCCCCAGAGGCCGGGAGGCGGGCGTACCGGACCGCTGCTGCCCCCGATGCGGCAGGCCGTCGGCGCCTACGACAGCGCCGATCCGGCGGCCGGCGACGTGTACGAGTTCTCCGACGACGATCCCGGCACCGAGGACCAGGGCGGTTCCTCCGCGGGGGAACGGCGCCACGCCAACGACACCGTCCGGCACGCCTACTACCCCGGCCGCCGGATGAACCTCGGCGTCGTCCTGCTCCCGCTGCGCGTCATCCTCGGCTTCCTCTCCATCTACGCCGGCATGGGCAAGCTCTGCGACCCCGCCTACTTCGACGGCGGCGACCGCGGCTCCATGGTCAAGTGGCTGACCTCGCTGCACCCCTGGACCGCTGCCGAACCCCTGCGCGACTTCGCGCTCTCCCACCCGGTCGCGGCCGGGCTCTCCGTCGCCTTCCTCCAGGTCGTCGTCGGTGTCCTCACCGTCCTCGGACTCTGGCAGCGGGTCGCGGCAGCCTTCGGCGTCCTGCTCTCCGCAGCCATCCTGGTGACGGTCAGCTGGCGCACCGCCGCCGCCTACGACACTCCCGACATCATCCTGCTGGCCGCCTGGAGCCCGCTCGTCATCGCCGGTGCCCCCGTCTACTCCCTCGACGGACGCCTCGCGGGGGAGGCATGGCGCACGCTCGGACCGCGCTCCGAGATCTGGGACCTCCGCCGCAGGGTGCTGCGCCGCGGCGTCGTCGTCGCCACGGTCGTCGTCGGCCTGACTCTGCTGGTCGGCTCCATGCTCGGCGGGGCGGTCCGCTCCACCGAGGTCGTCACGGTGCCGGGACCCGACAGCTACCCGACCAACCAGCTGCCCGGCTCCCCGCTCCCGGGCGAGGCCAAGGACACGAAGCGCAAGCCCTCCATGACTCCGGAGAACCGCGCACCCGAGACATCCCCCTCCAGCGCGCCCGGCACCCCGTCGGCGGAGGAGTCCACCCCCGGCAGCGAGTCCTCACGTGACGCCGGGCCGACGGCCGGGGCGAGCACGGGCGCGCCCAGCCAGACGCAGGGGACCGGCCAGGCGCCCCCGCAGGAGCCGGCACCGCAGGAACCCCCGACCGGTGACACGGGCCCCAGCTCCTCCGGACCCGCCGGCTCGGGCGGTACCACCGGCGGTTCCGACGGCGGCGGCACCAGTGGCGGATCCGACGGCGGATCCTCCTCGGGAGGCGCAGGCCAGAACCCCATCGGCGGCCTGCTGGGCTGACACCGGCACCTCACACCAGGGAAGGGCGGCCACCGGATGTCCGGTGGCCGCCCTCGTGTACGTGGAGGACCGGTCAGCCGCCCGTGTGGGCGCCCAGCTCCTTCGCCGCCTCCGTGAGGTCCTTCGCGGTGTCGATGGCCCGCCAGTACGCCCCGTGCGGCAGCGGGAACCCCGCCAGCCGGCGCTCGCGGGCCAGCCGGGGGAACGTGGTCCGCTCGTGGTCGCCCCGGTCCGGGAGCATCCCGGTGAACGCGGGCGCGAAGACGTACACGCCGGCGTTGATCAGATACGGCGACGGGGGCGACTCGATGAAGTCGGTGATGTGCCCGAACGCGTCCGTCTCCACCGCACCCCACGGGATCCGGGGGCGGGCGAGCGCCAGCGTCGCGGTGGCGTCCCGCTCGGCGTGGAACGCGGCCATCTCCCGCAGCGAGAAGCGGGTCCAGATGTCGCCGTTGGTCGCGTACCAGGGCTCCGACGGCTCCGGCAGCCGGGCCGCGGCATGCCTGAGACCGCCGCCCCGGCCCAAGGGCTCGGTCTCGACGACGGTCGTGACACGCAACGGAAGATCGGCCGAGTCCAGCCACTCCTGCAGCACATCCGCGAGATGGCCGCACGAGATCACGGCGTCGGTGACGCCCTCGGCGGCCAGCCAGGACAGCTGATGGCCGATGATCGGGGTCCCGGTCCCCGGGATCTCGACCATCGGCTTGGGGCGGTCATCGGTGTACGGGCGAAGCCGTGAGCCCTGACCACCCGCCAGGATCACGGCCTGCGTCGGATACGTATGCATGCCAGGCACGATATGCCGTGCCCGGATGTGCCCGGATCAGCTGAACTGTGCGACGCCCGAGGCGAACGAGGTGTCACAGACGGGCCGGGAGAAGCGGTGGGCGCGCGTCGGGCCGTACTGGTCGACGGCGGCCTTGCCGAGCGCCTTGGCGATCGACATGCAGTGCTTCGCGAGCGAGGGGCGCCCCTCGACGGTGCGCTGGAGGCTCGTCAGCGCGACACCCGGGTCCTTCTCGCGGAGCTCCAGCAGGAGCTTGTCCCGCAGGACGTCCTGGGGGGCACGGGCCTTCGCCTGCTTGGACACGGTCTCCGAGGCGGCGGCCAGCAACTGGGTCTCGGTGTCCTGTCCCGACCACTGCACGCGGGTGACCGCGAGGGTCCCGGACAGCACCATGACGACGGGCAGTACGAGGGCGAGGGTTCGGCCGATGCGGCGCGCGGTGTGGGTCACGCAGGCGAGCGTAGCGGGCAGTGATGGTTCGGCGACATTTCGTCACCCTTGCGGGGGATGGTTCGAGTGGCCTTTTCGAATCAGACGTTGACGCGCTGGGGGGAATTGACCGGTGTGCCAGGGAATTTGACGCCCCGCGGGACCGAAACCCGATCCTGCCCGCGACACGCGAACGGCCCCGCGTCCGGAAGGGACGCGGGGCCGTTCGGCTGGATCGGACAGGTCAGGCGGTCAGGCGCTCACCGGTCGACGTGGCGAAGACGTGCAGCTCGTCCGGGCGCGGCACGACGTGCAGCTCGGTGCCCTTCTCCGGGACGGCGCGGCCGCCGACGCGGACCACCAGGTCCTTGTGCTCGCCACCGACCTGCGCGCCACCGTAGACGAAGCCGTCGGCGCCGAGCTCCTCGACGACGTTGACGGAGACGGCCAGGCCGGCCGGGGCGTCGGAGGAGGCCTTGGAGAGGCCGGTCGCGGCGGCGCCGCCGTGCTCGACGATGTCGAAGTGCTCGGGGCGGATGCCGACCGTGACGGTGCGGTCGCCGCGGTCCGCGGCGGCGGAGAGCGCCTCGCGGGAGACCGGGACGACGCTGTTGCCGAACTTCACGCCGCCGTCGGTGATCGGGACCTCGACGAGGTTCATCGCCGGGGAGCCGATGAAGCCGGCCACGAAGAGGTTCGCCGGGCGGTCGTACATGTTGCGCGGCGAGTCGACCTGCTGGAGGAGACCGTCCTTGAGGACCGCCACGCGGTCACCCATGGTGAGGGCCTCGACCTGGTCGTGGGTGACGTACACGGTGGTGATGCCGAGACGGCGCTGCAGCGAGGCGATCTGCGTACGGGTCGACACGCGGAGCTTGGCGTCGAGGTTCGACAGCGGCTCGTCCATGAGGAAGACCTGCGGCTCACGCACGATGGCGCGGCCCATGGCCACACGCTGGCGCTGACCACCGGAGAGCGCCTTCGGCTTGCGGTCCAGATAGTCGGTGAGGTCCAGCATCTTGGCGGCCTCTTCGACCTTCGCCCGGATCTCGGTCTTGTTCACACCGGCGATCTTGAGGGCGAAGCCCATGTTGTCCGCGACGGACATGTGCGGGTAGAGCGCGTAGTTCTGGAACACCATGGCGATGTCCCGGTCCTTCGGGGGCAGGTGCGTGACGTCGCGGTCACCGATGCGGATCGCACCGCCGTTGACGTCCTCGAGACCCGCGAGCATGCGCAGGGAGGTCGACTTGCCGCAACCGGAAGGACCGACGAGGACGAGGAACTCGCCGTCCTCGATGTCGATCTCGAGCTGGTCCACAGCCGGCTTCGTGGAGCCGGGGTAGACGCGGGACGCCTTGTCGAACGTGACACTGGCCATAGCGGTGCTTCTCCTCCACCGGCAGGTACGTGCCGGACGATCCGAGTAAGGGAGTGGTGTGGTCCACTCGAGTGAACCTGAGGTGACGCTACCTGGCGTTTTCGAATCTGTCAGCAGTCCGAGGTCCCGAATATCGAGCAGGTTTCGCTCCCCACGTTGGTTACACTGCTCCCGCACGCCTCCTTAGCTCAGTCCGGCCAGAGCAACGCACTTGTAATGCGTAGGTCGTCGGTTCGAATCCGACAGGGGGCTCCATGGAACCCCAGGTCACACACCCCGTGACCTGGGGTTTTTGCTGTTTCTGGGCCGGTGCGCCGGATGGCCGGGGCGCGGTGGGAGCGCCTGCGTGAGCGGTGCGTGAGCGGAGCCGCTCGGGACCTCTACTTCTTGGGCTTCCGGCGCTTGGCCTTCGCGGCCTCTTCGGCCTGGGCTTCCGCCTTGCCACTCGGCTTGCCGCCCTTGGCCCTGCCGGCCTTCTTGGCCTTCTCCTTCTTCGCGGCCTTGCGTGCGGTCTTCTCGGCCTCGGCCTCGGCCTCGGCCTCGGCCTCGGCCTCGGCCTCGGCCTTGCGCTGGAGGGGGACGAGTTTCGCGGTGGCCTCGGCGGCGCTCCTGCCGACGTGGGGCAGGACGCTCTGGTAGATGTCCCGGGTGATGCGGGTGTCGCTGTGGCCGAGGGTGTCCGACACGATCTTGATGTCGATGCCGGCGGCGAGCATGAGCGTCGCCGCGCCGTGGCGGAGGTCGTGCAGGCGGATCGGCGGGAGGCTGGAAGCGGCGACGAGGCGCTCGAAGAGGTCGGTGACCTTGCCCGGGTGAAGCCAGGAGCCGTCCTCCTGTGTGAAGACGTGGCCGGTCTCGACCCAGGCCGTGCCCCACTTCTCGCGGTCTTGGCCCTGCCGTTCGCGGTAGCGCTTCAGGACGTCGACGGTGTCGTCATCGAGCGCGACCACGCGGTAGCCGCTGTCGGTCTTGGGATCGGACGCCTCGATATCCCAGCCGTCCTGCACGAGTTGGGAGGAGACGGTGAGGGAGTGGGTGTCGAGGTTCGTCTCCGACCAGGGCTGCCCGCACGCCTCGCCACGGCGCAGGCCGCGGAAGGCGATGAGGTGCCACATCGCGTAGAGCCGGTCATCGGCGACGAAGTCGAGGAAGGCGCCGGTCTGCTGGGGTGTCCAGACCATGACGGGCGACGGCTTCTCGCCCGTCTGCTCCCATTTGGTGACCCGTTCGTCGGTCCACACGAGCGCCTTCGGCTTGCGTACGGGGTCGATCTCGACGTGGGCGGCGGGGTTGAAGGTGATGATCTGCTGCCCGATCGCGTCGTTCAGCGATGCCCGGAGGGTGGCCTTGACGTGCTGGCGCGTGGAGGGTCCGGTGATGCGGCGGAAGGGCGGCATCTCGTCGATGGCGGCCTTCATCGCCTTGCGTCGGGCTCGGTTCTGCACGCCCTTCCACGGCACGGTCGCCATCTCGTCGATCGCGGCTCGGCGCTGGGCGTTGTCCTCCAGGATCCGGGCGTTGGCGTCGCGGATGTCCGTGAACATCTCGCTGAGGTGGCTGACGCGCAGTCGGTCAAGGCGTCGGTTGCCGATGTGCGGCTTCAGGTGCATGCGGATGTCGGTCTCGTAGCGGTTGAGGCCAGACTTGCGTATGCGCTTGCCGGCCAGCCACCGGTCGAGCCACTCGGCGACGGTCAGGCTGCCGAGGAGGTCCTGGCCGGCGTTGAGGCGCCGCCTCGTCTCCTCGACCTCGGGCAGAGGCGACCGTTCGCGGCTGACCTCGGCCAGCATCTCGGCGATGAGGTCGACGCCCTCGGGGTCGTCCGACTCGGCCAGCCCCAGGAGGGCACGTACGTGGTCGAGGTCGGCCTGGGCCGCCTTGAGACTGCCGTACCCGCCCCGGGCGAACGAGCGCCGGCTGCCGTCCTCGCGGGAGGGCAGTTCCTGGCGTATGGAGTAGGTGCAGTGGTTCCTGCTGTTGCGCTTGGGGCAGGAGGTGCCGAGTTCCTTGCCGGTCTGGGGGTCGCGGCAGGAGCAGCGGCGGTAGGTGGAGCCCTTCAAAGATCGTTCTCCTCGGTGGTCTCGGGATCGCGCCCGGATGAGTCGATTGCGTGGGCCACGTCGTGCCACAGAACCGGGGGTGTGACGCCCTCTTCCTCGATGAAGGCGCGAACTCTGCGCAGGCGGTTTTCGGCGCCGTCGGCCGCCTCGGCGGCACGGGCCTGGGAGCGGAGGGCCTCGGCCTTCCGGTCGGCGTTCGGGGCGGTCTGGGCGTGGTAGCGCGCGTACTCCTCGTCGCGTCGCGCGCTTCGCAGTCGCTCCTGGGCGGCTTGGTGGGCCCGGAAGTAGCGGAGCATGTCGTCGTCCGCGCCGAGTTCGGTCTCCTCCCCGGTGAACCAGCGCAGCGCGTCCAGTGGGGAGGTGGAGTCCTGGAGCGGGAGCCGCTGCACGTCGTCGACGTAGCCGACGGGGTAGATGAGGCAGATGGGCGGGGTGTTCAGTGCCTGGGCCAGGACCATGACGTCGACCAACGGCAGGTTGGAGCGGCGCCTGGACTCCATGTTGGCGATGACGTTGCGGGGGATCGGGTGGCCCATCTCCTCGCACTTGTCGGCCAAGTCCTTTGCACTCCAACCCAGTTCCCTCCGTCGTCTGCGGACCTCTGCGGCCACGGTGGCCATGACCTGGTCCACCCACTCCAGGACGTCGTCCTCGTCGTCATCCCTCTTGGATCCATGGTCGCTCCGACGTTGTGTCATGAAGACACATTAACTCGCCTAGCGTTGATTCCAAGACCTGGAGACGGGCGCGGCAGCCGCGTTCGCCGTGGGCTCAGTCATGGATGGAGCGCGTATGCGTGAGAACGAAGAGGTCGGCCGAGTGAAGGGGATGAGTCGCGGGGAGCTTCTGGAGCTTCCTGCAGCCGTTGACCTGGAGACGGGGGCCCGGGCGCTGGGGCTCGGTCGGAGCAAGGGGTACGAGCTGGCCAAGCGCGGCCAGTACCCCTGCAAGGTGCTCAGGCTCGGGAACGCCTACCGGGTGGTGACCGCGGACCTGTTGGCCCTGTTGGGCCTGGCAGCTTGAAGCGCCGGAAGCGCCGTAGATGCTTCTGCGCTGAGCTGACACAGAAATGCTGGACTGCTGCGAGGTGCGGACGTACTGTCCGTGTTCCCCGAAGGGCGGCGGCCTGTGTTCCCCGAGGGAACGGGCCGTGCGTTCCCTGAAGGAGCGCGGGATGCCTGGCCACGGGGCGGCGAGCCACCAGCCAGAAGGAAATGGGCCCCCGGCGGTGCAACGCCAGAGGCCCCAGGACTCCCCAGCAATCCCATGAGAACCGACCCGGCGGCAGGGGCGTGCAAGCCCGTGCACCGCCAGACGAGGAGCCGCCCAGTGCAACCCGAGAACCCCGAGCCCTATTCCGCCCCCGCCCGAGCAGCCTGGCCCGCCACGGCCGTACCCGGCCGGCCCGGCGCCCACCTGCGCCCCACGCAGGACGACAGCGCCACGGTGGACCCGGGCGAAGGCGCGGCAGACGGCAGCGCCAGCGAGGAGGACCCGGCGAGCGGACTGGAGGCCGTCCCGGACGCGGAACCGACACCGGGCACCAAGTTGCTCGACGAACTGCGCTCCCAGATAGCCCAGTTCGTGATCCCGCCCTCGTCCGAGGCGCTGGACGCGATCACCCTCTGGGTGGTGGCGACGCATCTCCAGCCCGCGTGGCAGCACGCACCACGGCTGGCGGTGGTGGGGCCGGCCAAGCGCTGCGGCAAGTCGCGGCTCCTGGACGTGCTGACCGAGACAGTCCACGAGCCGATGCTCACCATCAACACCACGCCAGCGGCCATCTTCCGCTCCATCGACGGCGAGGAGCCGCCGACGCTGCTGGTGGACGAGGCCGACACCATCTTCGGACCCAAGGTCGCGGAGAAGAACGAGGAGACACGCGGTCTCCTCAACGCCGGCCATCAGCGCGGCCGGTACGTCACCCGGGTCGTCGGCAACGACCACACCCCGCACAAGTTCGCCACCTTCGCCATGGCGGCCATCGCGGGCATCGGAGACCTGCCGGACACGGTTATGGACCGGTCGGTCGTCATCCGCATGCGCCGCAGGGCCGAGGGCGAGAAGGTCAAACCCTTCCGCTCACGGCGCGACATCCCGGCCCTGCACGAGCTGCGCGACCGCATTCACACCTGGGCCCGCCCGCTGCTGGAGGATGCCGCGAGTCAGGAGCCGGGTATGCCGGTCGAGGACCGTGCTGCCGACACGTGGGAGCCCCTGGTGACCGTCGCCGATCTGGCGGGCGGTCGCTGGCCCCGGCTCGCGCGGGTCGCGTGCGCGCGGATGGTCGCCGCCGAAGTGGCAGCCGAGGAGGACCACCCCAGCGGAGCGCGCATCCTCGCCGACATCCGGCGGGTCTTCTTCGCCCAGCGGGAGGCGGACAGCCTCTCCACCGAGGATCTCCTGCACTACCTGAACGCGGATGCTGAAGCCCCGTGGGGCGACCGGGGGCGCTCCGGCCTGACCTCCCGGGAGCTCAGCGGGATGCTGCGCGACTACGACATCCGGCCCGGCAACGTGCGCATGGCCGACCGGTCGCAGCGCAAGGGCTACACCCGCAACAAGTTCCTCGACGCTTGGCGTCGGTACTGCCCGACCGTCCACCCAATCGCCTCTCGCGGCGACGGCTGAGCCGTGCCCTCCTTGGTTGCCGTACTTGCCGTCCCTGCCGTGATCTCGCAGGTCAGAGCACACACCGGCAAGACGGCAGCCGAGGGCAAGACGGCAACGCAGACGTCCCCGTGCTGGCAGCCCGCCACGGGGCACCGCCCAGATCCGTCTTGACCCGTCCCAAGCGTCCTTGCCGTATTACCCCTGGCCACAGCCCTCCCTGCCGGGACGGCTGCCGCAACGCAGCCGTCCCGGCAGGGAGGGACCGAACCGCAGCCGCCGCCTCCCTGTTCCGAGTCTGGACAAGACGCTGGCGCCGCCCTGCCGGGACGGTACGTCCGGAGCGCTGCCGTCCCGCGTTGACCTGCACGTGCAACGGCCGAGACGGCAAAGACGCCCCACACCACTACCCCCAGGAGCTTCCCGCTTGACTGCCCCGCACCTCACCACGCAAGCACCAGGAGCACGAGACGACGCCCGCAGCGAAAGGCAGCCGAAGGAGCGTGTTGACGCCGAGCAGCTCGTGCTCGGCGTGGCCGGCATCGTCATCGTCGCCCTGACAGCCGGAGCGTTCTGGCTCTCCTACGCGCACCTCGCCGACGTCGCCGGCCAGCACGGGCTCGGCGCATCCCCCATCCGCCGCTGGGCCTGGCCCGCCACCCTGGACGCGTTCATCATCGCGGGCGAACTGCTCATGCTGCGCGCAGCGCTGCGCCGCGTCACCGACCCCTGGGCGATCGCCGTGACCGCCGTCGGATCGGCCGGCTCCATCGCGTTGAACGTCGCCGGGGTCAGCGGCACCGGAAACGCGGGCACCGTACCGTTCCTCGACTACGTGGTCGCAGCCGTTCCTCCGGCCGCCGCGATGGTCGCCTTCGGCGTCCTGATGCGACAGATCCACCAGCTCGTCGCACCGCAGGACGACGTCCCGGACACCGGCTCCGTACAGGTCCTGGAACGGTCGGCCGGCGACATCAGCCACAGCCACCGGCCGGCTTGCGCACCTGATGGTGCGCAAGCCCCGAGTGACGAGCGGACGGAACCTGCGCCCCAGGTGCCGGAGAGCAAACCGAGCGGTGGCCGGCCGCCGAAGGCGACTATCGCGGAGCTGACGGATATCGGCCGGGCCACCGGTCATCAGCACGGCAAACTCACGCGCGGCCTGCTCCGAGCGGCCGTGAAGGACCGGAACCTGACGATCGGCAGTGAGCGGCAGACCGAGGTGATGGAGAGGCTTCGGCCGGAACTCGAAGCTGCCGGTATCGAGGTATCCAGGCGCTGACGCCGAGCCGGCTCGGGTGACCGGAACCCTTCCGGCCACCCGAGCATCGGCCGACCGGCCCGCAGATTTCCACACCTGTGGACACCGCGATGGCCGCGCCGCGCAGACATCTTGGCCCCGCTCGCCCCGCCGCACTTGGAGCATGTCCCTTGACTCACGACCAGCACCTGCCCGATGACACCCACGCTGAGCTGTCAGCGTCGCCGCAGTCCCCTACGCTGACAGAACGTCTGCGGCGGGCGTTCGGACGGACGGCTCCTGGCGGAGCCAGTAGTACCCCGAGTCCGACTCCTGGCCGGTCTTCGGGGGTCTCCGCCCCGGGGGTGGCGGAGACGGCCCAGCGCCGGGGGGCGCCGGGCCAGGTGCCCGTGGCCGAGGACGGCCTCGACCTGGACAACCTTCATGCCACCCAGCAAGCGATCCTCCGCCCGACGCCTACTGACGTTCCCGCCGTCGGCGAGCCCTCTGTGCAGGGTGTCCAGCCAACGATCCGCCGGTTCACCGGCGACGCGCGCCTCAAGCGCGTCGGGCCCTTGCGCTTCACCGACGACGAGCGCACCAGCCTGCGCGAGGCCGCAGCCGAGCATGGCTACAAGGGCGCATCCGGCTTCGCCGCCGACGTCGTCCTCGCCTTCGTCGACGGCCGCTTCACCGCGAACCTCCCCCTGTCCGAGGACCGCCGCCGCACCCACATGTTCCGTGCCCAGGTCCTGCGCGCCCTCAACCGCATCGGCGTCAACGTCAATCAGATCGCCCGCGCGCTCAACAGCGACCTCAACCCGCCTGACATTCGCCAGCGCCTCGACGAACTCGACCGCTTGCTCACCCTGATCGCCGAGGCCCTGCGTCAGCCCGCCGACACGAGGAGGGCTGATCCGCGTGATCGCCGCCATCAAACCAGCCGGGTCCAACACCCGCGGTCTGCTCGCATACCTCTACGGCCCCGGCCAGCACGACGAACACCTCGACCCGCACCTCGTCGCCGCCTTCGCCATGCTCGGCATGCCCGACCCCGGCCGCGACGAACACGCCACCCTGACCGAACTTGGCCACCACGTCGACGAGCCCGTACGCCTGCGCAACAGCGAGTTCGGCAAGCCTGTCACCGATCACGTCTGGCACTGCCCCGTCCGCGCCGCACCCGAGGACCGCTACCTCTCAGACACCGAATGGGGCGAGATCGCCCAGCGCATCGTGCAGGCGGCCGGCATCGCCCCCGAAGGCGACGACCTGGCCTGCCGCTGGATCGCCGTACGCCACGCCGACGACCACATCCACATCCTCGCCACCACCGTCCGGGAGGACGGCCGCCGCCCCAAGCTCCACGGCAGCGGCGTACGCGTCGGCGACGAGTGCCGTCAGATTGAGGACGACTACGGGCTCCGCCGCCTGAAGAACGGCGACCGCACCGCCGAGCGTCGCCCCACCCAGGCCGAAATGCACAAGGCCGATCGCCTCGGCTGGGAGCAGACCAGCCGCCAGTGGCTCCAGGACCGCATCCGATTCGCCATCCCCCATGCCACCAGCGCCGAGGAACTCCTCGCCTACCTCGAAGCCGGCGACATCCTGGTCAAGCCCCGCCGCGGCCCCTCTGGAGACCTCCTCGGCTACGCCGTAGGCCGCCCCGGCGACCTGAACAAGGACGGCGAGCAGATCTACCACCCCGGCGGGAAGATCGCCCCCGACCTGTCCCTGCCCAAGCTGAAGGCCCGCCTGGAGACCCGCGCCCCCGAGGAACACCCCACCGCCCGGCGCAACCGACCCGACACCGCCTGGCATCAGGCCACCGAAGCCCTCGACACCCTCCACACAGAGATCACCGGCACGAGCGCCGACGACGATGGGGACGCACGAGCGCAGGCGCACATCTCTGCCCTGGGCGAACTCATCGAAGCCACCGCCCAGAAGGCCCCCTCAGACATCCGTGCGCAGCTGCATGCGGCCAGCCGGGCCTTCGCCCGTGCGCAGCGCTCTCAAATCCGTGCCGAAGACCGCGCCGCCCACGCCCTGCGGTCTGCGGCTCGCGACATCGTCAACACTGCCACCGGGCCCGACGGCAGTGCCCTCGCATCTCTGACCGCCGCACTCGTCTGGGCCGTCGTCCTCGCCGCCCGCTGGCACGAGGCCAAGGGGCACGCCCACCAGTCCGACGCTGCCCACCAAGCCGTCCAGCACCTTCAGTCAGCGTCCGACGACGCGCTCAGTCCGACGCTCACCGAACTGTCAGCCCGGCCCTTCATGGAGGAGACCCGTCGCATCCTGGCCAACGACGTACGCGCAGCTGTCCCCGAACACGCCGAGCGGATTCTCTCCGATCCCGGTTGGCCCGCGCTCGCCACGGTCCTCTCCGACGCCGAAGCCGGCGGCCACAAACCCCACCAACTCCTCAAAGAAGCCGCCGCCCGCCGTGAGCTCGGCACCGCCCACAGGCCCGCCCGCGTCCTGATCACCCGGATCCAGCACACCAGCCGTAACCCCGCACCCAACCGCCGCGCCGAAGCAGCCCGCCTACGAAGCACCACCGCGTCAGCCTTCAGCGCGCCGCCCCCCGGCACCCAGCCGCGCGCGACAACCACCCCCACGAGCCAGCCGAGCCGACCTCGTCGCTAACCGTTGAGGAGAGCCAGATCCATAGAGACCGGTCAGCAACAGAGGCCATGCCCCCGCCGTACTCATCGCCACCCAGCCTGGAGCCAGCCAACCCCGCTGATGCGCGTACGTAACGACGGCTGGGCCGGTCACCACACCTTGTGACCGGCCCAGCCGCCGGAGAGTGCCAATGCCCCGACAGCACTGTGAAGGGGCGTCACAGGCTCGCTGACCTCCGACAGCCTCATCCACGACTGAACAGGCCGCCCCGCGCCCGATGTCTGCCGACACGGCGTTCGCCAGGTTGCTCGGGCGCGGGGGCCGTGCTCACCGGGGTCTGACGAGCCGGTTCATCGTGAAGGAGAAGGGATTGCCAGACCTGCTCCTGCAAAACGCGGATGCACGGGCCGCAGGCGAACATGGCTGCCTGCGCGCCGGCCACGCTCACGGGGCCGATCCACAGGACACGGGTCCATCGCTGGCCGCAGTAGAGCCAGCAGATTCCGTCCGTCCATGTATTGCCGTCGTCGGTGTCTGCTGCGGCGGGCAGACCGCCGCGCGCGAACTCGGCGATGCCGGGTATGACCCGAGGCGTCACGGCCAGTTCTATCAACACAGCTCGGTCCTCAAGATTACTCGCTCGGTACAGCTGCCCTGGACAGAGCGTGCTTGTCGGCGTCGGCGAAGAGGAGAGTGGGTTCGGCCAGGATGTCCCTGCCGGACTCGCTCTTGTAGATCTCATCGACGCTGCCGAAACGCGCTTCGGAGTAGTCGAGGTCGAGCAGAGCGGCTGCCTGGCGGACCGATGCCTCGTCGGGGCCCTCGATCTCGACGAAGGTGGGGAGGTCCGGCCAGGTGTCAAAGTCGAAGGCGACCTCGCCGAGGCGCCATTCCTCGCGGTAGTTCTCCTGGTACCGGACCTCGCGCATGCCGAGGCTGCGCAGGATCTCGGCCATGGCGTGCAGGTCGGTAACCTCGGTCTCGATCTCGGTGGTGCCGTTGATCGTGGTGGCGTCGGTGACCTGCTTGAGCGTGAGCGTCGATCGGGTGCCCTCGTCCCGCAGTCGCACCCAGGCGCCTCCTTCGAGTGCGTCGTTCTCGAAGATCTTGCGGGTCAGGAGGGTACGCGGGAACGCTTGAGTGGCGCCTAGGGTGGTCAGCTTGGCCTGGAGGCCGGTGACGTCGATGGCGAGGAACTTGGCCTCGTACTCGTGCTTCACGGGTTCGTCCTTCGTACTAGGAGGGGGTGCGGGCCGCGAGGAGCAGGCCCATCCGATGGGTGTGGTCCTGGAGCTGGCCGATGTGGGCTCGCTCGGTGAACTCGTTCGTGCGCAGGGTCAGCAGGACGTCCCAGTCGCCGATGAAGTGGCGCCTGAGCTTCTCGGGGGACGTGTAGTGCTCGATCAGGTGCTGGCGCTGGGTGATGGGCATCATGAACTCCGCCCCGTACAGGCCGCTCTCGGTTACGGAGGACTGCATGCGGGTGACGAAATCAGCGAGCGGGCGATGATGGTTGGCACTGTAATGCCAGGAGCAGCTCGTCCAGATGGCATCGCAGGGCGTGCCCGAAGGCTCCCATTGGAGGAAGTCCTCCTCCACGATCTGCACGCGGTCGTGGAGTGATTCGAGCTTGAGGCGGTCGAGGAGGCCCATCGCGTGGGCCCGGTTGTCACCCGGGAGGATGACCTCGCCACCATGCAGAGCGAGCGGGTCGTGCTCTACCGCGATCACCTGGTAGCCGGCGGAAGCCAGGGGCAGGACGAATTTTCCGTCGCTCGCCCCCACGACCATGACCGTGGCGTCAGGAGCGGCACGATCCTTCAGCGCGGCGAGGAACTGGGGGAAGAACGTGAGGGTGTGCTCCCACAGGCTCTGCGTTTGCACGGTGGCGGGCTCCTTGCGTGTCGATGGACAGGATCGTCTGGAGAACCTCGTCGGGGTCCAGATGTGTGGTGTCCACGTGGTGCATCGGGAACTGGGCATAGGCGTCGGAAACGCGGTCTGCCATCTCTTCTGCCAAGACGTCCCAGCGGGAGGCCGGTTTGATGCGCTCGGCGAGCCTGCGACCGCGCTCGCCTTTGCCGCACGTCAGTTGGTACGTCACGGGCTGGGGCAGGCTGGGTGGGAGCCTGACGCCGAGGCTGGCGCCGAGTGCCTGGTGGTTGGCCAGGCAGCGGGCGAAGTAGCTCTCCACGACCACCGAGGTGCCCTCGGCCAGGAGACGCCGGATCTCATCGGTCACGGTGAACAGCGCGGACAGGTAGAAGCACATCCGGGCCTCGGTATTTGCCCGCCGGTCCACCTCCCGGCGCAGCGGCTGGTAGAAGAGAGGCACGGTCGGGACCAGGACGGCGCGGCGGGCCGCGGCCAGCATCGGAGCGATGGTCGACTTTCCGGTTCCGCGGAGCCCTTCGAGGCTCTCGAACAGCGGACCGTCAGACACGGCCGTACACCACATCCGGTACCGCGAGTGTGAGCTCATCGGTGGGGGAGGGCCGGTGGTCGATGTGGTCGGCGAGCTTGTCGTACCAGAAGGCGTGCGAGTCCTTGCCCACGGCCTTGCAGGACATGGTGAGCGCGCCGCGGGGGTCTGCCTCGATCCGCTCGATCTCGACGGGGCCCCCGTCAGGAACGCAGGTGTCTGGGGCACCGTCCGCGGACAGGTCCTCGTCGACGATCACCTCGATCTCCAAGTCGGCCGCATCGAGCCGGCTCCGGAGGCGGGTGTAGGCCGTGGGCTCGGTGATCAGGAGCTCGGGGTGAGCGGCTGCGTTGCCGACCGGCCGGAGGCAGTGCAGTTTCAGCTGCTCCACGCCGTAGCCCTGGAGTACGCGAGCGAGCGGCAGTACCTCTTCGATGTTGCGTGAGGTGACCGTCATGGTGGCACCGGTGCGGACACCGAGGTGCTGGGCGATTTCGAGGGCGCTTAGCGCGCTGCGGTAGCTTCCGAACTTGCGGATCTGGTCGTTGGTCGAGCCGATGCCCTCCAGCGATACCCGGAGCAGGTCCAGGTCGGGGGCGATCTCGGTCAGCCGACGCTCGATCCGGTAGCCGTTGGTGCAGATCTCGACCCGCAGGCCCAGGTCCCGCTTGGCGTACTGGACGACCTGGGTGAGGTCCCGGTAGACGAACGGTTCGCCGCCCAGCAGGGTGACAGCTTCGGTGCCGTACTGGTCGCGCATGAGGGTGAGGAGGTTGATCGCCTCGTCCGCGGTGAAGGCGTCGGCGTGCTGGAGCCGCTTGCCATGGAAGCAGTGCAGGCATTCGAAGTTGCAGCGGTACAGCAGCTGCACGTACAGCATCCGGATTCTGTGGATCCCGGTGACTTCGCTGATCACGAGGGTCTCCTTCGGGCGTTTTCCTGGTGGGAGACCTGATATTGGCGGGACAGGTGCGGACCCCGTCACCGCGTATCGGGACGCTCCAAGGACGTCCTGGGACGTTTTCAGGACGCCGCGAATGCCTCCAGGATTCCGAGCACATGAGCGGTGTCCGTCAGGTCGGGCAGCACCCTTTGAGCACCGGCAGCGGCCAGTTCCTCGGCGCTGTGGACGCCAGAGGCGACCCCAATGATCTCGGAGCCCGTGGCGATCGCGGCCTCGACGTCCCTGGGCGTATCGCCTACGAGTACGACGGGCACGTCGCCCTGCGCTTCTCGCAGCCGTTGAGCACGCTCACGGGCGACAGCGACCAGGTCCGGCCGCTGGAGAGCGTCAGCACCATAGGCGCCAACTCCCAGATCGAGCAGGGAGTCAAGGCCGAAGGCCGATACCTTCACCCGGGCGTTGGCCGCGATATTGCCGGTGAGTACCGAGGACACCCAGGCACTGCGTACGGAGGCTTCCTTCAAGATCTCACGCACGCCAGGCAAGGCTGTTCCGCGTCGGCTGAGCTCGGGCAGACGCGCGGCACCTGCGGCCGTGAGGGCTTCCTCGACAGCAGCCCAGGCCGGCTCAGACACACCGTTTCGGTGGAACATGTCGCGCATGATCAGGCGATCCGTACGACCTTCCGTCCGCGCCGGCCCCATGGGCTCTCTCCCCGACAGCGCTGTGAAGGCAGCGGCGTAGATCTCCTTGCTGACCCCGGCATTCTCGATCAGCGTGTGGTCGATGTCCCACAGGACGATGAGCTCCATACGCCCAGCGTAAGCACCCTGGTCGCGCCGTCGACGTCCCGCAGAACGTCCCGTAACGTCCTTGCCGCTCCCAGCCCCTTCAGCTTGTATGGCGCCTGTGAACGAGCGACTGCACTCCGTACTCGCCCAGCGCGGCATCCCACCCGAATCCCTCGCCGAAGTCTGCGAGGTAGACCCCAAGACGGTGAGCCGATGGCTCGGCGGACGTGTTCCCCACGCCCGCCACCGCTTCCGCGTCGCCCGGCACCTGCGGGTGGAGGAACTGTTCCTCTGGCCAGCACCGGAACGCTCAGCCCTACAGCAAGCCGCCGGGGCAGAGCAGGAGCTCGTCACCACCTACCAGAACCGAGCGAGCGTCCCACGGGACACATGGCTGTCGCTGCTCAAAGGCGCGCAGGAGCAGATCAGCGTCCTCGTCTTCTCCGGCACCTTCTTTGCCCAGTCCAACCCCCACGTCGCCAAGATGCTCGCCGAGCGCGCATCGGACGGGGTGCGAGTGCGGCTCTGCTTCGGCGACTCGAACGGCCAGGCAGCAGCCATTCGAGGCCGAGAGGAGGGCATCGGCGACACCCTCGCCGCGAAGATCCGCGCCTCCCTCACCTACTACCGGCCTTTACTCTCCGAGGCAGGCTGCGAGGTCAGACTGCACGACACCACGCTCTACACCTCCATGTTCCGCTACGACAACGACCTCCTGGCCAACCCACACGTCTGGGGCCAACCGGCCAGCGCCAACCCCATCCTGCATCTCCGCAGAGCTGACACCGCAGGGTGGTTCGACAACTACGCTCAGAGTTTCGAAGCTGTCTGGGCCACCGCACGGCCCTGGACACCAGACCGGGAGGGGCCCTCGTCACATGGGCAGGACTGAGTACTACAACGACCCCAAGGCCCCCAAAGCGAACACGCTCATCCCCGCCAACAACCTCCTCGTCGTCGACGAAAACGGCGCCATACTGCTCCAGCGCCGCCGGGACACCGGCCAATGGGCCCTGCCGGGCGGCGCCCAGGACATCGGCGAGACAGCGGCCCAGTGCGCTGTGCGTGAGTGCCTGGAAGAGACCGGGATCATCGCCGAGGTCACGGGTTTTCTGGGGGTTTATACGAACCCGCATCACATCGTGGCCTACACCGACGGCGAGATCCGCCAGCAGTACGAGAACACCTACATCGGCCGCCCCGTGGGCGGCGAGCCCACCATCAACGATGAAGCCGACGGCGTCCGCTACGTCCAGCCCAACGACCTGGACGACTACGACATCCACCCCAGCATGCGTCAGCAAATCGGCGACTACCTCGCCGGCACGTATCCCTACCTGGGCTGAGTGGCTAGGTGTACTGACCCGTGAGGTTGGGGACGCGGCTGGCGGGTGGCTGGCCCTTGAGCGCGGTGTGTCCGCGGTGGTGATTGTAGGTGTGGAGCCATCGC
>NZ_JBIWKR010000018.1:0-129074 GCF_044765765.1 Streptomyces sp. NPDC102402
GGGGGGACCCTGTGGGAGAGTAGGACGCCGCCGAACAATTATTCCGGGAAAGCCCCGTGCCCTTGTGGCACGGGGCTTTTCTGCGTTTCCGGGCCCTTGAGGCCCACCCCTGTGCACCGGTGCTCGGACGCTGAGGGTAGGGTCAGGGGGCATCATTGGCACGTTCTTCACAGGAGGCCCCCGGGTGGAGGTCCAGGAGACTCGAGTTCAGACGGACCGAGTACTCACCATCCCCAACATCCTCAGCATGGCTCGTCTCGTCGGCGTGCCGCTCTTCCTGTGGCTGATTCTTCGCCCCGTGTTCGGCGGGCCCAACAGTGACAACTGGGCCCTGCTGGTCCTGATGCTGAGCGGTATCAGCGACTACCTCGACGGCAAGCTCGCTCGCCGCTGGAACCAGATCAGCAGCCTCGGCCGGCTCCTGGACCCCGCGGCCGACCGTCTCTACATTCTGTCGACCCTGGTCGGGCTCACCTGGCGGGAGATCCTTCCGCTCTGGCTCACGGCCGCGCTCCTCGCCCGTGAGCTGATGCTCCTCGTCATGGTGGGAATCCTGCGCCGGCACGGTTATCCGCCGCCACAGGTCAACTTCCTGGGGAAAGCTGCAACCTTCAACCTGATGTACGCCTTCCCCTTGTTGCTGCTCAGCGACGGAAGTGGTTGGCTGGCTTCGCTGGGCACCATTTTCGGATGGGCGTTCGCTGGATGGGGTACAACCCTCTATTGGTGGGCAGGGATCCTCTACGTGGTCCAGGTCCGCCGTCTGGTCAAGGCGGATCAAGTAGCCGATTAGCTCGTTGATGCGTGGCCGTGCAGTGTCGCCGGCCCGCACCGGATGCTCTGTATCGCCCCGACGGGTGAAGTCGGCTAGACCGTCGTCTCTTCGAGGAGGACGTTTCCGACATGAAGGCCGTCGTGATGGCAGGCGGTGAAGGCACCCGCCTTCGCCCCATGACCTCAAGCATGCCCAAGCCGCTCCTGCCCGTGGCCAATCGGCCGATCATGGAGCATGTGCTAAGGCTGCTCAAACGGCATGGGCTCAACGAGACAGTCGTCACCGTCCAGTTCCTCGCCTCTCTCGTCAAGAACTACTTCGGCGACGGCGAAGAACTCGGTATGGAGCTCAGCTATGCCAACGAGGAGAAGCCACTCGGTACCGCGGGCAGCGTCAAGAACGCCGAAGAGGCCCTGAAGGACGACACCTTCCTCGTGATTTCCGGAGACGCCCTCACGGACTTCGATCTCACGGATCTCATCGCCTTCCACAAGGAGAAGGGCGCACTGGTCACGGTGTGCCTGACCCGCGTCCCGAATCCCCTGGAATTCGGGATCACGATCGTCGACGAAGAGGGAAAGGTCGAACGCTTCCTGGAGAAGCCGACCTGGGGCCAGGTCTTCTCGGACACGGTGAACACGGGCATCTACGTCATGGAGCCCGAGGTCTTCGACTACGTCCAGGCCGACACGTCGGTGGACTGGTCCGGTGACGTGTTCCCGCAGCTCATGAAGGACGGCAAGCCGATCTACGGCTACATCGCCGAGGGCTACTGGGAAGACGTGGGCACACACGAGAGCTACGTGAAGGCCCAGGCCGACGTGCTGGAGCGCAAGGTCGACGTCGAACTGGACGGCTTCGAGATCTCGCCCGGGGTCTGGGTCGCGGAAGGTGCAGACGTCCATCCCGACGCGGTACTGCGTGGGCCGTTGTACATCGGTGACTACGCGAAGATTGAATCCGGCGCCGAGATCCGCGAGCACACGGTCATCGGCTCCAACGTGGTCGTGAAATCACGCGCCTTCCTCCACCGGGCGGTCGTGCACGACAACGTCTACATCGGTGAGCACAGCAATCTGCGCGGCTGTGTCATCGGCAAGAACACAGACATCATGCGTGCCTCACGCATCGAGGACGGCGCCGTGATCGGCGACGAATGCCTGGTCGGTGAGGAATCGATCATTCAGGGCAACGTCCGGGTCTACCCGTTCAAGACCATCGAGGCGGGCGCCTTCGTCAACACCTCGGTGATCTGGGAGTCGCGCGGGCAGGCGCACCTCTTCGGCGCCCGTGGTGTCTCGGGGATCCTGAACGTCGAGATCACCCCGGAGCTCGCGGTCCGGCTCGCCGGCGCGTACGCGACGACCCTGAAGAAGGGTGCGACCGTCACGACCGCCCGTGACCACTCACGTGGTGCCCGTGCCCTGAAGAGGGCGGTCATCTCGGCCCTCCAGGCCAGCGCCATCGACGTCCGTGACCTGGAGAACGTACCGCTGCCGGTCGCACGCCAGCAGACCGCGCGGGGCAGCGCGGGCGGAATCATGATCCGGACGTCGCCGGGTGTGCCCGACTCGGTCGACATCATGTTCTTCGACGAGCGTGGAGCCGACCTTTCGCAGGCGCGTCAGAAGAAGCTCGACCGTGTCTACGCCCGTCAGGAGTTCCGCCGGGCCTTCCCGGGCGAGATCGGCGACCTCCACTTCCCTTCGAGCGTCTTCGACTCCTATACCGGCTCGCTGCTTCGCAACGTCGACACGAGCGGCATCGCCGACGCCGGCCTCAAGGTGGTCGTCGACGCCTCCAACGGCAGCGCGGGGCTGGTTCTGCCCAGTCTCCTCGGCCGTCTCGGAGTGGACGCCCTGACGATCAACCCGGGGCTCGACGAGTCCAGGCCCACCGAGTCCGCCGAATCCCGGCGTGCCGGGCTCGTGCGCCTCGGCGAGATCGTGTCCTCGGCGCGGGCGGCTTTCGGGGTGCGGTTCGACCCCGTGGGCGAACGGCTCTCCCTCGTGGACGAGCGGGGCCGCATCATCGAGGACGACCGGGCGCTCCTGGTCATGCTCGACCTCGTGGCGGCCGAGCGGAGGAGCGGGCGCGTCGCCCTGCCGGTGACGACGACCCGGGTCGCCGAGCAGGTGGCGGCCTACCACGGCACGCAGGTGGAGTGGACGACCACGTCCCCCGACGATCTGACGCGGGTGGGACGCGAGGACGCCACGATCTTCGGCGGTGACGGCCGGGGCGGGTTCATCGTCCCCGAGTTCAGCAGCGTCTTCGACGGTGCCGCGGCCTTCGTGAGGCTCATCGGCCTCGTGGCCAGGACACAGCTCACCCTCAGCCAGATCGACGCACGCATCCCGCGTGCTCACGTACTGCGCCGTGACCTCGCCACACCGTGGGCGGTCAAGGGGCTCGTCATGCGACGGGTCGTGGAGGAGGCGGGGGACCGCAGTGTGGACACGACGGACGGAGTCCGTGTGGTCGAGACCGACGGCCGCTGGGTGATGGTGCTGCCCGACAGGGCCGAGGCCGTCACCCATCTGTGGGCGGAGGGCCCCGACGACGCCTCGGCCCAGGCGCTGCTCGACGAGTGGGCGGCGGTCGTGGACAGCGCGGGCGACTGAGCAGACGAGCGTCGGGGCCCGGAGCCCCCCCCAACCGCGAACCGGCCCCCCCGGGGGGGCCGAGGGGCGCCCGCGGCAAGAACTGCGCCCAGGTTGGGGCATGGGGGGCCCCCCCCCCCGCCGCCGCCGCCGGGGGCGGGGGGGGGGGGGGGGGGGGGGGGGGGCCCGGGGGGGGCCCCCCCCCCGCGGCGGCGCCCCCCCCCCCCCCCCCCCCCCCCCCCCCCCCCCCCCGACGGTGGGGCCATTCGGCGGCAGCGGGCATGACGTGCGACGATGTGCGGCATGTCGCAGCCGCCCCCCGATCGGAGTAGCGCCCCGTCGCGTCCGCGTCCCGACGCGTCCATGTCGCTGCTGACCACGGTGATGGAACACAGCCTCGACGAGGGGTACGCCGAGGCTTCGGCACGTCGCCGGTCCGAGGGAAGCGACGGGCTTCCGCGCACCCTGAAGGCGAAGCTGGGCCTCGCGGCAGGCCTGGTGCTGGCCGCCCTCGTCGTGACACTCGGCGCTGCCGAGGCCCGGGTGGCGGCGCCGGTCGTGGCCAAGGAACGCGAAGAGCTCATCGACCGGGTGAACGCGGAGACCTCCAAGGCCGACACTCTCCAGGCGGAGGTCGACGAACTGCGCAAGGACGTCGGCGAGCGGCAGCGCAAGGCGCTCGAGCGGCACGGTGGCGACCAGGGGGCCCTGGTGGCCCTGCTGTCCGGTGCGACCCCGGTCGAAGGCCCTGGGATCAAGCTGGTGGTCGACGACGCCGAGGACACCGACCAGGGTGGGGGAGGTCCGCGCGAGTCCACCGGCTTCGCCGACACGGGCCGTGTACGGGACCGGGACATGCAGCGGGTGGTCAACGGGCTGTGGCAGTCCGGCGCCGAGGCGGTGGCCATCAACGGACAGCGTCTGACGGCCCTCTCCGCGATCCGGGCGGCGGGCGACGCCATACTGGTCGACAACAGGCCGCTCGTGCCGCCGTACACGGTGCTTGCGGTGGGGGACGGGAAGAAGCTCGCCACCGCGTTCCAGGACAGTGCGGACGGCCTGTATCTGCAGGCGCTGCACGAGAGCTTCGACATCCGCACCAGCATCTCCGAGCAGGAGCAGGTGCGTCTTCCGGCCGCGCCCAGCCTGATCGTACGTACAGCAGAGCCTCAGGCCGCAGACACGGGCAGTGGTGCGGCAGACACAGGGAAGGGCACATCGTGATCGCCGTACTGGGCCTCGTCGTGGGAGTCGTGGTCGGACTGTTGGTCCGCCCCGAAGTGCCGGCGGTGGTCGAGCCCTACCTGCCGATCGCCGTGGTGGCCGCACTCGACGCCGTCTTCGGCGGCCTGAGGGCCATGCTCGACGGGATCTTCGTGGACAAGGTCTTCGTGGTGTCGTTCCTGTCGAACGTCGTGGTGGCCGCGCTCATCGTCTTCCTCGGCGACAAACTGGGCGTCGGAGCCCAGCTCTCCACCGGTGTGGTGGTCGTGCTCGGCATCCGGATCTTCTCCAACGCCGCGGCCATCCGCCGCCACGTCTTCCGGGCTTGAGGCCGATGAGCAACGAACAGAACCCGAGCAGCGAACACGGTCCCGGCAGCGGCGGGCCCTCCGGTGCGCTCCCTCCCGAGAGGCCCGCGTCGGAGCCGTCCCGGCCCGCCCGGGCAGAGGCGGGGGAGGTCTCCGGCCGCCAGCGGCTGCGGGCAGGTCTCTGGCCGCCGAGGGTGAGCAGGGCCCAACTCATCGTGGCGCTGCTGCTGTTCGTCCTCGGCCTGGGGCTGGCCATCCAGGTCAGGTCGAACAGCGACAACAGCGCCCTGCGCGGTGCGCGCCAGGAGGACCTGGTGCGCATCCTCGACGAGCTGGACAACCGCACCGAGCGCCTCGAGGACGAGAAGCAGCGCCTCGACGACCAGCGCACGGAACTGGAGACCAGCTCCGACCAGGCGGAGGAGGCGCGTAAGCAGACGCTCGAGAAGGAGCGGCAGCTCGGTATCCTGGCAGGGACCGTCGCGGCGCACGGCCCCGGTATCACGCTGACCATCGGCGACCCCGGCGGCGCGGTCGAGCCCGACATGCTCCTCGACGCCATCCAGGAGCTGCGGGCCGCGGGTGCGGAGGCGATCGAGGTCAACGGCGTGCGTGTGGTGGCCAACACGTACTTCTCCGGCGACGGCGGGGAGCTGAGCGTGGACGGCCGGAAGGTCGAGGCTCCGTACGAGTTCAAGGTCATCGGCAAGCCGCAGGACCTGGAACCGGCTCTGAACATCCCCGGCGGCGTCGTACAGACGCTGGAGAAGGAGCAGGCCACGGCGGAGGTGGCGCGTGCCGACGATATCGTCGTGGACGCCCTGCGGCCGGCGAGACAGCCTGATCACGCTCGGTCGTCGTCCCGGTGAGAGGGCGGTGCGCGGGGCTCGCGGGACACGGGTGCCGGGTTGCGGGGGGTCGCCGCAACGGATCGGTGGCGCGTGGTGGAAACTGTCGGGTGGATACGGACGTTGTGAAGATGTCCGGGTCGGCAGGTGTGTTCATTCAGGGTTCGTCCTGCCCCACGGGCGGGTCTATTTCGGTCAAGGGGAAACGCCCGTGAAGTTGTTTGCGAAGTTGTTCGGAAAGAGTGCCCGCGAGGACAGCAACAGCGCTGCCCGCCACCGTGCACCGCGTCAGGGCGCCGAGGAGCAGGGATCGGAGCGCCCGCTCTTCCGCGATGAGGTGCGGGGACCCGGCGAGGGGACCGGCGCGTCGTCTGTTGACCCCGCAGGTGCGGGCCGCATAGGTTTCGGGGAACCATCAACCTCAAGTACGGGTGGAGGGTTCGCCCCCGCTCCGGAGGGTACGTCCATGCCGGTTTGTACCAGGTGCGGGCATCAGAACGCCGAGGCCAGCCGTTTCTGCTCCAACTGCGGCGCGCCGCTGCGGGGCGGAGTGCCCGAGCGGGCCGCGGAGACGACCTCGACCATCTCGATCTCCGGGATCGAGGCGTACGAGGCCGAGGCGACGGGCCAGACGGCCGTCCCCTCGCTCTCCCCGGAGGCGCAGGCCGCCGTCGACGCACTGCCCGCGGGCTCGGCACTGCTGGTGGTCCGCCGCGGACCCAACTCCGGCAGCCGGTTCCTGCTGGACGGGGACCTCACCACAGCCGGCCGCCACCCGCAGAGCGACATCTTCCTCGACGACGTGACCGTGTCGCGGCGTCATGTGGAGTTCCGCAGGAGCCCGGACGGTAGTTTCACCGTGGGCGACGTCGGCAGCCTCAACGGTACCTACGTCAACCGCGAGCGCATCGATTCCGTCGCGCTGACCAACGGCGACGAAGTCCAGATCGGAAAGTACCGGCTGGTCTTCTACGCGAGCCAGCGGGGCGTGTGACCCTTCCCCGGACTCCGTCCGGGGGGACCCCAGGAAGGTCCATGCTGCGAACACCGACAGGCGGTGCCGGTCACGGCACCGCCGCCGCGGGCGAGCGCGCGATGAGCATCGGCACGGTGCTCCTGCAACTGCGCGACGAATTTCCCGAAGTCACGATCTCCAAGATCCGCTTCCTGGAGGCGGAGGGGCTCATCGAGCCCCAGCGGACGCCCTCGGGCTACCGGAAGTTCAGCCCTGCCGACGTCGAGCGGCTGGCTCAGGTGCTGCGCATGCAGCGGGACCACTACCTGCCGCTCAAGGTCATCCGGGAGCACCTGGATGCCCTGGCGCGGGGTGAGCAGGCGGCGCTGCCGTCCGGCGGCGGGCAGGGCGATCCGCTCGACCCCCGATGGGACCAGGCGCCGGGTGCGGCCACTGCCGCCCGGATCGGACGCTCCGAGCTCCTCGCCGCCGCGGAGGCGACCGAGGAGCAGCTCGACGAGTGGGAGGCGTACGGGCTGATCGTGCCCGCCACCGGCGGGAGCTACGACGCAGAGGCGGTCACCGTGGCGCGGCTCGTGGCGGACCTGGGCCGGTTCGGCCTGGAACCCCGGCATCTGCGTGCGGTCAAGGCAGCCGCGGAACGCGAGGCCGGACTGGTCGAGCAGATCGTCGCACCCCTGCGCCGGCACCGGAATCCGCAGACCAGAGCCCATGCGGAAGCCACCGCTAAGGAGCTCGCGGAACTCTCCGTCCGGCTCCACGCCGCACTCGTGCAGTCCGCCCTGAAGGTCAGTTTCCACTGACGGCCGAGGAGCCCGACTATCCAAACATGGCGGGCACGTCCTAGGGTTGCTGTGTGAACGAGCTCGACGTTGTGGGTGTCCGGGTGGAAATGCCCTCCAACCAACCGATCGTGCTCCTGCGTGAAGTGGGAGGCGACCGGTACCTCCCTATTTGGATCGGCCCTGGGGAAGCGACCGCGATCGCCTTCGCCCAGCAGGGCATGGCTCCGGCCAGGCCGCTGACCCATGATCTCTTCAAGGATGTGCTCGAGGCCGTCGGCCAGGAGCTCACCGAGGTCCGCATCACGGACCTCAGAGAAGGGGTCTTCTACGCGGAGCTGGTCTTTGCCAGTGGGGTCGAGGTGAGTGCGCGGCCGTCCGACGCCATAGCGCTCGCCCTGCGCACCGGCACGCCGATCTACGGCAGTGACGGGGTGCTCGACGACGCGGGGATCGCCATCCCCGACGAGCAGGAGGACGAGGTGGAGAAGTTCCGCGAGTTCCTCGACCAGATCTCGCCGGAGGACTTCGGCACGAACAGCCAGTGACCGTCCCGCGGGGTGCCGTCGGCGCATCCGACAAGCCGTTCCCGGAAATCAGTCACGGGAAACCACCCTCAGGGTGATTATCACTCGGCGTGCCGAGTGTGGCGATCGTTGACGCACCCCTGGTGACTGCCTACCTTCGAGATGGCAGGTCAAGGACGGAGGTCGGCGTGAGAATCAGCGGCGACGGTGCGGCTGCGGGTGGGCCGTACCGGCAGCACGGTAGTGCGGCCGACCATCCCATCAGACAGCCGGTTCAGCCGGCGGCGGTGGCAGCGGACGGTGCGGCAGCGGCAGGGGACATCGGTTACCGGGGGCCGACGGCGTGCGCGGCGGCCGGGATCACGTACCGACAGCTCGACTACTGGGCGCGTACGGGGCTCGTGGAGCCGAGCGTACGTCCTGCGTACGGGTCGGGGACACAGCGTCTCTACAGCTTCCGGGACGTGGTGCTCCTCAAGATCGTCAAGCGTTTCCTGGACACGGGGGTCGCTCTTCAGAACATCCGCACCACCGTGCAGCACCTCAGGGCGCGCGGTTTCACGGACCTGGAGCGCATGACCCTGATGAGCGACGGGGCGACGGTCTACGAGTGTTCCTCGCCCGACGAGGTCGTGAGTCTCCTCCAGGGCGGCCAGGGTGTCTTCGGCATCGCGGTCGGAGTCGTCTGGCGGGATGTCGACGCGGCGCTGTCCCAGCTCCACGGGGAGCGGGTCGACACGGGGGAGACCCTGGTGGGCCACAACCCGGCCGACGAACTGGCGCGCCGGCGCAACCGCGCGGGCTGAACCAGCGGTGCCGGGCGGCGCGGCACGAACGCGGGTCGGGGCGGTTGTCAGTGGCATAGGGCACCATCGGTCCGTGTGAGAGCCGCGCCCACCATTCTGCATCTGGACATGGATGCCTTCTACGCCTCCGCGGAGCAGGCGGCGAAGCCCAGCCTGCGGGGCAGACCCGTGGTGGTGGGGGGCCTCGGTGTGCGCGGCGTGGTCGCCACCGCGTCGTACGAGGCGCGGCGGCTGGGCGTCCATTCCGCGATGCCGACGGCACAGGCGAGGCGGCTCGCGCCCAACGCCGCGTATCTGGTCCCGCGTTTCGCGCTCTACCGCACGGTGAGCGACCAGGTGATGGAGCTCCTCGGCCGGCTGTCACCGCTCGTGGAGCCGCTCAGTCTGGACGAGGCGTTCGTCGACCTGGAGGCCGGCGGGCTCGCCGACGACTCGGCTTCCGCCCGCGCGATCGGCGGACAGCTGCGTACGGTGATCAAGGCGGTCACGGGACTCAGCGGTTCGGTGGGTCTGGCCGGTTCGAAGATGCTGGCCAAGATCGCTTCCGAGGAGGCGAAACCGGACGGGCTGCTGCTGATCGAGCCCGGTACCGAGCGCGAGCTCCTGGCGCCCATGCCGGTCCGCACCCTCCCCGGTGTGGGGCCCGCCACCGGGGACCATCTCCGGCGCGCGGGCATGACCGTCGTCAGTCACCTGGCGGAGGCGGGCGAGGCTGAGCTCGTGCGGCTCCTGGGCAGGGCGCACGGCGTCGCGCTCCACCGCATGGCGCGGGGGTACGACGACCGCCCCGTCGTCGCCGAGAGGGACGCCAAGTCCGTGTCGGTCGAGGACACCTTCGACGTGGACCTGCACGACCGTGTGCGGGTCAGGTCCGAGGTGGAGCGGCTCGCGGACCGCTGCGTGCGGCGGCTGAGGGACGCGGGTCGCTCCGGGCGGACCGTGGTCCTCAAGGTGCGCCGCTACGACTTCTCCACGCTCACCAGGTCGGAGACCCTGCGCGGCCCCACCGACGACCCCGCGGTGGTCAGGGAGGCCGCTGCGCGGCTTCTGGAGGCCGTGGACACGACCGGCGGCGTCCGGCTGCTCGGAGTCGGCGTCACGGGGCTCGCTGACTTCACACAGGAGGATCTGTTCGCGCAGGCCGCCGAAGCGGAGCACGCCGCGGAGGAGTCCGCGGCCGCCGAGAGGTCCGCGACTGCCGAGGCGGCCGCGCGGCAGGACGGCACCACGGAGGAGGCGGCGGCCGAGTCCGTCGCCCGGGAGGGCGGGGAGCAGCCGGCCTCCCGGCGCTGGCCGGCCGGGCACGACGTGAGGCACGAGGTCCACGGCCACGGCTGGGTGCAGGGCAGCGGCGTCGGCCGGGTCACCGTGCGTTTCGAGGAACCGTGGACCCGGCCCGGCCGGGTGCGCACCTTCCGGGTCGACGATCCGGAACTGAGTCCGGCCGACCCGCTCCCCCTGGTGCGGGACCCGGTGGACTACTCCTCGTGGCCGGCCAGCTTCCCGAAGTCCCTGTCGGGGGTGTTCCCGGCGGACGGGGACGAGTCCAGTCCGTAGTGCCGGTACAGCTGGAGTTCCTGCTCGGGAGAGAGGTGGCGGCCCACGCCGAAGTCGGGTGCGTCCTTGATCAGGGCCCGGTCGAAGGGAATCACCAGGGCCCCGTCGACGAACTCGCTCGGCTCCAGAGGGACGAACGCGTCCCTGGTGAAGAGGCCGGTGCGCACGGCGGCCCACTCGGGCACACCGGTCGCGTCGTCGAGATAGACCTCGTCCACCGTCCCGATCTTGGCACCTCGACGGTCGAAGGCCTTGCGGCCGATCAGGCTGCGCGGATCGATGTCGGTCTGCACGGCGCCTCCACTGGTCACAACTGCATCAGGTGGTCGCGACTGCTCCACAGGCTCTACGAAAGGCCAGATCCGGGAGGTCGGCCACTCGAGACGGCACGCCCCGACCCCGCTGGTAGGCTGGGACACGGCTGCTGACCCTGTGCGGGAGAGTCCTCCGGAGCGATCCGGAGGCGCCGAAGGAGCAACTCCTCCCCGGAATCTCTCAGGCCCCTGTACCGCACGGACGAGGTCACTCTGGAAAGCAGGACGGGAACCGTACGGCACGTGCCGCTGCGGGGGCCGCCCTCACCGACGGTGAAAGCCGGTATGCCCCAGGGCGTGCCGGTGAAGCTCTCAGGTCGAGATGACAGAGGGGGAGGCCGTACGGGCAGCCACGCCGTGGCGCCCCTCGCAGGTCGTGACAGACCAGGAGGCCTCCACCATGACCCCCCGTCGCACTCCGCTCTCCCAGCTGGAGCAGGGCATCCCGTTCGAGCAGCGCCACATCGGGCCCGATGCCGAGGCGCAGGCGAAGATGCTCGCCCAGGTCGGCTACGGCTCCCTCGACGAGCTCACCGCCGCCGCGGTGCCCGACGTGATCAGGAGTGCCGAGGCGCTGAACCTCCCCGAGGCCCGCACCGAGGCCGAGGTCCTGTCCGAACTGCGGAGCCTCGCCGACCGCAACCAGGTGCTCGCACCGATGATCGGTCTGGGTTACTACGGCACGTTCACCCCGCCGGTGATCCTGCGCAACGTCATGGAGAACCCCGCCTGGTACACGGCCTACACGCCGTACCAGCCCGAGATCTCCCAGGGGCGGCTCGAGGCCCTCCTGAACTTCCAGACGATGGTCGCCGACCTCACCGGGCTGCCCACTTCGGGTGCCTCGCTCCTCGACGAGGGCACGGCCGCCGCCGAGGCCATGGCGCTGGCGCGGCGTGTGGGCAAGGTGAAGAACGGCGTCTTCCTGGTCGACGCCGACACCCTGCCGCAGACCATCGCGGTGATCGAGACCCGTGCCGAGCCGACCGGTGTGGAGGTGGTCGTCGCCGACCTCTCCGAGGGCGTCCCGGCGGAGATCGCCGAACGCGGCGTCTTCGGCGTGCTGCTCCAGTACCCGGGCGCCTCCGGTGCGGTGCGCGACATCAAGCCGGTGATCGAGCAGGCGCACGAGCTGGGGGCGATCGTCACCGTCGCCGCGGACCTGCTGGCCCTGACGCTGCTCACCTCGCCGGGCGAGCTGGGCGCGGACGTCGCCGTCGGTACCACGCAGCGCTTCGGCGTCCCGATGGGCTTCGGCGGACCGCACGCCGGCTTTATGGCCGTACGCGAGAAGTTCGCCCGCAGCCTGCCCGGCCGCCTCGTCGGTGTCTCCGTCGACGCCGACGGCGACAAGGCATACCGCCTGGCGCTGCAGACCCGCGAGCAGCACATCCGCCGTGAGAAGGCCACCAGCAACATCTGCACCGCACAGGTGCTGCTCGCCGTCATGGCCGGCATGTACGCCGTCTACCACGGCCCCGACGGGCTGCGGACGATCGCCGCGCGCACCCACCGGTTCGCCGCCATCCTCGCCGAGGGGCTGCGGGCTTCCGGCACCGAGGTCGTGCACGGTGCGTACTTCGACACCCTCACCGTCCGCGTGCCGGGCAAGGCCGCGGACGTGGTCGCCGACGCGCGCGAGCGCGGGGTCAACCTGCGTCTCGTCGACGCCGACCACGTCTCCGTCGCCTGTGACGAGACGACCACGCGCTCCCGGGTCGCGGCCGTCTGGGCGGCCTTCGGGGTCCGCGGCGACATCGAGGCGCTGGACACCGAGGCGGCCGACGCGCTGCCCGAGGGCCTGCTGCGTACCGACGCCGTCCTCACCCACCCGGTGTTCCACCAGCACCGCTCCGAGACGGCGATGCTGCGCTACCTGCGCAAGCTCGCCGACCGTGACTACGCGCTGGACCGGGGGATGATCCCGCTCGGCTCCTGCACCATGAAGCTCAACGCGACCGCCGAGATGGAGTCGGTCACCTGGCCGGAGTTCGGTGCGCTGCACCCCTTCGCGCCGGCCGAGCAGGCGCAGGGTTTCCTCACTCTCATCCGTGAGCTGGAGGAGCGTCTGGCCGAGGTCACCGGCTATGACGCAGTCTCCCTCCAGCCCAACGCGGGCTCCCAGGGCGAATTCGCCGGGCTGCTGGCCGTGCGCGCGTACCACCGTGCCAACGGCGACCACGGACGCACCGTCTGTCTGATCCCGTCCTCCGCGCACGGCACCAATGCCGCGAGCGCCGTGATGGCCGGCATGAAGGTCGTCGTGGTCAAGACCGCCGACGACGGTGAGGTCGACATCGAGGATCTCCGGGCCAAGATCGCGACCCACCGCGACGAGCTCGCCGTCCTCATGATCACTTACCCCTCCACGCACGGTGTCTTCGAGGAGCACGTCGCCGACATCTGTGCCGAGGTGCACGACGCCGGCGGTCAGGTCTACGTGGACGGCGCCAACCTCAACGCACTGGTCGGTCTCGCCAAGCCGGGCCACTTCGGCGGCGACGTCTCCCACCTGAACCTGCACAAGACCTTCTGCATCCCGCACGGCGGCGGCGGCCCGGGCGTCGGTCCGGTCGGGGTGCGCGCCCACCTCGCGCCGTACCTCCCCAACCACCCCCTCCAGCCCGCGGCGGGTCCGGAGACGGGCGTCGGCCCGATCTCGGCCGCCCCGTGGGGTTCGGCGGGCATCCTGCCGATCTCGTGGGCCTACGTACGCCTGATGGGCGGCGAGGGCCTGAAGCGCGCTACGCAGGTCGCCGTACTCGCGGCCAACTACATCGCCAAGCGTCTGGAACCGCACTTCCCGGTCCTCTACAACGGCCCTGCCGGTCTGGTCGCGCACGAGTGCATCGTGGACCTGCGGCCGATCTCCAAGGCGACCGGTGTCACCATCGACGACATCGCCAAGCGTCTGATCGACTACGGCTTCCACTCGCCGACCATGTCGTTCCCGGTGGCGGGGACGCTGATGATCGAGCCGACCGAGAGCGAGGACCTCGCCGAGATCGACCGGTTCTGCGACACCATGATCGCGATTCGCGGCGAGATCGAGAAGGTGGCCTCCGGCGAGTGGGGCGGGGACGACAACCCGCTGCGCAACGCCCCGCACACGGCAGCGGCGCTCGGGGGCGAGTGGGCCCACGCCTACACCCGCGAGGAGGCGGTCTTCCCGACCGGTGTCACGCCCTCGGACAAGTACTGGCCGCCGGTGCGCCGCATCGACGGGGCGTTCGGCGACCGCAACCTGGTCTGCTCCTGCCCGCCGCTGGACGCGTACGACGAGTAGGCGTTCAAAGACGCGTCGGGGCCGGTGCGGAGAGTTCTCCGGGCCGGCCCCCGTGGTTCGTCCGCCGTGGTCAGGCGGCCTTGATCACCTGACCGCTCCTCAGCGGCCGGTGAGGGGCGATGATCTGCCCGTCCGGGAGCAGCTCACCGGTGTCCTCGAAGAGGAGGACGCCATTGCACAGGAGGCTCCAGCCCTGTTCCGGGTGGTGAGCCATCAGGCGGGCGGCCTCCCGGTCGTTGGAGTCAGCGGTCGGGCAGGGTGGCTGGTGCTGGCACATGGATGGGTTCTTTCGCTGCGTCGATTCGAGTGTCCTGCGGCTGGACGATGTATTCATGGCCGCCCCCGTCATCAAGTCGGTCCGGTCCCAGTGTTGCCCCACGGGCGTCTCTCCGCAGGGATTTCGCGGCAGCTGCTGTGCTCCTCCCATGACGCATCACCCGGCCGGACGGTTCAATCCAACTCCACTGTCCGTTCGGATGGTTCGGGGTGACCTGACCGGACTAGTCCGGACGGGTACGGACGCGCCCCCGCCGAGAAGCTCGGCGGGGGCGCGTGAGGACGAGGGGTCAGGCGGGCGATCTGAGGAGGCCCGGGAGCTCGGGAAGATCCGGAAGGGGTGCCGGCGTGACGCGCAGCGTCATGACCGGGAGAAGGTCCGCGACCCGGTGAGGGCGGTGGGCCGTGATGCCCGGAGGCGCAGGTGCCAGAGGCACCAGCACGTCGGTCGGTGCGAGCGTGCCGCCGCCGGCGTCGGCCTCGATGTCGTGGTGCAGCCACAGAGTGAGCATGTACAGCTCGGGCACCGACAGCAGGCGCGGCTGGTAGGGCGTCGTCGTCGAACCCGCCTGCCGTACGGCGAGTTCGGTCGAGGTGATGTACGGGCCCTCGAAGAAGTGCGAGAAGGTCCAGCCGTCGGGGGTGAGCATGGTGTCCGCGGCGGCCACGGCGCTCTCGCCGCTGCGGATCAGGAAGCGCCAGCCTGCGAGGCGGGTGCGAGGTGCGGCCTCATCGGGCACGATCCGGTCCAGTACGTGGACGGGAAGCGGGAGTTCGGGGCTCAACGATCCCTGGACGGACCGGAGAGCGGGCGTGTGGGCCTCGCGGACCGCGGTCGGAGAACCGAGTGCCGCGAGAACGCTGCGCAGTGCGGGCGCTGGGGCCGGGGAGACATGCAGCGGCATGGTGGGTCGCCTCTCACTTCGGAGACACGGTGGTGCATGGGCGGGTGCAGACGGCGCTGTCGGCGTGCGGGGCCAGAGGAAGGCCGGTGACGGGGCGGACGGGCCGATGCGTCAACTCTCTGCCTCGTTCGCAGAGTTTATACGACAAATGTTCACACGGTGTTTCGGCTAGCCGTCCCACGTATTGCCCGCAAGGCGGATTCGAGCCTTTGAATTGCGAGGTTCCTGGGGATTCGGACCGCTCGTGGCCCCTGTCGCCAGGAGTTTTCCCGAGGTGGCGGTAGGCTCAAACTCATCGGTGTTTCATCGGTGCAACTCCACCGCGCACCCTGCATATGCCCCATGCCTTGGGAATGTGCCTCCGGCTTCAGTCGCCAGACTACCGGGTACCCGAGGGGTGCGGGGGCGTTACGGATCATCTCGTCGGGGCATTATCGATCGTGATACGAGCGGCCTGTGCCGCGGGCCGCCCACTCGAGGAGGGACCCTTCGATGGGCGAGAAGGTCGTGGCGGGTGCCTTTGCCCCGTCCGATCGGCAGACGTACCGCGAGAAGCTCACCCAGTGCCTGAACGGGCTGGAGAGGCTCCTGTCGGAGCGGAGGTTCGATCGGCCCAGGAATCTCATGGGGCTGGAGATCGAGCTGAATCTCGCGGGTGCGGACGGCATGCCGAGGATGCGGAATGCGGAGGTGCTGCAACGCATCGCCAGCCGGGATTTCCAGACAGAACTGGGGATGTTCAATCTGGAAGTGAACATTCTTCCCCACAGGCTCAGCGGCCGGGTATTCGATCAGCTGGCGGAGGAGCTGCGCACAGGGCTCGCATATGCCCACCGGAAGGCCGCGGAGGTCGACGCCGGGATCGTGATGATCGGTATCCTGCCGACCCTCGGGCGGGACGACGTGGTTTCGGCGAACCTGTCGGACGTCGATCGCTACACGCTCCTCAACGACCAAATGGCGGCCGCGCGGGGTGAGGAATTCGTCCTCGATATCGAAGGCGTCGAGCGATTGGTCTCGACCTCTGCCTCCATCGCGCCCGAATCGGCCTGCACCTCGGTCCAATTGCATCTGCAGGTGACACCGGACCGCTTCTCGGACGTCTGGAACGCCGCGCAGGCCATCGCCTCCGTCCAGATCGCACTCGGTGCCAACTCTCCCTTCCTGTTCGGCAAGGAGCTGTGGCGCGAGTCGAGGCCACCTCTGTTCCAGCAGGCCACGGACGTGCGGCCACCCGAGCTCCGCAATCAGGGGGTGCGCCCGAGGACCTGGTTCGGAGAACGGTGGATCAGTTCGGCGTACGAACTCTTCGAGGAGAACGTGCGCTACTACCCGCCCCTGCTGCCCATCTGCGACGAGGAGGAGCCGCTGCGGGTCCTCGACGAGGGCGGGGTGCCCGCACTGGCCGAACTCGTCCTGCACAACGGCACCGTCTACCGGTGGAACCGGCCGGTGTACGGGCTGGCCGACGGCGTCCCCCATCTGAGGGTGGAGAACCGGGTCCTGCCCGCCGGCCCCTCGGTCGTCGACGTGATCGCCAATGCCGCCTTCTACTACGGGCTGGTGCGCGCGCTCGCCGACGAGTCCCGGCCGCTGTGGACCAGGCTGCCCTTCGAGGCGGCGGCCGAGAACTTCGATGCCGCCTGCCGGCACGGGATCGAGGCCGAGCTGCTCTGGCCGCGCCCCGGCCGCTCGGGCGGCGTGGCGAAGGTGCCCGCCGTGGATCTCGTACGGGACGAACTGCTTCCGCTCGCCGCGGCCGGGCTCGACGCCTGGAACATCGAGCCCTCGGACCGTGACCGCTACCTCGGCGTGATCGAGGAGCGCTGCAGGCTCCGTGTGAACGGCGCCTCCTGGCAGGTCGACACCTACCACCGAGCCCTGGAGGCCGGCCTCGAACGGGAGGGGGCACTGGCGGCGACGACCCGGCGCTACGGCGAGCTGATGCAGGCGGGTGAGCCGGTGCACACCTGGCCTGTCGGCTTCCCCGCGCCCTGAGGGCGCGCCCCGCGAGGGAGAGGCCGCCCGGTGTCCCGCCCCGCCGACGCCGTCGGGCAAGCTATGACGACGCATGGCTGACGGGAGATGTACAGGTGGAGGCGGGGCGCGTGGCTGATTCCATTGCTCAGGAGGAGGTGTCCCGGCGGACCCTCCGGTCGGAGACGCTGCTCGTGCTGGCCCTCTCCCTCGGGGCCAGCGGGGTGTCCGCCCTGATCAGCTTCATCGGATCGCTGACGAAACCGGGAGGTCTCAAGGACCAGGCCGCGACCCTGAACGGGTCGTACGCCCCGGGACGCCCATGGCTGGACCTGGCCTGGCAGCTGTTCGGTATCGCCTCGGCCCTGGTGCCGGTGGCGCTGGTGGCCCACCTGCTGATCCGGGAAGGGGCCGGCCTGCGGACCCTCGGCCTCGACCGCACCCGGCCATGGCCGGACCTCGGGCGGGGAACCCTCGTGGCGGCGGGGATCGGCAGTGCGGGGCTGGCCTTCTACCTGGCGGCGCGCGCCGGGGGGTTCAACCTGACGGTGGTCCCGGAGTCGCTGCCCGAGGTGTGGTGGAAGTTCCCCGTACTGATCCTCTCCGCGGTGCAGAACTCCCTGGTCGAGGAAGTCATCGTCGTCGGCTATCTGCTCCGGCGGCTGGGGCAGTTGGGATGGACGCCGATGGCCGCCCTGGTGGCGAGTTCCGTGCTGCGCGGTTCTTACCACCTGTACCAGGGGATCGGCGGCTTCATCGGGAACATGGTCATGGGCGTCGTCTTCGTACTGCTGTACAGGCGCTGGGGGCGGGTCGGGCCACTGGTCGTCGCGCACGCCCTGCTCGACATCGGGGCCTTCGTCGGATACGCGCTGCTCGCGGGGAAGGTGGGCTGGCTTCCCACGGGCTGAGCCCCCAGGGGACCGGCTGCGCCGTGCTCAGAGTCCGGCGAGCAGTTCCCCGTCGATGACGGTGACGGCACTGCCGGTCAGCAGCGTGCGCTCGCCGCGCAGCACGGTGTGGACCAGGCCCGAACGGGCGGAGGCCTGCAGGCCTGTGAGGCTCTCCCTGCCGAACCTGGCCGACCAGAAGGGCGCCAGTGCGGTGTGGGCGCTGCCGGTCACCGGGTCCTCCTCGATGCCGACTCCGGGGAAGAAGCCGCGGGAGACGAAGTCGTAGCCCGCCGTGGTGTCCGCGGATGCCGCCGTGGCGATGACGCCCCGCCGGGAACAGGCGACGAGCGCGCGGAAGTCCGGGCGAAGGGCGCGTACGGCGGCTTCGTCGGCCAGTTCCACCAGCAGGTCGCCGATGCGTTCGCCCGTGTCGTGGACGGAGAGCGGCGACGCACCGAGCGCGTCCGCCAGCCCCGGAGGGGCCGGCACGGGCGTCAGCGGTGCAGTGGGGAAGTCCAGGGTCAGGGTGCCGTCCTCGTGTGCCGTGGTCCGCAGGACGCCGGAACGGCTCGCGAAGCGCACCGTGCCGCTCGCGACCCCCGTCGTGTGCAGGACATGGGCGGTGGCGAGGGTCGCGTGCCCGCAGAGATCCACCTCGGTGACCGGGGTGAACCAGCGCAGCGCCCAGTCGGCCTCACCGTTCGGCGGCAGCGGGTGCGCGAAGGCGGTCTCGGCGAGGTTCACCTCGGAGGCCACACGCTGGAGGCGGTCCGCCTCGGGGAAGGCCCCGGAGTCCAGGATCACGACTCCCGCAGGGTTGCCGGAGAAGGGGCGGTCGGTGAACGCGTCGACGATGCGGATTCTCATGTGGCCGACCGTAGGCGTGCGGTTCCGTGCGGTCCAAGGCCAATGCGGGATGCGCGGCCCCGGTTCCCGGCCCGTGTACGCGAGGGCCGGGATGGCGACGGTGCACGTGGCGCGTACACCCGGCGGGCCTGCCGGGCCGCGGCTGTGAAACCCGGTGGGCCGGGGATGGCCTTGGCGCCCCCGGGGCCGTAGCGGGCCCGGGCACCGGGCGGGGGCCCGCAGGGGCTCACGGGTGCCCGGGCCTCTGCGCCAGGAAGGTGGCGACCTTGTTCTTCGTTCCTTCGTCCGGTTCCTGAAGCAGGCGCGCGGTGACGACGAGTCCGGCCTGTTCCAGGAGGCCGGCGATCCGGTCCGGTGGCAGCAGATGCTTCTCGTAGGACACCGGATGGCCCCCGTATGCCTGCGTGGGGCGGAGGATCTCGTCGTCTCCCACGTGGCCGGCCATCATCAGCCGGCCGCCTGGCGCGAGCGTGCGGCGAAAGCCGGCGAACACGGCCGGCAGCGAATCCGGCGGGGTGTGATGGGCGGAGTAGTAGGCAAGGATCCCGCCGAGCGCGCCGTCCCGGACGGGCGGCGCGGTCATCGATCCCACGGCGAAGTCCAGCCCCGGACAGGCACGCCGGGCGAGTTCGATCATCTTCGGGGACAGATCGATACCGAAGGCGGAGACTCCCAGGTCCGCCAGGTACGCCGTGACTTTGCCCGGACCGCATCCCATGTCCGCGACCGGCCCGAGTCCCTCCGTCCGGACGGTCTCGGCGAACGCCGCCAGCATCGCGCGTGACAACGGATCCAGCGCCGCCGGGGACTTGACGCGTTCCGCGTAGGCGGCGGCGACGGTGTCGTACGACTCCCGGAGGGCGGCGAGGTATGAGGGCTCGGTCATGCGAGCGACTCTAGGGGAGCGGGTGGCCGGCCCCGGAACCGTACTTGCCTCCGGACCGCGCCTTGCCAGCCGATAGTTTCCGATATATCGTTGAGGCATCGCGACAGTTCGATGAAGAGTCGTACAGTCATCACGAAGAGAGGGGCGCACTCATGCGTTCGCATGGAAACGACCACGGATACGGCCCCGGGCGCCGAGGCGCCGGATGGGGGGACTCCGAAGGCGGCCGTCCCGCGTTCGGGCCGTTCGGGCCGCCTTTCGGCGGCGGTCCCTTCGGCGGCGGCCGAGGCCGGGGAGGCGGCCGGGGCAGGGCGCGGCGCGGCGACGTACGCGCGTCGATCCTCGCGCTGCTCAAGGACCGTCCGATGCACGGTTACGAGATGATCCAGGAGATCGGCGAGCGCAGCGGCGGGGCCTGGAAGCCGAGCCCCGGCTCGGTGTACCCCACCCTCCAGCTGCTGGAGGACGAGGGTCTGATCCTCAGTGCCAGCGAGGGCGGCAAGAAGCTGTTCACCCTGACCGACCTGGGGCGCGGCGAGGCCGAGTCCGGCCCCGACGCCCCTTGGGAAGAGGCGGGGCGGGGAGTCGACTGGGAGGGCGTGAACGAGATCCGCCAGGCCGGTTTCGGTCTGATGGAGGCGTTCGGCCAGGTCTGGAAGACCGGCTCCGCCGACCAGCGGCAGAAGGCCCTCGCGGTGATCAACGACACCCGTAAGAAGCTGTACCTGATCCTCGCCGACGAGGACTGAGCTGTGCGGTGCACGCGCAGGAGGAAGGGCCCCGCTCGCGGGGCCCTTCCTTGGTTTCCGCGCCATCGGCCGCCGCGCCTGCCGTCAGGGGTGCCCTCATCCCTGCGGATGAGAAACCTTCCTGTGGTCCCCGCCTTTCGCGGGATGGCGGATGGGCCGCGCCGGGGATGTGTTCGCCCGTCGGGGCTGATGGGGTTGAGGGTGTGCACTTCCGGACGTCAGGGATCCCCGAGCAGGCGAAGCCGCCCCACCCGTGGGCCGGTGCAGGGCTGAGTGATGCCATGGCCTCGGTCGCGTCCGGCGCGCGCAGGCGGGCGCTGCGTGACGGTGACCGGCATGTCGACACCGCTCATCTCCTGCACTCCCTCGTCGAGTCCGACCCCGAGGTCCGGGAGGTCTTCGACGGTGGGCCGCAGCTGGCCAGGGTCCTCGGATACCTCGTGCAGCGCAGCATCGGATACGGCCTCCGATGGCAGGGGACCCAGGAGGACTCGGGCGTCTTCTCGGCCGTGAGGGAATCCGGGGGTGAGGGTTGGTCGCCCTCGGCCGCGGCGGCGCTGGACCGCGCGGCCGGTGGCGCGCAGCTGCGCGGGGAGCTCCGTGCGGACGGCCTCGACCTGCTGGCGGCGCTTCTCGCGGATCCTCGGTGCCGGGCGGTCGAGGTGCTGGACCGGGCCGGTGTCGCGGCTGGGCGGTTGCGGGCCCGCGCGGCAGCGAGGGCCGCTCAGGGGTGATCATGAACACGCAACGGACAGGTGTGACGGGGATGACGCTGCTGACGCCTGCTGCCATGATGTGCCGATGCACGCGTCTCAGAGGAGAAGTGCCGGTCTGGGCCTGGCCCTTGCCTCGGCCTTCGCATTCGGTGGTTCAGGGGTTGCGGCCAAGCCGCTGATCGAGGCGGGGCTGGACCCCCTGCACGTGGTGTGGCTACGGGTGGCCGGTGCGGCCCTCGTCATGCTTCCGGTCGCCTGGCGGCACCGGAATCTGGTGCGGGAGCGGCCTGTTCTGCTGGCAGGGTTCGGGCTGTTCGCCGTGGCGGGGGTGCAGGCCTTCTACTTCGCCTCGATCTCCCGTATCCCGGTCGGCGTCGCCCTCCTCATCGAATATCTGGCGCCCGCACTGGTCCTCGGCTGGGTGCGCTTCGTGCAGCGCCGGCCCGTCACCCGCGCCGCGGCGGCCGGTGTGGTGCTGGCGGTCGGCGGGCTCGCCTGCGTCGTCGAGGTGTGGGCCGGGCTGACCTTCGACGTGGTCGGGCTGCTGCTCGCCCTCGGCGCGGCATGCTGCCAGGTGGGCTACTTCGTCCTCTCGGACCAGGGTGCCGGGCACGGGGGCACCTCCGACGCCGAACCTCCGCATCCCGTCGGGGTGATCGCGTACGGCCTGCTGGCCGGAGCGGCCGTGCTCACGGTCGTGGCCAGGCCCTGGGGCATGGAGTGGGCGGTGCTCGGCAAGAGCGCGGAGATGGACGGGCGTGACGTGCCAGCCTGGCTCCTGCTCGGCTGGATCGTGCTGCTCGCGACCGTGCTGGCCTACGCCACCGGTGTGGTGTCGGTGCGCCTGCTCTCCCCCCAGGTCGCGGGCGTCGTCGCCTGCCTCGAAGCGGTCATCGCGACCGTCCTCGCCTGGGTACTGCTGGGCGAGCACCTCTCGGCGCCGCAGCTCGTGGGCGGAGGAGTGGTGCTGATCGGCGCCTTCATCGCGCAGTCGTCCGCCCCCAAGGCGCCGTCCGGGCCGGTGGCATCAGGCCCGGGTGCCGCCGCGGCCGGGGCGTCGGACGCACAGGAGCCGTCCGGCTCCGGGGGTGAGTTGTCCCGGCCTTCGGGCCCGTCGTAGGCTGGCGATCATGCCGCAGACCGTACTTCCGCCTCCCGCCGCATAGCGCGAGGCGGCCACTCCGGACGAAGACCGGGCTCGGGTACGCCCCGAGCGGTTCGTCGCTGCCCGCGCGCGGAGCCGAGCGACCACCACCCTTCTTCTGGAGCGTCACATGTCCCACCCCGTCGCCGCGCTGCCCATCGGGCGGAGCCTCGTCTATCTCGTCATCGCCGGAATCGCCTGGGGCACGGCGGGCGCGGCCGCCTCCCTCCTCTTCCGGATCAGTGATCTCGGGCCACTCGCGCTGTCGTTCTGGCGCTGTGTCGGCGGCCTCGTCCTGCTGGCCGGGGCTCTGGCGCTTCGTCCCCGCAGGCCGCGCACCCCGACCGAGCCGCGCCGCCGCCGGCTGCTGCGCATCCTGGGCACCGGCATCGGGCTCACGGTGTTCCAGAGCGCGTACTTCGCGGCGGTCGAGGCGACGGGGCTCGCCGTCGGCACCGTGGTCACGCTGGGAGCGGGCCCGGTCCTCATCGCGGTCGGCGCCCGGCTCACCATGGGGGAGCGGCTGGGCCGGGGCGGCCTGCTCGCCGTGGCCGGCGCCCTGACCGGACTCGCCGTGCTGGTGCTCGGTGGCGAGCCGGCCGAGGTACGGCCCGCCGGCCTCCTGCTGGCCGTGCTGTCGGCCGCGGGGTACGCGGCGATCACGCTGCTCACCCGGTGGCTCGGCAGGGACGGCGCGGCGGGTGACCCGCTCTCCACCAGCGCGTGGGCCTTCGGGATCGGAGCCGTGGGGCTGCTGCCGATGGCGGCGGCTGAGGGGCTCGTACCGCACACGGCCGAGGCGGGCCAGGTGCTGGGACTGATGATCTACGTGGCGGCGGTGCCGACCGCACTCGCCTACGCCCTCTACTTCGCGGGGGCCGCGGCGGTGCGGTCGGCGACCGTTTCGGTGATCATGCTGCTTGAGCCGGTGAGTGCCGCGGTGATCGCGGTGGCCGTTCTGAGCGAGCGGCTCACGGCGGCCACGGTCATCGGCACACTGCTCCTGCTCACCGCGGTGGCAGGGCTGGCCCTGGCCGAGACGCGCGGTGCGGCGGCGGCCCGCCGGCAGCGTGCGGTCGCGCCCGCCTGACGCCCCGGGAGGCGGACTGCCGCTCGCCGCCGGTGCGTTCAGAGAGTGGTGAGGTAGTCCGGCACCTGGACCGACGGGTCCAGGTCGTCGGACGGCACCGGCGCCGCGTATCCCCGGGCCAGCGGGACCACGCCCGCCCAGTACGGCAGTGCCAGGTCCTCCGGGTCGTCGTTCGGGCCGCCGGTACGGATCTTGGCGGAGACCTCGTCGAGGTCCAGACGGATCACGGCCGTCGCCGCGAGCTCCTTCGCGTCGGCGGGACGCGAGTCCTTCGACCTGCCGGGCACGACCTGGTCGACGATGGCGTCGAGTGCGACGCGCCGCTCCTCCGGGTCGGTCACCGTACGGGCGGTGCCGTGGACTACCACCGAGCGGTAGTTCATCGAGTGGTGGAAGGCGGAACGGGCCAGCACCAGGCCGTCCACATGGGTCACCGTCAGGCAGACGGCGAGCCCCGGATCCGCCGCCCCCGCCGCCCGCAGCGGGCGCGACCCGGTCGACCCGTGCACGTACAGCCGCCGGCCGACCCGGCCGAAGAGCGTCGGCAGGACGACGGGCGCGCCGTCACGGACGAACCCCAGATGGCAGAGGTAGGCGGCGTCCAGTATCGAGTGGACCGTTTCGTGGTCGTACGAGGCGCGCTGCCTGGCGCGGCTCGGGACCGTGCGCTCCGTAGGTCCGTAGTCGGCGCTCTCGGGGAGGCCGGTGCCGTCGGGCGTGGTGGTGTCCGGCATTGCGTACTCCATTGCACTAGTGCATAATTATGTTTGTGCTAGGAGAATATCGGATCAGCGGGCGGCGTGCATCCGACATTGCCGCGAGTGTGGAGAGCGGGGTCGCATCGGGTGACCTCGAGCCCGGTCATGTGCTGCCACCCATGCGGGAGTTGGCGGACCGTCTCGGCGTCAATCCGAACACGGTGGCCGCCGCCTACCGGACGCTTCGTGAGCGTGGGGTGATCGAGACGGCGGGGCGGCGGGGGAGCAGGGTTCGGCCCCGGCCCGCCAGTACGGCGCGCGGATCGCTCCGGGTGGAAGCCCCGCCGGGTGTGCGCGACCTGGGTGACGGCAACCCCGACCTCGCCCTGCTGCCCGGCCTGGAGGAGGCGCTGGCCGCTGCCGCGGCGGACTACGGCCGCGGGCCCCGGCTCTACGGGGACGCCGCGGTCGTCCCCCGGCTCGGAGAGCTGGCGCGGGCGGGCCTGGATGCCGACGGTGTACCCGCGGGGCCGGTGGCGGTCACCTCCGGCTCGCTCGACGCCATCGAGCGTGTGCTCGCGGCGCACCTCAAGCCCGGTGACGCGGTCGCCGTCGAGGATCCGGGGTGGGGGGCTCTGCTGGATCTCGTCCCGGCCCTCGGAATGCGTGCCGTCCCGGTGGCTCTGGACGAGGACGGTCCGCTGCCCGAGGAGGTGGAGCGGGCCCTGCGGGAGGGTGCGCGGGCGTTGGTGGTCACCTGCCGGGCACAGAACCCGACCGGTGCGACCGTGGGGAGCGGGAGGGCGCGGGAGCTGCGGTCCGTACTCGCGGGACACCCGGGTGTGCTCCTGATCGAGGACGACCACGGCCACGCCATCGTCGACCTGCCGGTGCACCCACTTGCGGGGGCCACGGCCCGCTGGGCCTTCGTGCGGTCCGTGTCCAAGGCGTACGGCCCGGACCTGCGGCTCGCCGTGCTCACCGGGGACGGGCTGACCGTGGACCGGGTGACGGGGCGTCAGCGGCTGGGACCCGGCTGGGTCAGCGGGCTGCTGCAACACACGGTGGCGCACCTGTGGGAGTCGGGCGCCGTCGACACGCCGGCGGTCGCCCGCTGCTACGGGGAGCGACGGGACGCGCTCGTGGCGGCCCTGCGGGAGCGGGGGGTCGCGGCATGCGGCCGGACGGGGATGAACGTGTGGGTGCCTGTGAGCGATGAGACCGGTGCGGTGGCCAGGCTGCTGCACTCGGGCTGGGCGGTGGCTCCCGGGGCCCGGTTCCGGGTGGCCTCGCCGCAGGGGGTGCGGCTCACCGTCTCGACGCTGTCCGCCGCGGACATCGAGCCCCTGGCGGACGCCGTAGCGGCAGCGGTTCCGCCCGCCCGTCCGGTCAGTTACGGCTGAGCTGCCCGGCCCCCCGCGGTGCGGCGGGCCCGCGGGGCCTGCTCTGGGTGAGTGCGGCGCCCGCGAGGACCACCAGGGCTCCGACCGGCGTGTTCCAGCTCAACCCCTCACCGAGCAGGGTCACTCCGGCGGCTGTGGCGATCACCGGGATGAAGTAGGTGACCATCTGCGCGGTCGTCGGGCCGACTTCCTCGACGAGGCCGTACTGCAGGAGGACGGCGAGCCCGGTCCCGAGCGCCCCCAGCGCGACGACGGCCAGGGTGGGCAGGAGCGGGAGGTGCTCCGGCGGAGAGGTGAAGAAGGGCACGATCAAGGCCAGTTGCGTCGTCCCCAGGAAGAGCTGACTGCCGGTCAGGGCCAGTGTGGAGGAGCCGTTCCCCGCCAGGGTGCGGCGTACGTAGATCCAGCCGACGGGATAGCTGAGCGAGGCGAGCAGGGCCATCGCCGTGCCCGTCACGTCCAGCCCCGAGAAGCCCTGCCAGGCGCCCAGTACGGTCAGCACGCCGATGAACCCCAGGCCGAGGCCCGCGACACGGCGGCGGGTCGGCCGGTCCTCGGAGAGCGCGACGAGAGAGAGGGTCATGCCCCAGAGGGGTGACGTCGCGTTGCAGATCCCGGCGAGTGTCGAGGGGATGGTCAGTTCGGCGTACGCGAAGAGCGAGAACGGCAGTGCGTTGAGGAAGAACGCGGCCACGGTGAGGTGACCCCAGGTCCGGCCGGAGCGAGGCAGCCGCTCCCGTCGCACCGCCATCGCCACGGCGAGCACGGCCGTACCGGACAGCAGTCGGCCGAAGGTCACCTGGAACGGGGCGTACCCGTCGGTGCCCACCTTGATCAGAAGGAAGCTGAAACCCCAGATGAGCGACAGCGCGGCGAAGCGGACCCGCCAGTCCAGGGCTCGCCGCCGCGGCGGAGGACCGGGTCGGGACGCGTCGGGGAGGGGTCGGCCGACCGGTGCGGCGGGAGCGCTCATGCGTCCACGATGACCAGGTGCATCGATTAGGACAAGTGATATTTAGTTGGGCCTTTGACGTAGCATTGCTTACATGTTGAATCTGGAGCGCCTCCGGACGCTGGACGCCCTGGCCCGGCACGGTTCGGTGAGCGGGGCCGCCGAGGGCCTCCATGTCACCACCTCGGCCGTCTCCCAGCAGATGGCCAAGCTGGAACGCGAGGTGGGGCAGCAGCTCCTGGCCAGGAACGGGCGGGGGGTGCGCCTCACCGACGCGGGCCGGCTGCTCGCGGACCACGCGGCGAAGATCCTCTCCCAGGTGGAGGTGGCGCAGACCGACATCGAGGCCCAGCGGGGCCAAGTGGTGGGCGAGGTCAGGCTCGCGGCCTTTCCGACAGCCGCCCGTGGGCTTTTCCCCGCCGCCCTGACCGCACTGCGTGCCGCGCATCCCGAACTCAAGCTGCGGACGACCGAGCTGGAGCCGGAGAGCGGAATCCGAGCGGTCCTGCGGGGCGATGTCGATCTCGCCGTGGTGCTCGACTGGAGCAACAAGCGCCTGCCCGTCCCCGGCGGTCTGGCCAAGGCCGAACTCCTCGACGACGCACCGGACATCGCGATGCCCGCGGATCATCCCCTCGCGGACCGGGCGGAGGTGGACCTCGAGGACTTCGCCGACGACGACTGGGTCTCATGGCCGGAGGGGGAGTTCTGTTACGACTGGCTGATGTTCACCCTCCGCTCCAAGGGCATCGAGCCCCGGATCGCGCACCTCGCGGGAGAGCATCACACCCAACTCGCGTTGATCGCGGCGGGGTTCGGAGTCTGTGTGGCGCCCCGCCTGGGGCGGGGGCCTGTTCCGGACGGCGTGCGCCTGGTGCCCGTGCGGCAGCCGATGCGCCGGCACGTCCACGCGGTGTGGCGCACGGACGCGGACCGGAGACCGTCGATCAGGGCCGCCGTGGAAGCCCTGCGCATGGCGGGCGGAGGTCTGCACGCACCGGTTTCCGGCTGATCGCGGTGCACGCGGGCGGCGGGCAGGACGTCTCCTGCCCGCCGCCCGCGGCCGGGCGGACGGGCGTACGGCTCGGGTGCAGCGGAGGGTCCGGCGACGAGACGGAGAGCGGGGCTGACCCGGGGGTCGCCGCCGTCCGTCACGGGCCCCGGGCCCGCTGTGCGCGAGTACTCCGGAAGCGCGAGCACTCCGGACACGTGCCGCCAGGCGTGCCCGGCGAGGCTGCCGTTCGCGTTCCGTGCGGGAAGGTGGCGCGGAGCCGCGCGTGGCGGGCGCGTCCCCGCACCCGGGGGTGGCGAGCGCGGCCCGCCCTGCCCTCGCGGTGGCAGGCGCGGGACGGCGCCGACGGCGGGGTCAGTCCTGCCCGGACAGCTTCCGGAAATCCCAGGATCTGACGGCCTGCGGCGTCAGCCGAAGCCAGCCATGCCGTCCGTCGTGCGGCATGGACTCCAGGCCGAAGTACTTCGAGGCGAACATCTGCTCAGGCGAGTCCAGTTCGGCACACACCTCGCCCGTGCGGGGAATCTCGCCGACGAAGGAGACCTCGCCGGACAGCTCCACACCGCGCAGCTCCCCGTACTCCACCCCGTCGTCCACCACGACCGCGATCCGCGGGTCGCGCCGCAGTTGGGACCAACGCAGACTCCGGGTGAGGGAGTAGAACCAGAGGGAGGTGCCGTCCCAGACGAACCAGAGGGCGGCGACATGCGGCATGCCGTCGGGGGAGACGGTCGCGACCCGGCAGGTGCGCTGTTCCGTGAGGTAGGCGTCCCGGTCCGCGTCGGTCATCATGATCCGCCGGCCACGGCGCTGGGCAACGGACACGGGACGCCCTTCCCTCGGTTCGGCGGTTCCGCGAATCATGGAGCTCCACCCTGGCTCACGCAATGCCCCGGCCGGCCTCTCACGCCAGGGTGATGGAGTCGCCCTCCACCAGAATCTGCTTCTCCGGCAACGGCTGGGTCGCGGGTCCGCCGGTCACCGCGCCGGTGGCGGCGTCGAACGTACTGTTGTGGCACGGGCAGGTGATGACGCCGTCGGCGATCCCCTTCACCGCGCAGCCCTGATGGGTGCACTTCGAGGAGAACGCCTTGAACTCACCGGCCTTGGGCTGCGTCACCACCACTCCCTCCTCGGCGAATACCATCCCTCCGCCCTCCGGGATGTCGGCGGTCCGGGCGAGCGGGGTGCCGTTCGCGCCGTCCCCCTCCCCGGCCGGCTCGACCGTGTCCGAGCCACCGGACTCCTTCGCCCCGCCTCCGCACGCGGTGAGAACGGCGGCCAGCCCCGTCGCACCGGCGGCGACGACGGCGCGCCGCCCCACGTGGGCCTGGATCTCCTGCGATGCGCTCATGCCGGCATTCCCTTCATCGGATACGAGACGTCAGGTGAATGACATCAGGTGGGGGTACGGATGCGCGCGGCCGTCTGTTCAGGACCGGGCCGAGCCCTTCCGTACGGACGGCCCGGATCAGCCGCGCGGTCGCACCGGCAGCGCCTGCACACTGTTGCCCACGAAGGAGGCGTGACGCGGCAGATCCCCCTCGGGGACCGCGAGATCCAGGTCGGGGAATCGCTCGAAGAGCTGTGAGAGCGCGGCGGTGCTCTCCATCCTGGCCAGCGGGGCCCCCAGGCAGTAGTGCGCGCCGTGGCCGAGCGAGAGGTGCCGGACCTCGCTGTGCCTGGTGAGGTCGAAGCGGTCGGCGTCGGGGCCATGGGCCTTCTTGTCGCGGCCTGCCGCGGAGTAACCCGCGAGCACCGGGCTGCCCTTGGGGATGACGGTGCCGTCGAGGGTCAGATCGCGTGTCGGGTAGCGGAACGGGAAGTAGCTGACGGGGCTGTCCCAGCGCAGCGTCTCCTCCACCACGTCCGCCCAGCTCGCCCGCCCCGACCGGACGAGGGCGAGCTGATCCCGGTGGGTGCAGAGGGCCCGCACGGCGTTGGTGATCAGATTGAGCGTCGTCTCGTGTCCGGCGATGATCGTGAGCATCAGCGTGCCGATCAGTTCGTGCGGGCCGAGCCGGTCACCGTCGGCCTCCCGGGCCGCGATCAGCGCGCTGACGAGATCATCGCCCGGATTCTCCGCCTTGGCGGCGGCGACCGCGCTGAGTACCTCCACCATCTCCCGGTTGGCCGCCATGGACTCCGCGGGGCCGATGTCGGTGGCGACGATGCGGTTGGACAAGTGGTGCAGCCTGTCCTGGTGAACGGCGTCCACACCCAGCAGTTCGCAGATCACCCCCATGGGCAGGGGCAGCGCGAAGTGTGTCCGCAGATCGGCGACACCGTCACCGGCGGTGGCGGCCCGGTCGAGACCGTCCAGGAGAGAAGCCGTCAACGCCTCGATGCGCGGCCGCAGTTCCTCCACGCGGCGCGCGGTGAAGGCCTTGCTCACCAGGGACCGCAGCCGCCGGTGGTCGGCGCCGTCGGCGGTGGTCATCCCCTGCACCGTGGCGAACGTCCTGAGTGGCCAGCCCTCGGGGATCTGCCCTGCCTGGAGCGCCGTGAAGTGCTGTGCGTCCTTGGCGACGTCGGGGTGCGCGAGGAACTCTCTGAGCGCGTCATGTCCCAGGACCGCCATCCCTTCCACATCGCCCGGCAACAGCACCGGAGCGACAGCGCCCCGCGCCATCAGGCGCGCGTTGGCCGCGTGCGGGCAGCCGCCGGACGGGTCCATGCGGTGCGGCAGGCCGGGGGAGGAGTGCGGCGAAGCGGTGTTCAACTGGGCTCCAGGTCGTAGGGCGAACATGGGGCGGAGCACGCCACGCACCGCGGCGTGCGGCTTTGCCTTCCCGGGGCGGCCGACTCGCCAGGGACACCCGGCCCTGCCCGGGGCCGGCTCAGGGACACCAGGACCGGACTCCCCGGTTGCCTCGAACTCGCCTTCGAGGAAGAGGACATGGGAAGCCTAGACCAGTGGGCTCGCTGTGGCCGGAGAGCCGCGAAGTCCGTGCCCCGACTCGTGCGTGGAAGCGTGGGCGGGCGGCCGTCGGCGGCGCCAGCACCCTGTGCGGGTGGCTGTCGCCAGGAGGCGTCGTGTTCCTGAGCCTGCCTGGCCACGGCGCTGGTGCTCCTGGTGAACGCTTCGCCATGCCCAGGCAGGACGAAGGGGTGGGGCACCTCGGCGAGCCGGTCGAGGGAGGCGAAGACAGTAGCGCTGTCGCTGATGCGGCCCGGGTTTTCGTGCCCGGGAGGGCTTTCGAAGCCGCGCACCGCACCTACTGGAGCGCGGTGGCCGTCGAGTCCGAGGCGAGGAAACTCACGCAGAGCGCCATCGCAGGGCACCTCGGCCTTCTCCCATACTCGGCTCGATGGTCTCAGGACCCGTTTCGGGTTGTCAGTGGTCAGGGTCGTGCCGGCCTGCCGATCGCCGTGATGCCGCAGCCGCCCGTCCGTCAACCACCCACGGAATCCGCTCCGAAGCCTCGCAGCGCAGGCCGGCCAGATGAGCGGCGGTCTCCTCTCCGGAACGCTGTCTGATCAGACCTTCCTTGGCGGCTGCGTGAGACCAGACCTCTGTGCCGTCCTCTTCGGCCTTCAGCAAGCGGGCGGTTACCACCACAGGGTCGGGGCCGCCGGCACCACCGCAGACGATCATCCGGGTCGTTTCCTCCTTGTGTCATGCCGACCGGACGTATGTCTGGAAGGCGCCTGACGACTCGCGTCCGCGGGATCTCGATCTGTACGTCCGGTGACGCCTCGCCTGCGTCGAGCTCGGGCCTGCGTGCTCGGAGACATCCTCATCGAGTCGAGACCACCACTGGTTTCACCCATCGCACCGAGCCGTGGATGAGTCACCGGACTGTTCCACTCCACTCGGAGCGCTATACCCAGCCCTCGCTTGCGAGTTCCTCCTGCACTCGCTCGATCCGGATCCCCTGATTGCGGAATTCGGGAGGGCTGCTGAGCGGGCCTGTCCGAACCCAACGGTGGTGAAGTGCGACCAGGTTCCACTTCTGGTCGAATACCGGAGCTCCGGAGGACCCCTGCTCGGTGTGGCTCCAATATTGGACGACCTTGGCGTCGACATGCCTCACCACGTTGCTGTGAAGACCCACCTTCTTCGGGCCACCGCTGGGGTGCTGAATGATGTAGACGCGGTCGCCGTTGCTGATCGACGTGTGTCGGGGAAGCTCGATCGCCGCTGTCTCACGGGGCATGGGACCTGTGGTCTCGATCACAGCCCAGTCGGTCTCCTCATTGCCCGCTATCGACTCGGGGCCGCAAGGGACGGTCTGGTGCGCGAGATGCCGGCCATCGAAGTCCGTCTCATAGCCGAACCAAGCCTCGACGGCTGTCACCGCGGCGCCGGTGGTGGAGCAGTCAAATAGCACGTGGTGATTGGTGAGGAGCACATTGTCCCCGATACGGAAGCCCGTGCCGTGTTGCTGCCGCCCGTCGGAGAACGTGACCAGGAGTCGGGTCACAGCGGGGGCGAGCTCAAGTCCGCGACGGAGAAAGGCGATATCCAGAAGAGAGGGCTTGTTCAGGATCTGGCGCTCGCGGGCGTCCGGATCGTGGAAATCGGCCCAGTCCCCTTGGCCACGCGGTGGGTTGTTGGCCCCGAGGACGGGCCGGGGCTGCGTCAACTCCCGGACACGGAGCGCGACCGCCTGGTCCGGGCCGGCCTCGATCCGGTCGACCAGCTCTTTCAGCTTCTCCTGGCGGCGAGCCACGGAGATCAGTTCATGCCAGACGAGCGACATGGGCCTGTCCCAGTTGACTTCGTCCATCCGGATGCCCGCCTGACTGGCCATCATGATGACGGGGTCAGGCCGGAAGTAGCACTGAGCCAACAGGTCCCTCAGTTCCTGTGACTCCGGCAGGCCCCAGTCAAAGGGAAACCGGTCCAGAAAATGGACGGGCTCAACTGGCGACTGTTCCTTCGGACGCCCGATCACGTGCGATCACCATCGATTTCGCGGGCCCACCGGAGCAGTTCCTGCGCGCCCTTTCGTTCCACTGATGAAGGAGGCGCCACGACAGGGAGCAGCCTCAGCGGTACCTCGTCGTGGATTACATGTTCGGCCACAGCTCGAAGCTGCTGTCGCTGCGACGGCAGCAGTCGCGCCTGCGCCACCGCTTGTCCGGCAGGAGGCAGCAGCGTTCGGGCCCAGATCGCCGGACCGGCAAGCACAGTGGCGTCACGGAGGAGCTCTTGGGCCGACTCCAGGTCACCGATCGCGGCCAGCAGCGAACGCGCGATGGGTGCCAGATCGCGCTCCGCGGTCCGGAGGGCCGGCTTGATGAGCATCGCACGACAGAATTCACGCAGTTGCCGAGCCTCCCGAGGGCTGAGCTGACGAGCCAGGGAGAGGGATCGCAGCCGCACCCATCCTCCGCCGAGGGCGTGGCGTTCGGGTCGGTTGATCCATGCTGTGGCGAACTGCTCGGCGTGCAGGCTGGCTGCCGCGCGCCGGCCGAGCTGGTGCAGGCAGAGGACGACTCCCTGTTCCCAGCGGTCATCCGTCTCGGCCAGTGCGTCAAGTGCGAGGGCGCCGGCCAGCAGGGGGGCGGCGTCCATCTCGACCTCGTCCACCAGATTGAAGGCAGACCGGCCGTGTGCTGTCAGCCACCGGCGGGTGCAGTCGAGGATGTGTCCGGCATCCACCGCGGTGCCGCTCTCCAGTAGATTCCCGGCCAAGCGGAGGATCCCTTCGACCGGATCCTCGCTGAGCGGACCCGCGGCCGGCCCTTGCTCGTACCAGCGGCGGTATGTACCGAACCGGGAGGCCTCGGCAGCCGGTGGGCGGCCGTCCGCGATTGACTGGTGCGCCTCCAGCAGCCACCTCGGCAGATCCAGGGTGACGAGCCGGCTGTTGGCATCCACCGTTGTCACCTCTGGCCGGCCGACTCGGTCGATCCGGTCCACTTCGGTGAACCGGGAGGACCCGGGTGTGAGAGCCGGATCCGGAGACTCGTAGGACATCAATACCGACGGAACCTCCAAGCGCACGATGTATCGCCAGCGACCGCTTGGTGTCGGTTGCGGATCACCTTTGCCCACGACTACGCGCAGCGGCTGGCCGAGCCGCAGTCGGTGCAGCAGGTGCGTCAGGGCTGGGCGTTCGTTCACGGACAGGCTGGCATCGGGGCGCAGACGCGCGGCTACTGGACCGTCCAGGAGCAGATTCGCCATGAGGTCGCCAGCCGCGAACGTCTGTATCCAGCCGACGTGTTCGGCATTCATCCAATGCAGCCGCAGTGTCGCCAGGTCCCGGCAGACGGCGCCGACAACCGTGCCGTTCATCGTCACCTCGTACTCGGGCACGACCGTCATGTTCCGCGCGGAGTGCTCGGCCGTGTGCTCGACCAGACCTGCCGTGCAGCCGCCCTGATCGTCGATCAGCCACCAGAGCACCAACGGCCCGGTCCGTGCCGAGTCGCTGAGGGTCGCGGCCACTGACTCGGCCAGAGCGGCTGGGATGCCCGCGACGGCCTGGCCGACGTGGACCGCGTGCAAGGCGCCACCGGAGCGAAGCAGCAGCCGCTGGCCCTGTGCCGCGATGACCTCCGTCCGGACCTGGCACCCACGAGGCCAGCGTCCGGATGGCTGGTGCTCGCGAGACACGGTGACCATGGGCCGCGAGATGCCGACGGAATGCACGGTGACGGGCAACTGTTGTCCCATGGACGTCAGCAGGTCGCTCCGACTGTGCTCCTGGGACAGCGCGAAGTACAGCCACGCGGATCCGGGCCAGTTCCGCTCCTCCTTCGGCGCGATTCGTACCTCGACGCCAGGCAGTCCGCTCAGTGTGAGCCGACCTCCTTCGGTGACACCGAGCAGAGCGGTGTCTCCCGGCTGTATCGATCCCTCGACGAATGGCTCGACATCGTTGCGGGCATCAAGCCAGACCGCGCTCACGTCCCGCCAGTTGGGCAGTTGGGATAGTGCCATCGGGTAGACCAGCCCCTGCCGTTCACCCGCGAGGTGCAGCGCCCCGCCCTGTCGGTCGACCTTGCGCAGCGGAAGCAGCATGCGCGCGTTGCGGTCGTCTCGGGGAAGCGCTCCGGTCAATGACGGAACCCAGGAACTGAGCACCAGGTGCCCGTGTCCGGTCTCCCAGCCCCGGGCGCCTTCGACGGACTCCGCCGGTCGGACTCCGATCCGGTCACCGGGAGAGAACGCCGACCAGTTGAGCTTGCTGAGCGCGAATCCCCTGTCCGTCGTGACGAGCGCGCCCCGGATCTCTGCCAGCCGGCCTGGTCCGAGTTCGACCCAGACGCCGTTGCAGTCGGCGCTCACGCCGGCCACTGCCAGACTGCGGCCCTGGCCGATCGACTCCAGCAACTCAGTGGCAGGAAAACCGAAGGAGCCCAAGCGATCCGGTCGGTACCGCAGAGTCCAACCGGCGTCGTCGTCGAAGAACACACCGTCGGACATGACAGTGCCGGGCTGCACCTTGTACGGTCCGACAACCTGCTGACCGCTCAGGTGGCCGGTCCGGCTGTCGTGATGGTGCCATGCGTATCTCTTGCAGGCGGCGGCGATGCTGAACGCGGAGACGTTGCAGAAGGACATCCGAGCCCAGGGTAGTTCCGTGACGGGACTGTCCGGCTGCGCGCCGGGCAATGCTCGAGGCCGCAGTGCCGCGGGCTGATCGTGGAGAGGCTTGGTCACCCGGGCGATCCGCACTTCGCCCGGTGAGGGAAGTCGCAGCCGGGACCTTCCGTCGCCAAGCTGCCATACCCAGCAGATCTTGGGGTGGGGGACCTGCAGCACCGCTGGACCGGCTCCGTCGATCGGTGATGCCTGCACGTCGGGCAGACCGGACACTACAAATGCCCGCTGCATCACGCCGCGTGCCGCCGTCTGCTTGCGCAACAGGTTCGACTTGGGCAGAACGACGGCCGGTCGTCCCTGAGCTTTGACGTACGACTCGTCGGCGGGGATCGCCGTGGTCAGCACGACACGCCGCTCGGCGTCGAGGACGAGTTGGACCACCGCGCCGGGCGCTGCCGATTCCGTGCCGGAAACGCCGATCGCGCTGTAGAGGATGCCGGGGGCGATCTCCAGGCGGCCGATGCCGTCCTTACCTCGGCCGAACACCGCGTAGCACGGCCCACTCCGGCTTCCCAAGTAGCTTGTAAGCGTCTCCGGGTCCCGCGCGGGGACATCCCTGACGGAACCGCGCCAGGCATCTTCACCCGACGAGGTAATGACCCGGACGAGCATCACGATCTCAGTCTCTTCCACGTTGAGTCCATGGGCGACGAGTCGCTTCAGAGTGCTTTCACGGTGTGAGAACTCCCGACGATTGACCCGGACGGCCAAGCCGTCGGTATTGAGGGCATCAGGGATTCCGAAGATCACCGTTCGTTCGTTCGGGCTCACCTCTACCTGTCGGGCGGTCAGGAAGACAAGATCCCGGTCCCGCAGGCCGACCCCGTCGGCGCGGACAGCCCGGAACAGCCGCTGCCGGCCACCGGTGGCGATGGCGGTGTCGTTGTCGAACCTGGCCAGGATTCGCCGACGTACCAGTCCGGACTCACCGGCTTCCCGCAAGCGCTGAAATACGAGTTCCCGGCTCTGGTCGTCCAAAGCAGCTGGGAACGCGACCCAGTCGGCACTACGGAACGGCTCCTCGCCTCGTCCTCGGCCGGTCTGCGCCCGCATCACCCGCAGCGTCCCTGTGTCCAGGCCGACTTCGATTTCCAGCAGGTGCAGGTATTGGAGACGCCGCTCTTCGACGATCTGGGTGACATACCGCGGGAATACGTCCCGCCACGCGATCACCATGACGGGTTGGCCGCCGTCGGGAGCGGCCACGAAGCCTGCGGCCGCGACCCGATCTCCGTGAAAAAGCGGCGGCAACCCGCTTCGGGCAGGCGATCCGGCCACCTGGAGCCTGTCGGGCGGCACCGCGACGGTCCAGCCGTACCCCCACTCGAATACGTGCGCGTCCAAATCTGCGGTGGGAGGACCCACGTAGTGCAGTGCATTATCGAACGCCTGCCCGATGCCGTCTTCGGTTACTTCCTTATGCATCAGGTGCATGAACTCTGTCACGCTCTTGGGTACCGCCGTGGTATAAGAGGCGACGTGGCCTTTGCCATGCGGCACCAGACGGACTCGGGCCCCGCTCTTGAGGTAGGGGACGCCGGCGACCGCCGGCTCCTCGCCGGGCAACAGAGGAAGACGCGCCGAGTAGGACCCATCCGGTCCCGGCGGCCGGAGTCCGCCCGCGATGTCGACGTGGGTGACACCGACCGTTCCGGTCACGTGCTCCTGACCCGTGGACTGGAATCTGCGCCACCGCTCGGCATGGTCGACCCTCCGGGCCGGGCGGATCGTCGGAGCTGTCCGGGCGCTCAGGAGAAATGTGCGGCGGGCTTGGACCAGGTCGTGGCGAGCGGTGCGTGACGGGCTCAGCTGCAGCCGCACACCCCTCACCTCCGCATCGGCGTGGTTGCCGGTGAACGAGGACCCGCCGAGCAGCGTCGCCTTGGTGGCACGGGACCGTACTGCCACAGTGCGCACGGAGACGGTCCGGTTGTCGATGAGGGTCACATCGGCGGCGTTCAGATCCAGACGGCGTACCGGGTCACTGCCGACTACTGTGCGGCGGAGCACCAGTACTGGCTGCCACATCCGCTGATACACATCGGTGGAACCGTCATGGCCGACGAAGAGGTCTGAGTCCGTGTCCTCGGTGTCGGCCTCGACGAGTTCGAACAGTGCACGGACAGTGACATCTCGAGGCGCGAAACGGAACGTCCAGCTCGACCCCGAGCGGGAGCCGGTGAATGTCTGGCCGACCAATTCGACGGTAGTGGCACCGAGCGACTCCTGATCAAGCTCGACGTAGTGCACGTCGCGTCCGAAACGGCACCACGCCCCGTAGATCGTGTCCTCACCGCGCCCCTTGAGGGAGGCGCGAGTGACGATCACACCCTCGGCTGTTTCGGCCAGGGCCACCGTTCGCCGCACGTTACCCGGGTCCGCACCGTTTGTGTGGACACGTCCAGCGAGTTCTTCGTTGGATATGGCTGGGCCATTGGGCCGAGGCTGCCGCGGACAGTACACACGGACCACCTCGACGCTGCGGCCGTTCACCAGTCCGGTGGCACCCTTTCCGACCAGGTGATGGTCCAGGAGAGTCAGGGAGTCGGCCTCCAACCGGACTACGATCCCAACAGAGGTGGTCGCCAGGACACGGGCTCTCCCGAGGCTCTCAGAGATGATGCGTCGGAGCGTCAACAAAGATCCCTCCTGGAGGTCCCACACCTCCCCGAACCGCTGCGAGGTCGGGTCCTGGGCGTGTGGCACGGTGCTGGTCGGGACCTGGGTGACCGACACCTGCGCGCGACGGGCCTGGAACTCGTTCCATGGGGCCGCGATGACGTACGCGCGCCGGGGGCCGCCTTCCGCTCCACGGGCCACGACCGTTTCAGGAAAGCCCGGCGGCGGATCGACCGTCACCCTGTACGCGCTGGCGTCCTTCGTCGCGACGGTGACCTCGTGCTCGCCGCCGTTGAACAGCCGCAGCCACCGCGCATTCCGGTCGTCGCTGCCGTCCAGACGCACTCGGGGCCCGCCTGGATCGACGCGTGACACATGGAGTATGAGACCTCCGACCTGCCCGTCCAACAGCGCCGCCACGGCGTCGGGATCCTGCCAGTCGTCGGCCGCGAGGCGGTACATGCGGCCTGGCCGAGTGACGAACAAGTCATGACCCGCGTGCACCAGACGTATGGAGCCGCCCTCCAGTTGCGGTTCGTCGACGATCAGCTCGCTGAACGAGCGCTCCACCGGCACCCAGTGCATCAGATCGGCATTCCAGATCACGGGCACGGTCAGCGACCGTTCGTCGTCCTCCGCGAAGGTCCGTGACAGGTCCGGATCCCATCGCATCCGGACGGCGGTCGCCGCTGCCGTGTCGTCGCGGGGGTAGGTCCCCTCTTCCGCTCCGTCGACCATCACCCGGAGCCATGGGCGAGCCAGGTGGACCTCGGCGGTGCGCACTTCCCCGGGGTCCGGGTGAGGGCGTGTGAGCTGTCTGACGCCGACTACGGTGGCGGGCCTGCCGCGGAGCTCCGCGGCTACGACGTCGCCGGGGACCAGCGGGAGGCTGCCGAACGGTGTGACATATGCCGCCGGAGCGCCCAGCCCCGCATTGAGCCAGATCCGACGGTCCTCTGCTCCCGCTACGACGGCGTAGACGGTGAGGCTGCGCCTGCCCAGCTGTTCGATCATCCGCTGGCGGTACTGCCCGCTCCGGAAGAGGTCGTGCACTCGGGCCGAGCCGGGGACGTGACCCGTGTCCGGGCTGATCACGTCGAGCAGGTAGGAGACCTCCTGTGCGCGGAACCGGTCGGTCACCGAAGCCGCGACCAACAGGTCCGGAACACGTTCTCCTCGCTCGCGGCGGCGGTCCACGAGTGACACCCGGCGGCCGCGCAGCAACGGCCGCAGCTGGGTGCGCTCCCACAGATCACGGATCCGCTCGAACATTGGCACCCGCTCGGAAGTCTGCTGAGCTGGGACGGCAACGTCGGCCAAGAACCGGCGGACGGCCAGCGCGCGGTGGGCCGAGTCGCTGTCTCCTCGACGTAAACTGGACGCACTGCCGAGCTCCGTGGGCGTGGTGCGGTAGTTCTGTTGCCGATAGATCGTCTCCAACGCGCGCAGTCGCAGCTGGTCAGTGGCTTCCTGGCCTAGCGTGCCCACTGCGGTGAGATGGTCGAGCAACATCTCCACGTGGCGTGGAGTCGACGAGCCGAACTCCAAGATCGCATCCACGGTGGCTCCGTGGACCGAGGCCAGTCGCCGCTCATATACTGCCCCGGCGTCCGGCGTGCCCAGTCCGATCAGGCGAATCATGATGGCTCGTACGTCGAGGGACAGCTGCGCGCCCTGGTGCGTCGCATGGATGCGGTCGAGCCAGTCTTCGATCCACTCGTGATACTCGTCCGCCCCCGCCTCGGCAGGGACCTGCAGAAGCGCGGCGAGCCGCAGCACGCGCATGGTGACCGGCGCGCTGTCGACACGGGTCCAGTTCTCCAGATCGGAGGCTGCGTCACGCCAGACCGGCAACTCGTGTCGGGGAGACAACAGGAGCCGCTCCGAACGGATCGTGTTGACCGCCACGGCCTCAGGATCGTTGCCGGCCGCTCCCAGAAGACCCTGATAGATCCTTTTCAGCCCGTTGCGCTGTCCATACCAGTCCAGGTCGAGTTGTGGCCATCGGTCCGCCACCGGGTCGGGCCAGTCGGCGGGGGAGATCTCCCGCAAGAGCTGAGCCGCGGGCATCAGATCCGGCGGCCACATACCCCGCGTCAGCGCTACGCCGTAGCTCCGCTTTTTCTTTCCGGCGCCGTGTTCCGGATGTTGCGACCACATCTTGTCGATCTCTTTGCGGCGGCGCCCCTCCTGCCGTTTGACCTCCCGGTAATGCCTGTCCAGCAAGCTGAGCCGGTCGAGGGCGCCGACCAGAACGAGCAGTGCGTCGGGCGGGTCGCCCAGGAACCAGCGGCCAGGACCGTGTTCGGGACGTATGGCGCTGGCGCTGACCCAGGCACGGCGAAGCCACATGGTGGAAATGGCTCCGATCGACTGCCGGGCCAGCCGGGCGAACTGCTCGTTGCTGTCCAAGTCCACCAGCGAGTCGTCTTCCAGCACCCGGATGGCGAAGCCGGCGAGGAGCCTTGGATCGATCCGGGCGTCCGTACCTGTGCCTACGCCGTCGAGAATGCTGTGCACATGCCATACCCAGGAGACGGACGCGGCGCCGAGATGGTGCTCCCCGACGTACTCGCCCGACTCCAGCGAACTGATCAGGGCGGCTTGGTCCCGCAACACGTCGACGGCGTGGAAGACCAGCGCCGTGAGGTGGTCGTGGTCCGTGTGACCGGCCGGAAGCGTCGCCAGCAGAGAGACCGACAGAGATCCGGCGGCCAGCAGTCGGAGCAGTGCCTCTGAAGCCCCCGGGAACCCGGACCGGAAAGCCGGTCCCCTCCTGCGCTCGTGGTCCCAACCATCGTGCCAACGCTCGATCCATGGGGAGCAGACCGCAGAGCCTGCTTCCGGATCGGTCTCGCTGACCGGTGCGTCGTCAACCGTGACAGGACTGATCGAGGAACCGCTCAGTTGCTGCAGGAGCGTCAGATGGACTGCGGCATGTGTCGTCGGGCTGCCGACGTGTATCCGAGTCGGTGTGTCTGGTGTTCGGCGCGGTACCTGCCACCAGCGGGCCAGTCGAGCCGCCGTCTCCTGCGGATCGACCTCGGCCGCGAGGGACCACAGGACCGACTGCCACAGGACAGCTGCCATAGCGTTCCAGGGTCCGTTGGTGCGGCCGGCCAGCTTTGCGTAGAATTCCCCGGTGGCCGTCTCGCTCGGGCGGATCTTCTGGCTCCAGAGCGCAAGGTCTTCACCTGTGACCGCCTCGGCTTCCAGGTCGGCGACCGACGGACGCTCGTCCGCGTCCGGGTTCCCGAACCACAGTCGCGCCAATCCGTCCAGCAGGTCCGGCTGCAGTTGGGGCGCGCCCCGGCCGTCGCCCCAGAGGTTCCGCCACAACTCGTTTCGGGCCTGCGGCTCGGCGCGGCAGGCCGCATCGACCGCAGCCAGCAGTGCCAGTCTGCCGTAGTCGCCGAGGATTGCGGCCTTGGCGAACGGGACCGCGTTGTCACCGGACCAGTCCTGAGTCGCGGACGTGGGGCGCCGCCGTGTCAGTTCGGCCAACGCGAACACCGTGATCGTGGGCACGATCTGGTCGTTCAGATCATGATAGGGCGAACTGCTTGCTGTGCCACGGAACTTGCGGGGCTCCTCGGCCAATGGCTTCGCGATGTCGTTGAGCAGCGCGGCGCGCGCGTCTCTGTCATCCCGGACAACCGCCGCGAGAAGTCTGCCCAGGTGTGCGGCGAGGGGATGGTCGGTCGAGGCGAGCACCGCCTCACAAAGGGTCTCGATGTGGCGCCCCAGCGCCGCGTCACCGAATGCGGGCTCACCTCGGTCCCCTCCGGGAAATCTTTTGGGCCTTTCGCTCGCATCAGGCAGCGTCTCGGTGTCGAGATGGGCGTCCGTGTTCGCCTCGGCACTCTCGGCCAGGCGGCCGTGCGCCGTCAGTAGTGGGCGCAGTGCGTACATCTGCAGCCACGGGGGTGCTGCGGCGAGTGCGACCGCCGCGTCGAGGACATCCGGGAGTTCGGCGTCCGGACGGCGAAGGACAGTCAGAGTGTCGAGGAAAGCATGTGTGTCGGCAGGAGACAGCCACATCTCCGTGCAGAAGAACCAGTCCGCAAGCAAACTCATTTGATTACCCTTGCTGCCGGCAATGGCGGCCGCATGGCCCGTCGCATCTGATCGCTGAGTTCGGCGAATTCGGCATCATTCTCCCGTTGGTCCGAGGTGAAGCCTGCTATCCGGCGCGACTCCACGCTGAGAGCGGCGAGCGTGGCGACGGTGCGCTCTGTCAGCGGTCGGCGGCCGAGTGCGGCCCACCAGGCAGCGGACGCCTCCGGGGCCCTGATGGCAGCGGTCAGCCATTCGTGCTTCCCTGCGCGGGCAGCCGCGACGGCGGACTCGGCGGTGGCTGTCGGTAGGAACTCCTCGGCCTGCCGGTCCGAAGCCAGGAACTTGGCGACCTCGAAGGCCGCCGGGCATCGATTCGAGGCGGCGGTCGTCCAGGCGTCAGCCTCATCGGCGCCAGTGCGCAGCAGGCCCAGCAGTACGGCCTCGACCGTGGTGTTCCTCCGTAGGAGACGTGGTACCCCGGACGGCGGTCCTACTGTGTGTGCTCGCTCCAGCCAGACCGTGATGTGGTCGTCGACCGCAGCGGCCGCGGACAGGGAGGACCAGTGCGCGGGCCCGGTCCGGGCAGCGGCATGACGGCGCAAGAGCGGGAGGAAGTACCGGGGAGCGTAGTCGCGGACGAGGCCTATGGCGTGAGCCTCCTGGTCTGGCGGGCCCCATGGTGCGCTGCGATTGAGCATCTCCACCACGGTGGCAGCCACCGCGCTCGGGTCGTCGCTGTCGGCCAGCGGCTTGCCGTCGAAAGGATGCGGGGGCAGCGGCAGGGAACGGCCGGCCATCTGCGCGGCCACCGTCGCCATGAGCCTGTGTGGGTCCGGGTCCGAGCCGGCCTCTGGAGCGGTGAGGGGAGCCCTGCCTTCGGAATCCCCGGGCCGGGAGTGCGCAAGTACCTCCACAGGTGCACCGGTCCTTCCGGTCCCTAGTTCGCGGCCGATACGCGTGGAGGCTGTAATCGCGTCGATGGCCTGCTCAGCCTCGACGGCCAGGAGGACAGGAGTTTGCGGTGCGGCTGAGCGGAGACGGTCAAGGAACTCGCGGACCGAGCGGCCGTCCGGATACGTCTCTGCCGACCAGTGCACCACCAACCCTGGTATGGCTGTGCTTTCCGACGGGTTCTGTAGCGCTGACTCTGCTTCATCAGCCTGGACTCCGAGCCACTCGCGTTCGGGGAAGTCCCGAGCCGCTCCTGCGCCATGGCGGATCGCCCCCTGCTCCAGTTCCGTGAGCGCCTCCGCCCACGCAGTACCGGAGCGAGCCGCCACGACAGTGGTGGTCGGTCCCCGATCCAGGCACAGCCAGGCACCCAAATCGGCCAAGTAGGCATCACCGATCGGGCATGGATCGCCGTCCGGAATCCAGTTGACCGGCAACCGGTAGGCCCGGAGGCTAGGTGGACCGGCTGTCGCGGTCCTGACCTCGGGAGAGCTCCAGGACTCCAGCAGCTCGCTGAGCCTGCGAGCTACCGCCGTGTCCGGACCAGCCTCCACCTGGCTGAGCAGGACTCTCAGCCTGCCCTGCTGGCTGGCCTTGGTGATGAGGTCGTGCCAGACGGTCGACAGTGCACCGTCCCAGTTGACCGACGGCATGTCGATGCCTGCCTGGTTCGCCATCACGACTACCGGGGACAGCCGGAAGTAGGAATCAGCCAGCAGCTGTTTCAGCCTCTGGGACTCCGGTAGACGCCAATCAAACGGATCGCGGTCCACGAAGTGGGGTGCCTCGTCCACCGATCCCCTCCAGTTCCCCGGCTTCCGCAACTGTTCCACGAGCCTACTCGGCGTAGGGGGAAATCGGCCGGTAAGCGCCGTATTGCCTACTATCGCTTATCCGCTTGAAAGGCCCAGTAAGGTCCATGTGATGCCTGCACTGCCTTCAGGCCGAAGCGCTGGGACGGGTGATGACCATGATTCAGCAGCGAATAGATGTCTGACAGGATGGACCGGCGATCACCCAGGTACGAGTGGCCCAGAAGGCCGGTGTCGAGTCCGGTGGCGTCGATGGTGTGGACCCCGTCCACCACCACGATGCCGTCACCCGACTGACCGGCCCTGGCATAGCCTGCAAGCTTGTACGACACCTTCAGTGCCAGGTCCTTGGAGGAGGCGTAAAGCGTACAGCCCCGCGCCTGCTCGACAATGGCAGGCGCGAGCTGCCTGAAGACACTGGAATCGATGTCGGGTGCTGCGAAAATCACCTCGCCGAGCCTTCCGGAACTCTCCGGCAGCATGGTCGTGTCGAACTGGGCGAGTGCCTCGGCCACCACTCTGTTGCCCATGCTGTGGGCAACGATGTGAGCAACCTCCACGCCGGCTTCAGTCAGCACGAAGCGTAGGAATTCCTGGAAGTTCCGAACGGTCCATCGCGCGTTGTTCTCGTCCTCCCGGTAACTGAGGACCCCGCCCCGCGAGGGCCAGCTGTAGAGCATCGTACAGCCGGAGAAGTTAAGATCGTAGGCAATCTGAGCGGCGCGAACAGAAGCGTCAGAGAACCCCACGTTATATCCGTGGACGAAAATCAACGCCTGCTTGTCCGGAGTATGGCTGAGCAGCGTCCGTGCCTCTTCCGCGAAACCGTTCGGGTCACGTTGGGATGTGGAACCCACCAGCACGTCTTTGGCGGGAGAGGCGCGGAATCGCAGCCGGAAAGGGCGCGGTTTCTCCAAGGTTCCTATCCGGTGGTCGTCCGGTATCCCGATCAAGGTCTTGCCGTAGGTCAGTTCGCCCCGCAACCCTCCGAAGGCAACCTCCCCCGCGTTGTCAGAAGTACGCGCCCGGTCAGTGGCAAAGAAGACTGGAACGATCAAGGACCGCAGGTAGGCGACGGATCCTGGCAGCGATCCGTTGGACCCGCTGCTTTCCCAGCCCGGATCCAGGGCATTGAACTCCTCCAGCAGGCGCTGACGCAGCGAGGGGTCGCCGTCGAAGAGTGCGGCCAACTCGTACCGGAGGGGTGCGGAGTCCGGCTCCTCGCTGCCCTCCAGAGACCGCAGAGCCGTCAGTACGTTCGATTCAAAGGCGTTGAGTTCACATGGGGCAATCATCTCCAGCACGCTTGGCCACGTTCGCGCGACTGCTGCAGCAAGTGCTTCCGACTCGTTCACCTGCACCTCTCGTACAAGTAAGTACGCTGCCATGAAATCCAGTTGACGTATCATAGGCCCTCGTCGGCTGCGTCAAGGGGTGGTGTCGCCGATCGGAAGTGACCCGGCAGAACGGCTGGGGCGGCAATGTCGTGCACAAGTTCGATGACGCACCTCTTGAGGGCCGTAGTGCGTTCGGCTCCTCCAAGATTCTTCGTTGAGGTTGGTCGGTGCGTGATTCGGTCCGGTCAGGTAGCTCGGTGCGGTCTCTGCCGGCGAAGCTGTACCTCGCTCCTCCGGAGGGGCAGGTCCCGTTCCGTGGACTGCCCGCATCCGTCGCTGAAGAGCTGAAGGACCACATGCACCGGGTCCCTCCCGGCATCCCGCTCCTCGCAAGCAGCCGGCAGAATGCCGTGGTGGTGAGCACCTGGACCACCTGCACCTGTAAGCCGGCCTTCGGGAAGGCCGGGCGTCATCCCGCCTCAGGCATCAGGCGCGGGGACGTTGCAGTGGGTGGCAGCGCCGAAGGACGGCTCTCATGCGCTCCGACACACCTATGCTCCGGTGCTGCTGGAGTCTGGCGGGTTTGGTGACCTTGTCGCGGTGGCTCGGTCCTTCGTCTCGGACGATCACGTTGGACCGCTACGCTCCTCTCGTGCCGGAAGCGGGGGGACAGAGGTCGAGCCGCGATCGGTACGCCGCTGACCTGAGGCATCCGGCGAGTGGGTTCGGGCTCGGACTCCCCAGGGCCGGTACAGGCTCCGAGCGGTCGGGCGGCGAAACCCGGCTCTCCGTTAATTCAAAGGCCGCATCCCCATATAATCTGGCGGAATGCTTCCTGAAGTCATCGCGACCCGCTATGTCACCCCCCTGCGTGAGGGTGGCTCTCTCCCCGGGATCGTCGAGGCCGACGACCTCGGTACGTACGTCATGAAGTTGTCTACCGGGTGGCGCTGACCTGCACCGATGCGGCTGTACCCACCCCTGACCTGCACGGATAAGTCTTTCAGCTCTTTCGGGATCGTGCTGCGTTACGCGGTCGATTCTCCCCACGCGCTCCCCAAGACCGTCGAGACTCCCCAGATCCTCCCCGGGAAGTGCCGTTGCGGCGGGCGCGGTGGCACAGGACCTCGTGCCACCGGATTCGCTGCCAAGAGTACGTTGAGTCACTGCCTGCGAGGGCGGGGCAGGAGCCTGGCGTCGAGCGGATGAGCGCCAGGCGTGAGCCTGGCTCTGCTTGAGTAGGGCTCAAGCTCGACCCCTCAGTGGGAAGCCGACGTCTTTCCGATGACGCACCACGTGAAGTGCGTCGCGATCCTTGAACCCATCGCAAAGGCTGCCTGACCTGCGGGTTTGGATGGTGTGCGATATGTGCGGTGTGGGCGTCACGGGCGATATCTTGACGCTAAAGTGACGCTCGGCGAGGCATCTTGACGCTCGTTCTGATGGGTCATCAGACGGGCGATTGTGCGCATCCACGTGCACGCTAGAGGGGAGGGGCGCGCAGGCGAGTGGTCCCGGCCAGGATGCCGCCGGAGGGGCAGATCCGTGAGTGTGACACTTTTCGGTGACCATGTCCGCTTCCGCCTAGCGGGCAACCAGGCTAGGAGCTACATTCGGCGTCTGCCGACGGGGAGGGGGCTCCTTACAGTGGATGCAGCAGACGATGACGAAGTTGATGCGCGGATGAGCGACGAGCGAGACCTCGTGGATGGACAGCTGCCGATGACCGCACGGCAGGAGAACATCAGCCTCGCATTCACCCGCCTGGTCACCTACGCGGCGGGGTGCGCCGTGAAGACGCACGACACTGACTATGAGGGTGTTGATCTCACCCTCACTTCGTCGGCTGACTACATGCGCTACTGCGGTGTGGAATTCGAGCTGCAGTTGAAGGCGACGACCCAACGCAGGTACCTGAACGAAACGCACATGGCTTGGCCCATGAAGGCCAAGCCGTACCGCAAGCTGACGAGGCCAAAGCGTTACATTCGTGCGTATCTGGGAGTGCTTCTGCTCCCTGAGGACGCTGCAGGTTGGGTAACGGTGAACGAAGATCGCTTGATCGCGGAAGGGCGTATGTACTGGGAGGCCGCAGAGACCTTCCCTCAAGCGGATGCGGGGGCTGGCACGAAAACGGTTCACCTACCTCGCGGTAATCTCTTCGTCGGGGAGCAGCTTCTTGGCATCATGAAGGCCATCGGCGACATCGAGGAGGGTCCGCGGTGAGCACCTCAACGCTCGACGACTACGCCGATGCTGCAGCCAACCTCACCCCCCCCGCCGTGGCACAGTTCCTGGCGGCGCACAGCTGGCAGCTGGAAGCGCAGCTGCCCCACGTGAAAGAAGTCTGGCGTCTTCCCGGTCCCGATGGTGACAAGGGACGCATCATGCTTCCTCTCGCGACTGACTACACCGACTTCACCCAGCGATTCCGTGATGCACTCATCTCCCTTGGGCACATTCACGCACTAGATGCCGTCAGGCTCTACGAACAGATCATCGCCACGCGCGCGGACCTGTTCTTTGTCCGGCTGGATCAGAACATGATCGACGGCACCATTCCGTTCAGTCAGGCCGAAAAGTCTCTCCAGGCCCTTCTGCGGATGATGCGGGCCGCCGCGACAACGGCGGCTGACCCCAGCCACCCACAGCGCGGCCGCCGGCCGGCGAGCGTGAGCGACTTCCTCGAGGATGACGTCCGGCTCGCCCACACCAAGCGGGGAAGCTTCGTCTTCACGGTCGTCACCCGATTGGGTGATCCCGCACCACCCGATAGCTCAGACATGAACGTGATCAAGCCATTCTCCCGGAGGGTCATGGAAACCCTGGCGCGCGGCTTGGAGACTACGCGGCGGCTAACCCAGGAATGGGATGCAAGCGTCCTCGACGACCCTGCGGGCCAAGGGGTCAGCGCCAACCTCGTCGAGTCGATCGAAGACCTCACGCAAGCCGATCACCTACGGCAAGTCGATCTGTCCTTCGAGTGGGCAGCTGCCGAGCCTCGACCGGATGTTGGGCTGGCAACGGTGAGCTTTGACCGCGACGTGATGTCCGAACTCCCACGTGTCAGGGAGCGGCTCATCCGCCAAGAGGAACCGCCTCGGCGAGTGACACTGCGTGGCTTCGTCAAGACACTGAGTCGTGAAAACGCACCGGCTGGCGGGGAAGAGATCGCATCGGTGGTCCTGACCGCCGACGTGAACGGTAAACAGCGGCTTGTCCACTCCAACCTCTCCGGCGAAGATCACGAATGGGCCATTAAGGCTTACCGTCAGAAGCTCCCCTTCACCGTGACTGGGGACTTGGCCTATGAGCGCCGCTCATGGCGTCTTACCGGAGACATTGAAGTCGACCCCAGCTTCCTGCAACATCAGTCTGGAAACGTGGAGGGTTAGAGGTTGGGCTCTCGTTCCCCGGAGCGGGAGACTGGCTCGCGCATTGGCTCGCCCCGCCCCGGACGTGGCGATCTGACGGCTTGCGAGCCCGTGCATGGTTGGCGGTGGCGCGTCGAAGCCGTGGACTCACCGGCGTGTTCATATTTGCCTACTGCAGCCGATCGTTGCGGTTTGCTGGTGGGAGAGCAGTCCCGCGATTGCTTGGATGATGTCGCTCATGTGCTCGCGGCGGCCGTGTTGGCGGCCCACCCGCCCGGCTCGCCCAACTGGTCCGCGGGGCACTGGGCGGTCGAGGCCCTTCACCACGTCTAAGACGTTCCCTTCACCGAGGACGCTTCCCAGTTGCGGACCGGGAACGCACCCCAGGCGATGGCGACCTGCAGAAACCTCGCGATCGGAGCCCTCCGCCCGCCGGCATCCGCAACATCGCCGTCGGCGCCGGTGCGTGGTGGGGGTGCGCAACGGACAAGGCTCTCGTGCCGTTTGGGGAGGTGTTCGACATACCAACTCGTCAGCGCAGGTGCCTCGTTGGTCCCATATTCTGCCGCACTCGACCTGCCTCATGCGCTGGTCGAGTGGCTCTCCATGCTCATCGTCACCCGTAAGGGTGACCGCCGCTGCAAGCTTCTGCCGCACCAACGGGCGTTGGTCGCTCTGGTTGTACCTGCGCGAGCAGGACACCCTGGCCCAGATCGCCACTGGTTTCGGTATATCGGTCGGGCGCCGCCCACGCCTACACCACAGTCATCGACCTCCTCGCGGACCGGTCGCCGGGTCTGCTGAAGGTCCTGTGCGAGAGCGAACCGCAATATGTTCTGCTCGGCAGAGGCTGCCAGGGCGTACTGCGCGTACAGCGGAATGCCCCCTCCTCGAGGGGCTCCTCGCGGCTTGAGCTTATCGATCGTTGCGCCAGCAGCTTCCCACTCGGCATTGGTGCTGCTCTCGGTTATGGCGAAGCCGCATCGAGTAACTGAACCTCAAGTTCGCTGCAGGCAGATGACATTGAGGCTATTACGCGTTGGAATCCTAGGCGAACCATGTCAAGGTACGACACCGTGAAGCCCCGTCGATCGCACATGCGGCGCCTTCTGAAAATTCCACGATGGAGACTGCTTGCCTGAAATGCCAACTTCCGCGCACCACGATGTGATCCTCGGTGAGGACGCCGACGCAAGAATATGGCGGGTGACGGTGTTGCTCATGACTCAGAGAGAGGGGCGCAGTGTGCTGGGACACGTGGTCGGCCTCTATACCAAGCTCGAACTCAATACCGTTGACAGGGATGCACCCGTCACATATTTCCTATCGCGTTTGCAGGGGGAGGTTAAATGGGTCATCGATGCCAAGTTCGGCTCCGATGGGTATCCGCACTATGCCCATGGTTTTGGCGAGCGAACGTCCGTCACCCGAACAATCGTCAAGCCGGTAGCACGTGTTCTCGATGACTTGGCTCTGGCCCTGGGCCTGGCAGAGGCCGTCGGAGAGAACGTTCCGCTGGTTCTCGCCGCCTACTGGCCTACGCCCCGACACCCGTAAACCGGATGCTTCCGGGGAGGCCGCCGGCGGGGGTGGCCTCCCCGGAAACAGGTACCTCGGTCAGGCTTCGGTAGCCAGATGCGCCAAGACATTCTGAGCACACCGCTCGGCGTCGCGGACGATCTGACCGCCCCAGAAAGACAGGACAGTCCAGCCCTGAGCGCGCATGGTGTCGCGCTTGACCTTGTCGGATGCCTGACGTTCGGCGGTGTGATGGTGCTGCCAGCCGTCACAGAAGACAGCGACCTTCTGATCCGGCCAGGCGAAGTCGGCGATAGTGACCGGACGGGGCGTGCCGTCGGTGGATCCGCGGTCACCCCACGCGTACTGCGCCACGCCATGCGGGACTCCTGCCGTCATCAAGGCGATGGCGAGGCGCCGTTCGATGGCGGAGCGGGGGCGGCCGTGGAAGGCATCGGCGTAGCTGGGCACCCGGCGGCCATCGACATCCGGCGCATTGACGAAGCGGCGCAGGAAATCGGCGGCGATGCGGCGGTCGAGCAGGTCCTCTTCGCGCTGGTTCCCATAGGAGCGCAGGCAGGCGTAGCAGGAGCGCTCGCAGGAACAGCCGTCGAGGACCGGGACGAGGGCGGCGGCGACTTCACCGAACCGGGCGGCGAGCTGACGCAGGTAGCCAGCGCCGCCGGGGACCTCTTCGTACAAGACGGCGAGGCGGAAGGTGGCGTCTTCGCTGTTCGGGTCGGGTCGGGGCCAGTCGAAGCCGGCCACTTCGTCGTCGCCGGCCTGGAGGATGACGCGGCAGCCCAGGTCCAGGGCGGCGCGGGTGCTGGCGAGGAATTCCTCCAGGTTGTCCGGGCGGATGTCCAGGGCTTCCAAGTCGGGGAGGACCTGCAGGCAGTCCACGCGCCGCTCGACTTGCAGGATGCTGGGGACGAGCTGGTGGTTGGTACAGATCGTGTCGTGGAACTTCTGGCGATCCCGCTGGGCGCGGGTGGGGTCAGGGCCAGGGATCGCGTCGAACCACAGTCCGCAGCTGGTGCACACGATGAACCGCTCGCTGTTGCTCTGGTTTCGGGCAATGCGGCCGCGGTTCAGGATGGTCAGCTCTGCGCCGCGCTCCCACTGCAGCACGAGTCCGTCGCGCTCGAACAGGTATGTCTCGGAGGTGTTGGGGGCGCCGAGGTGGTGTGTGACCTCGAAGGGAGAACGGGACCGGTGTTCTTCGTCGGCCGAGATCCGCTGACGGCGAGAGGCACGCATCGCCCGCATCGGGACGCTGTGCTGGGGGGTCATGTCGTCACTGTCGCAGGACAGGCAGTGCGCACTGGTGAAATCGTTGACGGTGTCGCAGCGGTTGCAAAGGTTGATGGAGTCCAGCGCGCCGACGCCGTCGGCGTTGACGAGGTTGGCACGACGGAAGTCGACCTGGTCGACGAGCCACTTGTCGCCGCGCGCGTAGACGAGCTGGCCGGGGGCGTAGTCCTTGAGCGCCTGAACGGAGTCCTGGGACAGTTCGGCCGTCTCACGCTGTAGGGAAAGCGTGGTGGTGTCGGTCGGGAAGGCGTAGGAGGGCAGGAACCCGACGTTGCTGAGATAGGAGAGCACATATGCGCGGATGCGGTCACCGCTGCGCATGGCTTCCAGGCTGGCACTGATGCTGCTGACGGCGCGGGAGGCTTCCTTGTTGCCCGGCTTGCTCGTCGCCTGGGTCCATTCCTCCAGCAGGCTCTTCTGCCGGAGCCGGTAGGACCCGACGGCCTCGTTGAGGTCCGTGATCCAGTTGTCGACCACCATGCGGGCCCAGTCTTCGGTGAGCCAGGGAAGGTCATCCGGAGCCAGGCCGAAGCGGAAGGCCGCATGAATCCGGGCTGAGATGCGATCCCGCCCCTCAGCGAGGGCGGTCTTGACCTCGTCGATGCCCTGCAGCTGTCCGTCCGCGTCTTCGGTGACCAGGCCACGCATCCACTGAGGAAGGTTCTGGCCACACAGTTCAAGCGCCATCGCACGGGCATGGCGCTGCAGGACGCGCTGGTTGTCCAGCAGAAAGGCAGGCGGGCGGATGGCACCGCGGATCATCTCAACGGGGCGGGCGTAGTAGTAACTGTCGTGCGGCATGCCTCCGGCGAAGGTGACGATCAGCGCGACCCGTTCCTCGCGGCGGCCGGCGCGGCCAGCGCGCTGGGCGTAATTGCTCGGGCGCGGCGGCACGTTGCGCAAGATGACGGCGAGGAGCTGGCCGAGGTCCACGCCCAGTTCCAGCGTCATCGTGCACACCAGCAGGTTGAGGCCGCCGTCCTTGAACCGTTCCTCTATGTCTTCCCGGTTCTCCAGCGGCACCTGGCCAGAGTGTTCCTCGGCCTTGACGATGAGGGGCGCGTCGCTGGCGGCCAGCACCCGCTCATGGTCGTCCGGATCGCCCTGCCAGGGAGCCATGGTGCCCTTGCAGTTGAAGGTGGCGCACTTGCTCTGCGGTGAGGGGCCGGGCTGCACGGCACGGCACGCGCCGCACCGGTACATCGTGTCCGAGGCGGGCCGCACCTCCATGGCCTGGGGCGGGACCTGACGCAGCTGAATCCGGGACCGGCCGGTGCCGACCTGTGTGCTGGCAAGGAGATCGTGCTCGGCCAAGAGATCCACGGCCATGCGTACACCGCGCTCGCGGGTGTCGGAGTTGGTCACCAGCGGGAACGCAGTCTTCACCAGGCGGGCGGCGGCACCCCTGTAACCCAAGGACAAGGGGTTGGCTCCGGCCACCGTGATGGTGGTCTCCCCGTAGCCGGTGACAGTGTGACCCATGCCCATGGTGGCGCCGGCGTCGATGAGTTCGGCTTCAGTCTTCGCGTCCAGGCGCTTGTTGAGCAGATCGTGGCCGAGTCCGCCACGGGTGCGGACCAGGTCGAGCATGCGCGCCAGCAGCCACCGGGCCGCCGTCGTGTCGCCGCCGAGGATGTCGGTGATCGACTTGAGCGCTTCGTCGCTGAGGGTCTCCAGGCCCGGGTAGCCGACCGTGATCAGGCCCAGGCGTTCCAGCGTCGGGGGGCGCCGTTCATCGCTAGCGATCTCGCCCAGCAGGTCCCATTCACACACACGCAGGGCGCGCCGACGGGCGTCCTTGCCCGCCGGATCCTCGTAGAGCCCGGACTCCTGACCGCGCCGGAAGACATCCTCGACAAGGCTGTTGAAACTCGCGGCGGAATCTCCGGCACGCACGCGGCCGGTGACGCTGTCCACGATGAGGTGGCGCACCTGTACGGCGCGGGCACGGTCGCGCAGATAGCCGGCCTGGAAGGCTGTGTCCTGCCGCGAGTCGGCGAAGATCAGAAGCCGACGCAACATCTCGTCGTCGCTCTGTGCCGCCAGTCCAGTGTGCAGGCTGAACGCGGCGGCGGTGACGGCCGCGGCAGTGCGGGCGGTGAATTCCTGCACGGCGCCGTGCGACGATCGCTGGTAGCCGCAGACCAGGCAGCGTGTCAGTGGACGTTCGGGCTCGGGGACGGCGACGGAAACCTCGCGAGTGGCGGTGCCGCAGCCAAGGCAGGTTGCACCGTTGCCGTCCTTGCCGCAGCGCGTGCACCGACGCGCTGGGTACCAGTTCCGATTGCCTGTGCGCGGCAGCTCCAGGGGGTCCTCGGCCGTAAGGCGGCGGGCGACGTAGCGGGTGACCGGGCCGTGGGGATCATCGCGTTCCAGGTCGTAGTCCTGGCCGCAGCCCAGGCATACGCCCAGCGACGTCGTGGCCTGCGCGCCGCAGTCCGCATGGGGGCAGACGGTTGCACCGTCCAGCAGCAGGTGCTCGGCCTCGCCGACGCAGCGTACGGGGGTGGGCAGGCTGCGCAGGAACAGGTGGACCTTGGCCTCAAGGACGGGCGGGCCCGCCGCGGTGTGGGTGTCGGCGCCCAACAGCAGCCATCCGGCAACCTCATCCTCCAAGGCATCCCGGTCGGCTCCTACGCGCTGTGGAAGGCTCGCTAGGGTTTCCACGAGTTCGTCGACCGTGCTGGGGTGTGCCAGATGCGCGCGCAGCAGGTCCAGCACCGGGCTGGCCTGCGGGTCACCGAGCGCCGCCTGTAGACGCTGAGTGTCCCCGCCGTCGGCCAGGGCGCGCCGCAGCAGATCACGATCAGGAGCTGGGCCGATCGCGCTGCGGTCCGGTTCCGGCTGCGGAATGGCCGTCTCTTCAACGATGGCGTCCACGTCGAACGCAGCGGCGAACAGGCTGCTGGCGAACTCCGCAGTGCGCCGCAGGTCCACATCGTGATCGCCCCCGGCGCTCACGGTCGCGGACAATCCTACGCACACCAGGCCATCGTCATCGACGTGGCCGCGAAGCCGTCGTACCAAGCCGGCGATCTCGGTGCCCAGCGCCCCCTGGTAGGTGTGGATCTCGTCCAGGATCAGATGGCGCAGCACGCCGTTGCGGAACAGTTCCCGGTCATCCCGGCGCGTGAGGATGTACTCCAGCATGGAGTAGTTGGTGAGCAGGATGTCCGGCGGCATCTCCTGCATCCGCGTCCGCTCGTGCTGCGGAGTGGCCCCTGTGTACACGCCGTAGGTCAGGCCGAGCTTCTCGCAGGCGTCCTGCACGCGGTCCTCTTGGTCGTTGACCAGCGCGTTCATCGGGTAAAGGGCGATGGCCTTAACTCCGGGCCGGTGCCGGTTGTCGAAGGCGTGCGCGATGACCGGGATCAGGAAAGACTCGGTCTTACCCGAGCCAGTACCTGTGGCCACCAGGGTGTTCTGGCCCTGGCGGATCCGAGCGATCGCCGTGACCTGGTGGGTGAACAACTGCTCCACCCGTGGGAACGCCCCGGTGATCTCCGTCGGCAGGCCGACGCGGGCAGCGAGCTCGGCGAGCGTCGCGTCCAGCCGATAGCGCGGCTGCACGGACAGGTACGGGCCGTTCCACAGCAGGGAATCCTCATCGACCATCCGCTCCAGGCGGGAGCGCAGGCCGGGATCGGCAATCGGGTAGGTGGTCCAGGTGAACCGCCGATAGTCCTCACGCAACCGGTCGGCCAACTCCAGCGGGTTCATCCCGTGCTCCTCCTACGCGCGTTGTTAGTCACTCGACTGCATACGTGGACCTGCCGCTAGGAGAGGCCCATGTATGCACTCGAACATGGAGCGTAGTGCGGATCACTGACAACGCCGCCTGCACCGACGGCGAAGATCAGCCAGCCAGGCGCGCGAAGTGATCCCGCACAAGCTGCTTGTACTCCTCGCCAGGCCGCACAGGGCTCCCCACTGTGTCAGCGCTCTGCCGGAAGTCGGTCAAGATCAACTCCAGCTGCGCTGCCGACAATCCGTAGAGACGGGCTACCCGGGCATCTAGTTCCGCTCGGAGGCTGCACTCCTCATCTTTGGCTAGCGGGGCGCATTCCACGCCGAGCGCTTCTGCTAGCTCACGGAACTCCGGGGTACGGCATGTGAGGCGCCCGGATACACGAACTACTTCAGCGCCGTCTCCTTGGCCAAGGGGGACGTCAGGCACAGGGAGGGTGGACATGATTGCTTTGCTGACAGTGCTTGACACTTTTCTCCTGACGATGAAATCCAGTGTCAGGCTGTTCAGCAGTGCAACGATGAACACCATCGCTTTCGAGTCCAAGCACGTACGGTAACCGTTCGTCGCGTGATCGAACGCGGAACGGTAGAAGAAGTGCATCTCGGTTACTGCTGTTCCCGGAGGCACGATTGCAGAAATCAAGGTGCGTTCATCGCCTGCACGTGCTTTCTTGCGCAGGCATGGGCGGTAAGAGTCGGCAGGAATTTCAAGTGTTCCCTGTCGAGGGCCCGCGGTGCGCAAGAACCCTTCCCCCTGGGAGCGATGCCTAGATCGAACATCCTTCATCTTTGCGCGCTTCCGGGCCCGACCTACTAGCGCAGCTTCGCCGACCTCTTCCTTGAGTCGATTGATCGGTTCCGCAAAATCGTGGACGTATTGGTGGATGTCTTTTCCGTCCCGCATTGGCATTCCGGCGCCATCAGGAGAAAAATGGGCGCGATCGTCGGAGATGTTGAATTCGCGCCCCCACTCAATTTTCCATCCGCCCGCAGGCATATTGTCAAGGAAAAGCGGGCGGTCCTTGTAGATCGCCTCCATTAGCTCCAGCAGGGCGGGATCTCTGACATCTGGAACAGCAAGCGATTCAGGATCAAGTGCTTCAAGTGTTGCGCGTGAAATTGGTAGACCTCGGGCCTCCAGGTCGAGTAGATGGTCGACTTCGGAGACATCTGCGGCAAAGGGTAGCGGGTCCGTGGGGCCGCCGCGGCCGGCGACGAGCAGTAGGAATTGTTCACTTCGGTGAATGGGGAAAATTCCCTTAGTGTTATCGCATAGAACGAAGCGGTCGATGGTGAACCGATCGAGAAGTTCGCGACGATGCTCCGCTGTGGATACATCAGACGAGACGCCTGAATCGATGACCAGTCCGAGTCGTCCCTGAGGCGATAGGAGGGAGATTGTCTTTTCGAGGAAGGTGCGGTAATAGTTGAAAGCGATCCCGTGCGAGTACAACATTGTGTACTCGCCGGAGGACTTGATGAATGCCTTGACGCCGTCGAGCCTGTTCTCCTCATCGGTTTTGGCGGACTCGATCTCTGGCTGCTTGTCGAGTTCGCTTTGCCGGAGGCTGCGCTCTGCCTGTTTTTTCAAGAGGGAATATGAAGGATCAAAGCGCCCGTAGAATTCGGCTGCTTTGAAGGTGATGCCTTCCCAAGGCGGATTCCCGAGCATGGCGTCAAATCCGGCGTTAGTGCGTCGCTCGCCGTCGGTGCCGAAGAATACCTCAGGGAATTCTACTTCCCAATGGAAAGGGCGGATATCTGTACGGGTCTGGTCTAGGATTTTGGCTTGTCCGCTTAGCAGGTCTTCGCCGTGTTTGATGCTGTCGTGTCCGGCGAGCCATTGTCCCGAATTACTCTTGAGTTGTTCGGTGTAGAAGAATGGGGCAATCCACCAGTCCCCCATTGTGCGCAGCCTGGTGAAGTCGTCGCTATCAAGGAGTTGTGTAAAACGCTGCTCCTTGGTGCGGACTTGCAGGCGATCCTCAGAGGGATCGTGTGCCAATTTCTCGCGTACCCGTACGAGAGTGGAAAGATCGGGTTCTTCTACTGCGAATAGAGAGTCCTGGAGCTCGTCAAAGGTGTTGGCTTTCCGCTGGACCCGGCCGCCCTGGGCCGGCAATGGGACTCCATCCCATTTATCGATTCCGGCGCCGATCACAGCGTTGCCACAGCGCAAATGAGCGTCGAGGAAGGACAGGGGCTTCCCAGCTGCTGCAGTGGTTAGCCAAAGAGAGACTTTGGCGAGCTCGACGGCCATGGGGTTGAGATCCACGCCGTAGATGCAGCGTTCGACGATCAGGCGGCGGTATTCGGCGCGCTCGGCATCGTCGAGTTTGTGGTCGAGTGCCTCGCCTGCCCGAGCCAGGGCTTCGCCGTATGCCTCGGTCAATTGGTGTACAGCGGGCACGAGGAAGGCTCCGGAGCCCATGGCAGGGTCACAGATACGCAGGTTCAGGATGTCCTCGGGAGTCGCGTCCTGGACGAGGGGACGGAGGGTTTCGCCGACGACGAAGTGTGCAAGAGGACGTGCGGTGTAGTAGGAGCCGGAGCCCTTGCGCTGGCCGCTGGCTTCAAAGAGGTAGAAGGTGCCGGTGGCGTAGGACTCGATGCATTCGGCGTTCTCGGGCAGTCGGTCGGCGTCAAGCACCTGTACCAAGGCGGACTGTCCACGGCCAACGCGGGCGAGAACTTTCGGGGTGTCGGCGATTTGAGGTTCGAATGAGAGCAAGCCCTCGTAGATGCTGCCGAGCTGTTCGACGCCGAGCTCGCGGTAGTTGACCGAGCGACGTCCGACGGAGGCTTTGTTCTTGCTGCGTTCTACTTCGGTCCAGGAGAGAGCGTCGATGGCGTCTCGGACGAACGTGTCGCCAACGCTCAGGTCTGGGTCGTCAAGCAGTTGGCATTTGGCCGGGTCAAGGAGGCCGCCGTTGAAGCCCGTGATCTGGAGTTCGCCGGCGTCGATGCCGTCGCGCAACAGGGCCCACTGAGCACGCAGAGAGCTCCAGAGGAAGCCGCCGTCGGGTTCCCAGGCTGCGTCGGCGGTGAGGATGTCTTTGCGGAGGGCGCGCAGCGAGTATCCGCGGTCGTACGAAGGTGTGCCGATGGGCAGGAGGCCGCGGTCTTCGGCGTACGCGACGAATAGAAGTCGGTAGGCGATCTTCAGGGCGTCTGCGAAGAGGGGACGAGGCTCAGGGACTGACTTGTCGTGCTGTCGCCAGTGGTGCAGGGCGCCGTTGGCGATGGCACTGATGGCGTTGCGGACACCGCCGGAGAGGTTCTCGCTGACGGCGGTGGCGGCGTCGGAGCTGGCGTCCTCGACGCGCTTCCACAGGAATTCGCCCGATTCATCGGGGATGAACGCTTCGGGGCGCAGCAAGGCCCACAGGATGCGCCACTCGTGGTCATCGCCGAGTTCGGCCAGGCCGGCCAGATCGACCGAAAGGTAACTGGCCTCGCCGCCGAGCCCCGGGTCGCGGCGGATCACCCGCAGTTCGGTGCCGTTGCTGAGCAGGACCGCGGGGAGTCGGTGCTCGCGCGCACACACTTCGGCCTGGCGCTGGGGCCGCAGCTTGCCAGTCCGGCGGCCGGCGGGGGATGCGTCCAGGTGCTGACCAGGCGGGGTGATGAGCACGGAGACGAGGTCCCCGTGCGCAGACTCATGGTTCGTGTCGTGCGTGCGGCCGAGGACAGGTTCCTCTATGGCAGGGAGGCTGCCGGGAAAGGTCCAGCCGAAGCAGGAGAGCCAGCTGAGTATCCGCTTGCGCGTGTCACCTGTGGCACTGGTCTCGTCGATGTCGGCGACCAGGCGGCGCAGTTCGCGCTTGGCATGGCGGATGCCATCGGTGGCGTCTTCGGCTCCGATGCGGTCGCGCTGCTCGCGGAGGAAGAGGGCGGGGTCGGAGAGGTAGTACGTCGACAGGGTGGTGCCGGCGACGGTGATGTTCAGCATGCCGGAACCTCCACGCACACGATGCAGCCCACCGGTTCGCCGGGTGTGACCTCGGCGACCTGGAAGCCGCGGCTGAGCGCCTTGCGGCGTCGGTCGAATTCGGCGTCGACGGCGGCACGGGCTTCGTCGACAGTGTGGAAGGCGCCGTGTCCGGTGTCGGCGAAGAGACCGAGCTGGATCGTGTCACCGGCTCCGGTGGCGAAGCGACGTTCGGCTTCAGCGAGTTCGGCGGCGTGCCAGCGGTCCAGGTCGGCGTGGAGGCGTTGGGATTCGGCGGTCAATTGTTCTCGTAGTTCGTCGGCTCGTTCGGCGATGCGGCGGGAAGCTTCCTGCTGTCCGGACAGGACAGCGGACTCGAATCCGGCGGACAGTTCCTGGCGGGCTTTTTCGACCGGGTCGAGGCTGCCGGTGGGGGCGGGGCGCTGTCGCAGTCGGCGCAGGTCGGCGGATGCGTCCTGGCTGGGGGCGGCCGGGGCGCCAGCGTCCGTGCGTGGGACGAAGACGGGGACCAGAGGCTCTTCGAGGACGCGGTTGTCGTCAGAGGTGATGCGGCCTACGTAGGTGAACAGCCAACCACCGCCGCCTTCGACGACAGGTCGGACTGCGACTCGCCCGCCGTCGCGGTCGTCGTACAGGCGGGTACGGACGCGCTGGAGGATCGCGCGCACCAGGGGGTGGGCGGGGGTGAGGAACGCGATTCCGCGGTGTTCCGGTTCCAGAGCGACGGAGCGGTTGAATGTGGCTTGAAATGCCTCTTGGGGCACGAGGGGGTACTGCTTGAGGAGCGGTCCCGGCTCAATGGTCACGATGTCGCCGTTGCCGGTGACCTGACCGGCGGACTGGCGGACCACGGAGGTCACTAGTTGCCGGAATTCTTCGAAGTCCGGGAGCAGCCAGCCAGCCTGCTCCCGGGCGACCATGGTTTCGTCCTCGACCTGCTTCTCGTTCTGCATGCTCTGCATCAGGACGAGGGCGCCGCTGCGCTCGAGGTAGTCGCGGACCTGCTGGACCGCGTGTTCCAGGCGTTCCTCCAGATCCTGGGTCGAGGCGTCCTCGAGAAGGCCGTCGATGACATCGCTGCGGCCCGCTACTCCCAGCACGTCACTGCTGGAGCCAAGCTGTTTGGTGATGGTGGAGAGCTTGTCGCGCAGCCGCTGGAGGATCTCCTCGTCGCGGGTCTCTGCCAGGTAGAGGTAGCTGATCTCGACGACGTGCTCTTGGCCGTAGCGGTCGACGCGGCCGTTGCGCTGCTCCAGCCGGTTGGGATTCCAGGGCAGTTCGTAGTGGACCACGACATGGCAGGCGTCCTGAAGGTTCAGACCCTCGCCGGCCGCGTCGGTGGCCAGCAGGATCGCCCCTGGAGTGCGGGAGAAGCGCTCCAGCACCTCGCGGCGCTTGGCCAAGGGGATGGTGCCGTCGACCCGTAGCAGGGGGCCGTGGCCTAGGTTCTTCTCCAGGTAGTCCAGGGTGTCGCGGTACTCGGTGAACAGGATGACGCGCTCGCCGCGCCGTCCTGCCCGAAAGCCCTCCAGCCAGCCCTGCAAGCGGGTGAGCTTACTGTCATCGCCCGGGCTGAGGGATTCGACCTGTTCCAGAAGCTTGCTGACTAGACGCTGTTCCTCGCGCAGGTCATCTTCCGGGAGGTGGGCGGCCACGCCCTCCAGCGCGAGCTCCTCGGCGGCCCGAAGGTCTTCCTCGGGCAGCGCGATGTCTCCTCGGTACTGCTGCAGGACGTCCATGCGATGCCGGCCAGTGTGCTCGACGGGCGGGATGCCGAGGTTCGCCGCCCGGCGACGCAGGCTCTGCAAGAGCGCGTACGGGCTGGACAGAGCCCGCTTACGCAGCACTTCCAAAGCAAACGCCTGAACGTAATAGGAGTCGGTGTCACGCAGGGCGTGCAGGACTCGCTTGCTGTGCCCGCGCAGCCGCTGGTGGATCTCCTTCTCCCGGCTGGTCGGACGCACCTCAATGGGCTGAGGTGGCAGGCGGCGGCTGATCGGCTGCGGCGGCTCGCCACGGGTGACCTCGTCCTTGAGACGGCGCACGATATATGGCTGGACGAGATCGGGGTCCAGCCGGCCGTCATCGGCGGCCAGGTGCGGGGAAAGGAGCTGCAGCAGGCTAGCGAAAGACTCCTGGTAACCGTTGTGAGGTGTGGCCGACAGCAGCAGAACCTCCCGGCTGTGGTCAGCCAGGGCACGAGCCAGACGGCTGCGGTCGGTGGCGCTGGAGCGCCCCTCCCCGGCGTACGCGCGGGCGACATGGTGCGCCTCATCCATGATCACTACGTCGAAGGGAGGAGCGCTTTGAATCGCGGTGAGATTGTTCTTCAAGTAATCGATGGACGACACTGCGTAAGGCACGGCAGTCCACGGGCTGACCGAAGTGGGATTGTCGCGGCGGACTTCCAACCACTTCCTACTGTTGACCTTGGTGAAGTCAAGATTGAAACGGAACCGCATCTCCTCGACCCACTGGTCCTGCAGACCGGCCGGGCAGGCGATCAGGACGCGGTCGGCACGCCCACGGCGTGCCAGTTCCATCAGCACCAGGCCAGCCTCGATGGTCTTGCCCAGACCAACGTCGTCCGCAACGAGCAGGCGCACACGCGGCTGGCGCATTGCTACCAGGACGGGGACCAGCTGGTAAGGCTCGACGTCGATCCGACCGTGCTCAACCGCCAGTAGGTCGCCGCGGCCATGGGCCATCGTGAGTGCGAGGGCGTCATGGAGCTCGTTAAGTCGAATCGGGTTGCCGGGCTCGAAGCGCAATCGGGTCGCCGCTTCGGGACGGAGCGTCGGCTCCTGGCTCGGCAACACCGTCAGACGCCGCGGGCCCGGGCGCTCATCAGCACGGCGCAAATCGAGGAACGCCTCGTTGCCTGCCCCACGGACCCCTTCGACCTCCCACAGACGGTCTCGGAGCCGGACTCGCATCCCGCGTTCGTACATGATTGTGGAGTCTCCCTACTTGCTGATCAGCAACAGGAAGGCTACCGGGGCTCGGCCGGGGCTGCGGCCCAATCCAGTTGCGCGCAGTCGTGCCGCCCCCGGCGGCCGCTGCCCCCGACCGGAACCTAACGAGCTGCTGGAGCGTGATGGGCGGATTGACTTCGTGAGGAACTGCTCGGAAACCTAGTGCCTGGTTGGTCGAGGTCAGCATGGCTACCGCCGAGATCGCTCCATCCGGTACCAGGGTGGAAAGAACGCGGATATTCCGACGTGACATGACCACCGACCTCATGAGAAGTCCCACTCGAATGCGCCCACACAACATGTCCCCGGAACGGCCAGTTCGCCTGCGTTAGCGGCCTGCCTCAGAGCAGGTGCTTAGAAGGCGCCTGCTCTATCCACTGAGCTACGGGGGCTGACCTGCGTAAACGCAGCTTCCGGGTGCTGTCCCCCGAGGGGCGGGGGACGCATGGGGGAATCGCTGACTCCCGGTGGCTGGGGGAGGCGAGTGCTCTCCGGCCGACCCGTACGTAGGTTCTCACATTTCCTTTACGTCCTCATGGCCTCTCGCGGAAACAAACCCGCACCTTCTCGGCGTTGATGATCTCCGAGCCGAGGAGGGGTCGAGCCTGAAGTTGTTTCGCATGGACATGATGAATGGCGGCATGACCGAGGTCGTGCCGCGTCTTGCCGAGGTAGAGGCCGATGTGCAGGGTCTTGTCGAGGCGCACATGGAGACGCTGCTGGGGGTGCGGTTCCTGGCGAGCGAGTACAGCACCGGTCCGGTGCACGGGGGCCGGATCGATTCCTTGGGGTTGGACGAGAACGGGTCGCCGGTCCTCATTGAGTACAAGCGCGGTGTCGACGCCGGCGTCATCAACCAGGGGCTGTTCTATCTCTCGTGGTTGATGGACCACCGGGCGGAGTTCGAGCACCTGGTCCGCGACCGGCTCGGGGTGACGGCCGCAGCCCAAGTCCTGTGGAGCGGCCCACGCCTGATCTGTATCGCCGGCGACTTCACCCGCTACGACGTGCATGCCGTGCGCGAGCACCGTCGGTCGATCGACCTGGTCCGCTACCGACTCTTCGGCGGCGACCTGCTCGGCCTTGAGACCGTGGCGTCGGTGAGCGGCGGCATGCCGGTGGCCCGTCGGGCGCGTCGACAGGCGGTCGCTCGGGCAGCGGCCGACGTTCAGGGCGCGTCGATGGTGAAGCTGGCGGATGCGGTGGACGAGGCGCTGCTCGGGCTCGGGGGCGGCGTGAAGCGTGTCGAGCGCAAGACGTACCGGGCCTACCAGCGGCTGCGGAACTTTGCTTGCCTGTGTCCGCCGCAGCGGAGCAAGGTGCTGGTCTATCTGAAGGTCGATCCGAAGGACGTCGACCTCGTGCCGGGATTCACCCGAGACGTGTCCGGGCTGGGCCACCACGGGACGGGCGACCTAGAGGTGCAGCTGCGTACCCCACGGGACGTGGAGCGGGCACAGGAGCTGTTCCGGACGAGCTTCGCAGCAGCGTGATCGCCTGCCGGCCTCTCGGTCGTGGCCGCTTCGTGGCCGTTCTGTGGTCGTGAGGGCGAAGCCTTTCGACGTGCGGGTGGGGCGTGGCGGTGGACTGTCAATGATGCGCGGGATCGCCGGTTTGGCTAACCGGCGATCCCGCGCTATGTTGCGCGGTCGCTGGGCGGCGGCTATCGAATGACGCAAGATTCGTTCGCCTCTCCCTGCGCGCTGGCCTGTTTCTCGCGCTGTCCGCGGTTGGCGGCTTCGTTACGCAGGCTGGGAAGGCGGCGTGGGAGTGGATGGTCACGAGGTAGAGCACCCGCCTTGGCGGCGTTGCACCGAGCGATCAAGAGGTCGGATGGCGATGCCCCAGCGGGCCGGGCCGTAGGGGCGGTCGCGTGACGGCCTTGACGGCTGAAGGGGCGCGGCCTTCGCGTCTGTTGCGCGGTATGGCGGCTCCCACCGTTGGGTCAGCGCCAGGTGTACGTCTGGTCGGTGATCGGGGGGAGCAGTACGTCGCTGGGCGGGTCGGTGGGTTCGGTCAGCTCACTGAGCGCGTTGCCGACGGCGGGGTAGAGGTGGCGGCGGGCGGCCTGCGCGAGGGGAACCCAGACCACGCTGGTGACGTCTTCGGCGTCTTGCTCGGTTGTCGGGAGGGCGGCCCGTACGTGGCGGGGGATGGCCAGAAGATGGATGAGGTGGAGCCGGCGGAACGTGCCGGTTCTGCCGGGGCGTGTCGTGATCTGGTCCTGTGCCCAGCGCAACCGGGGACGGTCGGGGAGGGCGGTGACATCGAGATCGAGCTCTTCCTTGAGTTCGCGGGCGAGGGCGACAGGTACTTCCTCGTCCGGGTGGAGGAGTCCGCCCGGCAGTGAGTACTGGTCTCCATCGGGGCGGGCCCGGCGGATCAGGCAGATCTCGTCGCTTTCGATGATGGCTGCGCAGGTGCGGATCGCGATGGCCGGAACGTCGCCTGTCGTGGTCATGAGTCCGTCCGCGGCTGGAGGGCGGCAGCGTTGTTGGCGGCCAGCCAGCCTGTCGGGTTGCCGCAGTCGAAGTACTGGCCGGTGACGGGGTGGATGAGCACGTTGTGGTCGCGGGCGAAGGCGGTGATGGCGTCGGTGGCCTGGTACTCGCCGTTCGCGGCCGGGGTGAGCTTCTCGAAGTAGGCGGTGGCCTCGGCGGGAAGCAGGGTGCGGCTGATGTTGATGTAGGCCGTCGGTGCGCCGTAGGCGGTCGGCTTTTCCAGCAGGTCGTCCATTACCTGCTGACCGTCCTTCGTGTTTCGGGGCTTCAGGATTCCGTACCGGTGAGCGTCGCTGCCGGGGACGGTGGCGGCGGCGACAGCACCCGCGGTGCCGGCGGCGTCGCGGGCGGCGGCCAGGTCGGCGAGGTCGGATCCGCCGTCGGTCCGCAGGAGCAGGTCGTCGCCGGCGATGAGGAAGAAGTCCTGGTCGCCGATGAAGTCGGCGGCCAGAATCGCGGGCAGGGCCGTTCCGTACCGGTCGCCGTCGCGGGGCTGCTCGATGAAGTGGAAGTCCGCCTGGTCGTGAAGGTGTGCGATCGGTTCGTACTTCGTCTGCCAGCCGCGGGCTGCGAAGTAGTCCCGCATGCCGTGGTCTTCGGTGAAGTAGTGGCGGACCTGCCGTCCACCCTCGCCCTGCGAGGTGACGATCGCGATCTCGCGCACGCCCGCTGCCAGGCAGTCGGCGACCGCGTAGGCGAGGACGGGTTGGTCGAGTACCGGCAGCATGCACTTGTTGACCGATTTGGCGATGGGGAAGAAGCGGGTTCCCATGCCGGCTACGGCGATGACGGCGCGACTCACGCGGGCCCTTCGGATGGGTGCGGGCTCTGCCTGTGGTCCTCCGGCAGGGCCCGGCGGGGCGGGATAGGCGCGACAGTCTACGCATACCGTGCATGGTTTCCGTGAACCCGCAGTCCGTGGCGGTGGCGCTCAACTGGCCGAGCCGCCATCGCTGTTGAGCGAGGCGGCTCGGCGGAGTGCGTCTTCTGGATCAGCGGGTGGGGGGTGTGATCGAAATGGAGAGGGGTTCACGGGCCGCGGCGGCGGTCAGGGAGCCGGCCTCGCGGATCCGGTCCCAGATCGGGGTGGCCCGGTTGCTGGGGTCGAGACCGTGGCGTACTGCCTGCTGGTGGACTGCGGCGAGCATGGTGTCGTAGTCGCGGGGCGTGCCGACCTGGCCGTCCACGTAGCGGTGCAGGGCGGCGATACCGACCTCGATGACGTGATTGCCGGTGTGCTGGAGGGCGCCGAGCAGGTCGGTGTCGAAGGACAGCCGGTGATCGGTGACCTGGGGCAGGGCTGCGGCGAGGGCGGTCCGGGTGAACGCCTTGAACCCGGCCTGGGGGTCGGTGACGCGCAGGCTGAGGAGTTCGTTGGCCGCCTGCGTGTAGAGCAGGGTGGCCGGCGTGGGGCCGGCGGGCGGGTAGTAGCCGTGCGAGTCGGGCCTACGGCGCGACCCGATTGCCGCCCCGGCTCCGGAGCGGGTCAGCGCTTCGAGGTGCAGGCCCAGCTGGTCGAGGGGGTAGGTGAGATCGAGGTCGGTGTAGGCGAGGGTCGTGTGGCCGGCGGCGTGCAGCTGGTTGAGGCCCCACAGCACCGCTCCGCCCTTGCTGCTGGTTACTGCCGCTCGGTGCGCGATGGTGATGCTGATCCGGGGGTGGGAGCCGGTCAGTGCCGCGGCGGCCTGTGCGGAGGCGCTGTCAGGTGCCTCGTCGATGAGCAGCAGGTGCGCGCGGGCGTCGGGACGGGTTTCGAGGAGCCAGGCGAGCTGTGCGGTCTTTGCGGCCAGGGCGTCGAGTCCGTCGGGGTTGTCGGGTGAGGCGGGGGCGAGCCGGCCGGTTTCGGAGCGCATGGGGATGACGATGCCGACGTCGGGTGTCTGGGTGAGGCTGAGGAGCGCCGCTTTCGAGCGGGCTGCCTTGAGCGCGGCGATCAGGCCGTGGATGTGCAGGGCCCCGGGGATCTTGTGCCGGCTGTTCTTGGCGTGGGCCTGGACGAAGGTGATGAGCAGGGCGTCATCGAAGTGCGGCAGCGGGCTGTGCCCGAGGTGGCCGGTGAGGTGGTCCGCGACGGTGTGCAGCAGGGCACGTCCTACCGGGTCGGAGGCCCAGCACCGCTCGGGGGTGGGAGCGGTGTCCCCGGTGTAGTGGGTGCCGACGTGCTCAGCGAGAAGGTCGTAGCCGGCGATCAGCGCCCGTTGGCTGGGGTCCCAGGTGGACCCGTCTGTGGTGGTGGCGGCCTTCTGCCAGGCCGGTGACCAGACCTGGGGGTGCCGGCTCGCGGCGCGAGCGGCGGCTCGAAGCTGCTGCCAGCGGGCCTGGACGGCGGGCCAGGGGCAGTCGGGCACCGCGTCGGCGGCGAGCGTGCGCGGGGCAAGGAGGGCTACCGCCAGGGCGCGTCCGGCGTTCTGCGGGGTGTCGGCGGCCTCGGCGAGCGCGCCGAACCAGAGGGTGGCGGCCAGGGTGAGACCGCTGGTGTGCTGGGCGAGAGCGGCGATCGTTTCCTCGCGCCGTGCGGCGAGCTCGGTGCCGATCCGGTTGCGCCGGGTGCGTTCTCTTGCGCGGGCGGCGGCCTGGTCGAGGTCGCTCGCCGGGATCTGCGCCGCGCTGCGGGCCTGGATGAGGGCCCCCAGGGCCGCGTCGGCGGGCCCGGTCAGGACGGGGGCGGCGAGCAGGGGCGCGAGGAGGTCGTTCAGCGCCTGAGGGTTCACGGTGGCAGCGGCTTCGGCGAAGCGGGGGCTGGCCAGGAACAGGTGGTCGATCGTTTCGGGGCGGTGGGCGAGCTGGGCCATCGTGCGGGCGAAGGTGTGACACCCAGCGGCCGGGCCGGGGAAGAGCAGGTTCTTGAGCCGGGACGTGGCCGGCTTGGACGCTGGGCGGTGGGCCACCAGCAGGGCGAGTGCTGCAGGGGGCAGGTCGGTCCGGGCTTCCAGGGCGGCGGTGATCTGGTCGGCAGCCTCGGGGGTGCGAACGCTGAGGAGGGAGCGGATGGTGGCCGGTTCGGGTAATGCCTGATGGGCCAGCCGGATGGCGAGTTCGGCGTCCGCACGGTTCGTCCGGCCGGTGAGTAGCGGGGACTGGGCCAGCGGCAGGTAGGTGCGCGGTGCGGGGAGGGTGGTCATGCGGAGAGCCTTCCGGCGACGAGTTCGGCGGCCTGGCGGGCCGTGTGGACGGGGTGGAGGAGGTTCTGGCGCAGGAACGTGCGCTCAAACGGGCTGAGATCGGCGTGGACGACGACGGTGGAGGGGGTGATGTCGACCGGCGTCCCTTCCCGGTCGATGCGGGCCAGGAGTTGGCGGACGGTCTCCTCGTCAGGGCTCTGGCTGACCGCGCACACGTCGTGCTGGGAGGTGGGGCAGTGCAGGCGGCAGTTGGTCCGGGGCAGGTCGTAGTGGCCGTTGTAGTCGGGGATGTGGCTGCCGCGTTCGACCGACCGGCCGCAGGAGGAGCGCTTGAGGACTGCCGGCCGTTCGTTCGCGGGGACATCGGCGTACACCTCGTCGAACGCGGTCATGATGCGTTTCTCGGTGGCGCCGGTCAGCAGCTTCTTGCCCGGGGTGAAGGACCCGCTGGGCAGGGGCAGGCCGTAGGACATGAAGGAGTGGACGTGGTCGTCACCGAACTTGAGGCCCCCGAGGACTATGGTGCGGGCACCTGCCTCTCTGAAGGTCTCCCAGACGTGGCGCAGGTGGGCGTCGGTGGTGTTGATGCCTTCGGCGATGGGCCGGTAGTAGGCGAGGGTGTTGATCCGGTCCGACGTCAGGATGCGGCGCAGGAAGTCCAGACGCCGTTTGCGGTTGGGCGGCTCGATCGCCTCGGGCATCGCGGCGTAGCAGACGTTGACGTCGAGGTCGACGTTGACGAGGGACTCCAGGCATGCGATCTGCTCGTCGGACAGCGTGTACTTGGTGATGCAGGAGACGCGGTTGGTCAGTCCTAGGCGGTCCAGGAGCTGCAGGGCGGCCCACGTTCTGGGCCACAGCTTGGGCAGGAACGCCTCGCTGGTGGACATGTGCAGACCGATCGGGGTGACGTGCGGGGTGAACCAGGGGTGGGCGAGCAGACGCTCGACCGCCTGGTCTGCGGTCAGGAATCCGGTGGGTTCCCACGAGCCGAGGTAGCCGTCGACGGTGTCGCCCTCGCGCCGGTAGCAATAGGCGCACATCAGCGGGCAGCCGATCCCGAAGTCGACCGAGACCCCGCCCTTCATCTGCGACACCATGTAACTGGTGTTCAGGCCGTCGGGGCCGGCCATCGCCTGGGTGGCGGCGATCTCCTGGGGGGTGGCGACCGGCTGGAAGCCGTCGGGCAGCGTGGTCTTCAGCGAGAGGGGCGCGTCGGGGGTGCCGACGATGCCGGGGTAGGCGAAGGTGCAGCGGAGCACGAAGTGCAGCGCGTCTACCTGTTCCGGACGGAGTCGGTGGCGGGCGGTCAGCGGGCGCAAGGTCCGGGAGGGCAGTTCCTGCAACGGGATGCGGCGGCCGGTCACTTCGTGGAGCAGCCGCTGGTCGACGACGTCGGCGAGAGCGAGTTCCAGCACCGCGTCGCACAGGCGGCGAGCGGTGGTGACCACCGGGTACGGGTCCGCGATGTCCAGGGCGCTCTGTAGTGCCTGGGCGGCGTCCGGGCGCAGTCCTCGGTCGTGAAGGACCTGGGGGCCGACGTCGATGAGCCGGGCCATGGCCGCGGTGGTGGGCGGTGTGGCGTGCGTGGTCACAGCAGTACCTCACTGGAGTTGTCGGTGCGGTCGTTCTGGCGGGTGGTCCAGGCGGGCGGTGGGTGCACGTGCGGGTCGCCGGCGGCGATCAGCGCGGCCAGATCCGGTTCGGCCAGGCTGATGCCCTGGGTGGCGGCGTGGTCGTAATGGGCCCCGGCGCGTTCGCCGGGCAGCCGGGCGCCGTGCTCGCTGAGGGCAAGGGCGACCTCGGCGACGGCACCGGCGAGCTGACCGCCGGTACCGAGACGGGCAGGGTCGACGGCCAGGCACAGCAGACCCCGGCCTTCGTCCCCGCAGGGCAGTGCGGGGCTTCCGGTCAGCGCGCCGACCAGCAGCTCCAGCACGATGACCAGCGCCTGGGCCCGTTCGCCGGACGGAAGTAGGACGGCGGCCCGCGCCGGGTCGCGGGTCGGCTGCCCAGCTTGGTCGAGCGCGCAGCCTTCGGGCAGCTGACGACCGGTGCGGGCATGCTCGTGCAGGCGGCCCCAGGACATGGGCCCGGCGGCCATATCCAGCAGCGCCGGCCGCTGCGGGTCGGTACCGGGAATGGCCACCGCCAGCGCCGAGTTGCCCAGCAGCGCTGTCCCCGGGCCACCCAGTACGGCCACGCTCGGCCCGGACGTCTGGGCGGCCAGCACCCCGACCAGCCCGCGCCGGGCCAGCTGCGCGGCTCCCACACCGAGCGCCCCGGCGTGGCCGGCGTTGCGCACGATGACGAGCGCGACGCCCTGGCGGCGCGCCCCGGTGGCCGCGAAGGAGACCGCGTGTTCCACGGCCAGCGGTCCCGGTGCCCGGTCCGCGTCCATGACCAGGCAGCCGGCCCCGGCCGGTCGGCGGGTCATCTTCGGCTGGGCTGTCAGGCGTCCGGAGCGCAGCTTGGCCACATACCCAGGAGCGAGCCTGCTGCCGTGGCCGACAACGCCCCGGAGGTCGGCCTCTACCTGCGCGGCGGCCACCGTTCGCGCTCCGCCCCTGGTCATTCCCGCCGCCAGGTACAGGCGGATCAGGTAGTCGGTCAGTTCTTCGGGGCGCACAATTATTGCCATGCCGTGCCTCCAACGGGGACAGCGGCAGGGCCGGGAGCCCTGCCACCCAGCAGGAGGTCCGCCACCGACTCGGCGCTGGAGCGGTGCGGGCTGAACGCCGCCACCAGGACATCGGCCGACGAGCCGGCCAAGTCGTCCGGATCACCGAGGGCGGCCTGGACGACCACACGCCCGGCACCGACCCACCGGGCCGTCTCGGCCGCCGCGGCGCTGCCCGCGTCGTACCCGTAGACCACGACCGTGCCAGTGCCCGACGGTATGGCCGCACCCGGGCTGAGAGAGGTCACGGGCCGGTGCCCGGCAAGGGAGTCGGGCAGATGATCCGGTGCCCAGCGGGCACTGTCGGCCCGGCGCTCCCCGGTGTTCGGTACGCGCACCGCAATCACCGGTTCGGTGGAGGAGAGCGGGAGGATACGGCGACCGCGCACCACGGCCACCGACCGGCCCGCGATACGCCGGGCAGCGTGCTCGGCCGCCGCGTTCGCCTCTACCCACGACGGAAGGACGGCGTCGGCTCCGAGACCGTAGGCGTGGTGCAGCGCCCGCACACGGGCCGCGGCCTCTTCGATCCGGTCCTGGCTCACCCGGTGTTCACGCACCGCGTCCCACAGGGCCCGGGTGACGAGCGCGCGGCGCCGCACGCCGGCCGCTCGTTGGGCGAAGTCCTGGTGACCGCGCGAGACCTCGGAGTCCAGCGTCACGACGTCCACGCCGGCGGCAACGGCTGCCACCGCTGCTTCGCTGAGTCCGCCGAACGGCTGGTGCACCGCAGGGATCGACAGGTTCTCGCTGACGATCACACCGGTGAAGCCGAGATCGTCTCGCAGCAGCCCAAGGACGCGCGGCGACGCGAGCGCGGGCCGGTCATCAAGGGCCCGCACCGTGTGGCTGCCTGCCATCACACACGCCACTCCGGCTTCCACAGCAGCCCGGAAAGGCAGCAGCGCTCCGTGGGGGAGCCGTTCGGTGACGGGGGAATCGCGGTGGGGGTCCACCGCGATCCCGCCCAGTCCCGGGAAATGCTTGGCCGTCGCTGCGACTCTGCCGCCCTGCAGGCCCCGGACGTAGGCCGCCGCCATAGCGGCCACGGCTTCCGGGTCCGAGCCGTAGGATCGCGTTCCGACCGCGGGCACGGACGGCCACGTCGCCAGATCGCACACCGGCGCCAGATTCCACGTCAGTCCCGCAGCCCGCAGCTGGCCCGCGACTACCGACCCGGCCAGCTCGGCGGCCTCCGGGTCCCGGACCGCACCGAGAGCGAGGTTGGCGGGAAGCTGCGCTACCTGCGGCCAGTCGAGTGCGTTGAGCCGGCCCCCCTCCTGGTTCACGCTTACCAACAACGGGTACGGAACCAACCGTTGCGCCCCGAGCAGAGCCCGGCGGAGCGCGTCCGGGCTGGTGACCGTGTCCTTGCCGAGCCGCCCGGACGCCGCGCCGGCCACGCGCGCCAGCCGGGCCTCGGTGAAGTCAGGGGCCAGAGGATGCCGGCCGGGACGGACGATCAGATCGATGCACGCCTTCAGATCCGGTGTCGCTCGGGCGGGGTATCCGGGCATGACAGTCCTCCTCGCTCACGCACTCGCTTGCCGGACGGAATTCAGGACGCTGGCGTCGCGGGTCCGACGAGTTCGAAGCCGTCGCCGCTGGGCCGTTGCGTCTCCTCTGACAGCAGTCCCGCGACCGAGAGGATCTGCCGAGCCATCTCCTGAGGGGTGTACTGCTCCGTGTCGAAGACCAGCACCGTGTGGTGACGGCGGCCGAGATAGTGCAGAAGCGCCGAGTTGAAACGGCCCGCGAAGCCCTCCTCGACGCTGTTACGGTCACCGACGTCCACGCGCTGGCGACGCAGCATCCGGGCGCGGCGCGCCTCGGGGGATGCGTGCACGTATACAGCGACGTCGAAGGCGGCGAAGTAGCGCGCGGCCCACAGCGCCAGGGCGGCCGACAGGAAGGGGCCGCCGGCCAGCCCGACGGCCATAGTGCGATCCACGTAGCCTTCCTGGACCAGGACGGCGTCGCCGCACTGCGGCGGGTCGACGCGGACCAGCAGGGCGTCCAGGGCGAACCCCCCGACGAGATAGGCGGTGGTGATACCGCTCGACTCGTACTGGTGGGCCAGCGGCAGCCGCTTCAAAAGCTTCTCCAGCGGGTGGTGCTCAGCGAGCATCCCCCGGTGGCGTACCGCCGCCGTCCCTTGCGCGGCACACATGGTGAGCAGGGCGTCGGTCAGGGTCGTCTTACCCGACAGGTCCAGTCCGTCGATCAGGATGCGCGGCCGGCGAGACGACCGGCCGGCACCACCAGCGAGGCAGCGGACAGAGCGGTTGCGGCGAGCGGCGTCCCCCGACGGGGGAGCGGAGAGTCTGGGCATGGGTGTCCCTTCACGATCTCGCGCTCCGACATGGGAGCGCAGAGGGAGAACCGTCCGGATCGAGCTGTCACCCGGGAGCGCGCGAGCCACCGACTGATGTCTGCGGCTGTCGTTTCCTGGAGGACTTCTTCCGGCTTCGAGCGGAACCTGCTCGATGTGCGTCGAGTACAGCCCAACCTCCGTCAACACGACAGGAGTTGCCTGTAGATGCGGGGTAGATTCGCCGTCGCTGACGGTAGAGTCGCCGGCACGGTCGATGATGGAATCGAAGCGTGGACAACCCGATCCGGCACCCGCTTGCCTATGCCAGAGAAGTCAACGATCTGTCCCAGAACGAGCTGGCCCATCTCCTGGACCGGGCCGCCCGGAAGCGCGGGCTGCGCTCCGGCGCCGACAAGACGACCATCAGCCGGTACGAGCGTTGGCTGCAGCGGCCGAACCGCGAGACCCAGCTCCTCATGGCCGATGCGGAAGTGTTCGACGTGCCTGTGGCCAACGTGGACCGGTACGGCTGGCCGGACTGGCTGCCCGGCTCCGAGATCCCGCTGCCGCTGGGGTCGGGGTACACCGTTCAAGTCCTTCGCGACGCACAGAAAGCCGCTATGGATCGCCGCACCTTCATGACCTACAGCGCAGCAGCACTGGCCGGCCTCGGAGCCCAATGGGTCTCGATCGAACCGGACCACCTGACCTCCGCACTCAGCGGAAGAACGACAGCCGACCACGAACTCATTGACTGGCTGGAGGAAACCAGCCGGAAACTGACCGGCCTCCCCACCGAACAGCGACAGCACACCATCAAAATGATGGACGCCCACCTGGAAACCGTGACCGACCTGATCGAAGGCGGACGCCACACCGGGACATCTACGAAACGGCTGCACAGCCTTGCCGCATCCCTGTCCACCACATGCGGCTGGTACCGGTTCGACCAAGGGAGGCACTACGCGGCGGGAAAGCTGTGGACGGCAGCCTTGCATTCCTCCCATGCCGCAGGCGACCGCGACTTCGGAGCCGGCGTCTTATCTGATTTCGCCTATCAGTCCAACTGGCTCGGACAACCGAACGTCTCTGTGGACCAACTCGGCCACGCGATCACCGGCACCAAACACCCGACCGCCCGGTCGCTGCTGTTCCTCCGCCGGGCCAGAGCCTACGCCGCACTCGGCGAACGCTCCCTCTGCTACCGCGATCTCTCCGAAGCCGAGACGGCACTGTCGTTGCAGCCCGTCGATGCCGCACCGAACTGGTGCTCATGGATGAGCCCAGCCGACCTCGCGGTCGACTCCGGTCAATGCCTGCTCGACCTCGGTAAGGTCGATGACGCCTCGGCGAAGATGCGCGAGGGCCTCAGCTTGTTACCGAAGGCCCGGGACAAGACACGCGGCATCTTCCTGACCTACCAGGCCAGAGGACTCCTGCGGTCCCACGACGTCGAACACGCCCTCGCCGTTACGGAGGAAGCCCTCGAACTGGCCCGTCGTATCGGCGCCGAACGATGCGTGGCCCAGGTTCGCGAACTCGCGCCGGCCTTCAAGCCCTACCGGCAGGTGGACGGCGTCGACGACTTCATCGAAAAACTACACGCGGCCTAACGCTGTGACCGGCGTCATTCGCCGGACACCTTGGCCACAGTGACCCTTGCCTTCTCGGCCGCGGAGCCCCGATATGGGCTACCTGACTCGACGAGGGCGGTCAGGATTCCGATCACGGTCATGAAGGTGGGCACTTCAGGTCAAGAGCTGACACGAACGCCAGCGGGCAGATGTGCGACGGACTAGACCCCGCTCTTCCAGCCGGCCCAGTTGATAGTGGACCGAGCTGGCACTGGTGAGGCCGACCCCCTCGGCGATTTGGCGGAGGCTAGGCGCCTCACCACTCTCGGCTATCGCGGCTTTGATCACCTGGAGGATGGACTCCTGCCGTGCACTGAGGGGAGCGTCACCGGTCATGCCGGTCTGCCCTGCTCCGTCGCGCGGGCGGACCTTTGGAGTTCCATCCGGGCTGCCGAGGCCCGGCCATTCCTCGTACCCCAGAACGGATGCCACCAGACCCGCGCGGACGACTGCAGCAGCCGTCGACGCAGGGCGGTGTTCTCGACAGGGCTGAAGGTGCTGAGCGCCAGGTAAGCGGCGTGCCTCTCACGCTCGGCTTGCAGGAGATCGTAGGGGAAGGGGGGTGTCGGAGCCATACTCTAATTAGAGCATGTGTTCGAATTTGGATGCACCTTCTGCACGAGCGGCGGGTCGGACTCAATTGTCCCGTCTCACTGAACCTTGATCGAGTGAGACGGGACACCAATGAACGTGCACGTTTGGTCGAGTGCCTCATACGAGTGGGTGCGAGTGTTCGCTTCCGCGGATGGTCGGGCTAGGGATCCCTCCGGTCGATGGCCTGTGGTCCATGGGCGGCATTTTCCGCGCTAGGTTGAGTCGTTTGGTCTCTGAGGATCAGCGCGTACGACTGGGTAGGTGGCAGGCGCCGGTGGTGACAGGTACGGCCGGTGAAGTGGTGACGGGGCGTGTTTGACGCTGGCGGCTCGTGGCCGGCTTCTGGCGGGTGCCGGTTCCGTAGGCCAGGTTTTCGGAGAGGTCGGCCAGCAGCGAGCTGGGCGTGTACGCCGAGGCGGTGAGGGTCCAGGCGGGGCGGTCCGGGTTCGGGCCACCCCAGACGGTCCAGGTGGCCAGGTTCTGAGTCGGGCGCTGGGCCGCTAAGGCATCGAGCTGGACCCCGGCGTCTCCGGCGGGGGATGTCCAGCGGATCCCTCGTCCGTCCACGGTGTGGCTCCAACCGGCTTCGGAGAGGGGGCGAGTGGAGGCGGCCACGGTCTTCTCGCCCACGGGGGAGCCGAGAGCGGTGTCCGAGCTGTCAGCGTCGGCGAGGTGATGCAGAAGCCCGCGCAGCACGGGGGCCGGGGTGGCGCCGGTAGCAGTGAGGACCCACATGCGGTCGGAGACGGGGGTCTCGTACGCGGCCACGGTCCACGCCGTTTCGTGGGCGTCTGTTTCGTGGACGTGCTCGATGCGCAGGGTCTGGTCCTCGTGGATGGCGTGCGTCGTGTCGTCGGACCAGGTGCGCCACTTCTGCCAGTCGCGGTGATCTTCGAAGAAGGTGTCCAGGAGGGCGTCGTGGTCGCCGGCGTCGGCCGCGTATGCGGGGACGGTTTCCGGTTCCGGGCGCGGAGGCTCAGCCCCGGCGGTAGGCGGGCCGAGTGAGGTTCGGGCTTGGGCGGTGTCTTGCTCGGTGTCGGTCAGGGGAGCCGGGCCGGGCCGCATGGCGGCGCCGTGGGCCTTTTCGAAGGCGACCAGGGCTGCGGCGGGTGATTGGAAGGTGTCTGCGACCTGGCGCAGGTGGTCCTGGCCGTGGAGGTAGACGGTCTTGCCGCTCTGGTGGAGGTAGGTGCCGACTGCGACGGTGGTGTGGCCGTCGTGGGCGTGGGCGTGGATGAGGAGATGGCCGTGGCGGATGTCGTCGTGGATCTTCTGGGCCTCGTTGGAGACCTGGCGGATCTCGCTGCGGGTGCACCAGTGCATCGGGTAGTTGGGCCAGGTCCATTCCTCGTCCATGGCTTCCCGGAGCTTCGGGGTGATCTCGACGGTGATGCCGTCAGCGGCCAGTTGCTCGGCTGCCCACTCGGCCCAGTAAGGCTCCTCGTGATCGATGCGGGCCAGAACCAGGGTGTTCCGGCCCACGACGCTCCAGTTGCCGGCCTCCAGGGCAACGTGGGCGATATGGGCCTGGGAACCGGTCAGGACGGCGGTCACGGCACTGGAGTGGTGAGGGTGGACATCGAGGCGGACATGGGCGTCGATGGAGGGAGTTGTCATGCGGGGGACTCGTTCCTGCCGGTTGCCGGGACGCGAAGGGCCCGACAACCGGCGGGTGGGGATCAGCGGGGACTGCGCGTGGCGGAGGGAGCCGTGGTCTGCGGCGGACCGGCGCGGGGCACGCCTGCGGCTCTCGTGGCCCGTGCACGGGGGGTCCGGTCGGCCGGCTGAGGAGAGGGGGAGGTGGCGTGTCGCCATCGGGTACGCACGGCTGACAGGTCGGCGAGGGCGCGGCGGCTGCCGACGACAAGCTGGTAGGGCGTGCTGGCCGCATCGTCGGTGAATGCCTCGATGGTCCGGCCCGCGTGGTCCGCGGCGGTGAGGACGGAGCGCTGTACGACGCGCTCTGCCCAGTGCTCGGGGGAACCGAACGACCCGGACAGGAGCCCCAGCAGCTCGCGCGGATCGGCCCCCGGACGCAGGAGCCCGCGTTGCTGCGCCTCCCACAGGACGGTCACGGGGTCGATGGGAGTGCCGCGCCGGTCCAGGGCCGTCAGGCACTGCCACAGCCCGGCATGCAGCGGGTGCGTGAAGTCGCCGGGCGTCAGCCACCGCATCTGCTCGATGCCGCTGGGGTTGGCGGTCACGGTCGCGAGGAGCAGCCGCTCCTCGTCTGCGGCTTCTTCGTCCACGGTCGGCCCCAGCGCGGGAGCGGCCGTGCGGGGCAGGGAACCGGGGTGCGGGGTGAAGCGGGCAGCGATGTCGTCCACCACGATGGCCAGGGCGTCAGCCTCTTCCAGGGTGGCGGTCACGCGCTGGGGGAGCGAGGTGTCGGCGGCGGTGTGCGTGAGGCGCTGGGCGGCGGCGGCCAGACGGCGCCGGCAGTGTTCGGCCTCGACCATCCGGGCGTAGGCGGGTGCGTGCCGGGCCAAAGGGCAAATTTGGACCAAGCTGTGCAGGTACGGCGCGGACAGCCCGCGGGCTTCTTCACGGGCGCTGGTGAGCACGGTGTCGAGCCACTTCGCGTCCTTCGCGTGCTCGACCGGGTCCGGGGGCGGCAGGGAGCGGATCGCGGCGAACAGAGCGCGGTGCGCGGCCGTGGAGAACGCATCAGGGCCGATACCGGTCACCTCGCGTAGGCGTTGCGGTTCGAGCAGGAGAGCACCGAGGAGGGCCTGCTCGACGTGGAAGACCGGGTGCGGCCGTGGGATCGCTTCGAGGTCGTCCTCGTCGGGTTGGGACGTGTGGGGCATTACGCGGCCAGGGTGAAGTCGTCGGGGCTGAGGGAGACATCCAGATGAGGGGCGAGCAGGTGGGCCGCGAGCAACGGGGGTACCGCGTTGCCGATCTGGGAGAACTGCTGGCCCTTGTTTCCCGCCCAGGGGTAGCCGGCGGGGAAGGTCTGCAGAATGCCGGCCTCGCGGGCGGTGATCCGGATCGGCTTTGGGGCGGGCACCGACCCCGCTTCGTCCTGCGAAGAGGCGGGAGGCTTGGCGATCCAGGTGCATTCGTTGGAGCGGTGTCCGAAGAACAGCGTTCCCGCCGGCTCGGACAACGGCCGGATGGTGGCGTTTGCCTGGTTGTTGCTGCGCAGGGACCAGGACCAGCGGTGGGCTTCGGCGGTGAACGTGGGCGCCGGAGCGTCGGCGGCCCGGTTGTCGCGGGTGCCGTGCCGGGCCGCCCATCCCGCGCCTTCGCGGCGGGACTGCAGGACCACCCCGTCCGGCCGGGGCATCCACGTGCCGCGCTCACGGGCGTCGGACAGGGTCTTGCGGGAGCCGGAGGGGAACGGTTCTGGGCCACCGCCAGGTCCGCCGCCGGCGCAGACGGTGGGCACGGGCCGGTCGGTGGCACCCCAGCCGAGCGCTTCGGCCATGCTGACCCAGCGGGTGCGGCCCGGGCCGAACAGCGAGTCGGGCTCGCCGACCTGGGCGTGTGTCGGTGCGGGGGGCTGAGCTGTACGGACCCGTGAGGCGAGCAGGATGGCGCGCCTTCTCGTCTGGGGCACTCCGTAGTCGGCGGCGTTGAGGATGCCCGTCCACACGGAGAAGCCCCAGCGCCGCAGTACGGCCGCGTACTGCTTCCACAGCGGAAGGACGTCGGGTACCTCCTCCATGACCACCCACTCGGGCTCGCCGACCGTGTTCAGGGCGTGGAGGTAGCGCATCGGTTCCGCCGCGAGCAGGGAGCGGGCGTCGGTGCAGGCGGCGAGGAGGTGCTCGCGGGTGTCGCGTCCTGCGGCGAGATTCTCCACGGCCTCGTGCACGAGCGGCTGGTCGAGGAGGCCCAGGCGTTTGCCGGCCATGCTCCACGCCTGGCACGGCGGGGACGCGATCAACCCACGGGTCCGGCCGATGAAGGGCCAGGTCGGATACATCGCCACGTCGGTCCGGACCGTCAACTGCCCAGCAGCCGCACGCGTCTTGCAGGCCCACGCATCCCACTCCAGGCCGATGTCGCGAACTCCGAGCACGCCCAGCGCCCGGCTCCAACCGCCCGGACCCGCAAATAGGTCGATTATCAGCGCACGACCTCTCCCCATACTCAAGTGGCCAGCCCGAAATCGCCCTGCCCCATAGCCTCCGCATCTCCGCGACACGCCCAGGGAGAACAACCGTCCTCGACGCCGTTCTCCAGTTCCGCGGCCTCGTCCGCCCCGATCTGGAGGGTGGCCTTTTCGGCGGCGGTGACGTGGTCGATTGGGGCTTCATGCAAGGGGACGCGGGAGCGGTGCAGGAATGCCTCTCCGAGCAGTCGGTTTCCCGCTGCGTTGGCGCGGGCGTTTCCCTGGCGGATGGCCGCATCGAATTCGACCACATCCGCCCACTCGGACGGTGACGTATCCCTGATATGCCTCCACTGCGCATTTCCGTGGAACGGGCATCCGAGGCAGCTCGATTTCGGCGTCTCGGCCAGCCCGACTGAGGTCAGGTAACGAACGCAGTCCGCTCTGCTCCAGCCGAGGTCCAGAAGGGGATGCCGGTTGCGCATGTACTGCACGTCGGCGTCCTTGGCCCGATGGACCTCATCGGTCGAAATGCCGACCCACTGCTCGACGAACATGCCCTTGGGAATGCGTGACGGATAGGGGTGCCCGAGAAGTTCACGCACCTTCTGCTTTATTGGTTTTATCTTATATTCACCGGTGCACTGCCTGCGGGTCATACCCGGCCGGCCGTCTTTGTTGAGAATATGGAGAGGCATCGAGGCGAACCGGTGATCCGGATTCAACGCATCACTTCGGATGTTGCCCGACGAGACGCGAAAAACTGGAATCCCGGCGGGCTTTGCAACCTCTTCTTCGAGGCGGTCCAGATGTGCGTAAACGGCCTTGGGTTCCCATCCGGTGTCGGCGAAAATCGCGTAGTCGACCTTCGGGAGGATGTCGTCGGCGGAGAGGGCTAGAAGAGTGCTGGACTGAACTCCGGCGCCGAGTGAAAGGACTTTCAGGGTGGGGGTGCTCATAGAATTCCAGGGGTGAGTGCGTGGTGATCCGCGAGGTGAAGTGGCAGCCGGGGCGCCGGGGCAGCTCGCGCGAGGGTGGGCGACTGCGGCATCCGAGGCCGGTCAGGACGGGGGTGTGACGTCGCGGACCGGACGGGCCGCCGGAGACGGCGGACCTGCGTGCCCGGGGTGGGTCGACGGGGGTCAGCGGGTGCGCGGCGTGGCTGCGCTGGCGGGCGGGCTCGTGGTGGTGCGTGTGTGAGTGGCGGCGCCGCGGAGGACTTCGAGGTGGGCGCCAGTCTCGGCAAGGCGCCAGAACGTCCATCCGGTACGGACGGGCGAGACCTGCGGGCGTAGCGCCGTGATGACGGCGCGAGCGGCGCCGCTGGGGGTCTTGTACTGCCCCGCCCCGGGGCCGGCTGGGATGTTCAAGGCACCGGTGGAACGGTCGAAGTACCCATCGATGCGCCTGCGCTGATAGATGGCGTAGACGGGGGTGAGTATGTCTGCGTGGGCCGGTGTCTCGGACGAGGGCTGGGCGTAGAGACGGAGCAGATGAGCGATGGTCTCGTCTGCGGTGAGCCCCAAGGCGCGTGCGAGGAGGGCCACTTGTTGGTGGATGTCTGTCTCGACGGGGAGGTGCTGGGTCGGGGATGTCAGGTCGTTCCCTTCGGTTGCTGTTGAGCGGAGGCCAGCCCGGGATCGGGCTGTGGTGCCGTACGTTCGACCAGCCGGTCGCGGTGTATCGCCTGGCAGAGGGCCGGTATACGGCCGAGGAGGTCGACGGCCGAGGTGATGAGCTGTTGGGGCGAGGGGCCGATGACAACAACCCGCCCCGACGAGGCGGCGGCGCAGCGGCGCTGGTTCTCCACGGCGCGGGCCAGGGCCGCAGTCAGTTCGGCGCCGGCGTCCTGGGCGGCCTTGGCGATCTGTGTGAGGCGTTCGAGGGACAGCAGGTCATCGGCCGTGGTGCGCGATCGGGCTGGCGTGTGGTCGAGAAGGATGTCCAACGTGCTGCGGGAGAGGTCCTGTGCATCGGTGATCCAGCCGGCCAGGGTGCGGAGGTCGCGGCCCGTGCCAGCGGCGTCGAGGGCGCGGCGCAGGGCGAGTGCCTCGCTGCGCAGGTGTGAGAGGGGTTTGGTCGGCGTATCAAGATCAGACACGGTGCTCCCTGAAGGTCGGGCGCAGCGCCTGAGCGAACGAGGCGGCCACGGCAGGGGCCTGGCCGGGGTTCGTCAGCAGAGCGCGGACGACAGGGGTACCGATGATGACCGCGTTCACCAACGGAGCTATGCGTGCCGCGAGAGCCGGGGTGGAGATTCCCACTCCCGAGACGATGGGGACCGAAGTGGCCTGCCGAAGACGCTGGGTGAAGCCGGCGAGCGCGGGGAGGTCCACTGCGCCCTGGTGGCCGGTGAGGGCCGTGCTGGCGGGCGCGTACAACCATCCCGACGCCCCGGCGACCGCCGCAGGCAGACCCGAGTTGGGGGTGTGGCGCGGGACGAGGCTGGGCGTGACCAGGCCCGCACTGCTCGCGGCTTGATGCCAGCGTGCGGCCATGTGCGCGGGCAGATCGACGACCATTACCCCGGCGGCGCCGGCGTCGGCGAACAGGCCGGTCACGTGCTCGGGGCCGTAGCGGCTGACGGAATCCCAGTAGGCCATGACGACGGTCGGCCGGAGGCGTGCGGCGTGCTCAACCGCACGGACGGTGTGATCCAGAGGGTGGCCGTGTCGAAGGGCGCGGCGGTAGGCGGACTGGATGACGGGGCCGTCGAGAAAGGGCGCGGTATGAGGGAAGCCGATCTCGAACAAGTCGGCGCCGGCCTGCGCGAGGCAGTCGAGGTGGAGCTGCTCAGCGGTCTGCGGATGCAGGCCGGCGGGGACGAAAACACCGAGTCGGCACGCGGGTTGGGCGAGGAGAGTGTCGAGTTTCTGAGCGGCGAGCAGGATGTTCCTTTCCACGGGGGGTCAGTGGTTTCGGGCGCTGGGCAGGAGGTGGGTCAGGCTTTCCACGACGGCATGGGGGTGGCGGATGGGAAGCGTGTGGGTGGCCTGGTCGGTCACCACGAACCGCGCCTGGGGCAGGCGGAGGGCGAGAGCCCGGGTGTGGCCGGCGGGCACGTGGACGTCAGCCGAACCTGCGAGGAGGGTCAGGCGCGGACCCAGGGTGCGCAGCCCGTCGACCGGGCGGGAGCCGCGGATGGCGAGTGCTTGCCAGAACGCGGCGATGTCACGGGTGGCGGTGTGGTGCAGGCCGCGCCGACAGGCGACTGGCACGCTGGTGCCACCGCTCTCGGGCGCGGCGGTGGACAGGGCCCAGGGACTGGAGCGCGGCAGGCGGCGCCGCATCGCGTCCACCACCGCGGGGGCGTGGGTGCAGGTGTGTGCGAGGAGGCCGCGGCCCCAGCTGAGGAGCCGGGTCCGCAGCCCGGGCACGGGCCGGGTGGTGACCGGTCCGTCGGGCGTGGAGATCAGCAGGAGGCCCTGTATCCGGGGGAGCAGGTCCGGACGCATCGTCGTCAGGGTCTGCAGGATCATTCCGCCCATGGAGTGGCCGGCGAGGACCAGCGGACCGTGCGGGGCGCAGTTGTCGATGAGGAAGGAAAGGTCATCGGCGAGTTTTTCGAGCCTGATCGGGGCTGTTCCCCGGGTGGACTGTCGTGTGCGCGCTGGTCGTAGCGCACGACCCGGATGCCCTGTGCGGCGAGAGGCAGGGTGTGCAGGCGCCACAGGTCCGCGGTGACGGACAGCCCGTGGACCAGGACGACGGTGACGGGCGCGTCGGCCGGCCCGTCGAGGTAGGCGGTCAGTTCAGCGCCGTCGGGCAGAGACACGCGGCGCGTGCTGGTGGGGGAGGGGGACGAATTGATGAGCGAGCTTTCTGCTGTGGGAAACGAAGGACCTGTGTGCGGGGGTCCGCCAGGGCGCTGAGCAGGGCTGCTCAGGCGACATCGCGGAGATCCGCGGCGAGGTCAGCGGTGGCGTACGGCCCGGCCGAGCTGGGCGCCGGCGTGGGCGACGTGCGGGTTCACAGCGGCTCCACGGGCCGGGGTGATGAGCACCTCGTCCAGCTTCTGCACGAAATACGGGACATCGCGGAAGAGACGTTCCACCGGGGAGGTGGTCGCGAGGTGGGTGAAGAACTGGGCGACCAGAGGCTCGGGCACCTTCGGGGTGAAGGTGGCGCTCCAGTGCGTGTCGAAGCCGTCGTACACGGAGTGTTGGATCCGCCACGGGTGCATGGGGTCCGTGCTGTGCTCGACGGTGCAGTGGCCGTCGGGAGAGGCCCACGCCACCCCCGACGAAATCGGGGACGCCTCCCAGCCGCTGGTCTTGGCGAGGTGGGCCACCGACTCGGTCGCCAGGGGTATGCGCTCGGCATGCCGGCGGTCACCGAGCAGCTGGGGCAGGGCCTGGGTTACGGAGGCGATGGCCTCGTTCGGCGTCTGCCGGCTGAACTAGAGCCTCCAGTAGGGCTCGTGGTGGGCGATGGTCCACCACACGCCGTCCTGGCGGTTGGGGTCGAAGTCGAGGAACACGCTGCCGCAGGGGCTGTCGATGTCGATGCGGCCGGTCCGCGGATTGTGCTCGTAGGGCCACGCGAACAGGTGGATCAGAGGGCCGATGACGTCGTTGATCTTGTTCATGCCGCCGCCGGCCAGGTACCGCGGCGAGACGAGGACCAGATCGTCCGGGGCGAACGTGTTCACGGCTGCCTGCCGCCCGTGTTGCGGGGTGCCGGCGGCAGTTTGGCCGGTGACGGTGCCTGGGAGCGGTGGGGCTTTTGGAAGTCCAGCGCGAGCTGTCCGGCGGCCGTGACCACGACGTCCTGACTCACGTGCCTGGAAGTCCGCGCTACACGGATCAGGCGCTCCTTCTCCAGCATGCCGAAGGGCTTGGGGCGGATGGTCCGGCCCTCGCTGTCAGTGATGCGGACGGGATTCTTGAGCGGTGCGTATCGCCGGGTGCCGCCTCGGGCGATTCGTTCCAGCACCGCGTACTGGGCGGGCGACAGCTCCGGCAGGTCGGGCCGGTGCTCTGGGTGCTCTGTCAGGTCGCGGACGATGGCTGATGCGGTGTACTGGCAGCAGGTCGCGCTCAGTTCGAGGTGCTGGGCGGCGGTGGCCAGGCTTTTGGCCAGGACCGGTGCGGCCTCGGTGTGCCGCGTCTGGCGCAGGGCTTCCTCGTCGGCAGGCGGGCCGTCGGCGAAGGCCGCGCCGTCGAGCGGGTTGTCGCCGATGGCTCGTGCCAGCTGGGAGGCGGCGATCGAAGCGGACGTGGTGATGCCGCTGAGAGTGTCCAGGGTGACCCGGCTGCCGGGCACGGCGGTGTACTGACTGCCGTCCAGGACGGACAGCCGGACCAGGGACCGGTTCACGAGGTCGTGGATGGCGAGGATCTGCGGGCCGACCTGCCGCAGCAGTTCACTGCCCGGCTCGGGGTCGAGCGCGGTGACCTTGGTATGGAGGGTGGTGAAGTCGGCTCCGAGCTCGCGGAGGAGGTCGATCTGGAGCGGCAGATCGATGTGGCGCAGGGTGATGATGGGCTCCGGTGAGTTGCGGATCAGCGCGACCTCGAAATGGGCGGCGCTGGGGGATCGGTCAGCGGCTTCGGGTGGCCGTCCGCGTGCTGACAGGGGTGGGCGGTGTTGTTGCCGGCGGGCTCCCGGCGGCTGGAGGCAGGCAAAGGGCGGACGCCAGGGCGGTGGTTCCGGCCGAGGTGAGACGGACTCGGTCCTGCAGCGGCCCTCCGACAAAGGCGGGGGATGCGGACTGCGGAACTCGTTCGACGAGGTCGTTGGCCTCCAGCGACCGAAGCGTGCCGATCAGCACGCGGGCGTCCCGGCAGTGGACGTACTGCCGTCCCAGAGAGCTGGTGGCCACGACGTTCCCGCAGGCGATCTCCCACAAGGCGGTGCGCTGTGTGGGGCTCACCTGGTGGACTGGAGCGTCGGTGGTATTCCAGCGCCGGCGTCGGATCTCGCCAGCGAGCCTGTCGGCGCAGCCCACGGTGGCTTCAGGAGCCAGGGACGTCAGCATGCGGGCCGTGGGGAGCGGGTGCTCCGTGGAAGCGCCGCTCAGGAAGGCGAGTTGCTGCAGGCGGACCACCGTGTCCGACAGCTCGTGACTCTCGAAGAGACGCTCGTCAAGGATCGTCTTGATGGCGGTGCGCGTCGCGTAGGCCAGCCGCTGGGCGGAGGCAACGTCGGTGTCGGGCTCGGCCTGTGAACCGGACCGCAGAAGACGGTCGAGCATGTCGTTGTGCTGCACGTACTGGTCAGCGAGCAGCAGCAGGCGCTCAACCGGTGTCGGCGGGGTGGCCACGTCGAACAGGAGGCCGTCCGGCGGTGTCGTCATATGCGGCGCCGGGCAGCGGGTGCGAGCTGGTACTCGGCATCGGCGGCGATGCGGGCGGCCAGATGGCAGGGCAGGCCGATGTGCCGTGTGGTGTTGAACAGGCCGGTGCTGTCCGCGGTGATGTGGTGGTCGCGGATGTCTGCGGTCACGGCGTCCAGGGCCTGGCGCGGGGACGTTGCGTCGAGGTCGGTGGGTCCGTAGGTGGGCAGGTGGTCTCCAGGTGTGCGGTTCAGGGGGCTTGCCGGGCCGGCCGACGATGGCGTCGACGGCGAAGATCTGGTCTGCGGGCGGTGGGTGATGACGGCGTCAGGCGCGCACGAAGTCCTTCGCCTGGCGTGAGCGGACCGGTACCAGATGCAGCCGGGCATCGCTCACACGGCCTTCCCGAAGTCGGCCTGTGCTGGCGCGTGCTTCGCGACGGCGCGGGCGGTGATCGCCTTCGACGCGCGGGCGGACGCCGCGGACAACTCCTCCGCTCCGGGTTCCTGGTACCAGGGGCGCAGGTCGAGCATGGCGGCGCGCATGCCGGTGGCGAAGCAGAGTGCGGTGCCCTTGGGCAGGGCGCGGATCGCGTCGGCGGGCAGGATCCGTTCCTGTCGCATCGACACCGAGGTCGACTTGCCGGACTCGGAGTGCGAGGTCGAGGTGGTCTCGACGTCGTGGTCGCCGATCAGACGGCTGAGTTTGTCGGCGAAGTCGGGGTCGTCGATACCGGAGCCGATGACCTTGACGGTGGAGGCGCTCCACATGGCGTCCATGCCCGCGTCGCCCCAGACTTTCTGGCCCTGGCGGTAGCTCTGGAGGATGGTGAGGGGGATGATGCCGCGGCTGCCGAGGTGGGAGTACAGGTCCGGAAGGTCCGAGATTTTGCATACGTTGGCGGCTTCGTCGAGGATCGCGAGCATCGGCGGGTCGAGGCGTCCGCCGGCGCGTTCGGCCTGGGCGGTTGCCGCGCGCATCACAGAGTCCGCGCATGCCGCGATCAGTGCCGAGGCCCCGCCGCCGCCGTCCTTGCTCAGCAGGAACAGCGTGTCGGTGGAGGTGACGAAGTCGGCGGGCCGGAACTCGGCGACGTCCTTCTGTGGCGTCACCCACGCGGCGATCTCGGAGTTGAGTAGGGCGGCGGCGTACTGGCGGGCGGTCTCGTAGATGCCGTCGCGCGTTTCCGGCGGCCCTTCGACAGTGCCCTTGAGCTGGGCGGCGACGGCGGCGAAGTCGTGGTCGCGGAGGATGTCGAGCGGGGTGCGGTCGGCGGGGAAGGCGAGCCACTGCATGATGTCGGTGATCGGCCGCTCGTCGAGTGCCGCGGCCAGGAGCAGCTGGGACAGGATGTTGCTGCCAGCCTTGGACCAGAAGTCGCCCTGTTGGGAGGCGTCCACCGAGGCTGCGAGGAAGTGTCCGGCGAGCCGGTTCGCCCCGTCCAGGGTGGTGGCGCTGGCGAGGGGGTTCCACCACATCTCGCGGGCAGCGTGGGCGATCTGCTGCGGGTCCATGGTCCACACCGTCCCCGCCGCCGCCCGGGCCTCGTAAGCGGTGGTGAAGGCGTCTCCGGCGGCCTTGTTCGAGGTGAGGAGGACCGGGCCGGGTGCGCTGAGCATGGAGGGGATGGCGAGCGAGGTGGTCTTGCCGGACCGGGGGGCCATGATCGCGACGGCGACGTCCTCGAAACCCATCCGTACCTCGTGGCGGCTGCCTTGGAGGTTGCCGAGGAGGATGCCGGTGTCCTTGGCGGCGATGTGCTTGGCGTCCTTCAGGCTCGGGCGCAGGGAGCGGGCCTTGTCGGTGATCGCCTTGGCCATCAGCGGCTCGATGTCCCGGGCCTTGGCCATGTCGGTGACCTTCTTCCGGCTGCCGCCTCGATTCTTGTACCGGACCCATAGGAGGACCGCTGCCGTTCCAAGGGCCAGGAACAGGAGTACGGGGACGATGCGGGTCCCGATGAGCAGGGACGTTTCCCCCGCGTGGGGCCAGACCTGCTCGGGGTGAAGCAGGGAGGCGGTCGGCTGGTAGGGGGCCCAGGCGGTGCTGGTGAGGTAGGCGGTGATGTTGCCGCAGAGCCAGGCGAGGTGGGCCAGGGGAACGACGATGGCGAGGACGCCGAGCAGGAGGCGCAGGACGAGGTCGTACCCGTCGGTGTTGCTGCTGGAGGAGGAAGGGGGCAAGGGGCACGTGCTTCCGGGCGGGGGCGGGGGTTCAGCGGCTGCGGCGCTTCGTGGCCGGCGACTGTCGCGAGGGGGCCGGACTCGTCGGCGGGGCGGCCTGCCGGGCGGCGAGGGAGCGGACGCGTTCTTCCAGCGCCCCGGCGAGGAGTTCGGCGCGTACGTCCGTGGTCTGGCGGGTGACGATGTTCGGGTTACGGGTCGGGAGACTGCGTCCGCTGTCGATGCGAAGCACGGGCTTCGGGTCGGCGAGCGCAGCGGTAAACGCGGTGACCAGTCGGGCAGGGGTGTGCTCACCGAAGCGGGCCTGCCATACCGGCCGGTCCGGGCCGAGGGCGGCGGTGACGAACCAGGCGCCCTGTTCTTCCGCGCTGCCCAGCCGCTGGAGGTACGCGGTGCCGTCGGGCGATGCGAGGCCGTTGTCCGTAGAGGAGGGCGACCAGCCGATCCGTCGAAGCGGCTCAAAGGGATCCGAGGGGGCGTCCGCCGACGGGGCAGGGTTGGTGAGGGCGTCGGTCATGGCGGAGATGAGTTCGACGGGGGTGCGTGCGCCGAAGCTCGCATACCAGGCGGGCGTGTTCGGCTCCGCGACGTGGCTCAAGGTCCACCACTGCCCGGCAGGGTCGGGCTCCAGGCGCAGGAGGACCTTCTGGTCGGGACTGGAGAGAAGGACGCGAGGCATCAGGGGATCGTGGCCGTAGCTCCAGCCGCAGGACCGGTGGAGAGGGACGGTGATCCAGGCGGGGTCGCCGCCGCCGGCGAGGTGGCGCGGGGTGACGAAGTCGACCTCGACGGTCTCGGGACTCGGGGACACGCTCACCTTCGGACTGGGGTTCGCCGGCCGGGTGCGGGAACCGTGGTCGGAGGCGGAGCCAGGGGCGAAGAAGTGTGCCGGGCGGCGGAGTTGATCTCGCGCAGGGTCTGGCCGTGATTGGCCCAGTCGTCGAGGTAGCTCCACGATTCGGCGTGGTGCTCGGCGAGTGCGTCATCGAAGACCGGGGTTCCGGGCTGGGCGTTGGCGGGGAGGCTGTCGCGGGTTTCCAGCCACTGCTCGTGCAGCTCGTCGAGCCGGTCGAGTGCGGTCTGGAGGACGCCCAGTTGGTAGACCCAGCGGTTTTGCACCGCGGTGGGGGGGAGGTTTCCGAGCTGCACTTCGGCCGTGGCCAGCATGTGGCGGGCGCCAGTGCGGATGTCCTCGAACGCTTCGGCGGTGTCGGCGTCGCGCTGGCTGGCGCGCATTCCGTAGGCGTGGTCGTCGTGGGGCCAGCCGTCGAGGTCGGTGTGTTCGTCGGAGTAGACGTCCCACGCGTCGAGGATCTTCTTGCTGTCGCTCAGGTAGTGGTCGAGGTGACGGAGGAGCTTGCGGTGTGCGGTGTGGTCGGCGGAGATGGTGAGGGTCCTGTCGGGATCAGCGGCGAACGGCCGGGCGAACGGCACGGGCCGTGGCCGGGGTGACTGCGGGCTGGGTCCGTTGCTGGCGGCGGGCGGTGCGGGCCTGTACTCGGATGGCGTCGAGCCGGGTGCTGTGGGCTGCCACGACGTCCTCGGGCGTGTACCGGCTCAGGCTCTGTTCGGCGCTGTAGTGGGCGGTCCGGTCGTACATGGCGCGCTGGAGCGGGGCTGGGTCGGCGAGTGCCGCGGCGAAGGCACCGACGAGGTGTTCGGGCATGGACTCGTCTATGAAGGCGTGCCAGATCCGGGGGCCCATCGGCGTCTCGTATCCCGGCTGGCAGGTCTCCACCCGCCAGGACGACCGCCATACGCCTTCGTCCGTTGGCCGATGTACGTGGCACATTCCGTCGGGGGAGCGGGCTGTGGTCGCTGATTCGAGAACCCATCCCGCCGACTCCAGAACTTGGAACGGATCGACGTGCTCCGTGGGCGTCGGGGCGATGAGGGCGTCGGTGAGACGGCCCAGGATTTCAGCGGGGACGAGTTCGCCGAACTCCGCGTACCAGCCCCGCTCGGTGCGGGTGGGTTCGGCCTGCAGCCGCCACCATGCGGAGGTGGCGGACTGCGGGTCGAACTGCATGCTGTAGCGGTGATCCGGGCTGCGCAGCACGATCTCGGGGCTGAGCGGGTCGGACGTGCAGGTCCATCCGGCGGCGGCGAGGCCGTGGGTGACGTGGCGGGCGTCCCCGGGACCGGCCAGGTGACGCGGGCTGGTGTCGAACGGAAGCTGGGTGGCGTGCTTGTGCGTGAAGGCGGCGAGCTGCCGCTCGCTCACCGGCACCAGCTGCACCCCTGCTCGCTGTCGTACGCCTCATTCAGGGAACGCAGGTCATCGACGATGTAGTGGAGGGTGTGCTGGTCGGACTGCTGCAAGGCGGCGGTCCGCAGCTCTGCCACGAGGAGGGCGGTGTCGGCGATGCGCGAGTCGTCGGGGTGGCTCTGTACCGCGCGGGCCAGGGCGCGCAGGACGTCGGCGAGCTGGACGGGGACGCCGGTGTACTCGTCGAGAAGCGGCTCGACGAGCGCGAGGGCTTCCTCGGGGTCGGGGTCATCGCGCAGGAAGTCGGTAAGGTCGGCGAGCGTTTCGGTCAGGGTGCGGATGGTGTTTGGGGTGGGTGCGGGCATCGGGCTCCTTCAAACGGGGAGTTGGGTCAGCGGCGGATCCGGGCGCCGCCGGCCGGGGCGTACGGGCGGGTGTTGGTGCGGGGCCGGGTGCTTTGCGCGCTGTTGCGGCCCCAGGTGGCGGCGCGGGCAGCCGTGACGCGGGCCTGCTGCCACGCACTGAGCTGGGAGGGCTTGACGGAGACCGACCAGGTACGGATCTGCGCGCTCATGGGGACGCGTCCGCGCGGGCGCATCACGGGATCGGGCCCGGCGAGTTCGGCCGAGAAGGCTTGCACCAGGTGCATCGGTGTGTTCGGCGTGAAGGTGGCCGTCCAGCCGTTGCCTTGCTGGTCCTTTGCTCCGGTCCACCACATTGCCGAGCCGTCGGGGCTGTGGTGGTACTGCATCCACGCGGTGCCGTCGGGGCTGGTGGCCATGTAGTGCTCGCCCTGGAAACCCATGTCCCACTCCTGCTCCTTCAAAGGCGCCCAGACGTTGGGGGCGTGGGCGGAGCGGGGACGGGTGAGCGCGTCGGTCAGACCGGCGACGATCTCCACCGGCGTCTGCCGGCCCAGGTGAGCCGCCCACTCCCCGTTCGCCCCGTCCGCCCTGCCGTGGATGGTCCACCCCCCGGGCAGGACGTAGGGGTCGTAGGCGACACGAAGGGCGCGGTCCGGGCTCTCCATGTGCAGAGGGCCGCCTGTCTTGGACTTGTCCCGCCACCCCGACGCGCGCAGGAACTCCGAGACGTGCCGGACGTCACCGCCGCCGGCCAGGGCCCGGGGCTGGACCAGGTAATGCTGCTCGGCCTGCTCACCCGGACCCCAGCCGGACCACTGCTTCCTCTTCTTCACCGGCGCCGCATCACCACGAGCGGTGCGGGGGCCGGAGGCTTTGCCGCAGTAGTGGAGGGCTGGGTGCCGACCTGCCGCAAGGTGTCTTGGTGTTCGTCCAGGTCGAGGGTGATGTCGTGCAGTTCGTTCGAGGCGCGGCCCAGAGCGAGCCACACCTCCGGGGGCAGGAGGCCGCGTTCGGCCTGGTCCTTGGCGAACACACTGCCGGTGGTGACGAGGTGGGTGATGCCGCCGAGCACTCCGGCATCCGGATCGAGGATGCGGGCGATGACCTGCGCGGCCTGGTGCGGGGGAAGCTGGGAAAGTTGGTCGGCGAGCTGGCCGAGCCGGCGGGTGATGTCGTCGGCCAGTTCGACCGGGTAGGGGGCGGGGTGGGACATGCTCCTCCGGGTCAGTGGACGGTCAGTGGTGGTGGCGCTGTCCGACGCGCTGCGTCTCGGCGAGGACGGTCTCAGGGCGAGTGCCGGCCACGGGAGAAGCGCGGTCGGAGCCGGCCAGGATGCAGGCGCGCAGGTAGCGGCGGAACAGAGCGGTTGCGAGGCGGGGCTTGAGCCGGTGGCTGATGGGCGGGGGCGTGCGGGCTACGGGTTTCTCCGGGAATCGAGCGAGGCTGGGTGGCCCCGGAGCGTGCCGGGCCACCAGGTTTTGCGGGGTGCGCGACGGGCCGGTGCGAGCGGGAGTTGGCGCTGGCTGGTACCGGGCTCAACGGCGGCGGGAGGCTGGGGGTCGGGTGGGACTCGGCGGTGTGGAGGCCGCCGTCTGCTTCATCGCCCTCGGCCCGCCGGCGCGCGGGTACCTGCCGGCACCGGCGGCACGGCGGCCGGAGCGGACGTGGGTGCGGCCCGGCCTGCGAGATGCTGAAGGGCGGTCCCGATACCGATCGCCTCCAGCTGCGGGCCGATCTCACGCAGGGCACGAGCCTGCGCCTGGGTATCGTCGCTGTTGAGGCGGTAGATGCCGCTTTGCGGGTCTTGGACGAAGCCGTTGGCGGTGAGGACCGCTCCGGCACGGTCGTCGACAGGCGCGGTGGCGACGCTGCCGTCCGGCTGCCAGGTCAGGACGACCCGGTCAGCCTGGGAGTGCTGGATGCCACCCAGGGCGTTGTGCCGCACCTGGGCGAGCGCGGTGTCGTAGCGGGGGAGCAGGTCGCCGGCAACCTGCTCGGCGCTCAGGAACGGGTCGTCCGTCAAGGCGATGCCGTTGGGTTCGGGCACGGCGCGGTACGCCTCGTCGGGCAGGGCGCTGGGGGCGACTGCGGCGATGAGGAATCCGTTGCGCTCGTCATGCCGGTCGAGGACGACGAGCTGGGCGCCGTCCGGGCGGCTGAGGACGGCGGCCTGCTGGAGAGGGTGTTCGGCGAGAAGGTCTGCGATCAGGTCCAGGTCCCAGATCCGGTCGGCGAGGTTGTTGTTCGCGTCGGCCGGGACGGGGGAGCTGATCCAGGTGTCGGGGAGTTCGCCGGCTAGGACGTCGGCGTAGGAGGCGAGGCGCTCGGAGGTGTCGTGGTCGTGCATGGTGTCCTTGGGCGAGGTGGGAGTCAGCGGCGCAGTCCGGCGGCCACCGGGGGCGGTGGGGCAGGTAGCGCGCGCGGCGGGGGCGGGCTGGCGCACACGGCGGAGCGCTCGCTTTCGGTGGCGGGGACCTCTCCGCTACAGGTGTTGCGGCCCGGGGTGTGGCTCGTGCCGGTCGGCGAGAACATTGCGGGTGTCGGAGAGAGGTCGGTGCGGAAGACGCACAGGTGCCCCTCGGCGAGGTAGCGCACCCGCTGCGCGACGTGGGGTCGGCTGCCTGGCCGACCCCGTCGTGAAAGTCGGCGGTGGCCTCGGCTGTCGCGTCCTACGGTGATCGGTGGACGCTGCGCGGGGGTGAGGGTGGCACGGCGGCGATCCGGGCCTGAGCCACCTGAGCGGCCGTGGTGTGCAGGTCCTGCTGGAGGGCGAGCAGGCGGCGGGCGAGCAGCTCCAGGCGGTGAGCGGTGTCGACGGCTTCGGACTGGCGGGCGAACCGGTGAGCGGTGTGCTCGATGAGTCCGCGGGCTGCGGCCAGCGGACCGGCCTGTTCGTCGGCGAGCTGGGTGAGGACGCTCGCGAGCTGGGCCGAAGCCGTCGGCGCCATCCGGAGGGCAGGCCGCGTTGTGGGCCCGGTGCGTACCGGGGAAATCAGGTGGAGGTCCTGTTCGATGCGGCGGGCTTCGTCCACGAGGCGCCGAAGGACGTCGGTGGGCGGAGCGTGCCACGCGCCGTCGAGGTGGATCAGGTTGGCGATCAGGTCGAGGCGCCCGGGCCGGGCCTGGACGGCGATCCACGCGCAGCCGCTTTCCTTGCCGGGGATCTCGATGCCGGCGGTCCGCGCGAGCCGGTGCGCGACTTCGGCCCACTCCAGCCCGGTCAGGTCCCGGTCATCCGGGTGCAGACGGACATCGAGATGGAGAATCGCCGCCCGGTCGTCACCGGGGCTGGCGGCGAACGGATGCTCCAACAGGGCCTCTTCGACGTGATCGGCCTACTGCAGCGACGTCCAGGTCCTCTGCTCGTCATCCGCGATGAAGCGGTCCATACCGGGCCAGCGAGCGACGATCGTGCATCCGGCAGACTCTCGTCCGGTGACAGGGGACGCGCCAGCGCTTCTTCGAGCGGGTCGTGCGGAGTGTAGGAGCGCCCGTGCAGGCGGGGGATCACCGGCCACTCCGGACGTCGGCGATGTGGACGAGATGCCCGAGGGCGGTGGTGGTGTACCAGCCGCAGTCGATCAGATCGTCACGGCCGGCGAACCGCGCGAGGAGCGCGTCCTCCATGGCCCGGAGGTAGATCAGGCAGTCCGGGCAGCGGCGTGAGAGGTGCACGAGATAGCGGGGGTGGGCGGTGACGTAGGACTGGGCGCCGCCGGTCGCATCATGCAGTCGCCATCCGTCCTCGTCGGTCGGGGTATGCCAGGACGGAGCGACGACGCGCATCGAATCTCCCCACAGTTCACCGGCGGCGACCCCTTTGAGGACGACGACGGTGTCGCCGGCCTGGAAATGCTGATGAGTGATATCTCGGTCGGGGGTGAGGGGGTCGGGGGTCGGCGCGAAGGCCGAGGTGGGCGGGGGCTGGAACATGCGGTTCCTTCCACGCAATCGGTGGCGGGGTGGGAGGAACAATGGTCCGGAGGAACGCCGGTTTGGCTAACCGGCGTTTCCCGGCTATGTTCCCCGCGATCAGCGGAAGGGGTTCTCCGTCCCGCGGTCCGTCTCGGCAGCTGCGTCGAGGAGTTCGGGCACGTCGGTGCCCTCGGCGTCGCGCTGGTCGATCCACCACCCGGCCCGGGTGATCGACCGGGCCTTTTCCTCCAGCTCCGCCCAATCGGCCTCGTCCCAACTCCCCTCCACGACCAGCACGGTGTGCGCGAGCGTCATCAGCTGGTGGCGGGACCGCTCGCCCCACGCCAGAGCCCGCTCCGAACCCTCCAGCGGCGGCATGTCGAACTTCTCGGCCCACTCGGCGGCGGCCTGCTGCTCCTCGGCGCGCTTGGTGGCGAGCCACTTCTCCTTGGACTCGGTGTCGCTGTCGCGCGACGCCTTCCAGCATTCGGCGCAGTTCCTGCCCGCAAGCCATCGGGCGAAGCCGGCGCGGCGGTCGGCGGGACGGTCGGACAGATCATGGACGATCGAGTCACCGCACAGGTGCTCGATGGTCCATTCCGTGCGGACTCCCGGGTAATTCTGTTTCACGGGCGTTGCGTTCGAGGTCGCGCGGTTGTTCTGCGGCTTCAAATCGAGAGCCTCTCTGTTGGGGTGTGGTGTGGTGGCCCGCGTCGTCTCAGCGTGTCCTGCGGATGGCGTCTGTGGCCGCTGTGGCGATGGCGGTGGGAGCGCTGGAGGGCTTGGGCAGGTGCAGCAAGGTGGTCCCGGGCAAGTGGCGGGACTCTGCGGTGAGGGTGAGCTGGAGTACGGCGCAGCCCGCGGTCGAGAGCCGCTTGACGCGGGCGACGGCCGCGGCGGTTTCGTCGCTGACGTACCGGGCGTCGGTGACGATCACGAGGAGGCGGCCGGCGCCGGGGCGGCTGAGTTCGAGGCCGTGGTCGAGTGCGTCGATGGCGTCGCCGAGGTTGTGGTGGCCGCCGATGGCATCGAACGTCGTCACGCGCTCCGGTGCGCGGTGGGTGGGCCGGATCAATGCGGTCAGGTGCTGGTCGTAGGCGATGGTGGCGGTAAGGGAGTCAGGGTCGGTCAGGGCTGCTGCGCGTGCCACGATCCAGGCAGCGGACGCGACGGGCGCGCAGGCGGCACGCATGGAGCCGGAGACGTCGACGGCGATACCCACACGCAGCGGCGGGGTGGGGGAGTTCCGGCGGCGGGTGTGGGTGAACGGTTCCGCGGTGGGGACCGACCCGGCCGCGCGCTGAGCGTCGCGGGCGAGAGCACGGCCCATGTTGAGGCGGCCGGGCGGGGTGGGGCTGGAGGTCCGCTCCTCGGTCCGCTCGCGGTAGGCGGCGGCACGCAGGGCGCGGCTCAGGCGAGCGGCGGCACTCTGTTCGGCGGCGGTGGGTTTGCGGGTGCCGGTGACCGGGCTGCTGCGGGGAGCTGGTGTGCCGTCGGGGTTGACAGTGCCACGGGCGTTGAAGACCGACTTGGCGGTGGCGGCAGCCTTGCGTCGCTGGCCGGCCCGCTGGGCACGATCCTGAGCCTGCGCCTTGGACTGCGCGGCCTTGGCGGTGGCCGCTGCGGCCTGTGCCGCGAGGTCGGCTGCGTCGGTGGCGGCCGTGCTGTCCATGACGACCCCCACCGCGCCGGACAGCAGATTGGCCAGGTTCTCCGGCACGGGCAGGGCGGGCGCCGCGGCGTCCAGAGCGTCGCACCACGCTTGACCGTGCGCGAGCATGGCCGTGGCGTCGTGGTCGGCGCACTGGTGGGCTGCGGTCCAGATGCGGGTGAGCGTGGCCAGCAGGTCTGCGCCCAGTACCTTTTCGCACAGATCGGCGACGGCCCGGGTCTCGCCGGCGTCCAGGATGCCGACGTCACGGCGGCCGAGGACCAGGGCCGCCACGCCGGCGGCGTGCTCGATGCCCTGGAGGGTGGGGTGGGCGATGTCGGGCATGACCAGGGTTCGGGCACTGGTGCGCAGGTACGTGCGGTCCGTGGGCCGCGTGATCAGGTGTGCGCCTTCGACGCGGCTCTCCTCCAGCAGATGCGCGGCCTCGACGACCCGGGGGTCCGCTCCGGCAGGCGCCGTCCAGACGGAGTGGGCCGCGTGCGCGGCCTCGTGGACGAACACTCCCCAGGCGGCGGGATACCGCTCCTCGTCGCCCACGATCTGCGGATGGATCTCGTGGGGCTGGAACGGCTCGAACAGGCGGGCGTCGAACTCGACCTCGCCCAGGGTGGGGAAATAGGCGGCCGGTGCGCCGCTGCGCGTGCCGGGGCGGCAGGTGACGAGGAGGTCCTGGCGGCCGGAGAGGGCGACCAGCCGGTCGCCGAGTTCGGCTCCCACGCGCAGCCACGCGTGTGGGGAGGAACGGGGTTGCGCGGGCGGGGCGCCGTCGTCGTCCCATCGCGCGAGGTTGGCGTCGTCGTCCGGCGTGGTGGCGGAGGACTGGACGTGGTGGTGGGCGCTCATCGCGAGCGGCCCCGGTGCGCGGAGCTGGTGCTGCCTGGTGGCTGCCGGGCGGCTGAGGCGGGGAGCTGCTTGCCGAGGGTGAGGGGCGCGATCTTCTTGACGCCGACCGTCTTGATGATGGCGTCGGCGACGGCGTCGCGATCCTCCACAGGGGCGATGCCGACGAGGTTCGCGAGCGCGGCCGTGGTGCCGAGGACGGCCTCGGTCTTCTGATAGCTGAGCAGTTCCCGCAGTTGGGGGGCCCAGCCCAGCTCGCCGAGCTCGACCTGGTGAGCAAGGTGTCGGGCGACCCGGACCACGCGGGCATCGATCCTCAGTGCCTTGGCGAGGTCATAGTCCGTGCCGATCTGGATCTGCACGCTGAACCGGGACGACAGCGCCTCCGTCAACACCGCCCCGTGGACGCCGGGATTGTGGCCCGCCACCACGTAGAAGCCCTTCTCGGCCTTGATCGTCTCGCCCTTGTGGGCCTTGACCTGGATCTGCCTGCGCCCGTCCATCGCGGGATACAGCGCCGCCAGGACCATCGGCGAGATCAGAGTGGCATCGTCGATCAGCAGGGCGCGGCCCTCGGTCATCGCGGTGACCAGCGGACCGTACTGGAAGACGTAGCCTCCTCTGTCGGCCTGTGTGTACTCGCCGACCAGGTCCCCGACCGTGGTGTCGCCGTCACCGGCGACGGTGAGCAGGTCCGGGAACGCCGCCTCCACCAAAGACGTCTTGCCAGTGCCCGGAGGGCCGTAGAGCAGCACCGGCACGTCGGCGTCGCGCAAACGGTTCAGCGCCTCGACGTCGGGCAGATCGGCCAGCTCCCGGGGGTGGTAGAGCTGGCCCCCCGCCCGGCGGATCGGGCCGGTCCGCGGGGGCGGGGCTGCTGCGGGGCTGGTCGTGCGGGCGGTGGCCGCTTGGGCGCGGGGAGCATGAGTGCCCGGCGGGCTGATCACAGCGGCCTGCGCGGCTGCGGCGGTCTTCGAGTTCGCGCGGAACGACGGTTGTCCGGTTCCGCCTTGGTCGGCCTCGCCGCGCCGCACCAGGGTGAAGGTCGCGTTGCGGACGGCGCCGTGGGAGTGGCCCAGCTGCCTGGCCATGTCCCCGATGGTGAGGGTGTCCGCAGGCCGGTCGGCCAGCAGTCGGGCCACCTTGGCCCGCAGTTCGCCGCCCTTGGTGCGCACTGGACTGGTGGGCGGTCCGGGTGTGGTCAAAACGAGGGCCCTTCAACAGGTGTGGATACGGGTGGGGTTGACGACGCGCTGGAGAGGCGGGCCGCTCTCGGAGCGGATCCCGGACTGTGCCGACATCGGTGACCGGGCCGACTGCGGTGTAACCCCAGCGCTCACCGGCCGGCCGAAGGCTCTGTGCAGGTGCACGGGGTGGCCGGCGACGAGCAGCTCGTTGGTTGCCGAGCAGGCTCGTGCGTCTGCTCCGTACCGGGTTCCGTCGCTCGGCAGGCGCAGCCTGGCGTCTCTTCGAAGCCGTCCTGGAGCAGGATCCGCCGGGCGGCGGCGTTGTAGCCGGTGGTGGTGATCTCGCCGGTGATGATGTGTCGGATCGGCGTGAACGGCTCTGCTGGTGCATCGGGCAAGGCGGATCTCCTATCGGTGGTGGCGAGAAGGTGGTGGGGTGTTGGGCGAAGGCGAGGCGGGCCCGCTCGGAGGCTGGGGCAGCACGGGCTGGGCGGGTGAGGGGGAGGGCCGGTCGATGAGGCCGTGATCGAGCGAACGGGTCATCTCGGTCAGGCGCGTGCCGTGCTCCAGCCACTGGTCGAGTAGCTCACTGGCGGCCTGGTCCTTCGGAGGCGGCGCGAGGGTGAACGTCTTCTCGGCACGGTCGAGGACGGCGGCCGACTGCGCGGCCAGAGGTTCGGGAAGTGTGCTGCGCAGGTGCCGGATCAGGTACGGCGCGTGCTGGCGGAGAGCGGATGCCAGAGGCTTGAGGTCGGCATGCTCCGCACTGCTGTGCGCCTCGCGCGCCCGCGCCAGCGTGGTGGCCAGCATCAGCAGGTGGGCCTCGGTCAGGGCGCGGTCGTAGGAGGGCAACAGGGTGCGGGTGATCTTCTCCAGTGCTGCCTGCTCGGTGGGGGCGACGATGCTGGCCGGCGGCCGAACGCCCAAGGAGGGGAAGTCGACGTGGGGAGCGAGGGCGCCGACGAGGAGCTGCTTGTCCCACGGCCGCTCGGCCACTACCAGTTCCCGCCCGTCCTCATGGGAGAGGAACGCCGCAGCCGACATCTGCGCGCCGTAAGCCCCCACGGTGTAGGACAGCGAGTCGTCAGGTGCGGACCATGCCCAGCGCAAGCGCTGGCGTGCGTCGGACTCGGGTAGCTGGAGGTTGCCGATCTCCACCTCCCACGTCCCGTCGAGTGCCTGGGCGATACGGCGGGCGGCGTCGCCGAGGAAGGGCCGGCGCGTGATGTCGAGGGTGATTCCGAAGTGCTGGGCATTGCGGTACAGGATGTCGATCGAGTTCTGCGCCGTGGCCGGGGTGTTCAGCGCCAGGACATAGATGCCTTCGTGGTGCTCGTTGAGGGCGGAGAGGTCCAGTGCGGTGCGGGCCCAGTCGGCGCCGGGGCCGTGGGGCAGGGCGACGAGCCCGTCCTCGGGGCTCAGGTACAAAGTGATGTGGGCGGTGGCGGCAGTCAGGGTGTCTCCGGCTGGGTGCGGGGATGGCTACGGGCGGCGCGCGGCTGGCGTGGTGCGCTGCGGCGGCGCGGCTGGAAGTGTTGTCCCTGGGGCGGCGCGTGGGCGGGCCCGCAGCACGGGGGTGCGGTGCGGCGGCAGGACGGCCACGGTCGCGCCGAGGTCCTCGGCGGCCTCGTGCACTTCACGGGTGAGGAAGTCGAGTTGCCGGCCGAGCGCGGCGAGCCGGACAGCGATCTGCTGGCCCTGCACGGTCTCCAGCGCGGAAGCGAACTGGCTCGCGGTCTCCACGAGTTCCTGGAGACGGATCATCGGGCCCGCGTTGGACCCGCGCTGGGTGGCGGTGAGTAGCGCGTTGGACGTGTCCCCGGCGGTCTGGGCCTCGATGACGTCCCGGACGAGTTCCTGTAGCGAGACCTCGGGGGCGGGCGCCGGCCGGTCGAACCGGGAGACGTCCGCGCGCAGCACACCGGGCGGGACCGCGGCGGGCAGCGCCTGCCCGGCCTCGTAGTCGTGAACGTGGTGACCGATCACCTGCCAGCCCGGTGCATCCGGGTCACCTCGCAGGGCGACCACCGTCGAGTCGTCGTCCTCGACCAGGTACGCGAGGGTGATCGGCTGACCGTCAGCGGCGTGCCACGACTCGGTCAGCTCCAGCTCCCCGCGCCGCTGCGCCGCCTGGGCCCGCTCGGTCCACGCGTGCTGTTCCTCGCCGCTCAGCGGAGTCTTGTGGTGGGGCCGCTGGTGCTGGTCGGCGAGGTTGCTGGCGATGTAACCGTGATCCGCCCAGGTGGCGAGGTGGGGCCACAACGCCGCATGCTGCGCGCGTTCTGCTGCCGAGCCAGGAGCGGGGGGCTGGTCGAGGGCCCGGCGGATCTCGGCGGTGGAGGCGGCGAGGCCATCCAGCACGGTCCGCCATCCGGCGAGGTGCCGGGCGGGCGGCAGGTCGTCCAGCGCGTGGCGAGCGGAATCGAGCAGTGTGCCGGCGTACGGGGCGAGGTGCTTGGCGTACGCCTCCACGGCCGCCTGGTCACGGCGGGCCAGGTCGGCTGTGGCGGTGTCTGCGTGGACGGTTCGCCCGTAGCGGTCGCGTGTGGTGTCGAGTGCGGTCTCGGTCTCGCAGCCGATGACGGACATCCGCAGCCGGAAGTCGCGGGCCCGGTGCGCGAGGTCGGCCACCGAGGGCCAGTGGCTGGGGGAGGTGGGGCCGTTCACGGATGTCATCGGGACCGCCCCCCGCCCGAAGCCTTCAGGTGGACGGTCGGTGCGTAGGAGGGCTTCGGTGGGATCGGCCGGGCCGACGGTGGCGAGGTGGCGGGCGCGGTACCCCGTTGTGTCGTCCGGCCGGCGGCGGCCTGTGCAAGACGGCTGCGGCGCTCCATAAGGCCGTTCGACGGGGCGGGCCGTGGTGGGTCGGCAGAGGCGGCGGGGTCGAGAGGGATGTCGGCCTGCACGGTGTATCCCTGGCTGCGCAGGTCGTGCACGGCCTGCCGGGTGCGGCGGATGCCCTCGCGCTCGGGTTCGCTGAGCCGGAACAGTCCAGGTTCGTCGGGGACGGGTTCGAACTGCTCGCGGAGCAGGAACCAGTGGGCGAGGTGCGGAGAGACGGAGGGGGTGAAAGAGGCGACGAAGCCGTGTTCCTTGCGGGTACCGAAGACGAAGTGGGTGCCAGGGTCCAAGAGGGCGGAGTTCTCCTCACATGGTCGGTGGTGGAGCAGGTCAGCGCCGGGGAGCGGGAGCGGAAGGGCTGCCGGGACGAGGGTGGGGGTCCGTGGCCGTGGCGGGGCGTGTGGCTCTGGCATCTGCTGGGGCCGGGGCGGGAGCGCTCCGGGACCGGGTGCGGCGTACGGGCTGCATGCCCGGTGGGGGTGCGAGGGAGGACCAGGCTCCGGGGTGGTCGTTGAAGGTGGTGTGTGGGTGGGTGGACCAGTCCACGACCGGGCCGATGTTCTCGTGGAGCAGGCTGATCACCTCGATGCCCTGCCGGTGCAGGACGTAGCCCCAGTCCATGTCCTGCGCATCGGCGGTCTGGTCGGTGACCGTCATGCGCACCGGTGGGGAGCCGTCCGGAGTGATCAGGTGGTCCAGCGTGCGGCTGGGCCACTGCTCTGTGCCGGTCAGCGCGGTGATGAGCGAGGGCGGGGCGCCGTCGAGGAGGTCCGTGCCCAGCTCCTGCCAGCCGACGGCGACGTCGTCGATGAGGTGACGGGAGAGGGCTTCCAGGTTGCGTCCGAACCTGTGCTGGTAGGCGGCCAGGAGCAGAGGCAGGTGGTGGCTGGGGACACCGTCGAGCTGGACGTGGATTCCGGTGTAGCCGGTGGGGGTGGGGCGGGCGATGAAGGAACGGGTCGACAGAGAGGGCCTCCGAAGGGGGTGGATGGTTACCGGCCGGGCGCGGGGCCGGCGGGCGGGGCGTGCGGTGGGCGCGGGGGAAGCCCGGTCGAGGTCGGTGCTCGCTCCGGCAGATGTGGCGCCGGCGCCGGATCGTATGTGGCGCGCAGGGTTGCCAGATCGGCTTCGTCCGCGATGGCCGCCACGGACAGGCTGCGGCTGGCTGCCTCCATCAGCAGTTTGGGCGGCGAGCCCTTCACCGCGCCGCGGTGCTGACCGCGCCACTGGGCCGTGGCGTAGAGGTACTCGCTCACCGCCCGGAGCGCGGGCTCGGCGGCATCCAGAAGGTGCTGGGTGACGGCGCTGACCTCGGCATGACTCTGTGCTGCGGCGAGCGCGGCCAGGTACGGGCCGAGGTCAGGGCTCGGCACGGGCTTGTCCGGCAAGGGATGCTCGGCCAGAAACGGCTTGGCGTCCCGCCTCGCCCACCGGAGCAGGTCACCGCGGGTGGCGATGCCGTAGCGGGCGGCGGCGATCTGGTCGGCGTCGCGGCCGACGTTGTCGTACAACTCGAAGTCGGGATCCTGGGGCATGGGTCCTTCTAGACGGAGGTGCTGGGACCTGCAGCCTTGGCGTCGGTGCGGCGGCAGCCGTAGCCCAGCAGGCTGGAGGGCTCGGGCACGTTCGGGACGGCGGCGATGTCCGAGCAGGTGAAGGTGTAGGTGAAGGCGGGGCCGGGGGTGGTGCCGAGCCAGGCCCGGTCCTGCTTCTCCGGCACGATCCCCAGGCCCGGTGAGCTCACCGCGTCATGCTGGGTGTGAGTGTGAGAGAAGACCACGAGTGCCCCCACGGTGGTCTTCAGCGCGTAGGCGTCGGCGAACTGCGGGTCGGCGGCAGCGAAGCGGGTGGTACCTCGTGGGCCGAACTTTCCCTGCGTCTCGTGGTGCATCTTGATCTGCCGTAGGGAGGCTTCCGACGGGGCGAGGACCCTCTTCCCGGTCTGCTCGCCTCCGGTGGCGTAGTTGTCGGTCACGGCGGAGCGCAGCACGCCGACCGGTGCGGCCAGAGACGACGAGGTGGCGTCCACCGCCGTGGCGTACCCGTCCTTGTCGACCACGATCCGCGGAAGCTGCTCGGGATCGTCCAGGTCGATGGTGGCGACCATCTCCCACTGCTTCGACTGGGTGCTCTGCGCCATGATCAGGACGTGGGCGTACTGCTGCAGACTGCCGGCACGGGTGACGGCAGCGAACCATCGCTGCTGCCCGTCCTTCAACCGCGGGATGTACAGGTCGGTGGCCGAGAGGTCGTACGACCACGGTCGGTACGGCTCGCGGTCGGCCTCGGGCAGGGCCTCGTCCTCCTTGATGTCAGCCAGCGACATCGCGTACCGGGGCCCGCCCTCGACACTGTCGAGAAGGGCGCGATCCTGGCTGAGGCGAGCGAGGTTGTTGGTCTTCGAGTAGCGGGCGAGGGCCTCGCGTGCCTGCGCGCGGGTGAGCGCAGGGGAAGGCGTCGGCTTCGGCGCAGTGCTGGCCCGGGGCGCCTGTTCGGCCTCGGCGGCGCGACTGTGGTCGGTGCAGCCAGTCATGGCCAAGGCGAGACAGGCCACGCCGACCATCAGCGGCAAGGGGCGACGGATGATGCGGATGTGGGCTCCAATGGTCTTCGAGCGGGAAGGTCAGCGCGTGTGCCGCTGCTGCGCCGGTGGGAGGACAGGCGGAGGGAGGGGCGCAGTCCGGGGCGGGGCCGTTGGTGTCCGGGGTGCCGACGGTTGCGGATCCAGTGCCCGCATCCGGTCCTCGGCGACGTGCAGGACTTCTCCGACGTTTCGGATCTCGGCTGCAGCGTCGGCGAAGTCGTACGACAGATCGAAGCCGTCGTCCTGTTCCGCTTCCTTCGCCTTCTCCGCGGCTGCCTCGAAGAATTCGCCGAGCCGCTCCAGCAGGCCGTGGGTCGGCTCCAGGATCTGGTGGAGCAGAGCGGCGGCGTCCGCGTGCGAGTTTGTCCCGTTGAGCTGGTCGGTGAGAGCGAGGAGCACGTCGCCGTAGGCGTAGGTGGTTCGGTCTGCTCTCTCGGTGACGTCCGGATCCTTGGACGGGTGGGGCAGATGAGCTGCGTGCACGGGTGGGCTTTCGTGGGGCGCGACGGCGTGGGGCAGCAGCCCGAGCTGCGCGAGGTGATGGTCGAGGGCTGCGATCAAGGGCTGGACGCTGCCGCCGTGGCGGGCCTCTGGTTGCTCGGGGCGATCGGGGTATGCGGGGGGAGCCGAGTCGTAGATGCGCTCGAAATAACTTGACCGGTCGCTGTTGCGCTCACGGGTCACGATCCAGCCCTCCGGGTCTCCGGGAGGGCGCTCGGACGGCGGCTCTTGCGGCGGGCCGATGATCAGGTAACTGCCGTCGGGGAGCGACACGCGCACGATGTAGGCGCTGAGACCGAACTCGATGTCACACTCCAGCCCTCGCTCTCGCAGGGGTGTGGTGATGTGCGCGTGGCGGCGCCACAGCTCCTGCCACCACGGGGTGTTCACGTTGCGGTGGTCAGGAAGCGGCGCGAGGGGAGTCGCGCGGTGAGTGTCGGGGGTGTTGTCCTCGTCAGCGGCCACGGTTCCTCCTGCGGGAGGCCGGTGAGCGGTGCGGCGGAAGTGTCCGGCGGGCAGGGCCGGCTTTCAGCTTCGGAAGCGCGGTGAAGTCGAGTTCGTACTCGTCGTAGGTGGCGATCAGGTCGTGTTCCAGATGGGTTTCGCGGTCGGCGACCTGCGCTATGAGGTCGTCGTGCTCGGTCTGGCACTGCTGGAACTCGGCCCAGTCGGCGTCACTGAAATGAGCGGGGCGGTTCAGGGCATTCCTTGGGGTACGTGGGTGCATCGGGCTACGGGTTCCGTGCGGTCAGCGGCGGCGACCGCCCGGCGTGGGGGGCGGAGGCAGCGGCGGGTCTTCCTGACGGGTGAGCGGCGCGACTGAGCGCTGGAAGCCGAGGTGGTCATCGAGTTCCTTGGCCGCGTCACGAAGGGATTCCGAGGTGCGCCGCAGGAAGGCGCGGGCTGAGGCATGGTCGATGACCATGCGGTTCTTGAGGTAGTGCCGGTCGGTCGGGTTGGCAGACCGGGGCAGTACCAGGGCACACTGCGCAGTTTCGGTGAAGTGCGGGGCTGCGTGGCTCGATACGGTCGCCGCCGTGGCGAGATGTCTCAGGACGGTGCTGCCGGCACGGGTGGTGTGGTGAGGGCTCCGGGCGAAGTCGGCGGTCAGCCGGAGGACGTCGTGGGAGAGGTTCTGTGCGTCGGCGGCGTGCTGGAGCAGTGCGGGGTAGGAGGGTGTGGCCGGAACGTCTCCGTTCTGGTCCAGCAGCTGCCACTGCTCGGCGGCGTTGAGCAGTTTGTCCTTCATCGCGTTGAGCGTGCCGATAAGGTGGAGTGCGTCATCGCTCGGTATCAGGTCGCGTTGGATGTCGGGTGTCACGGGCCTTTTGTTCCTCAGTGCATACGGGCGTCGGTGTCGAAGAGCGCGAGTTCGTGGCTGTGCAGGAGGTGTTGCACGATGAAGCTCCGACCTGCGACTTTCCACAATCCGCGCCCTCGGTTGAGGTGGGCGATGGCGTCCATCTCGACAGTGGTGAGGCCGAGCAGGGAGGCTGCGGCATGGAGTTGGTCGGTTTCCTGGCGGTAGATGATCCGGGTGCTGCAGTCGGCGAGAAGCCCTTCGGCTAGGGCACGGCCCTGTGATCCGGCGTCGCCGGCGGTGAGTAGGTCGGACAGCCGGTGGATCACCATGAGGTTGGCGATACCGAGGCCGCGGCTCAGCTTCCACTGGGCCTGCATCCGTTGCAGCAGACCGACGTGCCGCATCAGTCGCCACGCCTCGTCGTAGACGATCCAGCGTCGGCCGCCGGACGGATCGGAGAGGGCGGACTCCATCCAGGCGCTTGCGCAGGTCATCGCCAGGACGAGAGCGGTGTCGTCGCCGGAGCCGCCGAGGCGGGAGAGGTCGATGGTGAGCATGGGCGCGTTCGGGTCGAAGGCGACGGTGGAGGGGGCGTCGAACATGCCGGCGAGGTCCCCGTGGACGAGACGGCGCATGGCGTGGGCCAGGTCCCGGGCTGCGTCTCCGAGCTGTCCTGACATCATCCCGGCTGCCTCGTCCAGGGCGTCAGGGTTGTTGAGGGTGGCGGCGACGTCGCCGAGGAGCGGAGTGTGGCCGGCACCTGCGGCACGGGTGACGACGGCGTCGAGGGCGACGTCCAGGGCGGTGTGCTCCATGGGCATCAGGTCCCGCCCCAGAATGGTTCGGGCCAGGGAGCCGAGCAGGAGCAGGCGTCGCTTGCGGATCTCGCCGACCCAGTCGGCCTCGGAGACGCCCTGTGGGCGCGGTGCCGCGTCCAGGGGATTCAGGCGTCCCGGTAGTCCTGGGCCGAGGGCGACGGACCGGCCGCCGAGGGCTTCCGAGACCGGAGTCCATTCGCCTTTCGGGTCGCACGGCACGTAGACGCGGTATCCGAAGGCCACCGACCGCAGCGCGAAGGACTTGGCCAGGGCGCTCTTGCCCTGGCCGATCACTCCGGCGAGCAGGAGGTTGGGGTTGGTGAACCCCTCGACCTTGCCGTACAGCGCGAACGGATCGAAGACGAAGCTGGCCTCGGCGTGGACGTCGCGGCCGATGTAGATGCCTTCGGCTCCGAGACCGCCTTCGGCGAGGAAGGGGTATGCGCCGGCGGCCACAGCGGTGGTCATGCGGTGGGCGGGCAGTTTCAGCCGGTTCTGGCGGGCGGAGGCGGGCCCGGGGCGTCCGCTTGACGGGTAGAGCGGTGCGGGTGTCTCGTGCTCGGCGGGCGCGGTGCCTGTCTGGTGGGCGCTGGCTTCGGCACGGGCTTTGGCGGTGGCTTCGGCGAGCTGGCGACGGGCTTTCTTGCGGCTGGCCCGGTCGGTCCCATGCGGGGTGAACAGCGGGCTGGCGGATGCGCGGCGGGCGCGGCGGGCGGGCCGGTGGCTCATCGGGGGCGCTCGATTCTGCGGGTGGTGCTCATCGCACGCATGCCGTGGTGTGCGCGCGGAGGTCGGTGGGGGTGGTCTTGCGCCGGATGATGTGCCCGGCGGCGAGGTGGCGCTGGCAGATCGTGAGGACTGTCGGTCCCTCGGGAAGCTGTTCGGGGCGGCACTCGGTGGAGTTGGCAGTCGTGGTCGGCAGCTGGTGGAAGGCGGCGTGGGTTTCGGTGGCGGCCTGCCACAGCCGGGTCCGCGCGGTGGCGAGGTGGCGCCCGGCAGCGGGGTTCTGGGGCCGGGTGGTGTCTGCGAGCTGGTCGAGAAGCTGGTGCAGCGTGGTCAGGTGGGCGTGCAGCACGTCCAGGTGAACGCGGTCGGCGGCTCGGTCCTGGGCGGGAAGGCTCCGGGCGTGGTGGCGGATGCCGGCGGTGGCGGCACGCAGATAGGGCTGTGCTTCGTGCGCGGGACTGGTGTTCAAGAAAATCCTTGCTGGGTCGGTGAGGTCAGCGGCGACGGGGGCCCGAGTCGGATGACTTCGGCGGAGCGGGTGCCTTCGGGGTGGGAAGACAGGCCGGAGATGGGGCTGGAGCCGGCTGGGGCGGCTTGGCTGGCGTCGCTGCGAGCACCCCGTGCAGTTGGGCGAGGCTGGAGAGCCAGTGTGTGAGGAGCTGTTCGCTCACCCATCCATAGGTCTGTGGAGGCCGGCTGAGGATGGTGACGAGGGCCGCAGCCGCGAGTTCCCGCAGATCGTGGGGGAACGGAGGTAGAGGCTTGTGTGGGCCGTACACGGGGTGGAGAGGCTTACCACCGGGACAAGACGAGGCGATCACCGCTGCCGCTGCGACCGTCACTTCCCAGTTCTCGATCCTGGTGCTGTCCGGCTGGGAGAGGGCGTGGCGCAGGAGAAACTCGGTAGGTCTGACCGGTCGAGCAGCAAGGCGTAGTCGGCTGCTAGATCGTTGCAGAAGGGGCCAGTGCCCCATGTGCCCATGGAGGACTCCTCCGCTACAAGGTGGTGCGGGCGAGGGGGAGGGCGGCGACGGTGAAGGCGTCGGGCTGCTGGTAGTTGAGACGGCGCAAGTCGACGCCGGCGGTGACGGCGGCGGTCTCGATCTGTGCGCAGGCGGCGTCGAGGAGAGCATCGGTCTCGGCCGTGACGGTGACGAGCCCGGTCAGGGCCACGTCCGCGTGCCCGGCGATGAGCTGACGCTCTCGCGTTTTGACGTCGGCGTACTCGACGGAATCCTCTTCGGAATCGACTTGGCCGCGGCGGGCGCGCTCGTTCGCGTCGGCGATGATCGCGGCCTTCCTTCGCTGGACGTCCCGCAGCGCGGACTCGAGCCCCTGGGGTGCGTAGATGAGGGACAGGCTGCGCCGCACTCCGGCGGTGAACATGATCCCGTGCAGGAAGCCCGCTCCCATCTCGGTGCGCGGCCAGTTCTCCACCCAGTACGTCGCGTGCCGGGCGCTGTCGGTGGCGAGGCGGTCGTACTCCTCGAACTGGACGACAGGTCCCGCGGCGGCGGGTTCCGCTTCGGCGCGGCCGGTCTCGGACCACTGCTGGAGGGCTGCGAGGGCTTTGGGGTCGTAGGCGGTGCGGATGACCGCGGCGATCTCCTGGGCGCTCAGCCACCCGGTCACCATGAGACCGGCGTTCCGGGCGGCCTGGGCGAGGGACGCGGTCGTCTGCTCCATGACGGTGAATGCGCCTGGCAAACCGCCGCCGGCCTGCGCGATCAGCCGCTTGGCGGCCTTCATATCAAGGGATATGGCGAGGTAGGTCTCGTGAGGTGCGGCGGCGGGGCCGGCTGAGGAGACCAGTTCGGAGTAGATCTGTCCGGCGACCGGGGTCTGGGGGCGCCCGTTCTGGGTCCAGTGACGGGTGAGGGTGTCACCGCTGTCGGGGACGGTGCGTTCCAGCACTTGCACGGTGGCGATGTGGCCGGTGCGGGCGATGCCTGCCAGCGCTCGTCCCCAGCTGTTGACGTTGTGGTTCTGGGTGGCGGGGTCGAGGAGGGCGAAGGCGCGGGAGGTGACGCGTGCGATGGCGGTCAGGGTCTGCTGGTGCGGGTCGTGCACGGCCGCAGCGCCGTTGGCGGAGTCACCGGGGGTGACCACCTTGAGGGAGGCTGCGGCGCCAGGTAGGTGAAGGACGCCGTCCTGCCGTGGGCGGGTGACGGGCCGGGCGAGCCAGAGTGTCTGGCCGGTCCGGCGGCGGTGTGCGTAGCGGGTGACGATCGGCGCCCAGTCGATGAGGGAGCGGCCGTGCCGGCGGATGGCGATGAGGGCACCGGAGGCGGCCCACAGCGGGGCCAGGGCGACGGCGCCCAGCAGGCCCGTGGAGATCACCGTCATCAGCAGGAGCGCCAGCGTGCACGAGGCCAAGGAGAGCTGGGGGAGTGAGAGGCCGAGGAGGATGCCGCGGCGGCTCCGGTGCGGGAATTTCACCGTGATCGGGGCGGCGGAGAGATCAGTCAAGGGGCGGTTCCTGGAGGCGCGGGTGGTACCCGGGGGCGGGGCGCGTGGCCCCGCCCCCGGGAGTCGGGCAGAGAATCAGAGACCGGCCGCCGGCGGTGTGGCCGACCCGCTGGACGTGGCGCTCTGGGAGCCGGAGGACGGGGGTGCGCCCTGGGGCGGCGGGGTCGTGGTCGGCGGGGTGGACTGCCAACCGTCGCCCTGGCCGGACGTGGCGCTCGCCCCCGATCCGCCGGGCCCTTGGCTCCCGCCCACCTGGCCGCTGGTGTCGTCGGACACGCTGGTCGGCGCGGGCTGGACGGCCTTCTCTAGACCGGACTTGACGGCATCGCCACCGGGCGAGACACCCGAGCCGCCGGATGGTGAACCTTCCTTGCCCTCTGTGCCTCCGCCGGTCGGGTTGGCGGCGACATCGCCGGGGAATCCCCCTCCACCCCCGGCGTCGGGGCCCTGCGGGGCGGCACTCGCTCCCGCTGCCGCACCGCCGGTCCCGGCGGTTGCCGCAGCCGAGGCGGCCTTTCGGGCGGCCTTCTCGGCATGTGCCTTGGCTATCTGGGCTCCCGCGCCGCCGGCACGGTGGATGGACTCGCCGTCGGTGCCGTCGGCTGCCCAGTGCACGAACTTGAAGACCGCATACGGGCAAAGCAGCACCAGGACCGTGATCACGACCCCGGCCATGACGTCAGCCAGAGCGGCGATGCCGTCCTTGGCCTCGGTCTTGCCCATGGCGGCGATCCCGAGAACGAAGATCACGGTCATCAACAACTTGCTGACCACGAGGGTGGCGGTGGCCTCGATCCAGCCCTTGCGCCACCGCCGGGCGACCTCCCAGCCACCACCGGCGGACGCGAAGATCGCCAATGTGACCATGACGAGGATGCCGACCTTGCGCACCATCATCACGCACCAGTAGAGGAACGCTCCGATGGCGGCGCCGAGACCGGCGACGACCGGGACGAGCCAGCCCAGTCCGGCCAGGGCACCGATCTGGTTGACCTTCACGATCCGGCGCACGGCCGTCTCGATGTTCAGGTTCGCGGCCTTGAACAGGCCATCGGATATCGCGTCGACCACTTCAACCGCGACCGTCGTGAACGCGATGGCACAGAAAGCGAACAGGACGCCGCTCATCGTGCCGGTGAACGCTTGTGTCAGGGCCTGCCCGTCACGCCGGATGGCTGCCCGAACCAGCTGCGCGCAGAACGTGGCGACCAGCAGGACCAGGCCCAGCGGCAACAGCATCTCGTAGTTGTCGACGAACCAGCCGGCGTTCAGGTCCACCTTCGTGGTGGTGTTGACTGCCTCGGCGGCCAGGTCGGCCGCTGCTGCGGCGAGTTCGCCGGCGGACTTTGCCATCCAGTCACCGATGGCCTTGCCGGGGTCCGAGGCGAAGTCCACCGCGTCGCCGACGGCGCACATCTTGTCTGCCAGGGGGAGATCACAGAAGCCCACGAGGAGTTACCCCTCCGTTCTTGTTGCAGGCGCGGGTCACTGCGTGACGCTCGGGGCGATGGCGGCCAGGGTGCAGTCGTGGTTCGGGCGGCACTGGACGGCAAGGGTCACGGCCCGCTCCTCGGCTCCGCCGCCGCCCTTCTTCCAGGCGATCTGCTGCTTGCCGTTGACGGTGACGACGTAGATGTACGCCTTCGTTATCGCGGACGGGTCATCGGCCAGCGCCTGCTTGAACGCCGAGGGGAAGTGGCCCTCGGTGACGCTGGCGGTGGCGTGCTGCTCCTGGTCGGCCATTCGCGACCACAGCACCGGATCGGGCACCTGGCCGGAGACTGAGGCCCAGTCGGCGTACGCGCTCTCGTCTGTCATCCAGGTGTGCATATCGGCCAGCTGCTGGTCGCGGCTGGTGTTTCGGGTGTCGTAGGACCACAGCATCTGGGCCGCCGCCTTGGCGTAGGCGACCGGCTCGGCGATCTGCAGAGGCTTGGGCACCGAACCGGACCCGGAGGACGGCTCCGGGGCGGCTTCGGAGGAGGACGGGCTGCCGGTCGAGGCGGGCGCGACGGGGGCCGCAGCTCGGTGGCCGTTGCCGCCGCCGGTCATCATGGCGACGACCCCGGCGATGGCGAGGAGGACGGCGACGGCAGACGCGACGATCGCGATGCGCTTGCTGGCCGGCCAGCCCGCGCCATACGACGGGGAGACGAAAGGGAATCGTTTCCGCATTAGTGCACCTGCGAGCCGAGGTTGGAGAAGAAGGCCACGATGCCGTTCGCGGCACCGAGGCCGAGCGCGGCGCCGGCGGCGACGGTGGCGCCCTTCTTGCCGTTGGCCTCGGCCTGATGGCCACCGGTGTGGTGGCCCCAGGCCCATACACCGAGCGAGACGGCGAGGGCGCCGACCACGGCGATGATGCCGAACATGTTGATGCTGTTGACGACGTTCTTCAGCACGGCGAGGCCGGGCAGCCCGCCGCCCTGGGGCGAGATTCCTGGGTCGTAGGCGAGGTGGATGACGCGGTCTGCGAGAGGGACGGACATAGGTGTGGTGGGGCTCCTTGCATACGCGGGCCAGGCGAGGGCCGGCAGAAAAGGGGAAGCGGAGGCGGATGTGCGCTCGGGGTGCGGAAGTGGCCGCGGCGGCGGCGGCCCGGCGCGGTGCCGGGCGAGCGTCAGAGGACGCGGCGGGCGGCGAGAATCGTCCAGTCCTTGATCGGGGTGATGCGGACCGGCTTGGTGGTGCGCGGCGCCTCGATGACGAGGCCCTCGCCCATGTACATGCCGACGTGTTCAGGCCGTGCGGCACTGCCGCGGCTGAAGATCAGGTCACCAGGCTTGAGCTGGGCGGGCGATACTGCCTTGCCCTCGCTGACCTGCGTATACGTGGTGCGGGTAAGCGGGACGCCGACGTGGGCGTACGCCTGCTGCATCAGGCTGGAGCAGTCGCAGCGGCCCATCGGGTCGGGTCCGTGGGCGTTGGTGCAGGACCCGCCCCACTGGTAGAGCGTGCCGAGCTGGTGCATCGCCCACTCGATGGCCTTGCGCGCCTTCGGGTCGGCGTCCTTGGGGATGGTGTAGCCCTTCGGGACCCTCCCCTCGGGGATGGGACCGAAGCCGGAACCGTCCTGGCCCGGAGCGCAGCCGGTGGTCAGGGTCGGCGGTTGCATGGCCTGGTCCGTGTCGGTCTCGCCGCCGGGGAAGGTTTTGGCGATGGCAGCCTGCAATGCGGTGGCCAGGTTCTCCCACTGCGCGTACGCGTCCGGCAGACCGGATTTCTGTACGGCTTGGGCGGCCTGGGTGACGGTCATCTGCTGCCAGCCGTCCACCTTGAGCAGATGCTTGTAGAACTGCTCGGAGGCGTAGACCGGGTCGCGGATCTGCTGGGCGCTGCCCCAGCCCTGGGATGGCCGTTGCTGGAACAGACCGAGGGAGTCGCGGTCGCCGTAGCCTAGGTTGCGCAGCCGGCTCTCCTGCATCGCCGTGGCGAGCGCGATGATCTGGCCCTTCGTGGGGACGTCGAGCGAGAGGCCGGCGGCCACGATCGTCTGCGCGTTGGGAACCTGCTCGGAAGGCAGGTCCAGGCCCTCGATGTCGACGTTCTCGCCGGATGCGCCGTCGAGGATCTTGCCGACCTGCTCGGCGACCTTGTCGGTGTCGATGTCCGTCAGGCAGTTGCTGAGGGAGCCGGTGCTCTGCACGGCGTCGGCGGCGGTTGCCAGCATCATGCCGGTGCCGGCGATCAGGATGGGGGAGAGGAAGACGACGCCGATGCCGGCGGCGAGCGCCTTCAACCGGAGCGGATTGCTCGCCGGTCAGCGTTTTCGGGCATGGGTGGGTAGCGAGACGTCATGAACGTGTCCTTGAGGGGTGCGATGTCCGGCGTGCCACGTGCGCCAGGCGTCGTGGAAGGGCGCGGCAGCCGGGGTGGGCGATCGGGACGGGCCGGCACGGGCGAGTTGCCGCTCGCCACGCGTGGCCGGTCCGTGAACTAGGTGTTCCAGGGGCGGGAATACCTCCGTGAGGCACGGAGGGGTGTAACCAGCGGCGGTATGCGCCGGGCGGTTCAAAAACAGTAGGCGCGGATCGGCCGTTGACCAAAAAGGTCGGCGTGAGGTATCGGAATCCGATACCTCAACGGAGCACTTCTTGGTCGTCGGCGGATTCGCCTCTACAGTTTTTGGACTCCCCCTCACCTTCCTCGGTCTGTGGCTCCGGGCTTCTGCATGCCCGATTCCAGCCCGCGAGGACTACTGCGTGAGGTCGTGAGTCCCATCTCGCTCCGCGTTCCCACACCCGAATAGGGGTTCCTCTTTGCCTTTTTCCCTGCACCAGGGCGACGCACTCAGCGTCCTCACCGGCCTTCCGGATGACTGCGTCGACTCCGTCATCACCGATCCGCCGTACAACTCCGGGGGCCGGACCGCGAAGGAGCGCACCACCCGCTCCGCCAAGCAGAAGTACACCTCCGCCGATTCCAAGAACGACCTCGCCGACTTCACCGGCGAGAACATGGACCAGCGCAGCTATGGGTTCTGGCTGACGCAGATCATGACCGAAGCGCACCGTCTGACGAAGACCGGCGGGACCGCGCTGCTGTTCACCGACTGGCGCCAGCTCCCCACGACAACGGATGCGATCCAGGCGGCCGGATGGCTGTGGCGGGGCGTGCTGGCCTGGCACAAGCCGCAGGCCAGGCCGCAGAAGGGCCGGTTCACCCAGAACTGCGAGTTCATCATCTGGGGGTCCAAGGGGCCGATCGACGGTTCCCGTAACCCGGTCTACCTGCCGGGTATGTACTCGGCGTCGCAGCCCTCGGGGTCCAATCGCCAGCACATCACGCAGAAGCCGGTCGAGGTGATGCGCGAGCTGGTCAAGATCTCCGCGCCGGGTGGCACGGTGCTCGACTTCTGTGCCGGCTCCGGCTCCACGGGCGTCGCCGCCCTGCTGGAAGGCCGGGACTTCATCGGTGTGGAGAAGACCGAGCACTACGCGTCGATCGCGGCCGACCGGCTCACCGAGACAGTCCGCGAAACCCTCACCCAGGACGACGTGGTTCTCACCGTCTGAGCCGCGACCGCGCTTCCGGTCGAGGCGACTGGTGCCTTGGCGGAATCCCGGAACAGCAGAGCCTGTATCTCACTGTCCGGTCCGTGCGTCGCCCCCTCCGTCCTTCTCTCTTTCCGCGTCCCGTAGGAGGCCGAAACTTTTCATGCCCGAATCCACAAAGCCCGCAGACGACGGGGAGTTGGAGCCGGTTCGCGTTCCGGATCCGCAGCTGGAGGGAATCGAGGCGAGCGTCCGACGGCTTATGGAGCAGTCGGCGCAGCAGGCGCAGCAGCTCGACCACCTTGCGTCCGCCCCGGAGCCGGGCGGATCGCCGTTCGCCGCGTTCGGCATGCCAGGACTGGGCGGGCTGCCTCCCGCCACCCCGCCCGAGACCCGCCCGATTCTGGAACTCGACGGGGAGGAACGGGAAGACGAACTCGACGCCCTGTCGGACTGGGTCGACGACTTCTTCCTCCCGGTCTACGGCTCGGAGGTCACCACCGCGGCACCCTGGTGCCTGCAGTGGCAGGAACACGACGATGTCGTGGCCTGGCTCCACGCCCTGTGGCTCGCCTACCAGCAGCACAAGGAACCCGACGCCGGTCTCTCCGGCCTGTTCGTGTGGCACCGGGACTTCCTCACCCACGCTGTCGCGGCGATCCGCGCCCCGGGCGGCCCGCTGTCGGCGTGCATGACCTCACCCGACCGTCCCGCCCACCGTCTCCTGCCGGGCCCGCCGCCGTCCGTGCGCACGGAGACGGCGGGCGCGGCAGAGACCGCCGGGCCTGCCGAGCCGGACGACCCGACGTCATGAGCACGGGACAGGGGCAGCCCGCCTTCGGCCTGAGCTTCGACCCGCGGGCCCTGACCGACCTCATCCAAGCCCCCAGCGACATTCGCGACCTCACCCTCGGCTACCTGCAAGAAGTCGTGAACGCCCAGCGCTTCGGGCTGCGCCTCGACGGTGACCTGCAGGGATTCCGGAAGCTTTTCGTGGACGCGCGTAAGGAATGGCGCGTCGTCTACGGCGTCCGCCCGGCACCCGCGGAGTCCGCACACCCGAAGGAGATCCATGTGGTCGCGGTCCGGCCGCGTGCGGGTAACGACGTCTACGACGAAGTCGGCCGCCGCCTGGGGATGGCCCGTCGGCCGCTGAGTGCCCGCACCCACGCGGCACGCTCCCGCCCGCCGCAGCTGACCACCCGCGCTCCCGTGCCCCGGCCCGGCCCGCCGGCCACCACACCACCGGGTCTGCCCCGTCCTGCACAGAACCCCGCACATCATCGAACCCGCTGAACACGGAGCGTCGCCTATGCCCCCTCAACCCGCGCCGACACCAGTGCGGCGTGCGGTCACGCAGCTTGACCACCGCATCGAAGCGGTCACCGGCCACGACATCGACACTCTGTGGGCCTACCGCGACCGCGGCGTCCTCGACGAACCGCACGCCCAACTGGTCGACCGGCATCGCACGTTGGCCAGCGCTCAGATCGGCGTCACCTTCTACCTCAAGCTGCTCAACCGGCTCACGAGCGGTGAATTCCCTGTCGACGGTGCTCTCTTCGTACGCATCGAGCGCACTGTGGACCAGCTGGAGGAAACCGCCGACGCGCGCGACGCCGCAGTCGAAAGGGTGCTCGCAGCCCTGGAGCCCATCGAGGCCGCCGCACCATCGACGCCCGACAAGGGACCGCTCTCGACCGACGATCAGGCGGCACTGCTCGCCATCGCCGGCGGTGCCCAGCTCCACGAACACCTGCTGACCGGCCGGGCATCCGCGACCGCCTCCTCCGGCACCCGTATCCCCTATCCCCAGATGCAGAAGCTGGTACGTGTCGGCCTGGTCGTCCGGGACACCAACCACCCGGTGCACGCCGGCCAGCCCGTCTCCCTCACAGACACCGGACGAGCCGCACTGCTCGACGCTCGCCGGACTCCCACGACGCATGCGCCGAAGAGCCCAGCCCGCCCGGGCGCATGGCCCTCCACTCCGGCGAAGCGGCGCTGAACTCCACCGAAAGGCTCTTGTTGTCCCCCACCGAACCGACGCCGGTCCCAAAGCCGATCCCCCAGGTTGACTTCGAGTTGCACGACCTCGACGCCGACGAGGAGAGGTACCTCGACTTTTACCGCAAGGTCGCTGTCCACGAGGACATGCTCGTCCCCCTAGCCGAGCACCACGACGGTCCGCAGAGCTACTACGTCCTCTTCGACCGCACCGCCACCTGGGGGTACCCCGGCATGCCACAGATACTCGCCGTCCACCTGCAACGGGAGCACGAGAAGCAGACATTCAGCTTCGAGCGGGCGGAGCTGCCGCTCCCCGCGATGGCGCAGTCCTGGCTCATCCACCGAGGCTGCCCGCACGACGCCATCGACCTCGACTCCGAGCGGGGCACGCCGCCAGCGGACGAGGCCACCCGAGCCCTGGAGCGGCGTCTCGTCGACCGCGGCGACCACTACGCCATGGGCTACTCCTACACCTGCGACGACCCGGACGACATGGTCACCGTCGTGGCACTGCGCGCCCTGGACGAGCGAGCTCCCAGCCCGTACCGCGTCGTGGTCGAGGAGGTCGACACCGACACGTGGACCCACACCCTGCGCGAAGGAGGTTTCGACACCAGCAAGGCCGCTCTGCAGTGGTGCGAAGACCGTCTCACCGGCCAGGCCAGCCCTCTCCCACCGGTCCGCCCATCAGCCGCAACCATCCCTCCGGCAGGGGTGGCCAAGACCCTTGCCCCGCGCCCGGCCGGCCGCTCCCGCTGAGCGCCACGGCCGATACGAGGTGCGCAACATAACCGACGATCGCCGGTTAGCCAAACCGGCGATTCTCCGGACTCTTATACAGCCGCCGCGACACCAACCGCGGTGCCATTCCAAGCAATCCCCCATGCCCTCACGGAGGTTTCTTCCGCATGCGCTCCACCCGAATTGCCGTATCCGCAGCGATGCTCGGCGCTCTCGCTGTGCCCATGCTGTCCGCCGCGACCGCCAGCGCGGCACCCGCCGCCGTGGCCGCCGCCCCCGCGAGCAGCTGCTCCTCCCTGCCGCCGCTGCCCTACGAGGTCCACACGGCGGCCGTGACCATCCGGTCCAAGGCCACCACGAAGTCCACCGCGCTCGGCGTGCTCTACCGCAGCCACAAGTTCACCGTGCACAAGAAGAGCGGCAACTGGCTCTACATCACGGACAGGACGACCGGCGTCAAGGGCTGGGTGTCCGGCACGTACGTCTACCGCGACGTCCGCATGTGCCTGAACTGACAGGCCATGAGCTTGCGCCTGCTCTGGCCGAGCCACCGGGACAGGTGCCCCTCAAATTCCTGCCAGGCACTGGCCTTTCCAGAACGGAGCTTCTCTCTTGTCTGACGGCTATTCCGTGGACGCTGAGGACGTCGTGGGCGTGCTCACTGAACGGATCGAAGCGCACTTCGACATGGACATGGACCATCTGCGGGCAGCAGTCGCCGCTGCGCCGACCGCCAACCCTGACGCCACCGACATCGTCAAGTGGCATAGCCATTTGGTCGCGGCCCAGGCTGCGCTCTACCGCGCGGAGGACGACCTTCTGACCGCGCTGGAAACGCAGCCCAGCGAGGTCGACGACCCGACCATGGGCCTCGCCCACCGTGTCAACGCGGCCGTTGCCACACGCGACGGCCGGGCCATGGTCGTGCGATGGCTCCTGGACCCAGACGCTCTGGGTAAGAAGGACCTCGCTGCCGAACGCCTTGCCCGCCTGCGCCCGCGAACCGGGCCGGCCGTGCAGACCAGCGCTCCCCAACGCCCTCCGGGGACACCGGAGCCGGCGTCGGCATCGCGAGCTGGTGGGGCCGTCCGATGAGCCGGGACAAAGCCAGCACCATGGACGCCGAACTGCAGAAAGTCTTCGGGCCCCCGGTACCCGAGCTGTACGAGGCGGCTGCCGGCCCCGATGCCTCCCCTGCCCTCGCCCGCGCCCTGGAACTTCGCTCCTTTCTCGCGCTCACCGAGGAGCAGGTCGCCCGTGTCCGCGACCGCGTGCACACGGACATGGATCCGGACCGCGACATGGGTGACCTGTCGGCGGACAAACTCCGCGCCGATGCGCAGTGGCTGGAGGCGGCCCTGGACGCACGCGACAGCTATCGCGTAGCCCTCGGAGAGCTGCTGCGCACCATGCCTCCTCCTGGCCAGCTGGCCCGGCCCGTCCGCATGGCACAACTCAGGACCACAGCGACCCTGCCCCCGTCCGCCGCCCCGGCACCCCAGCGTGCCGGGGCGGCCCGGGCCCACCGACCGTGAAAGCCGCAGCTTGTCCCACCTCACCTCCGCTGGGGTAGCCGGACGGATCGAGGACCTGTACGGCGCGCCGCTCGCCGACCTTCAAGCCCACGCCCGTGGCCAGACACCCGGCATGCTCTCCGCTCTGCTCGGCATGCACGGCACCCTTGCCCTCGCCGAGCGCAGCATCGACTTCCACCGCGACCACCTCGCCCGGCTCACCCACCCCGAGCGCCAGGTCGGCCAGCACGAGGTCTCCCATCTCCTTGATGGTGTACGCCGGCTCGCCGAGGCCGTCGCGGTTCGCGACGTCCAGGCCGAGTCGCTCGACGCCGTTCTGCAGAGCCTCGCCCGCGTCCCGGCCCCGGAGCCGTCCCCGGCGATTCCCTCGCCAGCCGTCCCGGCTTCGCCCCTTCCGGCTCCGGCCCGTCCGTGCCAGAGCACGGCACATAGCCGCTGATCCGGCGATTCCCCCTTATTCACCAGGAGTTCTTCCCGTGGCCATCACTGCTCTGCCTCCCGACACCGACGCCGACATCACCCGGGTCACCGAGGCCCTCGCCATGATCACCCCACGTTGGAACGTGAGGATCCTGTTGGCGCTCTCCGGGCCGCCGCAGCGGTACAGCGAGCTGGCAGCCAAGGTGTCCTGGCTGCAGAGCGGCCAGCTCCACCCCAAGCTCACCTCGCTGTGCCACGCCGGTCTCGTCGAGCGCACCGAACACACCGCACGGCATGTCACCTACGGTCGCACCGAGCGTGGCGAGGCCCTTCTGCCGGTCCTGCCGGTGATCGTCACCTGGGCCGAAGAGCACCTGGAGACGGCGGGCCGCCCGGTGCCCGCGATCGAGCAGATCGAGGACAGTCTCACCCTTCTCACCCGGCGTCACGCCGCCTCCATCCTGTGGGTGCTCAAGTCCCGCCAGGACGTCGGCGCGATGGCTCTGGCCCGGATCGTGATGCCCAGCAGTGACTGGACCAACGTGTACCCGCCGCTGCGGCAGCTCGTCGCCGACGGCTTGGTCGACACCGAGGGCAACGGCCGGCCCTACCGGCTGTCCGCCGCGGGCGACGGCCTCGGACCCGTTCTCAGTGCCCTGTCCGCGTGGTCGGCCGGACAGCCCCTCAGCCAGGCAGCCCATCACCCGGTCTGGGGGCACCCCCAGACGCAACCCGCGCCGAGGTCGTGGCTCAGCAGCCAGCCACGGCCTGCCCCCGTATCCCTCCCGCAGACCCGCGCGCTCGATACCTCTCCGGCCTGGCACAACCGCGACCTCTTCTCCCATGCCACGCCCGCTCGCCCGAAGGCGGACCTCTTCTCCCATGCCACGCCCGCTCGCCCGAAGGCGTCCATCCCGGCGGGAGGCCCGCGCCGATGACCACCTTCTTCACCCCAACCGAGGTACGTACCGCCGTCGAGCTGCTGGCCTCACACCCCTTGATCCGCCTGGTCACCGAGATCGACGACAACGGCGCGATACCGCCGCGACGACTGGCCAACACCCTCCCCGACCTCCCGAGGCATCAGCAGCGCAGCGCCACCGAAGCCGCACGCACCTACGGTCTCGTCCGGACCACACCCGGCACCGGACTGGAACTCACCGAGCCCGGGTCGGAGTTGGCTGATCTGTACGACGCGGCAGCTCGCTGGGCCCGCCGCCACGCCTACCCGACACCGGTCTGCGAGTTCAGCAGCCGCATCCGACACGTCCTCGACCTACTGGCTCCGTCACTCGTGGCCCAAGACGCCGAGGGCAGTTCGTGGCTGTCGGTCCCGCGCTTTTCGAGCGCCGAGTCTGTGGCAGACCTCGGCCGTGTCCGCGCTCTGCTGATCCAGTGGCTGGCCAATAACCCCCAGGCCACCCGGGTACCCGAGCCCGAGCCGGTCGCGTGAGCGCAGCGATTGCACCCCGGCACACACGCCACACCGCCGGGCTGATGCGCAGCATCTACCTGCCCCGCGCGGCAGACGCGGTGACGTCCGCGATGTCCACGTACGGCATCCCGCTGCTGGTCCTGACTACCACGAGCTCCGCCGCACTGACCGGTACCGCTTTCGCCCTGGAATGGATCCCGCGACTGGCGGCGTCCGGGTGGGCGGGATCACTCGTCGACCGGCGTGGGGCAGCCGCCGTCTTCCACCTCGCCGCCCTGGGGCGCGCGCTGGCCCTCGCCGCCGGCGCGGTCCTGCTGCACCTCCACCCATCCGGCCTCGTCGCAAGCGTGACCGTGATGGTGCTCGCGCCGACGACCGGCATGTTCACCGCGATCAGCTACATCGCGGCCGAAACCGCGGGCGCCGCCGCCGGCCGCCGAGCGGAAGGGCAGGCCCATCGCGTACAGGCCGTCCTGCTCGGCATCGAACAGACCGCGACCGTCGCCGGCCCGGCGCTCGCCGGAGTGCTGCTGCTCGCAGGGCCACCCCCCATGCTCGCCGTGATCACCACGCTCTCGCTCCTTGCCGCGCTGCTCGCCCTGCGGACACCCCCCGCACCCGTCATCCCCACCCGCCCCTCGAAACGACAGCCGGGCACCGGACTCCTCACCGGGTGGCGCACCATCCGTTCCCTTCCCGCCCTCGGCTGGCTCGTGACCGGGCTGACCCTGTCCAACCTGGCCACCGGGCTCCTCCAGGCGGCCAGCCCGGTGATCGTCGTCAAGCACTTCGGGCAGACCACCACAGCCGTCGGCCTGGTCTGGTCCGCAGCAGCCGGAGCCACGCTCCTGAGCGTCACGATCTGCCGGTTCGCCCTCGACCGCCTGGGACTGTGGCCGGTCGGCGCCGCCTGCGCCGCCGTCGCCTCACTCGCCTGCCTCGCCGCCGCCCAGGCCCCCGACTATCGCTCGTACCTGATCCTGGTCGCGATCCTGATGGCAGCCGAAGGCGGCATGACGGTCGTTCTGCGCACCTTGCGTTCCCGCCTGATCCCGCCGGAGAAGTTCGGCAGCACGCTGTCGGCGACCGTCCTCATCCTCCTGCTGCCCTTCCCCCTCGCGGGCATCCTCACCGCCCTCACCCCGCCGGACGCGCTGGGCCACGTCATCACCGCATGCGCCGCCCTGCAGGCTCTCGGCCTGTTCTGCGCCTTCGCCCGGCTGCGCACCGATCCCGCCCTGCGCTCCTGACCCTGCCGCACTCCCCAGCCTGTGGAGAACCTCATGCCCCCCGCCATCCTCGGATCACACCGCGCGAGCGGTCGCAGCATCTCCGAGCAGTTCCGCGCCTTCGACGCCAACAACCCGCACGTCTATCGCGCCCTGGAGCGCCTGGCCGCCCGCCGCCTGGCCGCGGGCGCCACCCGCGTCAGCTTGAAGGACCTCTTCGAGGACCTGCGCCGTCAGCTTCCGCACGGCGTCGTCGGGCTGAACAACAGCTATACAGCCCTCTACGCCCGCCTCCTGATCGACGAACACCCCCACTGGGCCGCTGCGTTCGAGCTGCGCCGACGCCGTGCCGCCTGAGAGACAACTCTTTCCTTTTCGTCCTGCCGTCCACCGATACGGAGAACCCTTGTCCGCTCGCCCTCTCGTACTTCTGGTTTCCCCGGGTGATGAGACCTATCGCGGCTACTGCCTTGAGCAGGTGGCCGCCGCGTACGACGTCGTCCTGCTCACCGGCACCGAGCCGACGTGGGAGACACCGTTCATCGTTGACCACGCATTCGTCGACTTGACCGACCCCACAGCCTTGCTCGCTGGCGGCCGGGCTCTGGCCGATCGCCATGATCTCGCCGGTGTGGTCACCTGGGATGAGTGGAACCTCGTGCCCGCCGCCCGCCTCGCCCGAGCGCTCGGTCTGTCCTCGAACTCCGTCGAGGTGATGCGGGCCTGCCGCAACAAGGCAACCGCCCGCTCCCTGTTTGCCCAGCACGGGGTGCCGTCGGCTGCCTCGATGAAGGGACGAACTCTGCTGGAGGCCGGCCTTGCGACGATGACGCTGGGGTTCCCAGCCGTCATCAAGCCCGCCGCCTTCGCCGGCAGCATCGGCGTGATCCGCGTCGACCGCCCCGAAGAACTCCCCGCCGCGTTCGCCTTCGCCTCCGAGGGCGCGAGCCGCAGCCGCGAGGACACCGTTGTCCTGGTCGAGGAGTACCTCGACGGACCGGAGTTCTCCGTCGAGTGCGTCACCCACCGCGGCGAGACCACTGCGGTCGCCGTGACCCGCAAGCACCTGGGCCCAGCACCGTACTTCGACGAGACCGGGCACACCGTCGATGCCGCCGACCCGCTCCTCGCCCAGCTCGCCCCGGCTGCCGCTGCCGCAGTCAGGGCCTTGGGAATCACAGACGGCGTGCAGCACGTCGAGCTGCGCCTCGTGGACGGGCAGCCCCGGCTGATCGAGGTCAACGCCCGGATCGGCGGCGACATGATCGGACACCTCGTCCGCCTCGCCACCGGCATCGACCTGCCCAAGGCCGCCGCCGACCTCGCCTGCGGTCGGGCACCGGACATCACCCCGACCCGACGCGGGGCAGCGGGCATCCGCATGCTCTACCCGGACGCCTCCGGCACTCTCACCGCACGCCACATCACCCAGCCGTTCGTCGCCCACACCCCGTGGCTGCACCAGGTGCGGTGGATCCGCGAGATCGGCGAGCAGCTCCTCCTGCCGCCCGACGGGGACCTATTCACCGCCAGGGCCGGGTTCTACATCGTCACCGGCCGCAACACCGCGGAGGTCACCGACCGCCTCGATACGGCCGCCGACGAGATCACCGTCCGCACGAGGGCGGACCGATGAGCTACCAGCCCGATCCGCGCTACGACATCGACGGGGACGTCTACGTCTCCCCGCGCTACCTTGCCGGCACCATCGGCATCGGCGACCCAGCCCTCGCTCCGCTCCTCGACCTCGGCTGGGAACTGCAGCATGATGACCTTGGTAACGCGTATACGAACGCCCCCGACCGCAAGGTCCGCCTCGGCTACCTCCCCGAAGGCGAGGACGACGGTCTCTGGCGCATCAACGCCTATCAGGATTCCTGCGGACCGCCGACCTGGGGCGTTTGCTTCAACGACAGCACCCCCACCGAGTTCGTCCAGGCTTTCACCACAGCTCTCGCCTCGGAGTACGAGCAGGGCCCAGACGCCTACCTCGCGGCACCGGACTCCCGAAGCGATGACCGCGAGCCGTTCCTGGCCGTCGTCCCCCTCATCAAACGAGGCTGGCAGCTGGAGCGCACGCGGTGGGGCAACCTCGCAGTCCAGTCACCCGACGGGCTCGCCGGCCTGGAGTTCACCACCGGGCCTCTGGACCCGGAAGCCGAACTGACCACCCGAGACGCCCGCTGGCAGCTGTGGGCCGGCAAGTCCATCGACCGGCCTGCCTGGTACGCGACCGCCAGCACCGGCACCCCGGTCGCCCTGCTCACTGCCGTCACCCAGTGCGTCTCCGACCCGGCCCCACTGCCCCGTTGGCGCGAAGCGACGTTCAGTTACCGCGAGGGCATGGTCCAGCTCACTTCGATCCTGCCGCCCGGCCCGCCGGCTCCCACGCCGCTCGACGTGCAGCGGGCTGTCTCATCCCGACGCCCGGCCGCGCTTCCCGCGACCAGCGTCCCACGCTGGAGCACCAGCAGCCGACCGGCCCCTGTCGCTGACGGCAGCGCAACCCTCTACCTGGAGAATCCTCTTTGTCCTTGCAGGCCCCCGAGTTCTTCGCCGAGCTGTGCCTTCCCTTTCACGATCACACCGTCGTGGGCAACACCTACTTCGCCATCCCCATCCGCGGCGAACCGATGAGACTGCGGATCGACTTCAGCCACACCATCTACGCGGACACCTACGGCGGACTGCGCGTGGCGGTTGTCCACCCGGACCGCGGCGAGATCGACGCCGTGACCCTCAGTTTCCTGGACCACGGAACCTTCCACCGCCGCGACGAAGCCACCAACACCCGGCCGAACACCAAGCAGTACGGCACTTTCGACATCTACCACCGCGCCGGCCGGCCGCAGTGGGACGGCGCCGTCACGACCGGGCTGCGCGACGCCATTGAGCAGTACACCGCCGTCTGGTTTCCCGGCGCCTGGGCCGCGTCCGCGCCCAGCCGCTCGGCGGGTCGTTCCGCGCTCAAGGCGGCTGCCCCGCCGATCACCCGCAACGGTGCCCGCATCCGTTGACTTTCCCCCATGACCAAGGAGTCCCCTTCCTCGTGCACGCACGTTTCGTCCGATCCGCCGCTGTCGCCGTAGCGGTGGCCAGCACCCTCAGCTGGGCGCCGACCGCGAGCGCCCAACCCTCCGAACCGACCCCCTCGGCCTCCGCCGAGACACCGGCCCCGGACGCGGGCAACGTCGAGATCACCACCAAGGACACGGCCGGGGACGCGCTGCCGGGCGCTGTGTTTCTGCTGCTCGACTCCACCGGTCAGGAAGCCGGACAGGGGAAGACCAACGCACAAGGGAAGCTGACCTTCCCCGACCTCGCGCCCGGCGTCTACCGGCTCAAGGAGACGGCTTCCGGCAGTCCGCTCCACGAGATCGTTGCCGACCAGGACGTCATCGTCACACCGGGCGCGACCACCCGGCTGACGATCACCGGCCCCTTCAAGGCGGCCAAGGTTCTCCTGCAGGCAAAGGACGACAAGACCGGCAAGCTCCTGCCCGGCGCGACCGTGAACATCGGCACCGGTGACTCGACACTGCTCACCCTGACCACGGGAGCCAAGGGCACGGCCTCCGGAGACCTGCCAGTGACGAGCCGGAAGACGCAGTTCTGGGTCAAGGAGACCAAGGCCCCCGCCGGCTACAACCTCTACGAGCCGACCAAGACGTTCACCGCGGGCCCCGGTGTCCCGGTCACCGTGACCGTCACCAACGCCAAGACCGCGAACGACCCGAAGCCCGACCCCTCGGACAAGCCGACGCACGAGCCCACCCAGCACCCGTCCACACCGGGTACGCCGAGCAGCGGTTCCGGCGAGACCACGCCCTCAGCGCCGGCCACCGACACACCGGATCCCGACTCCTCCACCCCTGCCACCGCGACCCCGGTTGGCAACTCCACGTCGAAGGCACCAGCGGGCTCCCTCGCTCACACCGGCGCTGATGCCACGCCGTGGCTGATCGGCGGCGCGGGGGCGCTGATTATCCTCGGCGGAGGCGTCCTCGTCATGGTCCGCCGCCGTCGAGCGGACGAGTCCCCTGACGACTCCACCGAGAGCTGACCCGCACTCCACCCCCTTCACGACACGGAGCCCCTGGATTCCACAGACTGGAATCCAGGGGCTCCGTTGTTCACGAGCACATGGACGCCTCGTTACGCTGCGGTCGTGATCGAGCCCTCCCCGCTTAGTCGAAACCCGTCTACAGGGGTTCCACCTGTCTCTCGGTCCAACTGGCCACCGGACCACACGAATGGAGAACGCCCAGTGCTCGATGCACAGATGAATGAGGAAGGCAGGCGGGACAAAGGGGCCGTTCCGAACAACATGTTCGTATCCGGGCTCACGGTGCTCCTGCTCAATCTGTTGGTCTGGGGCGGAGTGAGCTGTCTCTTCGTGTTCGGGTGGGAGTTCGCAGGAGCGGCCACGAACTGCGGTCCGCGCATCGGTGTCCCGTGTCCTTCCGGGACCGGCTACGCGATTGCGGCGCCGTGGGTGGCGGGTCTCGCGACGCTGGCACTGCTCATCCATGCCTGGCAGGAGGGCATCCGTGGGCCCCTGCCTGCCGCTGCCGCACCTTTCGTTCTGGGTGCGGCCCTCGGAGCCCGCTTTCTCTGGTCCGCGGCGTTCGTCGCCGACACAGGCCAGAGCCGGGTGGTCATGGCCGTCATCGGCCTGCTGAGCACCCTGCTGCTCGGCGCGCTGTACGGACGATGGCTGTTCCGTAGATGGGGTGCGGCCTTGTTGCTGTGGTGCGTGCGGCTTGACCGCAGCGGCACGGTGGTGGCCGTTGGACCCGAGCAGGTGCGCGCCCGTAACGTCCTTCTCGCCCTGAGCCTGACGGGCACGGTACTCGGCTGCGGCGCTGGGGCGGCCCTGCTCTGACACGCAGATCCTCTACCTGTGTCCGACGAGCTCAGACAGAAGCTGGAAAGCGCGCAATGACGGTAGGCGCTGTCAGAGGCAAGCTCTAGAATCCCGGCATGATTTCCCCGGAAGAGATCAAGCAGATCGTTACACAGATCGAACTCGAAGGGGACGGTGAATTCTGCGACTGTGGGGCGTGGGCGGCCCGCCTGATACGGGGCCGCGAGTGCCAAGGGTGTTATCGGATGCGCCGGGGCATCGAGAAGTACGGGCTCACCATCCCCCAGTACAACGCCATCTGGCGTGCGCAAAACTTTCGGTGCGGCCTCTGCGGGGACAATGAAGAGCCCTGCGACGGCGGTATCCCTCACGCCGAACCGCGCCCCTGGCAGATCGATCACGACCATTACTGCTGCGACATGAAGAGGTCCGGCAACCGCTGCTGCGTCCGCGGGATCCTCTGCCTCCCGTGCAACCTGAACGAGCTAGCGCCGTATGAGCGCAAGCGCCGACGAGGCATCGGCTTTGCAATCCCAGTCATCGACGCCTACCTGGCCAACCCGCCGGCGCGCCGTCCAGAAGCCCGTGTCATCCGCGGGCGGGATAATGCCTACCTGCCGACCTCCTGGGCCTTCATACACGATGCGCAGGTGGTCAAGCGCGGGTATGTGGGGTGGTTGTGAGCACTCCGCAGCAGGCCAGTCGCCCAGAACAAGCCCTTCAGGATCTGGCCTGCCACTGATGCGCGGGATACGGGCCTCAGTGCTCCAGCAACTCCGCGCTGATCCGGTCCCAGGTGGGTCGGGGGCTCTCGACCGAGCGTACGACCGTGACCAGGCGGCCGTCGAGGAACGTGTCGAGCCGATCTCCTGTCAGGGCGGCCAGTCGCTCGCGCTGAGCACGGCGGTCCAGTTCCACGCGCTCGCCCAAGATACCGAGCAATACCTCGTGCCGCGCCTCACCAAGGGTGTCGCCGGGGATCCAACGCCCCCGGACAGGTACGCCGGCGAACGTGCCGATCTCGTCCTCCTCGCGGCTGAAGGCCCGGTTCATCGCTTCCTCCGCCGCTGGCCCCACCCGCCTGAGCGCTGCCCTGGTGGCAACCTGACCGCTGACCATAGGAAGTGGAACCTGGATCGCGAGGTCTCCTTCCGGGGCCGGGGCGACCACGCGGCGGGGGGCGGGCCGGGGAACGCGGAACTGCCAGGGCTTCCCGCCTCCCGGCGTCTCGATCCAGCCGGTCTTGAGGCCCTTCAGGGCGACGGAGTCCTCGGGAAGGAAGATATCGACGTAAACGCCGCCCTGGCCGATCCAGACCCAGCTCATGAAGTAGGCATGATCACCGTGGTCGACGGACCACTGGGCGAGCTTCTCCAGACGCTTCCGCTGCTCCGGGGTGCCTTTGCCTGCCGGGAACATCTGCTTGGCGCGCCTTCGCCGACCCCGTGCTTCTCCGGCGACCGGCCCGTCGGCCAAGTCGTACAGGAGATCCGGTCGCACGCCCGTATTCGCGTAGACCCCACGGAGCTTTCCAGGCAACACGTCGAAGCTGCTGAGCCCGCTGGTCGTGTGCTTCCAGTCGAACAGGACCTCGCTGGCAGCGCTCATCACACCGAGCCCGGTGCACTCGCTGACGAAACGCTGGATGTGGCCAGCGCTGGAGTCGAGGGCGTAACACTCGGCACCGAGCTGCCCCTTGCCCTGGTCGCCGACGATGTAGCTGAGCAGCAGACTGATCTCGTGATCGCGTACACGTTGGTCGACCGTCTTGCGCAGGTCACAGGCAAGGGCGTTGACGTTGACCATGGCGGCCAAGGAAACCGGCAGCGGGCCCTGCCCGATTTCGACCGCCCGGACAGCCTCCGCGCCAGCCTTCCCCTTCTCAATCGTGAAGCGCCACACCCGGGCGCGCACTGTGCTCATGAAAGAAGCCTAAGGTCTGCTTTTCGTCGTGAATTACGCGTCACCGCACAGGTTTGGGACCGGTGTCCAGCTCGCCGTCCAGAAGGGCTTGGATGATCCTCTGAGTGCGGGCCCGCATCTCGTGGCCGAGGCCGGCGAGATTGCGGTCAAGTTGGGCCTGCGGCAGGTCAAGCACCTGCTTCATCTCGCCCACCAAGGTCGGCCATCGCGCCAGTGAGGCAGCCAGGTTCTCCACGTTGCCGAACCAGTCGGCCCCGCGTGCACCCAGGACGAAGGCCATCAGGAGGACGGCCATGAGGGGTTCGCTGTCCAGCGCGGTGTGTCCGCCCATACCAGCGAAGTTCTTATTGCCGGTCATAGCGGCGACAGCCCGGCTGAAAACAGGGAGCTGGAGGAAGAACGCCGCAGCTGATGAGCGAGCTTCCTCCCATTCGGTATCGGTGGCGTCGGTGAGTGCTTCGGTCATCCGCGGCAGGGAGACGAAGTCGGCGGCGCCGACGAGGACGCTCGCCGGACCGGTCAGCCAGGGGCCGGCGCCCTCCACGCGATGCCGTCTGCCCGGAGAGACGCCAAGGACTTTCTCGACCGTCTCCGCCTCGTCTTCGGTCACGTCCGGCTGGGTGCCGAGGGCGAAGATATGAAGCAGCTGTGCGACGGCGGTCGCCCGTTCGCCTGCCGGGACGCGGATCGGGCGGGGCAGAGCGTCCTTGCCTCGCTTCGCGGCCATAGTCTCGGCGACGGCACCCACGACCGCGTCCTGGTCGTCAGCCGGGTCGAGGCCCCGGCTGGATGCCTCCGTCCGGAGGAGCTGCTCCAGCTCGTGCGACAGGCCGTCCATCACGGCGGTCGCGGAGGCACGGACAACGTCAAGGGCGAGTGGGAAGCCTTCAATCCACAACACGACGCGCAGCACGTCCACATTCGAGGTGTGCTTGCGCCAGCGCAGGAGCCGGACCAGCTGGCGGTCGCTGCCCGGCGGGTAGATCCAGACCGGACGGCGCCCGTCGTTGCCAACGCGGACGGGACGGGGCATCAGGCCGTCGCGTCGAAAGTCCTCCAGCCGCCGCTCGGTCATCACACTGAAGCCGGCGGACGTGGCGGCGAGAAGGAGGTCGTCGCGCCGCAGAACACGGATTTCAACTGCCATGCGGAGCAACGTAGTGGCGGAGTGGTCGACCGGTCGAGCCGAGTACTCCCGTCCCGGGCCGCTCTAACTTGCAAACGCACCTATTGATCCGAAACGCTTTCGGTGCAGGCTCGTTGATGGTGTGTGAGTGATCTGGTGGGGGATGCGCGGACTTGGTCGCCGGATGCGCAGGAGGC
>NZ_JBIWKR010000019.1:0-121258 GCF_044765765.1 Streptomyces sp. NPDC102402
CGGTCAGAACTGATGCCGCCGCCCCTCCCAGTTCACGGAAACCACAGTCGCGCAGCGTGGATCATGACCAGGCGCGGCGGGCGGTTACCGGGCGTGTCGCTGTCGTCGGGTGGGTGCGGCTGCTGGCGGTGTGGGCAGGGCCGGCTCGGCCGGAGCCGCTCCCCACTTCGGCACCGTGGTCGTGGTCGTAAAGCGGGCACGGGCTGCGGTCGGGAAGACGCAAGGGCCGATCACGGAGGTGCCGTCGGCGGGCGGGGAGGCCAGGGCGGCGAGCGTCGCAGCGACCAAGCGGCCGCTGACCTCGGAGACGCGCCCCTGCCTCCAGACAAGACTGCCGGTCAGGACATTCAACCAGGCACGCAAGCCCGCATCGCCATCCGGACGCGGGCAGTGCCAGCCATACAGCAAGCGAACAGGGGCCAAGCCCGGGTGTTGACGAGGAGGCCGGCCTCCCGGTCCGATCCGATCGCCTCCTTCACCAGAGACACCAGTCGGGCGTTCTCCGAGAGGCGGACACCGAGCTGGCCCATCGCCGTCTCCCGGTCATCCAGGTGCAGGACCTCCCGGAGCGGCAAGCCCTCAGTCAGCGAACCCCACAAGGCCCTGGAATCCGTGTCGGCCGGACTCCACGGACCGGCCAGCTCCCTCACCAGGGCGGAGGCGGGTGGGGTGGTGCCGATGCCCGGAGCAGCACGGGGAACACCAGGCGCTGCGGCAGCTGGTGCGGCCATCCGGGACAACGACGGCGCAGCCCCGCCTGCCGGTGCGGCGGCCGGTGCGGCGGCGGCCCGGCGGTGCGGTGGTGGTGGCGGCGACGGCCTGGTCGACGCCGAGGCCCGCGGCGTGGGCGTCGGTGAGGATCCGGGCGACATCGACACCCTGGTCGTGCAGGTGGCCCATGGTGGTGGCGATGTCGGGCCAGGCCGGGGAGGCGAGGATCGCGTCGCGGACCAGGCCCTCCGGGATCGTCGTGCGCAGCAGGTCCGCCCACTTCTCGGTGCCCTGGTTACGGGTGCGGGTGACGTTGTCCATGACGGCCTGGTGGACGCCGGTGGCCATCCGGCCGAGTTGCGGGAGGAAGGTGGTGAGGTCGACGCCGGCTTGCTAGAGGGAGGCGAGCTGGCGGGCCGTCACCTGCCAGTCGGTGTCCTTCATCAGGTTCATGAGGGCGGGGCCGGGGACGACGTCGCGGAGTTGCTCGGCGGACCAGCCCGGTGCGAGCTTCCCGGCCTCCTCCCCCAGCTGGTCCTCCTTTCCCTTGTGGTGTTTCTGGGCGGCGCGGCGCACGGCGTCGGCGATGGTGAGGAGGGGGCGGATAGACATCGCGGTGGTCTGGGCGACTTCGGCGAGAGCTTCGGAGAACGGCTCGCCGGCGGTGGGGGTGGGGGTGGTCATGAGGCGGGGGTGCCTTTCGAGTCAGCGGTTGCGGGGCGGGGCCGACCGGTCCGGGCGGGAACGCGGGGACATCCGGGAAGGGGGCGGGGAAGGGGCGGGGAAGGAGCGGGGCCACGGCCCACCGGCTTCGACGTCGCCCTGGCCGTGGTCCTGGCCGCCGTCTTGGCCGCCGTGTTGGCTGTCGTCTCGACCGTGGACCTGGTCGTCGTGCGGGGTGTCGTGCGGGGTTGCTGGTGGTCGGTGCGCCGGCACGGTGGCCGCCTCGCGCAGCAGCACGGCGGCGTCGGCGGCGGCCGCGCGTGCCTGCGCGCGGTGCTCGGCCGCCTCGTGCCACCGGCGGGAGGCCTCGACCGCCTCGACGAGCGCCAGCAGCAGTTGCAGGACGACCGGCGCGCCTCCGCCTGCGTGTGCGGTGCGGGGGGCTTGTTGCAGGGCGCGGGCGGAGACCGCCAGCCGGCGCGGGCGCGGCCTTCCAGGGTGCGGGCGCCGGGGGCCCGGGCGGTCTGCTCGAACACGGCTGCTGCGGCGGTGAGGTGGTCGCGGACCAGGGCCGGTGAGTGTGTGGCGGCGACGGCCAACAGGTCGCCGAGGGCGGCGACGTCACCCGCCCCCTCTAGCCGTCCGGCGGCGCCCAGGAGGGTGGCGGCTTCACGGATGAGGGTCTCGGCGGTGGTCCAGTCGACCGTGCCCGCGGGGAGGTCGAAACGCTCGCGGATCCGGGGCAGGGAGAGATCGTAGGCGAGCTTGCTGCCGGAAAACCAGACCGGGCGGGTTCCCCGGTCGGCGCGGTCGCCGGGCAGCGCGACCGCGTACCCGAGCAGGACCTCGTGGTCGTCGCGTTTCTCGTGCACGCCCAGGCCCGCGTCCCGGCACCGGTCGAGGGGAGCCCTGCCTCCCAATTTCACTCTCTCCCTGCGCACCCCGTTGACAGGGCGAGCCCGCACTGGCTTTATGAGCACGTCCGTGGAAGCGCTCCCACGCCCCTCGCACCGGACGTCACTCCGGGCTGCCGACGCTTCCGCGTGGGCCGGTGTCACCCCAAACCGGCCCCGTCGCACGAGCCGCACATCTGCCCGTTCAGCCTCGCACGCCGCACTTCCGCACGAGCCGCACCACCGCCCCGTCGGCCCGATCCGGCATGTCATCCGCCGGGCCGGTACGACCACGGGCACCACACGCCGCCCGCCGCACCGAAGGACGATCCGTTGCGACTGCCCTCCCTCCCCCGCGCGTTCCACAGATCGATATCCCGCCACTCTCCGCCGAGCACCACCGGCCGCTCCCGCCTGGGGGTTACCCTCGCCGGCGTGGGCGCGCTGCTCGCCGGCGGACTCATGCCCCTGGCCGTCACCCCGGCCCAGGCAGCCCCGGCATTCGCCTACGGCGAGGCCCTGCAGAAGTCGCTCTTCTTCTACGAGGCCCAGCGCTCGGGCAAACTTCCCGAGGACAACCGTGTCTCCTGGCGTGGCGACTCCGGCATGGACGACGGCAAGGACGTCGGGCTCGATCTGACCGGCGGCTGGTACGACGCCGGCGACCATGTGAAGTTCGGCCTGCCGATGGCCTACAGCGCCACGGTGCTGGCCTGGGGCGGTATCGAGCAGAGGGACGCCTACGCCGCGTCCGGGCAGCTGGCTCGCCTGAAGGACAACCTGCGCTTCGTCAACGACTACTTCGTCAAGGCCCACCCCTCCGCCAACGTGCTCTACGGGCAGGTCGGTAACGGCGGCGACGACCACAAGTGGTGGGGCCCCGCCGAAGTGATGTCCATGGCCCGGCCCGCGTACAAGATTGACGCTTCCTGCCCCGGCACCGACCTCGCCGGGCAGACAGCCGCCGCGATGGCGTCCTCCTCGATGCTCTTCGCCGACGACGACCCGGCGTACGCGGCGAAGCTCCTCACCCACGCGAAGCAGCTCTACTCGTTCGCCGACACCTATCGCGGCAAGTACAGCGACTGCATCACAGACGCGAAGTCTTACTACAACTCCTGGAGCGGCTACCAGGACGAGCTGGTGTGGGGCGCGATCTGGCTCCACAAGGCCACCGGTGACGCCTCCTACCTGGCCAAGGCCGAGACGTACTACGACGGCCTGTCGACGGAGCCGCAGTCCTCCACCCGCTCATACCGGTGGACGCTCTCTTGGGACGACACCTCGTACGGCTCGTACGTGATGCTCGCCAAGCTCACTGGGAAGCAGAGGTACATCGACGACTCCAACCGTTGGCTCGACTGGTGGACGACCGGGGTGAACGGCGCAAAGGTGGCGTACTCCCCCGGCGGCCAGGCCGTGCTGGATTCCTGGGGATCGCTGCGGTACGCGGCGAACACGGCCTTCGCCGCGCTCTCCTACAGCGATTGGCTCTCCGGTGACGCGACCCGCAAGGCCCGCTACCACGACTTCGCGGTACGCCAGATCAACTACGCCCTCGGGGACAACCCGCGCAAGGCCAGCTATGTCGTCGGCTTCGGCGCCACCCCGCCCACCAAGCCGCACCACCGGACCGCCCACGGGTCGTGGACCGACCAGATGACCAACCCCGTCGAGACCCGCCACGTCCTGTACGGCGCACTCGTCGGCGGGCCGGGCGCGGCGGACGACTCCTACACCGACGACCGGCAGAACTACGTCAACAACGAGGTCGCCACCGACTACAACGCCGCCTTTACCGGTGCCCTCGCCCGGCTGTACGCCGAGTACGGCGGTGCCCCGCTCGCCTCGTTCCCCCGGGCCGAGACACCGGACGGGCCCGAGGTGCTGGCCCAGGCGTCGGTGAACGCGTCCGGGGCGAACTTCACCGAGATCAAGGCGTACCTGGTCAACAAGTCAGCCTGGCCGGCCAAGCCGCTGGCCAAGGCCTCGCTGCGCTACTACTTCACCTTGGAGCCTGGGGTCTCGCCAGCGGACATCACGGTGACCACCAACTACAACCAGTGCGGCACGGCCTCCGGCGCCAAGCAGTACGAGGGGGACGTCCACTACATCAGTGTGGACTGCTCGAACACCGTGATCGCCCCGGCCGGGCAGTCGGCCTACCGCAAGGAGGTGCAGTTCCGGGTCGCCTCCTCGGGCGCCTGGGACCCGTCGAACGACTGGTCGTACGCGGGCCTGCCGACGACACCGGGCTCCACCCCGGTGGACGCGCCGAGGCTGGTGCTGCTGGACGGAACGTCACAGCAGTGGGGTGAGCTGCCTGACGGCGATCCCGGTGAGTCCCCCTCCCCGAGCCCGACTCCCACGCCGACCCCGCCCCCCACTCCGGCACCTACGCCGACTTCGACTCCGTCCGCCGGTGCCGGCTGCTCGGTGACCTACAAGGTCGGCTCGTCGTGGGGCAGCGGGTTCACCGCCGATGTGACCGTCAAGAACACCGGCAACACAGCTGTGGACGGCTGGCGCCTCAACTGGACCTTCAGCGGGTCCGAGAAGGTGGCCGGCGCCTGGAACGCCACCGCCACCCAGTCCGGAGCTGTCGTGACCGCCACCGACGCCGGTCACAACGGGAAGGTGCCGCCCGGCGGTTCGGCCTCCTTCGGCTTCCAGGGATCGGGGGCACCCGGTTCCGCGCCCACCGGGTTCACCCTGAACGGCGTCAGCTGCTCCTGACGACCTGAATCGTGCGGGGCTAAGCCGTTCCGTCGGCCTCCGCCCTGCACGATCGCGGTCGGGCATGCGGTGCACCGAGCCCGCGTAATCCCCGCCCGTTAACGGGCTCCGCTCCCAGGTCGCGTAGCGTGCCTCCGGGAGAAGTCTGGCCGCGTCGCCCGCGCGGCGAGCCTCGCGCCGACCTCCCGAGCACAGCGCGCGTCGCCGTCGGCCCGGTCCCGTCGGTGATCTGTGTGACGGTCCCCCGGTTACCGTCACGCAGGTGGACCCGCCACACGGTCGGCAGACAGAGTGATGTACGCGTACAACATCGTTTCTCGTGTCGAGACCATGGCCGCGGATGTTGTACGCGTACAACATTTCCTTCGCCCTGCACGAATGCGTGGGTCAGCCGACGGTGGCTTGACCGGGAGCCTGAGGCGCCAAGCGGGGCCCGCTGCTCTCTCCCTCATGGCTACCGCTCCCTCAGCTGTCCGTCTGGATCGAGAAAGTGGAGCCTTGACCCCTGGGTCAGTCTCCTGGCGCGCCGTGAGGGAAGGAGGTCGGCCGCCGCCGAGGCATCGAGGAGATTGCTGTGGCCGTCCCGGGGTAATGGCCGCAGTCAGTGCGTTGTGGCAAACCGGATCTCGTTCGAAGCCCGCGGGGCGGGTGATTATTCGGACAGAGATGCCGATGCGGTCGTGGGCATAGAGAAACGGGCCCCCTGGTACTGACGTGGTTGTTGAGGCCGGTCACGAGCAAGGAGGCCCGTTGTCGGACGAGTTGACCACTTCTGCTGTTGGTGTGGGTCGACAGCGCCTACCAGGGTCCGGCGCTGTCGAAGGCGTTCGCCCGACACGGTGTCCGCGTCGAGGTCGTGCGGCGCTGTGACGGGCAACGCGGATTCGTCGTAATGGCCCGCAGGTGGGTGGTGGAGCGCACGCTGAGCTGGCTCTCCCGCTCACGCCGCCTCAACCGCGATCACGAACGCCGCCCCGACCACCATGCCCAGATGATGTGGCGGACGGCCACCATCAGGCTGTCCCGACGCCTGGCCGCAGACGCTCCGCGCTGGCCGGAGAAGCGTCCCGAGCGACTGCTTCCGGCGTAGGCATGAACCGTCCGTGCTCCGCCCGCACCAGCCAGCCCCGCTTCTCCAGCACATAGGCACGGTGACGGATCTTCTCCACCTCGTTTTTGATCTCCGCTTCCCGGCCCACCGCACGTGCCAGCTCCACCCCGTCCACCGGCCCCGAAGCGGCCACCACCGCGGCGAACACCTCCCGGTATACACCGCTGAGCACCTCCTCACCCATGCCCGGCCGCCACACCGGCGGCCGCCCGCCATGCACCGGGCCTGAACCGTTCGACCCCCCAGCGGCAGCCACCTCACCACTTGAGGGCACAGAAACCGGCGTAGTCACCGCGCTCTCCTCGGCCAGCACCGACACGAGTTCTTCCCGCCCCACCCGGGCCCGCTCGACCCGCTCCCGCGGCATCCACCTCCACCTGAGCCTGCTCCAGGACCTCCGTCCAGGACTCCAGCTCCTGCCTCGCCCACGCCTCACGCCGTTCCATCAACCCCAGCACCGACGGCATCACAACCTCCTCGATCAACAACAAGCCGCCCGCTGCCGGCCCCTACCCCTCCGCGACCATGCCCCGCACGCGAAGAAGCCCCTGCTCATCGAACAGGGACTCCCTTTGCCACAACGCACTCAGTGAACTCGTACTCCGCCAGCCACCCCTCAGGGACTGCAGAAGGCCGGGTGGTCACCAGACAGGCGACCTGCGGGTAGGCGGCGAGCAGCTCACGCAGCCATTGCCGGGCTTGCGCCCGCTTGGCTTGGGGGATCTCGTCCAGGCCGTCGACGAGTAGAAAAGCCCGCCCATCAGCCGGCGCTCGATCCGCCCAGCCGGGTGGCTGCGCGCCGTGCAGTGGGCAGCCGACCGCGGCCAGATACTCGTCCGGTCCGGGCAGCCTGCCGTTGCGTACCAAGGTGCGTAACGGCAGGACGAAGGGCAGACAGCCGTGAAGGTGGGCCAAATCGACTGCCAGGCATTGGCGGGCGGTACCGCCGTCTCGTCTGGGCCCAGGGGATCAAACCGGTGATCGCCCGCCGCGGCGTCCCGCACGGCCCCGGCCTTGGCGTCGACCGCTGGGTCGTCGAACGCACCACCGCCTGGTTCCACGGCTTCCGGCGCCTACGCGTCCGCTGGGAAAGACGCGACGACATTCACGAAGCCTTCCTCGGCCTCGCCACCTGCCTCATCACCTACCGCCACGTCCAACGCCTCTGCCAGGGGCCTTGATCTGCAATTCGATCGACAGTTCGGCACATCCTCGGCAACGATGCGGTGCCGCCGAACCTTCACAGGGAGCCATCAGTGTCGTCCAGGACCGCAGACATCGATTTCACCTTCGCCCACGAGCTCACGGTCCGCGCCAGCATCAGGGCGTTGGCCGCCACAGGTTGGGCGCTGGAGGATCCGCTCTCGTTCATGGTGAACGACGACGACGACCTATACGACTGGCGGACCACGACCCGCGACCACACGCATGATGTCTTGGCCATCCTTGACGCACCCGAGCACGCGAACCACCACGTGGCCGTCTGCATCTACCACGGGAAGGCGAGCACAGGCGGTCAGCTCCTGTTCTTCCCTGGCCGCATGACCTGCAGCTTCATCCCGACCATCAACCGGCGGCGTCTACCTGACTCGGTCGAGTTCACCGACCTGAGCTGGTACATGCACACACTCGTGCCGCCCCTGCTTACGGTCGGGCTGAAGAGCTACGAAGCATGCGACATCGGTCACTGAAGCCGCCTGGTTGATCAGTCCTCGATCCACGCAAAGCCTTTGTTAGGGCCTCTTACAGCCCGGCGGCCCGCATCGGTGATGCGACGCGTCGGCGGCCGCACCCTGCGCCCTCGCGCTTGAGCACGGCATGCACGCGCGGGGCCCCGTAGGTCCCGCGCGATCGCGCATGGATCTCGGTGATCTGCTCGGTCAGCTCGGCATCCCGCACCGCACAAGGACCGAACAGGCCGGAGCGAAGGGCGTAGCAGGCGGTCCGGGAGACCTTCGTCAGCTCACACACCCGTTTGACGCTGTGACCTGCGCGCTTCTTCGCCTCGATGGACGGGTGCACCGTCACCGGGTCTCCTGCGCGAAAGAAGCTGTGGCTCGCTTGAGGACGTCGACATCCTCACGCAGCCGGCGGTTCTCCCGCCGCAAGGCGGCCAGCTCCTCGCGCTCACTGCTGGTCAGCCCGGTGCGCTCGCCCGCGTCGGTCTCGGCCTGCTTCCGGGGGCGGGAGTTGCCAGGGCATGCCGTTGTGGAGCACGTACAGGAAGCCCTGCAGACAGAGCCGGTCGGACGCGTGCCGGCGTACGGGTCACTCTGCAAAGACGGTACGCGCGAATGTGCGCCAGTGTGGGTGGCTGCCCCTGGGCGGAGGGTGCCGGGTAAGTTGATCATTCGGGCGGGTCAGCGCGCCGGGTGGCCCGGAGGAAAACCGAGGATCTTTCTCTGTGCCGAATGTCGAGGAGGCGTACCTGGTTCCGACTGAGGGGTGAAAGCGTGCCGAAGGGGTGCGTGGGACACAAGGGGACAGCTGATGAAGTACGTCGCGATGATCTACGGGAACCAGGCCAAGTGGGAGTCCTTCCCGGCCGACGCCTGGCCCGAGGCGATCGCCAGGCAGGACGCGTTCAACAAGAAGTACCGCGACAGCGGTGAACTGCTCGGCGCCTACGGTCTGGCGGACGCGGCCAACGCGCAGCTGGTGCGCCGCAAGGACGGCTCCCCGGCGGTCACCGACGGGCCGTACCTGGAGACCAAGGAGTACCTCGCCAGCTTCTACATGCTGGACTGCGCGTCCTTGGAGCGCGCGCAGGAGATCGCCGCCGACATGCCCTTCGCGGACACCGATCCGGTCGAGCTCTGGCCGGTCCTGCACGACGCCGCGACGGACCTGTGAACGAGACACACGGCGTCGAGGACCTGTTGCGCGAGCTCGCGCCGCAGGCCCTCGGCGCGCTCGTCCGCCGCTACGGCGTCTTCGACACCTGCGAGGACGCCGTCCAGGAGGCGCTGCTGGCCGCCGCCCTCCAATGGCCCGCCGAGGGAGTGCCGGACAACCCCCGGGGATGGCTGGTCACCGTCGCCTCCCGCCGGCTGGTGGACCAGGTGCGCAGCGAGCAGGCGCGGCGCCGGCGCGAGGATCGCATCGCTCTCGCCACGCCCCAGGCCGAGTTGCTGAGCCGCGCCGCGGACGCCGAGGCGGACTCGGACCGGGATGACTCCCTGGTGCTGCTGTTCCTGTGCTGCCACCCGGCACTGCCGGAGCCCAGCCAGATTGCCCTGACCCTGCGCGCCGTCGGGGGACTGACCACCGCACAGATCGCTGCCGCCTTCCTGGTGCCGGAGGCCACCATGGCCCAGCGCATCAGTCGCGCCAAACAGACCGTCAGGAAGAAATCCGCGACGCCGCTGGCCCTGCCCCGGGCGGACGCCGACCATGCCGACCGGCTGGAGGCGGTACTCCATGTGCTGTACCTGATCTTCAACGAGGGCTATACCGCAACCGATGGCGCCGACCTGACCGCGCCGGCCCTCTCGACCGAGGCGATCCGGCTCACCCGGCTGCTGTACCGCCTGTTGCCCGACCACGCCGAGACGGCCGGGTTGCTGTCCCTGATGCTGCTCACCGACGCGCGCCGCGCAGCCCGCACCGGACCCGACGGCGCCTTGGTGCCGCTGGCCGAACAGGACCGCACCCGCTGGGACCATCGACGGGTCACGGAGGGCGTGGACCTGATCAGCCGGACTCTGCCCAGGGGACAGGTCGGCTCGTACCAGTTGCAGGCGGCGATCGCCGCCGTCCACGACGAGGCCGAGCACGTCGACGCCACCGACTGGCCGCAGATCCTCGCCCTGTACGGCCTGCTGGAGCACCTCGCGCCGAACCCGGTGGTCACCCTGAACCGGGCGGTGGCCGTCGCGATGGTGGACGGCCCCGCCGCCGGGCTCGACCTGCTGACGACGCTGGACTCCGACCGGCGCACCGCACACCACTATCGACTGCTCGCAGTTCGCGCCCATCTCCTGGAGCAACTCGGCGACCACGCCGCAGCGGGCCATGCCTACCGCGAGGCGGCCCGACGTACCAGCAGCACACCGGAGCGACGCCACCTCATGTCTCGCGCGGTCCGGCTCGCCCCAGGACAGGACTGATCAACAAATTCGAAGCCCCGAGGGATTCGTGATTCGTGTACCACCGCTGTGCACGTTCGGCTGTGCCCGCCTGCGCACTTTGTGCAACAAGATCATTTTACGGGCTCTACGCACCCACACCAACAGAAGCCACATATGCGTAAGCCGCATAATCCGAATCAAGATCGCTGATGATGTCATCCCAGATCTCATCCAGCAACACAAAATCACCTCTCGCCCAGGCATCCACCATGTCACCCCACACATAACGAGCCTGTACCGAACGATCACTCAGATTCGGCCGACGATACTGCTCCGGAACTCCCGTCTGATCAACGGGATACACCTCGATGCGCCGGCCACGCCCCTCATTGTCCAAAAGCCGCTCCAGCGCGCCGGACCGGACCAGGTTGTCCCGGCGACGCTCCTGATAAGCACGATCAACGGCCTCCAGCTTCCGTCGACTCGGACGAGCCCCCCTCTCCCAGGAACGCAACAAACGAGCACTGACGCCATGCGCACCCAGCGCCGCACGGCCGGCAGGGCTGGAGAGGTAACGCAGGCGCGCAGAGAGACCCCGACGCGTGGTCACCGGCGACGCGATCCCACCCGCCGCTGCGATCCGGTCGAGCTCGACAGCAAGAGCTCGGGCTCCACTCATGCCCTGGGCACCGTGCTTGGCCCACTGGCCCCACAGATCTGTCGCTCCGGCCATGTGCTAATTCCCGAGTGTGTAGAGAGACTTCGCCTTGACCTGGTTCAGCTCTCGGCCCTCAGAAAAGACCTCCTGCCAGGTCCCGGCGACGTGCAACTCGTCGGTACCGGACATCTGAACCACAGTCAAGCCGGCTGTATGCGCCTTATGGGCCTTCATCCACAGATTCGCGAAAGCCTGAGAACGAATGATATGCATCCAGTCAGGGCGTCGGATATCCCGGTTGGCGCTGCTTTCACCGATGGTTGACACGAACTTAGAATACATGGCTTTCACGTACTCGGTAGTGAGTTCGTCGTCTTGTTCCATGGCTTCCTTGCGGATTTCCGCGAGTGCGCGACGCAACTTCTCCAGAAGACCTTCCGACGCCCCGGACGTCCACGACTCATGAATGACCGGAGCATCACAGAGACCGAGCTTCGCGCAACGCAGGAGGAGACGGAGCGTGGGCTCAGTGATCCACAGATCCCCCGGCTCCTTCCGCGCGCCAAGAGGTGAAGGAAGGTCAGGTTCCTTCCACACGGCAGGTGTCACCCGGTGAACGCCGGACCGTTTCGGATCGTGGTAATCACCCTCGGAATGAACAAGCTTTCCGATCGGCAACCACGCCTTCAAAGCGGAAAGATAGGCCGCATTCATGTCAAGAGCCGTCACCTCAAGAGTGAGGTGCCCCTGACGAGCCGCCTGGAAAAGTTCCTCCGAACGCCATTTAGGTCGCCCCTCCCAGATCTGGTCCGCGCCCTTCTGAGAGGCCTTCTTCAGAATGCTCGCCGTGGGAGGAAACTCCGAGTGCTCATAACGACCGCCGACCCGAGAAGCCGCAAAAAGTGCCATGACGTCCGGAACCGCACGCCTCACGAGAGCCACCCGAGCAGCCTCCAGATCCCCCCCGTGCACGGCAAGTTCTTCCACCACACGGTCACGGACCTGGCCGGCGAGCGGACCCGCAGGGGCAGCACGCCTCGGAACAGAACTACCCCGAGAAGCCTCTTCCCTCTTGGGGGGACTTTCCACAGATCCCCCAACCGGAACGGACTCTCCGGCGCGGTCCGAAGCAGGTGCGGCACCCCGATCCGCGACAGGCCCGGTCACACGGTCCGAAGCAGGACCGGACGCACCGCCTCGCACAGGCTCAGTCACGTGGTCCGGAACAGGGCCGCTACCAGGGGGCGGAGAAACCGCGGATGGTGGAGAACCGGCCGACAGGGGCAACTGGGCATCACCCGCCGCGGAACGAGCGGCAGGCAGCCTCTGAAGCGCGCAAGTCGGACCAGCCAAAAGGTCAAGCACATCAATACCCCAGTGAGCAGCAAGGCGATCACAGTCCTGAAGCGTCCACGCCGCCCTGCCGTGCTGCCTACGACTGACCTGTCCCTGCGTCAGCCCAAGAGCCTCAGCAAGATCAGCCTGCTGCTCACCCATATGATGCGCGATCGCCGCAACCGTCACACGCAGCAATGCCTCGGTACCCATCGACATGACGCACACTCTACCGCTGAATGCGAAATCCCCATACATCATGCAATGAGCAACACGAGTTGTGAGGGAATGAGCGCGTTCCGCTTTGACGAACACCTGGGTTTCGTGGTCAGGCTTCGCATGCGTCTTGCACCCGGAGAGGCTGAGGAGCCGAGGCTTCTGTGCAGTCGGTGCAAGTTGTACCAGCCTTTGATGCAGCCGGAGATCGCGGTGCGTGCGCCGGCCCGGCTGGGCCAGGCGGCAGGGCCTCGGCACAGTGGCGCTTCGTCCGGATTGGTGATCATGCGATCCCGAGGAGAGCTCGGGGCCGGTGGGGCTTCTCGCGTTGCGTCGCAGGTCGGCGGCGATGTTTCTCGGGTACTCACCGCAGTCGTTCTGGGGGCTGTGGCTTCCGGGGCTGGATGGGGATGCTCCGGAAGCCACAGCATGGGCGGCACCGCCCGTGACGCGGCGAAGGCCGACACCCCGCACGCCCTGACGGTCACCGATACGATCGACGCGTTCCGCCAGTCACCGCCGGTGCCTGCGAAACCCGTCCCCGCCGCACGGACGCTCTCGCTGGTATGGCGGCCGTTACAGCCGCCTCCTCCATGCTTCTGCGGCGGAGCGATCCTGTGCACCTGCGCTTCCGCGGTCGTCACCTTCTCGGACAACGTCGGTGGGCTCAGTTCCGGAAGTCTCACTGGTGACGGGCCCTGCCTCGGAGTCCGTTGACCACCAGTCCGAAGGTGGCTGCGGCGATGATCGCAGCGGCGACGGCGGGTAGGGCTCCGGCCTGCCAGTTGTCGAGTACTGCCCCGCCGAGCGTCGCCCCGGTGGCGATACCGAGGTTGAGTACGGTGATGCCGATCGCCCCGGAGGCGGCCTCCCGACCGGGGGAGGCGATCCGTAGCAGGCGCATCTGGAAGACCGGTGGCAGCAACCCGATGAGTACGCCCCAGCCTGCGATCACCACGACTGCCACGGAGAGATGGAGATCGAGTAGGAGCAGTGAGGCGGTGCTGCCGGCGAAGGCGGCGCTGACCCAGCTGAGCGCCTGCCGCGGGAACCGGTCGGAGAGTGATCCGGCCCCGATGGTGCCGACCACCCCGGCCGCTCCGAAGACGAACAGCAGTATGCCGCTGGTGGCGTTGTCGTAACCGCCGAACTGTTTGAGCAGCGGTGCGATGTACGTGTAGAGCAGGAAGTGGCCGGTGATGACGAGCCCTCCGGCTAGCGCGACGCCGAGTACGGTCCACAGTGCCGGGTCTCGGCCTTCCTGCCGCACGGCTGGCTCGTGTGCGTCTGAAAGCGGCAGGGAACGGATACCCAGGGCCGCCAGCGCGAGCAGCGCCGCCAATGCGCCGAAGGAGACCCGCCACCCGAGCGAGACGCCGACGGTAGCGCCGAGCGGAATGCCGACGATGCTGGCCATCGCGGGACCGGCCAGCACGACCGAGACGGCCCGGCCGGTCCGCGCCGGCGGGACGAGTGTGGCCACCGTTGGCACGAGCAGCGACCAGAAGAGGCCGTGCGCGGCAGCGGCGGTGATACGGCTGGTGAGCGCCCACCCGTACGAGGGGGCGAGTGCGGTGCCGGTGGTCGCGAGGGCGAGCAGCAGCAGAATGAGGGTGAAGAGCCGTCGGCGCGGTACCCGTGCGGTCAGCCGGGTCAGCGGGACGCTGACTACGGCGATCGTCAGTGCCCATGCGCCGACCAGCCCGCCGGCGGTCGCGGGTGTGATGTCCAGGCCGTCGCTGAGCTGCAGCAGCATGCTCGCGGGCAGCAGTTCGGTGGTGACAGTGGCGAAGGCCGCGCCCGAGAGAAGGAGCAGTGCTCCCCAGGGCAGCCTGGGCGGCGCTTCCGCAGCAATTTCGGTGGGTTGAGTACTCATGGTCGGTACCGTAAAGTCTCACATTCATGTGAGAGTCAAGGAGCGGTTCATGCGGATCGGCGAGCTGTCCAAGCGCACCCGGATTCCGATCCGGATGCTGCGGTACTACGAGGAGCGGGGGCTGTTGAAGCCGGAGCGCGCACCGAGCGGCTACCGGCACTATCAGGAGGCGGACGTCGAACAGGCAACGCTGGTGAGCAGCCTGGTCAGATCAGGGCTTCCGACCAGACTGATCCTGCCGCTGCTCCAGGAAAACCAGGTGGACGGGGACGAAGCAGACGACGGAGACGACCTGGTCGCACTGTTCGACGCCGAATTTGCCCGCCTCGACAGCCAGGTCAAATGCCTGAGTTTCAGCCGGAACGCCGTCCAGCAGCACCTGCGACGCCTCCGCACCAACCGGGTCAACCAAAAGGCAACGGTCGCTTGAGCCGCTCAACCACCGTGCGCACAGCGGATGGAGGCTTCGAGGTGCTCAGATTGTCGGCCCCCCGCCTCATGCAGAATGCCGCCGGCCAACGCCCAGGCTACTCAAGCACGCGGTCCGGTGAAGGCGCTGGGCGTCCTCGACCACCACGGGCAGTTGAGCTTCATAGCCCTGCAACCGCCAGCCATGACAGCGTCGCGGCCCGATCCGCTGCGGCCGGTAGCTCTCGATCCCGAAGTTGAACACGCGCAGATCCTCTCGGGACGTCGCAAGTTCCGAACGTCCCCCGCTGCCCGCCAGCCGTGTCAGGGTGGACAGAACCGACGCAGGCACCGAATTCCATGATCATGTGAGTGTCGAGTTCCCATGACACCTGCGGAAGACCGTGCCTGCACCTGCATCCTCCCTGATCCCTCCCTTCCTTGACCAGTTCCGTGGTCAGCCTCCTCTGCAGCCGGCCGAGCATCCTGGCCTGCTGGAACGTCTGGCCGAGGTCCCCGATCCGCGAGCCGCTCGCGGGATTACGGCACGCTCTCGTCTACGTCCTGGCGCTGGCCGCCGCGGCCGTGCTGACCGGAGCGACCTCGCTCCTGGCGATCAGCGAATGGGGCTGCCGACGCGCCGCAGACAGTGCGGACCGCCCTCGGCGCCCCGCACGACGTGCTGACCGGGCACCACCCGGTGCCCGGAGAGGCAACCCTGCGCCGGGTACTCTCCCGCGTCGACGGCAAGAGCCTGCGCGGAGCCACCCGCGCAGGAGGGCGCAAGATCCACCTCCTTGCCGCGCTCGACCACACCAGCGGCCTGGTCCTGACCCAGCTCGACGTCGGCGAGAAGACGAACGAGATCACCTGCTTCCAACCGCTCCTGGACACCATCGGCGACCTCACGGATGCAGTGGTCACCAGCGACGCACTCCATACCCAGCACGAGCACGCCGCCTACCTGACCGGACGCTCGGCGCACTACATCGTGATCGCCAAGGGGAACCAGAAGAAGCTCCGCAAGCAGCTCGCAGCCCTTCCCTGGAAGCAGATCCCGCTGCAGGACCGCACCCGCGCCACCGGTCACGGCCGCAGCGAGATCAGACCCATCAAGGTCTGCACCGTGAACAACCTCCTGTTCCCCGGCGCCCAACAGGCCATCCAACTCAAACGCCACCGCGTGCACCGCAAGACCGGGAAGGCCACCCTGCACACCGTCTACGCGGTCACCAGCCTGACTGCAGAGCGGGCAACGCCCGCCCGACTGGCGACCCTGATCCGCGGACACCGGTCAGTCGAATCGCTGCACCACGTCCGGGACACCACCTTCACCGAGGACGCCTCCCAGCTACGGACCGGCAATGCACCCCGCGCGATGGCCACCTGGCGCAACCTCGCCATCGGCGCACTCCGCCTCGCTGGCACCACCAACATCGCCGCCGACCTGCGACACAACGCGAGAAGCCCCCACCGGCCCCTCGCTCTCCTCGGAATCGCATGATCACCGATCCGGACGAAGCACCACTTTGCCGAGGCCCTGGTGCCCCTCACGCGGACGGCGGTTCTCCCGCCGCTACGCGGCCGGCTCCTCGCGCTCGCTGCCGGTCAGCCCGTTCGCGGTCGCCTCGTCGGCACACCGCGACGATCTTGCCCTTGCCCTCCGGCATGTACGACCGGGCAGACCAACTCGGCGCCAGGGCGAGGTCGACTAGGACCTCGGCGATCGTTGACGCGGCTTCTGTCCGGGCGAAAAGGAGGCATCCTGGCCGAGCCGGATCCGGTCGATCGCGGCGGGAAACGCAGTAGATCGGGGCGGTCAATCGCTTGGTTGTTCAGCTACCGCCGCCTCACCGTCCGATACGAGCGGACCGGCTCGCATTTCCTCGTCCCTTCTCGGCCTCGCCGCCGCCCTGGCCTGCTGCAAGAAACTTTCAGGATCGAAGTCGGGCGGCGGGAGACCGTTGCGGTCTCCCGCCGCCCGAACGTGATCACCGGTCAGGTTCGGGCGCGCTCGATCAGGCCGGGCTCACCGGCGCCTGCAGTTCCGTCACCCAGTCGTCACGGTTCTCGGGGCACTCCAGGGCGACCTCGCGGGGGTAACCGTTCGACCGGTAGCCATTGGCATCGATCCAGCGGTCCAGGGCTTGGGCGGTGGGGAGGACGGTGTCCATCGAACCGCGGTGCACGATGGTCGCAGCGTGGTCGAGGGATGGCAGGTCGAGGATGCGGAAGGCGCCGTCCTGGAGAGGTGCGGAGACCTGGACGGCGGCGTGGACGCTGATCCTTCCGTCGCCCTCCGGGGCGTCCTCGTAGTAGGCGACACCGGGGCCGGTGGGGGTGATGCCCGCCGAGCCCAGGCGCCGGGACAGTTCGTCGTAGAGCGGTCCGATGACCGGTCCGATGTCCTCGGGCGCGAAACTCGCGGCGGTCGCTGTCAATTCCGCCACGCGAACCGTGGGGATGCTCTTGATGACGACGTCGTTCGTGGGCATGTGCCCCTCACTCTCGATCGCTCGGAGCCTCGCTTCGACCTGGACGAGCCGCGCTCCTGCGGCAGCCACGGCGGTCTCCAGTTCTGCTCGCCGCAACCGCAGCATGCCGCGCATTTCCTCGGTGCCGACCTTCTCGTCCACGATGTCCCGGACCTCCTGGAGGGTGAATCCGAGGTCCTTGAGCGCGATGATCCGGTTGAGGCGGGCGAGTTGCGCAGCGGTGTAGTAGCGGTAGCCGCTGGCAGGATCGACGTGGGCCGGGAGCATCAGACCGGTCGCGTCGTAGTGACGCAGCATCCGGACCGAGACGCGGCCGTGCCTGGCGAAGTCTCCGATGGTGAACATGATGTCTCCGAGTTGACCGCCTCACACGGTGTGAGGGTCAAGAAGCTACTTGGCGGCCGGGGGACAGCGAGAACGCGGGGTTCGGCGTAGCTCCATGGAGTCCCCGTCCAACCGGGGTCTGGCCACCGGACGCGTCCCCGTCGGATGTGGCTCTGTCCACCTGAGAATTGGCGGGCGCTCACCAAGCTCCCCGCCCGCGCACCCTCCCTGTTTCGTGCGCTCCTCGTCCTGACGAACAGCGGGGCCACTACCGACAATTGATCACTACCGAGGTAGTCCATGATCAGCGCATGCCCCCGGAACCGCGTCAGTGGGCCGGGGTCGGCTGAGTGAGGTTCACCGGGTTGCCGTCGGGGTCCTTGATGTGGGCGACGCGCTGTCCCCACGGCATGTCGTTGGAACCGCCGCTGACCGAGCCGCCCAGCGCCTCCACCCGGCCGAGCGTCTCGTCGACGTCGTCGACACCGATGCTGAGCAGAATCCGTGACGCCGCCCCGGCCCCCGGGGTCTTCCTGGCCACCAGCCCGAGGTCGGTGTCGCCGATACGCAAGCCGAGATAGAAGGCCGGGCCTTCCGCCGGTACCCGGAAGATCTCCTCAGCGCCGAACAGTTTCGTGTAGAAGCCGAGCAGAACATCCGGGTCGGCAGTCACGATCACTGGCTGGATGGTGGACATGGCACTCCTCTTGAGAACGGTCGTGTCGCTGGACAGACCGTTCGAAAACGGTGAGCTCATCGGCAGAACCACCCCGCCAAACGATCCACCGCGCAGACTGCCGCCCGCGACAAGCACGAGCACGAGCACGAGTATCACGAAGCGAGGTCACGGCACCCCCGCTCACCAGCCGCTTCGAGATGGCGGAATCTCGCTGAGCTCGCCGAGTGAGCCGGGGCAACGACGGATCAGACTTCGGCCGGAGAAGTCGGCCTCACAGTTGGTTCTGCTCTTCACACGGTGAGTGAGCGTCCACGCTGATGCCTGAGCCGTGCAGGATGAGCGTCGGAGCCAATGCGCTGCGCGGTTCGGCACCTCCCGAGATGGTGCCTGAGCTCCTCCTGCTCCATATGGCCCGCGACAGCGGGCGGGACCAGCACGGGCGCGAGCCATGGGCGGCCGGAGTGCCCCGCTCATGACGAGTGCCGGCAGGAGCGGGGCAGTGGATCCGTGCGAGGAGGTCAGCCGGAACCGGATCGGCTGCCTGTACCACCGGAGGGCCCCGGGCGGCCGGCCGGCCTTCGGTCGTCTGTTCAACCGATCGCTGTGGGGCGCGTGGTGTTCACGCTGCCTCCCCGGCCGGGTCGAGCAGCCGAGCGACTAGGGTCGGGCACCTGACCGGCTGTGTGGCCCGCGGGGCTCAAGAGGCGCGCCCGTGGTCCGACGGGGACAAGCCGCCCCTGCCGGGCGGTCCGGGCCGGGGAACAGCCCGGCGAGGAGGACGGGCCGGAGAAGGGCACAGGAGTGGAGCCGGTGGCAGGACGGGACGTACGGGGCGGCACGCTGCCCGAGGGGCTGGCCGACGCGATACGCGCGACGGCCCAGGACATAGCGGAGCTGCTGCGCGGCGCCCCGGGCACCGCAGGATCCGTCCCGCGGTCGCGGTGGACGGTGGGCGAGGCGGCGGCGCACCTGGCTCAGGCCAACGCGCTGATGGCCGACATCGCTGCCGGGCGCCCCCGCGGCTACGGCGACGGCACTCCCCAGAGCCTGGCCGAGGCCAACGACCGGGCCCTCGCCGCGTTCGGGGAGCGCGGCGCGGAGCCCTTGGCGGCGATGATCGTGGCGCAGGCGGGCGCGTACCTGGACGCGGCAGCGGAGCATCCCGCCGGGGAGACGCTGGTGACGCCGCTCGGTCCGATGAGCCGCGCCGTACTCGGCTCGTACCTCCTGACGCACATGCTGGGTCACGGCTACGACCTGGCCCGCGCCCTGAAGCGTCCGCACATGGTCGATGCGGCAAGGGCGGGCCTGGCCCTGCCGTTCATGACCGAGGTCATGCCCCGGGTGACCGACGCGAAGTCCACGGCGGGTCTGACCGCCTGCTACGCGGTCCGGTTGTGGGGCGGCGACCGCTTCGGTGTGACGTTCGACGACGGTGCGGTCACGGTGGGTCGCCAGTTGCCGGACCGACCGGACTGCACCCTCTCCATCGAGCCGGCGACGTTCCTGCTGATGGCCCTCGGCCGCCGTACAGCGGCCGGCGCGATCACACGCGGCCACGTCTACGCCTGGGGCCGCAAGCCGTGGATCGGTCCGCGCTTCCCCGCGTACTTCACGGCGCCGTGAGACCGGAATCGCATGGTTTGCGCGGTGTGGGTACCGGTACCTGCGTGGCCGCCGAGACCATCCGGGCGCGTCTGCGCCCGTACCGGGTCCGTGATTCCTCGCCGGTCCGGTACGGCCGAGCGGCCGCGACGGGAACAGCGGGTCCGGTCGGCACTGTTGCATGAAGCGAGGGGCCGGCGCCGCACGGGCGGTCGTCCGGCCTTCACATCGCGGGACACCCACCGCGCACCGCGCACCCGCCAGACGTACTTCCACAGGAGAACCTCTTCATGACTGACCGGCCCTTGACGCTGATGGCAGTGCACGCCCACCCCGACGACGAGGCCACCAGCACCGGAGGGGTCCTCGCGCGGTACGCGGCCGAGGGCATCCGCACGGTTCTCGTGACGTGTACCGACGGCGGTTGCGGTGACGGACCGGGGGGCGTCAAGCCGGGCGATCCCGGGCACGATCCGGCAGCCGTCGCCCAGATGCGCCGTCAAGAACTCCAGGTGAGCTGCGAAGCCCTGAAGATCGGCGATCTGGAGATGCTGGACTACGCCGACTCCGGGATGGTGGGGTGGCCCAGCAACGACGCCCCTGGCTCGTTCTGGCGGACCCCCGTGGAGGAAGGCGCCGCCCGGCTGGCGGAGCTCATGCGGCACTACCGGCCCGATGTGGTCGTCACGTACGACGAGAACGGCTTCTACGGCCACCCCGATCACATCCAGGCGCACCGCATCACGATGGCAGCGGTGGAGTTGTCCGAGCTGACACCGAAGGTGTACTGGACGACGATGCCCCGCTCGGCGATGGAGCGGTTCGGCGAGATCATGCGCGAGTTCCATGAGGACATGCCGGAGCCGGATCCCGCCGAGACCGCCGCACTTGCAGAGATCGGCCTCCCCGACGACGAGATCACCACGTGGGTGGACACCACCGGATTCAGCGGACAGAAGTTCGACGCACTGGCCGCGCACGCCAGTCAGGGCGAGAACATCTTCTTCCTCAAGATGGGCAAGGAGAGGTTCGGCGAGCTGATGGGCGTGGAGACCTTCGTGCGGGTGCAGGACGCCACCGGTGCGACCGTACCCGAGAACGATCTCTTCGCCGGCCTGCGCTGAGCCGACCGCCCGACCGGGTCCCGACCGGCACCGGGAACAGCACCAGGACGAACGGCAGCCGCGCGGCCCGGTCGGGTGTCTCACACACCTGAAGGTTCAGGCCGCGCGGAGCCGGTGCGCCTCAAGGGAGCTGGGAGCCCGCACCACAGCCGTACCGCGAGGCTCTCCGGCTCTGGGGCGGCGGCAGGGTCCCGGTGGGAAGGGGCCAGGACCGCGCGTCCGCCCCATCCGCCGGCCCGCAAGCCTGTCAGGGGTGTCGTCGGCGAGGGCGTCGCCCGCGTCGACGTCCCTCGGGTGCTGGCCTGGGACGCCGTCGGCGCCGATGGCCTGGGCTCGCCCGACCCTCTGGTGGAGCCCTTCCTCGGTGCGTGTCGGAGTACCTCGATCGGAGTATCTCGACAACCCACGTCGGAGTGAGGCTCCGTCAGCCTAGTGTGGGGAGGCTGTCATGTGGGGTGAGCGATATGAGCAGGCGACGGTACGTAGCCAGGGGTGTACCTGGCGGATATCGCATTTGGGACAACAAGGGGCGGCGGTGGTGGGGTGACCACTACGAGCTCTGTCCTGACGGACTTCTGGCGGAGTTGAACGGTGCAGCCGAACCCGCGAAGCTCACCGCACTTCTCAAGCAGTACCGAGCACAGAAACGCTGATGGAGCGAGCGCGTGGTTCGGTGCGCGGCCGGGTGGGCTCCTTCGCGGTACGCGGCAACATGGCCGCCGGGCCGAGGCCATGGCCACCTGCGCCGTACTGCGGCACGCCCGAACGGTGCGCCCCGGCGCCACCGCAGCACCCCGGCGTACTGGGGCGCGGAGCGTCGACGAGCACCACAGAGACCGAAGAGGAGAGAGGACGACGTGAACACCGAGAACACCGCCACCGCGTACGAGTTCGGCGGCCTGCACCACGTCCAGCTGGCCATCCCGCCGGGCGCCGAGGACCTCTGCCGCGCTTTCTGGGGCGAGGTGCTGGGCATGGCCGAGCTCCAGAAACCGCCGGTACTGGCGGGCCGGGGCGGCTGCTGGTTCCGCGGCGGCGGCCTGGAGGTCCACCTCGGCGTGGAGAAGGACTTCCGGGCCGCGGCCAAGGCCCACCCGGGAATCCTCGTACGCTCCCTCGCCGGGCTGGCCGAGCGGCTGGAGAGCCACGGTCACGAGGTGGTCTGGGATGACAACTTCCCCGGGCACGACCGCTTCTACGCGTTCGACAAGCTCGGCAACCGCCTGGAGTTCCTCGAGCCGACGCGTACGGCCTGACCCATCCGCCACACCTGCTGAGGAGGGGCCACGAGCCTGACAGCGGCGGATACGGCACGTCCTGGAGAACCGTCCTCCGGATCGCCGACCTGATCGTGGCGGCGGATCGAACGGGACCTCCACTGCGGGGCGCGGGCCGGCTGGGTGGCGGTCGGCATGAACGAGGGCGGCCTCGAGCTGGTCACCGATCACGGCGGTGCTGCGGACGCGCTGTCCCGTGTTCCGCGTGGGCACGCGGGGCGGGAGGATGCGTGCGGTCGAGCCGCGGGGAGGGGGATGCGCCGCTCCCGCAGCCGTACCTCGGGCTGATGCGGCGCAGCTGCGCGAGCGCCACCCCGGTCGGGTCGATCGGACTGAATGCCCTTTCAGGTAGGCCACTTGATGAGTCGTGAGCTTCGCTCATGTCCGTCGCGTTCACGGGGCGGAACTCGACAGGGCCGCCAGTCACCGCCGACCCCCGGCCGGGGGCCGCACCAAAAAAAGTACCCAGTCGCTGTTTTCGAGTCGCTGGGCGCTCCACACCCCTCCCTCGCGCCCCACACCTCACGTCAGCTGATCAGCGACCCACAGGTCTGCGCTGCGCCTGTCCAGGTATTTCAAGCGCTCCGAGACGCTCCAGAGGTGACCGACACCAAGAAACCGCTATGCTGGTTTTATTAGGGTGCAAGTTCCCCCTTACTCAAGGAGCACCAGTGGCCAAACAGGAACGTGCCGTCCGCACACGCCACTCCCTCATCTCCTCGGCGGCCGAGGCGTTCGAGCGGCACGGATACGTTCAGGCGAAGCTGTCCGACATCAGCGCCAGTGCGGGCGTCAGCCCGGGTGCCCTGCACTTCCATTTCGAGAACAAGGCCGCCGTGGCCGCCACCGTCGAAGCGTCGGCCGGCGTGAGTCTGCGCCGTGAGGCGTGGCTCGCCCAGCGGCCCGAGATGAACGCGCTGCAGCGGCTGACGAATACCATGCACGCCCTGGCGGGGCGGCTGCGCCGGGATGTCGTGGCACGCGCCGGATTCAAACTCAGCTACGAAGCTCCTCACGGCTCCGGGCCGACCCTCCATCAGGAGTGGCAGATCTGCGTTCGGCAGCTGTTGGCGGAGGCATCGGACGAAGCTCTGCTGCTCGACGGAACCGACTGCTCCGTGGTGGCCGACGGCATCGTCGCGGCCACCACGGGATTCGAGTTGCTCGGGCGTTCTGACCCTGCGTGGTTCTCCGCCGCGACGCTCACCGCGCACTGGAGGCTCACCCTTCGGTCGATAGCGCGCCCGGAGATCCTCCGCGCACTCGAGCCCGATGGCTCGCCGACCCGTGCCGAAGGGCGTCGGCCGCCGATCAGGTGAGTCACGGAAGCCTCGGATGCCTCCTTCCGATCCGGCCGTCCCGAGGCCGGCCGGGAGAGGCCTCGGCGCGCCGGACGGACTCTGCGTCAGGACGCCCAGGCCGAGTACTGCGGCGACCAGAACGGCCGGTACGCCCGCATGAGGCGAAGTCGTGCGTGCTGGTGCTGACTTCGAGGACGGTCATCCTGTCGAACGCTCCGAGATCCTCGTGGCGTGATCGAAGCCACGAGGACCGGAGCGGCCGTCAGGCGTGGGACCACTGCACTCAGGTCTGCCGCGGGGTGTGAGTGCGCAGGGCTTCTGTGAACCACGTGAACACCGGTGCCAGGCTGGGCGGGACGGGCCATCCGTTGATGACGGCCAGCAGATGCCAGTAGCGCTCCGCGCGGGGGTCGCCGGCGATATCCAGGCGTGTCAGCAGCCAGTGGCGCAAGCCGGCGTCGTCGGCGCGGCTGAAGGTTTGCGCGTAGCGGGCGGTGAGGGCGTCGATGATCGGTGCGGCCTCGGCCGAGGCCGGCTCGACGCCGGCATCGAGCGCGCGACCGACGCTGTCGCGGACGGCCTCGGTGAGGTCGTGGTGCAAGCCGGTGACGTCGCCTTGGGCGCGCTCGGCTGCCTGGTACTCGGCCATGCGGCGGACAGCGGCGCGGAAGCCGGGGTCCTGGGTGAGTTCGGCGAGTTCCACCCAGGCGTCGACCTGATGGGGCTCGGGGTCGTCCGGCAGTTCGGGCATGGCCGAGCGAATCATGTCGACGAAGTCGGCGTTGGCCTCGAACCCTCCAAAGGTGTCGTCGATGAAGTCGGTGACGAGGCGTCGGCGTTCGTCGTCGGAGAGCTTGGCAAGCTTGTGCATGAGGTCAATCTCCTCGGGGGTGGAGCCTCTTTTGGCCACCGCTCGCAGCACCGCGCGCCGCAGTCGGAGAGTGCGGATCTGCACCTCCAGGGCGTCGGCGTGTGCAGCCGCGACCTCGGGCACCGAAACCTCGCGGTCCAGCACCTGCCGGATGACAGCAAGGTCGAGCCCCAGGTCACGCAGGGTGCGCACCAGATCCAGACGCGCCAGTGCGCCGATGTCGTAGAGACGGTAGCCAGCCGGGCTGCGGTCCGTCGGCGGCACGATTCCGGTGTCGGAGTAGAACCGAATGGTTTTGACCGTCAGCCCGGTTCTCCGGGCCAGGGCCCCGATCGTGAAGAGCGCGTCGCCGTCCATGCCTGCACCTTCATGCCTCCCCCTACGGGAGACTCAAGCCCAGTCTCCCCCGCTGGTGCCTCCACCCCACCGAGTCGCCGATCCACAGGTCCTGACGATTACTCGTCGAGGCTTCGCACCAGGTCGAAGCGACCCGCTGGAGCACGTCCTCCGGTCATGGGGCCGAAGCCAGGCTTCGCGGGACTCGCTCCACGGCGATAAACATACCGCTTGTACGGTTTACTGCTCTTCACACCTTCCCTCCACCTGTCGACCGGTGGGCGCCAAACATCCGTGAAGACTCCCCAAGAGCAACACGCCGATCGCGGTGCTCCTGTACATTTCGTGCCGCTGTCGCGCCGCCGGCCGGAGCGGCAGTGCCCGCCCCGCGGCGCACATCCGTGGCAGCGCAGGTTTCGGAGACGAGGAGCCCCGGATGGTGTACCCGATACGCACGCAGGTCGTCGTAGTCGGGGGAGGCCCGGTCGGCATGCTGCTCGCCGCCGAACTGGTCAGGTACGGCGTGAAGGTGCTGGTCCTCGAGCGGGAGGCCGCCACCTCGAAGAGGCCCAAGGCGACCACGCTGCACGCCCGCACCGTCCAGACACTGGCCCGCCGGGGGTATCTGCCCGGCCCGGACCCGACCCGGACCACGGGTACGGTCAGCAGCCCGTTCCACTTCGCCGGCATACCGGGACTGCGTATCACCGCGCCCGCGGCCGAGCCCGAACCGGTCCTCAAGCGGGCACAAGCCGACATCGAGCAGCTCTTCGAGGGCCGGGCCCGCGCTGCCGGAGCGCGCGTGATGCGTGAGCACCATGTGGTCGGCATCCGCCACCTGCCGGACAAGGTGGCGGTGCTGGCCGAGGGGCCGCAGGGGCCCGCGGTGTGGGAGGCGGACTACGTGGTCGGCGCTGACGGCGCGCGTGGGACGGTGCGCGAGCAGGCGGGCATCCCCTGTGACACGTACGAGGCCTCGCTCTCAGCCATGATGGGCCTCGTCCGCCTGGACGACCCGGACGCTCTGAGCGCCGGATGGCACCGCACCCCGAAGGGGTGGGTCGTCGTCAAGGACGGCACCGACGGCGAGACGCATATCCGTACCGTCAACTTCGCGCAGACCGACGTCGACCGTGGCCGCCGCCCGTCCCTGGACGAACTGCGCGAGGAGGTATCGCGGATCATGGGCCGGGAGATCGTCATGAGCGCACCGCGGTGGCTCAGCCGGTTCAGCGATTACGCGCGACTGGCACGCGGCTACCGGGAGGGACGCGTTCTCCTGGCGGGAGACGCGGCGCACCTGCATTTCCCCATCGGGGGGCAGGGCTTGAGCACCGGGCTCCTCGACGCCCTGAATCTGGGCTGGAAGCTGGCGGCCACCGTGCGGGGGTCGGCGAGCGGGAGTCTGCTGGACTCCTACGAGACCGAGCGCCGGCCCGCCGCCGAACGCGTCATCGACAACGTCCGCGCGCAGGTCGCTCTGATGCACCCGGAGGTACGGCTCGATTCGCTCCGGAGCCTGATGAGCGGGCTCCTCGTCGACGACCGGGGCGGGCCCCATCTCGCAGCGATGATCAGCGGCCAGGACACCGTGCTTCCGGCGCGCTCCCTCAGCCCTTCGCCGTGGGAGGGGAAGTTCCTGCAGAACATCGCCCTGACCACGAGGTCGGGGCCGACGAACGTGATCAGTCTGCTGCAGGAGGGCCGGATGCTGCTGCTCCTCTTCGGCACGGACGCATACGAACAGCACGAAAAGGCCGCGCAGCGGTGGGGATGCCACCTGCGGGTCGTACGAGCCGAACCTGTGGCCGTGGTGCCCTGCGATGCCCTGCTCGTACGGCCGGACGGCTATATCGCCTGGGCCTCGGACGGCGGGGGCCTGGACGAGGCCGTGGCCGAGTACCTGACCGTGGAAGGTGACGTCTGCTCCGCGAGGTGACCGGTCCGGCCCGTGGCGAGACCGGTCGCGGCGGGACTTGTCGTCAGCTCGCGGTGGCGGCCATCGGACGTCGTTCGTCCGTCGGCTGGAGACCGCCGGCTTCTGCGTAGACCGTGGCGCCGCGCCCTGGGCCCATGTCCACCGTCGCGAGCACGGAGGACAGCACGACGTTGGGCAGGATGTGGCGCAGAAGCTGCGAGACGCGCTGGTCCAGGTCCTGGTAGCCGCTGATGATCTGCGACATGGCCTGGACGCCGGCGAAGGAGCCCACCAGGACATCGGCTGTCTCGGAGGCGACGACGTGGGGCAGCAGCTCCGCCCGCGCCTCCTTCAGAAGCCCTCCGAGGACGTCGGCCCAGCGAAGGAAGGGCCCGCTGCGGTCGAGATCGGTCGCCTGCTGGTCGAGTGACAGGCGCACCCCTGCCCTGACCATGGGATCCGTCTGCAAGCGGTAGGCGTGGAGTGCGACGGTGTCGACGATCTCCTGGACCTTGCAGTTGCGGGTGGGGACCACCAGGTGCTGGTCCTGTTCGGCCAGCACGCCCTCGGCCAGGTGGTCCTTGGACTGGAAGTGGAAGTAGAGCGCCCCCTTCGTCACGCTGGCGGTGGCGAGGATCTCAGTGATGGTGGCGGCCTGGTACCCACGCTCCTCGAACACCTTCGCGGCTGCCGCCAGGATGGTCTGGCGCGTACGAACCGCCCGGTCCTGTTTGACCACTGTCTCCCTCCATTCCCGTGTCGCCGGGTCCTGTGGACCCTCATTCCAAAAAAACCGTCAAGTTCGTATCTTACAGAAGCGCGACGCGGCTTGTCAGCTCAGAGCCCCCTCCAGGGAAAAAAGTGGACCGCTTCGTCTGTTCCCATCCGGCGCGAAGACGCCCGCATGCTCCTGCGCCCACGTGCGGAACGATCTCGGCTGACTGCCCGTCACCGCCCGGACAGTGTCCAGCACCTGCGCCTTGGCTCCTGCCTTCTGGCGCAGCGCACTGTCCAGCAGTGCGTCGACCACGGGTCCCGGGTACCGCCGCAGCAGTGCCACTCGCGCCTGGTGCGGTTCCAGCTCCTCGAAACGCAGTCGGCGGCCTATCACCTCTGCGAGCTGTTCGGTCTGTTCGACGGCGGTGAGCGGCTGCGGCCCGGTCAGGGTGTACACCCGCCCGACGTGGCAGTCCTCGGTGAGTGCGAGCGCCGCCGCGTCGGCGATGTCCTGCGGGTGCACACAGGCGTTGGGAGTGTGTCCGTACAGCGTGCGGACCACGCCCTCGGTGCGGACGGAGGAGCCCCATGACATGGCGTTGGACATGAAGGCGCGGGGGCGCAGCAGTGTCCAGCCGAGCCCGGAGGAGGTCAGTGCCGTTTCGCAGTCGCGCTGCCACCTGGTGATGAGGTCTTGTGCCTGGAGATCGGCGACGGCGGCCGCCGACAGCTTCACCACCTGCCGGACGCCGGCTTCGCGAGCGGTTCGCAGGAACACGGCGTCGTCGTCCCCGCCCACCCGGTTGGTCACCAGCAGAGCCCTGTGCACGCCTGTGAGCGCCCGTCTGAGACTGAGGGGGTCGCCGTAGTCCGCGCGTACCACCTCCACGTTCCGGTGCGGGACGGCGACCCGGGAGGGGTCTCTGGCCAGGACGCGGACCGCGTGGCCGACGGGCAGTCGCCTGAGGGTCAGCCGCCCCACCGTTCCCGTTGCTCCCGTCACAAGGATCATCCGTCCTCCTGGATACGAGTCGCCTGTGCAGGGTGGAGGGTGCTTCGCTACATCTGGACGCTGCGGGCGGTGACGGTGCCGCTGAAGAGGGGTGCGATGGCGGCCTGCCTGGCGGCCTCCACGCGGACCGTTCCCGGGACGCGATCCAGCGGGTGGCCGAACAGGACCGAAGGGCGCGTGGCTGTTACCGGTCGCCGACGGTCCGCTTCTCCCGGCGGTGAGAGCAGTAGGTCTGTGGGCGACGTCCGTCCCACGCTCCGCGGGGAGACGATCGGTGGCCGAGCGGCACAGTGGACTCCGCACAGGAACCAACCAGCTCGGCGGATTGTTTCCACGGCCATCAGTGGGCTGCGGCGAGCGCCGTCGACCGGAGTGAAGGAGCTGTGACCCCGGCGCCGTTGGGCCTTGCCCGTGAAACGGGTGCCCTCACGCCGCTCCCGTCCGGTGAGCAGGACCTCCGGTGCAGCGGCGCCGTGCCCTAACTCCTTGGGCACCGTGGAAGTGAGTGGACCATAGCCGGACAGGAAGGGCGAAGCGTGCGGGCCGCCCGATCGCGGCCGGCCGGCCGGGATCGCGCACCGGAACGTGTCGAGAGTCGGCATGCATCCCCCAAGGTCGCGGTTGGGTGGGCGGCAGAACACTTCGCACCGTCGCCGCGACCAAAGATACGTACCACCCGGTTTTATTTCTAGACCGCTTCGACCAAAGCGCGGCACGAGATGTGGAGGTATGTCTTCCGCCCAGGTCTCGGCCGGGCCGCCGGCAGCCGAAGGAACGCGCCCGCGCCGCCAAGGCTTTCCTGCCGGCAGACCCCCGCGCTCGTGAGCGAACCGAGTCCCCTGGTCCGACAGCGTCCGAGACCGCAGGCGCCTCGAGGCTGCCCCCTGTGTCCCGCAGGACGCCAAGGGCGAAGGCTGCGTGGTGCACCTGGCCGGAAGCCGCGTTCCGTCGGGCAGTTCAGCGCATTCGAACCCGCACCGGAAAACCGGTGCCGCGTTCCTTTCCGGTGCGGCGCGCAGCCGCGGACCGAGGTGAGGGTGGCGACCAAGACGGCCGCTGCGGCGATGACACCCGGGAACAGCGTCGAGGGCTGGAGGCGGACGCTCCTCCTGTCCCGGCGGCTCGAGGTGCGCGGGGCTGCGCACCGGAACCCTCCGCCTCCGCCCGCCACGTCGCCGGGCGAACCTCAGAGGGCGATCGGCGGAACTCCGAGGGGTCGCCGGTGCCGCCTGGTGTGTGCGCCGGCCCACCGCGGGCCCGGACCTCCGTGAAGCCCTCGATCACGAACTGCTGCCGAAGGGCGTCGGAGGCGAGGCCCCGGAACCCCGGCGGAGCCGCTCCAGGACCGTGCCTCCCGAGGCAGGCAGCAGGTCCTACAGACTGCGGGCGGTGATATCGCCCTTGGAGGTAGTGGCGTGGATGTCCAGTGTGGCCGTGCCGTCGTTCCTCAGGTCGTTCCCGACACGGCCGTAGGTGGTACCGGCGTCCAACGAGGCAGAGACCCCACGAGCCGCACCGACCGAGATGTCACCCTGCTGAGTGCGCAGCACGACCACTCCGCCCAGGGCCTCGGCAATCCGGATATCGCCCCTCCCCGTACTGATCTCCGCGGAACCTCCCAGCCGGCCGACCTCGACAGACCCGTCGACCACCGCAAGACGGACGCTCCCCGCCTCATCGATCTTGACCCGTCGGTAGGCACCCTCGAAGTCGATCTCCCCGAACCGCCCGACGCCCCGGAACTCAGTGGCATCGGCCCTCCCCTCGATCCGGGAACCGGCGGGAAGCCTCACGGTCACCTCGACGGCACCCGAAGGACCGAAACGCTGATGCCGCGTCGGGACCCCGACCCGCAGAACACCGGCGTCGAACTCCACCACAACCCGCTCCACGACCTTGACGTCACGGCTTTTCGCGGGGTTCATCGGCAGGATCTCGACCACGGTGTCGGTCCGGGTCGCGGCGATGACCTGGACCCGCCCCGTGGGGACGTCGAAGACGGCGGCGATCGGGGCGGGGGTGTCGAACTTCTGCATGGCGCTCTCCCGACGGCATAAGGTTTCGTATGAGGGAAAGGCTACGTTGCGTTCGACCGTGCGACAATGAAGTGATTGCGCATGAGTGACGTTTGCACAGTTCAGGGTCACAAAGTCATTGCACTGAACGTGAGCTTAAAGCAACAGCGAACCATCTACTGTTGCAATGAGATGCCACTTAACGCTACGCTGAAGATCACAGGGAACGAAGGAGGCCGCGGTGCCGGGAGGCAGGCTCACCCAGGAGGACCGCCAGCAGATCGCGCTGGGACTGGCCGACGGCCTCGCCTACGCGGAGATCGCCAGGGCGCTCGGCCGTCCGACCTCGACGATCACGCGCGAGGTGATGCGCAACGGCGGCCCGGTCGGATACCGGGCGGACCTGGCCCACCGCGCCACGGAACAGCGCACCCACCGGCGCAGGCCCGTCCCGCCCCGGGGCGGGACGCCGGCTCACCAGCCGCGCGGGGGCGACACCGAGGCCTTGCGGGCGTACGAAGAACTGTTCACCACCGTCATGATGCAGGCGGGCATGCCCAAGATGATGGCCCGCGTGATGGTCGCCCTCCTCATGACCGACTCCGGCAGCCTGACGGCGTCCGAGCTCGCCCAGCGCCTCCAGGTCAGCCCCGCGACCGTCTCCAAGTCGATCGCCTTCCTGGAGAGCCAGACCCTGGTCCGCAGGGAGCGCGACGAACGCCGCCGCGAGCGCTACGTCGTCGACGACGACCTCTGGTACCAGTCCATGATCGCCAGCGTCCGGTCCCTCGTCCAGCAGGTCGAGGTCTCACGGCAGGGCGTCGACGTCCTCGGCCCCGGCACCCCCGCCGCGGTCCGTCTGGAGAACGTCGCCCGCTTCCTCGACTTCGTCGCCGAGAGCCTCGCCCGCGCCGCGGAACAGGCCCGCGAGGTCCTGTTCACAGAGGCCGGGACGCCTCCGGAAGACACCGCCGCACCGGGCGTCGGCCACGGCTAGAGCTGCGGGCCCCCGGTCCAGCCGGTGCGGGGCCCCGCACCGGCGGAACGCCCACGGGACCCAGGCACCCGGCGGAACGCCCACGGGACCCAGGCACCCGGCGGAACGCCCACGGGACCCAGGCACCCGGCGGGACGCCTACGAGGCCCAGGCGCCCGGCGCGATGAAGGACGGCTCACGGCGCAGTCTGCGCACCGGTGCCCGCGGAACCGGTGCCCGCGGCACGGGCCGCACCTCCTGCTGGAACCGGATCCGCGCGATGAGGAGGGCTGCCAGCGTCGCGACCTCCTCCGCCGTCGGGCTGCCCCTGACGATACGGATCGAGGCCGCCAGCGCCAGAGCGGACGCGTCGGCGTCGGGAACGGCCACGGGGCCGGCGGGGTCCTGGACGGGGCCGGTCACAGCGGAAGGTTCCCGTGCTTGCGGCTCGGCTGCTGCGCGTGCTTGGTGCGCAGCATGCCGAGGGCGGAGATGAGCCGGGAGCGGGTCTCGGCCGGGTCGATGACGTCGTCGACAAGGCCTCGTTCGGCCGCGTAGTAGGGATGCATCAGCTCGGTCCGGTACTCCTTGATCTTCTGTTCACGGGCTCTCTCCGGGTCGTCGGAGGCGGCGATCTCGCGGCGGAAGACGACGTTGGCCGCGCCCTCCGCGCCCATCACGGCGATCTCGTTCGACGGCCAGGCCAGGGCCACGTCCGCGCCGATGGAGCGCGAGTCCATGACGATGTAGGCGCCGCCGTACGCCTTGCGCAGGATCAGGGAGATCCGGGGCACGGTCGCGTCGCAGTACGCGTACAGCAGCTTGGCGCCGTGCCGGATGATGCCGTCGTGCTCCTGGTCGACACCGGGCAGGAAGCCGGGTACGTCGACCAGGGTGACGAGCGGGATGCTGAAGGAGTCGCAGAACTGCACGAAGCGGGCGGCCTTCTCGGACGCGTGGATGTCCAGGACACCCGCGAGGTGGGCCGGCTGGTTGGCGACGACGCCGACGACGTGGCCGCCCAGGCGGGTCAGCGCGCAGACGATGTTGGGGGCCCACTGGGCGTGGACCTCGAAGTAGTCCCCGTGGTCGGCGATCTCCTCGATGAGGTCACGGATGTCGTACCCCTGGGAGGGTCTGGCCGGGACCAGGTCCAGGAGGCTCTCGCAGCGGCGGTCCGCCGGGTCGTCGAGGTCGCCGGCGGGGGCGAGTTCGCGGTTGTTGGAGGGCAGCAGGGACAGCAGGTGGCGGACGTCCTCAAGACAGCTGCGCTCGTCGTCGTACGCGAACGCCGCCACGCCCGAGGAGCCGGCGTGGCTGTCGGCGCCGCCCAGGTGCTCCATGGTGACGGCTTCCCCGGTGACGGCCTGGACCACGTCGGGACCGGTGATGAACATCTGCGACGTGCCGCGGACCATGAACACGAAGTCGGTGAGGGCGGGTGAGTACGCCGCGCCGCCCGCGCACGGTCCGAGGACGACGGAGATCTGCGGAATCACCCCGGAGCTGCGGACGTTGCGCCGGAAGATCCCGCCGTAGCCGGCGAGCGCGGTGACGCCCTCCTGGATCCGGGCGCCGGCGCCGTCGCACAGCCCCACGATCGGGGCCCCGGCCGCATCGGCCAGGTCCATCAGCTTGTGGATCTTCTCGGAGTGGGCCTCGCCCAGCGCTCCGCCGAAGATACGGAAGTCGTGGGCGTACGCGAAGACGGTACGGCCCTGGACCATGCCCCAGCCCGTGACCACACCGTCGGTGTACGGCCTCCTGTCCTCCAGACCGAAGCCCTGGGCCCGGTGCCGGCGCAACTGCTCGACCTCGTTGAACGTACCTTCGTCGAACAGGAGGTCGATGCGCTCGCGGGCGGTCAGCTTGCCCTTGGCGTGCTGGGCCGCGGTGGCGCGTTCACTCGGTCCGGCCTCGGCCAGCGCGCGCACGGCGTGCAGTTCCGCGGTGCGCTCGCGCGATGAGGCGGGCCGGGGCTCCTCGCGGCGCGGGGCAGCCGGGGCCGGGGGCCGGAGATCCGGCGCGGGCACGGGCTCCAGTGGCGCTTCCTCGACGATGCTCATACGACCCCTTTCCGGCGCAGAGGCACCGGGTCCGCCCGGTGCCGTACCCACCACCTTCGCCAGAGGCGCTGCACCTGTACTCGACTCCCGCACGGAACCCGGTCGAGTTCCCCGGCGGTCCGGGGACGAAGACGGGCCCGCGCTCGCGGGGCCGAGCCCGCGAACAGCCACGAGGAAGCGCTGGACGAGAGATTTCCAGCCATAAAAAAACCGCTAAGCCGGTTTTTCGGGTCGGCCTTCATGGATCCCGGGTTCGCACGTGGCAGCCCGCCGACACCTCCGACGAGCCCGCGCGAGGTCACCCAGGAACCGAGCGACCCGCCGGCGACCCAGGACTCGCGCGGGGCCCGGCCACCCCTCGATCGCGGCGCTCCGGACCGGCGGCGCACCGACTCCGGCCCCAGGCCGATGGAGCGGGCCGGGAAGCCGCACACAGGGGCCGGGCGGCCCATGGCTCGCCACACCCCAGGAGGGAACAGGTGGCCGAAAAGCGCCCGTTTGCATAAAACCGCGCGCACGGTTTGTTAATCTTCTCGGGCTTGACGTCTCCGACCTGACGGGAGCCCCGCGTCATGACAGCGTCCCTCCGCGCACGGGGCCGCCTCGCGTCCCGGAGGCGTGGCCCGGAGCGGCCGGCGCGGCCACCGGCCGCCGCGGGTCACCCTGTGACCCGGAGCGGCCCCATAGCGTTCACTGTCACGTCATTGCAATCATCGAGACTTCATTCATTGCATTAGCCTTGAGGTCATCGCAATGATTTTCCATCAACCACCTGCAGATTCGCCGATTATTCGCAACGAACCTGTTGCCGCAACCGTGAACGCAACGTAGCTTTTCTCATGTCAGAAACAACAGGGCACCGTCCGGGTGACGACTTCAGGAGCAGACAACATGCAGACCTTCCAGACCCCTGCTGCGATTACCGCCGTCGTCGAGATCCCCGCCGGCCACATCCGTCTCGCCGCCGCCGACCGTGCGGACACCACGGTCGAGGTCCGCCCGGCCCACGCCTCCAGCAGCCGCGACGTGAAGGCGGCGAAGGAGACCACGGTCGCCTTCGCAGACGGTGTCCTGCGCATCGAGTCCCCCGAAGCCAAGAACCAGCTCTTCGGCTCCGGTGGTTCCGTCGAGATCACCGTCCGGCTGCCGGCCGGCTCCCACGTCGAGGCCAAGGCCGCCGCGGCGGACCTGCGGAGCACCGGCCGGCTCGGCGACGTCGCCTTCAGCAGCGCGCAGGGCCCTGTCGAGCTCGACGAGGCAGCGAGTGTCCGGCTGACCCTCCAGGACGGCGACATCACCGTCGGCCGTATGGACGGCTCCGCCGAACTGACCACCGCGCGGGGCGACCTGCGTATCGCCGAGGCACGGGGCAGCCAGGCCGTGCTGACCACCCAGTCCGGCTCCATCACCGTCGGCGTGGCCCCGGGGGTCTCAGCCGCCCTCGACGCAGGCTCCACCCACGGCCGGATCGCCAACTCCCTCCGTAACACCGGAGGCGCCGAAGCCGCTCTCATGATCCGTGCCACCACCTCCCACGGCGACATCACCGCCCACAGCAACTGACCGCGTCCCCAATTCCCGAGGAGCACACGACCATGTCCGACCTGGCGATCGCGGCACACGGCCTGCACAAGTCGTACGGAGAAAAAACCGTCCTCGACGGGATCGACCTGAACGTCCCCACCGGCACCGTCTTCTCCCTGCTCGGACCGAACGGGTCGGGCAAGACGACCACGGTGAAGATCCTGTCCACCCTGATCGGTGCCGACAGCGGCCAGGCCCGCATCGCCGGCCACGACCTGGCCACCGACCCGCAGAAGGTCCGCGCCGCGATCGGCGTCACCGGACAGTTCTCCGCCGTCGACGGCCTGATCACCGGCGAGGAGAACATGCTCCTCATGGCCGACCTCCACCGCCTGTCCAAGTCCGAGGGCCGCCGGACCGCCACCGAACTCCTGGGCCGGTTCGACCTCACCGACGCCGCGAAGAAGCCGGCCTCCACCTACTCCGGCGGCATGAAGCGCCGCCTCGACATCGCCATGACCCTGGTCGGCAACCCCCGGATCATCTTCCTCGACGAGCCCACCACCGGTCTCGACCCGCGCTCCCGCCACGACATGTGGCAGATCGTCCGCGAACTCGTCGGCGGCGGCGCCACCGTCTTCCTCACCACCCAGTACCTGGAGGAGGCGGACCAGCTCGCCGACCGCATCGCCGTCCTCAACAACGGCAAGATCGCCGCCGAGGGCACCGCCGGCGAACTCAAGCGCCTCATCCCGGGCGGGCACGTCCGCCTCCGCTTCACCGACCCCACCGCCTACCGCGGCGCCGCCGACACACTGCGCGACGCGGCCCGGGAGGACGAGTCGCTCTCCCTGCAGCTCCTGAGCGACGGCAGCCAGCGCGACCTGCGGTCCATCCTCGACCGGCTGGACACCGCCGGTATCCAGGCTGACGAACTCACCGTCCACACCCCCGACCTCGACGACGTCTTCTTCGCCCTCACCGGCGCCGACGTCCCCGCCCAGTCGAACCAGCCGAAGGAGGCTGCCCGATGAGTTCCCTGTCCCTCGCCGTGCGCGATTCCACCACGATGCTGCGCCGCAACCTCCTGCACGCCCGCCGCTACCCGTCCCTGACGCTGAACCTGCTGCTCACGCCGATCATGCTGCTTCTGCTCTTCGTCTACATCTTCGGCGACGCGATGGGGTCAGGGCTGGGCGGCGGCGCGGACCGCGACGCGTACATCGCCTACATCGTCCCCGGCGTCCTGCTGATGACGATCGGCTCCACCGTGGTCGGCACGGCCGTGTCCGTCGCGGGCGACATGAACGAGGGCATCATCGCCCGCTTCCGCACCATGGCCATCCACCGCGGGTCCGTGCTCTTCGGCCACGTCGCCGGCAGTGTGCTGCAGGCGATCCTCGCCGTCGTCCTGGTCGGTGCGGTCGGCGTGGCCATCGGCTTCCGCTCCACGGACGCGAGCCTCGTCGAGTGGGTCGCGGCGCTGGGCCTGCTCTCCCTGTTCGCCCTGGCGTTCACCTGGATCGCGGTCGGCATGGGCCTGGGCAGCCCGAACGCGGAGGCCGCCAGCAACAGCGCCATGCCGCTGATCCTGCTGCCGCTGATCTCCAGCGCCTTCGTGCCGATCGACTCGATGCCGGGCTGGTTCCAGCCGATCGCCGAGTACCAGCCGTTCACCCCCGCCATCGAAACCCTGCGCGGCCTCCTGCTCGGCACGGAGATCGGCAACAGCTGGTGGATCGCCCTCGTCTGGTGCGTGGCCCTGACCGCGCTGGGTTACCGCTGGTCGAGGTCGCAGTTCGACCGCGACCCGAAGTAGGCGGTGCGGCCGGGCGGTCCGCCGTCCCGGCCGCACCGGGGGCACCCCGTCCTCGACCGTGTTGCGAGCACGCGTCGAGGGCGGGATAGCATGCTCAGCCGTGAGCTCCGGAACGGGCGCGCACAGACCCCCTACGGAGCACCTGGACCGGCCGCCGGCGCCCACATCCCCCGAGGGCACCGGCGGCCTTCGCCCTGTCCGCGGCCGGCACCGGGATCCGTCCCGGCGGCGAATCCCCGCTCCCTGCCCCGCTCCGCAGGATTCTCGTTCCGCCCCCGGTCGGAGCCAGGGGCGTCCCGAGAGGAATCAGATGAACAGCACGTGGTTCCGGCGCTTCACCAAGCCCCTGGACAGCGGCCCCCGGCTCGTGTGCTTCCCGCACGCGGGGGGCGCCGCGACGGCGTACATGCAGCTGGCACGTGCGCTGTCCGCGGACCTGGACGTGTTGTCCGTGCAGTATCCCGGACGCCAGGACCGTTACGGCGAGGAGCCGTTCACGGCCCTGGCCCCGCTCGTCGAGGCCGTGGCCGCGGAGCTGGCAGGCGAACTGGCCGCCGAACCGCGCCGGCCGTACGCCCTGTTCGGCCACAGCATGGGCGCGCTGGTGGCTTTCGAGACGGCCCGGCTGCTCGCCCGCGGCGACGGCCCCGCCCCCGAGCGGCTGTTCCTGTCCGGGCGGGGCGCTCCCGAGACCCGGCGCAGCCCGCTCGGCCCGTCCTTCGACGACGCCGACGTACTGGCGGAGATACGCAGGCTGAACGGCACCGATCAGGCCATGCTCGACAATCCCGAGGTCATGGAGATGGTGCTGCCGGCGCTGCGGGCCGACTACCGGGCCCTGGGCACGTACAGCTGGGGCGGCGGCGAGCCGCTGTCCGTTCCGGTGACCGCGCTGGTCGGGGGCGGCGACCCGATGGTGACGCTGCCGGACGTGCGGGCCTGGCGGGCCCACACCACCGGGACGTTCGAGCTGAGGGTCTTCGACGGCGGCCACTTCTACCTCAACGACCACCTCGACGGGGTGGCCGAGGCCATCACCGGCGGGCTGCTCTCCCCCACGGGCCGCGCCTGACGGCACCCGGTACGCGGGCCCCGAAGGCCCGGCCGGGCCTCGGCCGTACCGTTCCCGTTGTCAGGATCTGCCCGCCGGGGAGCCCGTACCCCGCACCGCTTCCCGGCGGGCAGATCTGCCTGACGCGGCATCGAGGGGGGCCCTCAGAGGACCGCGCCCTCCTTGGTGCGCCGGCGCAGGGCAGGCCGGCTGGACCGGGTGAGGTCGTTCCACATGTCGGAGAGGCCGATCACGGTGCGGGCCGCGAACAGCCTGCGGATCGTCACCTCCTGCTTGAGCTCCTGGCGGATCAGGCCGACCAGCCGGATCGCCCGCAGCGAGTTCCCGCCGAGGTCGAAGAAGTCCTGGTCGATACCGACCCGGTCCAGTTCGAGCACGTCGGCGAAGGCCGCGGCCAGCACCCGCTCGGTGTCGTTGCGCGGCGCCCTGTACGTCCCGTCCTCGAACTGGGGCTCGGGCAGCGCGGCCCGGTCGACCCGGCCTGCCGGTGTCACCGGCAGGCGGTCCAGCACGGTGAACACCGACGGCACCAGGGACTCCGGGAGCAGGCCGGCGGCGAAGCGGCGGAGTTCGTCGGCGGAGACGTCCCGGCCGGCCGCCGGAACGACGTACGCGGCCAGCCGCTGCGCCCCGGTGCCGTCGTGCCTGACGGCCACGACGGACTGCGCGAGCCCGCTGTGGGTGGACAGCAACTCCTCGGCCTCGGCCAGTTCCACGCGGACGCCGCGGACGTCGGGCCGGGCGTCGGCCCGGCCGACGTGGTCGAGGCTGCCGTCGGCGCTCCATCTCACCCGGTCCCCGGTGCGGTACATGACCGCGCCTGCCGGGCCGAAGGGGCAGGGCACGAACCGCTCGGCGGTCCGCGCCGACCGGCCGGCGTAGCCGCGGGCCACACCGGCGCCCGCCACGTACAGCTCTCCGGGGACGCCGACGGGGACGGGTGCCAGGCCCGGCCCGAGGACATAGAGGGCGGTGTTGTCCAGCGGCCGGCCGGCCGCGCCCGCCCGGTCGGCCGGCCCGCCCGGGGCCAGGCGGTGGCTCGCGGCGAACACAGCTGTCTCCGCGGACCCGTGACCGTTGACGACGGTCAGTCCGGGGCAGGTCTCGCGGACCCGGCGCAGCGCGGCCGCCGGAACGCGGTCGCCACCGGTACGGACCTCGCGCAGACCGGCGAGTGCCTCGGGAGACTCCGCCGCGATGGCCGAGAACAGACCGGCCGGAAGCCACACGACGGTGATGCCGTGGGCGGTCCGCGCCGCGGCCAGGGACGTGGCGTCGAGTACGCCCTGGGGGGCGACGACGATCCGGCCGCCGTGCAGAAGGGGCACCCACACGTCGAGGGGGAGAGCTTCGGAGGTGACGGGGGCGTGCCAGAGCACCGTGCCCGGACCGGACTCCCGCCACTGGCGGTCCAGGGCGAAACTCCGCACGTTGCGGTGGGACAGCGCGGTCATCGTGTCCGGGACGGAGCCATGGGCGAGCGCGAGCAGTCCGTCCTGGTGGAGCGGGGTGACGGACTCGGACGCGTCCGGAGTGCTCCCGGTGTCCTCGGCAAGCAACTCGGCGAGCACCGCGGTGGCGAGATCCGGGGCCGCGGAGCGGGCGCCGGGCCCGTCGGTGAGCAGGAGACCGGCCGAGGCGTCGGAGGTCGCGGAGGCGGTGAGCCCGGCCGGCAGGGCAGGATCCAGCGGCAGGTAGGCACCGCCCGCCTTCGCCACGGCGAGCAGGGCGGTGACCAGGTCCGCCGAACGGGGCAGAGCCACCGCGACGGCCGTATCGGGGCCGACACCACGCCGGCACAGGGCGCGGGCCAGGCGCTCGGATCGCTCGTCGAGCTCACGGTAGGAGAGCGTACGGTCCCCCTCGACCACGGCGACGGCTTCAGGAGCGCGCTCGGCCTGACGGGAGAACAGTTCCGGAACCGTGAGTTCCGGGACCTCCGCGGCGGTGTCGTCCGGGGCGGACAGCAGCTGTTCGCGTTCGGCGCCGGACAGCACGTCGAGGGTGCCGACCGGCCGGTCGGGGTCGGCGATCGCGGCCCGGATGTACGCGATCAGGGACTCCCCGACGAAGCGCAGTTCCGCGCGGTGGTAGAGGTTCGCGGGGGCGTCGAGGCGGATGAAGAGGTCGCTGTCGGCGCTGCCGTCGGTGTAGACGCCGATGGACAGCTCCTCGAAGGTTCCGGTGGTCGCGCCGGAGTAGCACGCCGGGCTGTCGCCGAAGTGGAGTTGCTCCGCGAACTCCACGACGTTGACGACGGTGCCGAAGCTGCCGCGGCTGCTCGGGGCGGTTCCGGCGGCGCGCTGGATGTCGGAGTAGTGGCAGCCGGAGTGGTCGAAGATCTCGTACGTCTCGTCGGCGATCGCCTCGGTGACCTCGGCGAAGGTCGCGCCGAGCGGGACCTTCACGCGGACCGGCACCACGTTGACGGCGAGGCCGGGGGTCCGGGCGGCCACGCCGACCCGGTTGCCGACGGCCAGGGAAAGGAGGAACTCCGGGCGGTCGCAGGAATGGCGGAGGAACACCGCGGCGGCGGCGGTGACCATCTGCGACATCCATACGCCCATGTCCTGGGCCTTCCGGGTCCAGATGTCGGCCTCGGCGCGCGGGACGGTCAGTGTCCGGCTCGCCATGCCGATGGTCTCGGCCACCTCGGACCAGCGGTCGGCGCTGCTCAGCGGTTCGTCGAGCACGGTGCGCAGCGGTTCGGGCAGGTCGAAGCGCGGGATCTGGGCCGGCGCGGGGGCGTCTGCCAGATAGCCGTTCCAGAAGGCGGAGTCCTCGGTGAACTTCTCGGAGGCGAGGTAGCCGACGGCGTCGGCGGCGAAGGACTCGGCGTCCCACCGGTGCGCCGGCGCAGGTATCCGCTCGCCGCGGGACAGGGCCGTGTACACCTCGGCGAGGCGCCGTGAGAGCAGGCCGCCGGCGCCGTAGCCGTCCGAGACGAGATGGTGGTACGCGATCACCAGGAGGGAGCGGTCCGCCGCGAGGGTGACGACGCCGAGCCGGAACAGGAGGTCCTTCTCCAGGTCGAAGGGCCGGCGGACGAGGTCGGCGAGCGCGTCGCGGGCCGCCTGTTCGGGGTCGGCCTCCGCGCTCAGGTCGAGGAAGAAGGGCCGCCAGTCCTCCAGTTCGCGGGGGGCCAGGCGCAGGCCGCCGCCGTCGTCGAAGAACGTGACGCGCAGCACCTCCGCCTCGTCCATGACGTGGAGGAACGCGGACTCCATGGCCGACGCGTCCAGTCCGCCGGCCACGTCCCACATGGTCAGCGCATGGTTCGGCGTGTCGACAGCCATGCGCTGCGCCCGCCACATTCCTTTATGCGCAGATGACGCACCGAACGAACGCACTCAGATCAACCCCTCAGCTAAAGGCCGGAAAATCAGGAGAATTCATGGATCGCCCCCGTCCTCAGCGGGGGTGATCGGCCGTTCAGGACACGTGGGTGCCCGGCAGGGCAGGCCGTGGCCGGGACACTGTCCCGCCGGCGGGACAGTGTCCCGGGGCGGCGGGCGCCCCGGGGGCGCCGCGGGTCATCCGGTTCCGCCGGCGGCGATCGAGGACACGATGTGCCCGGCGATCCGCCGTGGCGACGGATGGCGTAGTACCAGATTGGCCTTCAGCCTGAGTCCGGTCGAGGCTTTCAGGCGCTTGCTCAGCTCCACGGACAGCAGGGAGTCGAAACCGATCTCCCTGAACTCCTGGTCCGGGTCGACGGGGGTGCCCGGCGGATGGCCGAGAACCAGTGCGACGTTGTCGAGGACGTGGGCAAGGGCCAGTTCGCCCGCGTCCGCCTCGGGCAGCAGGGAGATCCGCTCCGCCAGCGGAACGTCCGGCTCCGCGGCCGGGGCCCCGGCCTCCCCGGGTGTCTGCGCCACCGGGACGGTCCGCACGGAGTCCAGCCAGTACCGGTGCCGTTGGAAGGCGTACGTGGGCAGGTCGACACGGGTGCGGGTCCCGAACAGGGCGGTCCAGTCGACGGCTCCGCCGCAGGAGTGGAGCCGGGCGAGAGAACCGAGCGCGGTCTCCGCCTCCGGGCGGTCGCGGCGGCCCGACGCCAGCACCAGCGCGTCCTCGTGGTCCTCGACGGTCTCCTCGATGTCAGCGGTCAGCACGGGGTGCGGGCTCATCTCGACGAAGACCCGGAACCCGTCCTCGGCCAGGCGGCGTACGGCTTTCTCGAAGACGACCTTCTCACGGAGGTTCTCGTACCAGTAGTTCTCGTCGAGCCGCGCCGTGTCGACGACTTCGCCGTACAGGGTCGAGTAGAACGGCAGTTCCGAGGACTTCGGGCGGATGCCGCGCAGGGCGTCGAGGACCGGCTCACGCACCCGTGTCACGTGGTGGGAGTGCGAGGCGTAGTCCACCGGGATACGGCGGGCCCGGGACCCGTCGGCCTTCATCTTCTCGACGAACTCGTCGAGGGCGTCCGGCTCGCCGGACACCACGACCGACCGGGGCCCGTTGACCACGGCGACACCCACCCGGCCGCCCCACGCGACGAGGGCCTGCGCCACCACGTCGGCGGACTCCGCGACCGAGGCCATCCCGCCGTACCCGACGAGTCCGGTCAGGGCCTTGCTGCGCAGCGCGACGACCTTGGCGGCGTCCCGCAGTGACAACGCACCGCTCACGTACGCGGCGGCGATCTCACCCTGGCTGTGCCCGATCACCGCGGAAGGCTCCACCCCCCAGGACCGCCACAGGGCGGCGATGGACACCATCACCGAGAACAGGGCCGGCTGGACGACGTCCACCCTGTCCAGCCCGGGCGCGTCCCCGGCACCGCGCACGACGTCGGTCACGTCCCAGTCGACCCACTCGGACAGGGCGGCCGCACATGCGTCGAGGCTCCGGGCGAAGACGGGGAAGGCCTCGTACAGCTCCCGGCCCATGCCGACCCACTGCGACCCCTGGCCGGGGAAGACGAAGACGACACCCCCGAGCCTTCCCACGGCGCCACGCACCACCGCGGGGGACTCCGCGCCGCGGCCGAGCGCGTCCAGGCCGCCGAGCAGCGCGTCGCGGTCACCACCGAGCACCACCGCACGATGCTCGAAGTGCGAACGGCCCGACGCCAGCGACCATCCGACGGCGGCGGGGTCCGCGTCGGCGGCCACGGCGTCCCGCAGCCGGACGGCCTGCGCCGCCAACGCCGCCGGGGTCCTGCCGGAGAGCAGCCACGGCACGGGCGCGCCGGACCCGGTCGCGGGGGCGGTGTCCACGAGGGGCTCCTGCGGAGGAGCCTCCTCAAGGATCACGTGCGCGTTCGTGCCGCTGACCCCGAACGAGGACAGGCCCGCCCGCCGTGGTCCCTGCTCCCGGGTCCAGTCCCGTCCCCGCGACAGGATCTCGACGGCGCCGGAGGACCAGTCCACGTGTTTCGACGGCGTGTCCGCGTGCAGGGTCCGCGGCAGGTACCGATGGCGCATGGCCATGACGGTCTTGATGACCCCGGCGACGCCCGCGGCGGCCTGGGCGTGGCCCATGTTCGACTTCAGCGAGCCCAGCCACAGCGGCCGGTCCGCGGGCCGGTCCCTGCCGTAGGTGGCCAGCAGGGCGCCCGCCTCGATGGGGTCGCCGAGGCCGGTCCCGGTGCCGTGCGCCTCGACCATGTCCACGTCGTGGGGCGCGACTCCCGCGTTGGCCAGGGCCTTGAGGATCACCTTCTCCTGGGCGCGGCCGTTGGGAGCGGTCAGGCCGTTGCTCGCGCCGTCCTGGTTGACGGCCGAACCGCGGACGAGGGCGAGGACCGGGTGGCCGTTGCGGCGGGCGTCGGAGAGCCGCTCCAGGAGCAGCACGCCCACGCCCTCGGCCCAGCCGGTGCCGTCGGCACCGTCGGCGAAGGCCTTGCACCGGCCGTCGGCCGACAGCGCGCCCTGCCGGGCGAACTCCACGAAGGCGGCGGGCGTCGACATGACCAGCGCCCCGCCGGCCAGTGCCAGAGAACACTCCCCCGCGCGCAGGGCCTGCACGGCGAGGTGCAGGGAGACCAGGGAGGAGGAGCAGGCGGTGTCCACGGACACCGCGGGACCCGTCAGCCCGAGTTCGTACGCGACCCTGCCGGAGGCGACGCTGAGAGAGCTGCCGTACAGGAGGTAGCCCTCCAGGTCCTTCAGGCCCGACTCCAGGAACCGCCAGCCGTACTCGGTCGAGCTGATCCCGGCGAAGACGCCGACCTCGGACCCGCGGACCTCGGCCGGGACGATCCCGGCCCGTTCGAATGCCTCCCAGGACGTCTCCAGAAGCAGGCGCTGCTGAGGATCGGTGGCCAGGGCCTCGCGCGGACTGATGCCGAAGAACTCGGCGTCGAAGCCGGCCGGGTCGTCGAGGAACCCGCCGTGGCGTACGTACGTGCTGCCGGTGGCGTCGGGGTCCGGGTCGTACACGTCGCGCCACCCGCGGTCGGCGGGGAACTCGCCGACGACGTCACGGCCGTCGCGGACGACGTCCCACAGGTCCTCGGGCGAGGACACGCCTCCCGGGTAGCGGCAGGCCATGGACACCACGGCGATCGGCTCGCCGCGGCCGGCCCTGAGGGCCTCGTTCTCCTGGCGGAGGCGGTCCCGTTCCTCCAGCAGCGTGCGCAGCGCCCGGTGGACCCGGTCCGCTCCCTCAGCCGTCCGGTCTGCCGAGTTGGTCATGTCGCTTGCCTCTTCTCATCCAGAGCCAGGTCGAGCAGCGCGTCGATGCCCAGGTCCGACAGCTGTTCCGCGCCGCTGTCGGTGTCCGCCACGGCGCCTGTGACCGTCATGTCCGTCTCACCGCCGGTCCGGGCCGCGGCGGCGCACGCCAGAATCTGATCCAGCAGGCCGGCGTCGCGCAGGCTGTCGAGCGCGACGGTCCGCAGCACCTCCCTGATCTCGCCGTCGGTGTCCGGGACCGCGCTCGCGGTGTCGGCCGCGGGTTGTGCCGGGCGCAGCAGTCCAGTGAGGTGCGCGCCCAGTTCACGCGGTGTCGGGTAGCTGAAGACGAGCGTGGAGGCCAGGCGCAGTCCGGTGGCCGCGGACAGGCGGTTGCACAGCTCGACCGCGGTCAGCGAGTCGAAGCCGAGCTGGGTGAAGGGCTGGTCGGTGTCGACGCCCGCACCGGACGGGTGGCCGAGCACTACCGCGGCCTGCTCGCGCAGCCACTCCACCACGGCTTTCTCCGCCTCGTGCGGTGGCAGGGCGTCCAGCCCGGCGGGGCCCGCGTGGCCGGCCGTCCCCGTCCGGTCACGGCGGGGCCGGCCGCGGCCGGCGAGTTCACGCAGCAGCGGAGGCACGTCGTCGGCGGGCCTGGCGCGCAGAGCGGCGAGGTCCAGCCGGGCGGGGATGAGGACCGGCTTGCCGGACACCCGCGCCGCGTCGAACAGGGCCAGTGCCTCGGTGGCCGGCATGGGGCCGACGCCTGTGCGCCGCAGCCGGGACAGGTGGGTTTCGTCCAGGCCGCCGGCCATGCCGCCGGCCTCCTCCCACCAGCCCCAGCAGAGTGAGGAACCGGGCAGGCCCTCGGCCCTGCGCCGGTCCGCCAGGGCGTCCAGGAAGGCGTTGGCCGCGGCGTAGTTCGCCTGCCCGGCGGTGCCGAGTGTGCCGGCGAGGGCGGAGAACTGGACGAAGGCCGACAGGGGGCGGTCCCGGGTGAGTTCGTGCAGGTGGAGCGCGCCGGCGGCCTTCGCGGCCAGGACACGGTCCAGGTCCTTCGGTGTCAGCGATTCGACGGTGCCGTCCGCGAGTGCGCCGGCCGCGTGCACGACCGCCGTCAGAGGGTGGGCCGGAGGTGTCCGGGCGAGCAGGTCGGCCACCGCGGCGCGGCTCGCGACGTCGCAGGCCACGACGCGGACGGTCGCACCGGCCCGTTCCAGCTCCGCGACCAGCTCGTCGGCCCCGTCGGCCGCCGGGCCCCGGCGGCTCGCGAGCAGCAGGCTGCGTACGCCGTGTTCGGCGACGAGGTGGCGGGCGACGACAGAGCCCACCGCGCCGGTCCCGCCGGTGACCAGCACGGTGCCGCCGCCGAGGCCTCCGCCTACGTCGAAGACGAGTTTGCCGGTGTGCCGGCCCTGGCTCATCTCCCGGAAGGTGTCGCGCGCGTCATGGATGTCCCGTACGGACAACGGATTCAGCCGCACGTGGCCGTCGGCGAAGAGCCGCATGACCTCGCGGAACATCGCGCCGATCGCGTCGGGGCCCGCCTCGTAGAGATCGAAGGCCCGGTAGGCGACCCCGGGGTGGCCGGCCTCGACCTGCCGGGCATCACGGATGTCGGTCTTGCCCATCTCGATGAAGTGGCCGCCTCCGGGCAGCAGTTCCAGCGACGCGTCGACGAACTTGTGGGCGAGGGAGTTGAGTACGACGTCCACGCCGCGGCCGCCGGTGGCGTCCAGGAACTTCTCCACGAAGGCCAGGTCGCGGGAGGACGACAGGTGGGCGTCGTCCAGGCCCAGGGCGTGCAGGGCGGGCCACTTGTGCGGTCCGGCGGTGCCGTAGACCTCGGCGCCCGCGTAAGCGGCCAGCTGCACGGCCGCCATGCCGACGCCGCCCGCCGCGGCGTGCACGAGGATCCTCTGCCCCTTCTCGAGCTTCATCACGTGGAAGAGCGCGTAGTAGGCGGTGAGGAAGGTGCTCGGCATCGACGCCGCTTCGGCGAAGGTCCAGCCGTCGGGGACGTGGGTGAGCAGCCGGTGGTCGGCGACCGCCGTGCGGGCGAAGGCGCCGGTGAAGATGCCGGTCACCCGGTCACCCGGTGCGAGGCCCGTGACGTCGTCGGCGACCTCGAGGACGGTGCCGGCTCCCTCGCTGCCGAGGCCGTCGTCGATGGCGGTCCGGTCGACGAGTCCGAGGGCGATGGTGACGTCGCGGAAGTTGAGTCCGGCGGCCTGCACGGCGATGCGGACCTGTCCGCTCTCCAGTGGCGCGTCCACCTCGGGGCAGGGGATCCAGGCCAGGTTCTCCAGGGTGCCCTTGTGCGGGATGCCGAGCCGGTGGGCGCCGGGGGCCGGCGGCTCGAGCCGTCGGTCCGCGGGCGTGGCCGGGACCATCCGGGGGACCAGGAACGAGCCTTCTCGCAGGGCCAGTTGGTCCTCACCGAGGCCGAGGGCGTCACCGAGGGCGGCCCAGGACGCCTCGTCCTCGTCGATGTCGACGAGGCGGAGCCTGCCGGGGTGCTCGTTCTGGGCGGACCGGACCAGGCCCCAGACGGTGGAACCGGACAGGCTCCGCTCGCTGTCGCCGGGACCGGTGGTCTGGGCGAGTCGGGTGAGCACGACCAGGGTGGCGTCGGCCAGCCGCTCGGTGGCCAGGAACCGCTGGACGGTCGCCAGTACGTGCTTGCCCGCCCCGGCGACCGCGGCGATCGGGTCGGTGGTGTCGGTGGTGTCGGTGGTGTCGGTGGTGTCGGTGGTGTCGGTGGGAATGTCGTCGAGGCACAGGACGAGATGTCCACGCACCGCGGCCTCGGCGGCCTCGTCGAGGCAGGCGTGGCGCTCGACGGAGGTGCCGCCGGCCGCGGCGAGCCGCCCGCCCGCGCCCTCCTCGGTGCCGAGCACCGCGAACCGGGCGCGGCCGGCGGGCTGCGGGTCCTTCCGGACCTGCCGCCACGCGAGCTCGTACAGCGGCAGGCCCCGGCCGCCGCGGACCTGCTCGGCGGTGACCGGCCGGAAGGTCAGCCTGCCGATCCGGGCGACGGTGCCGCCCTGCTCGTCGGCGACGGTCACGGAGACGGCGCCCTCGCCCGCGGGGGTGAGGCGGACCCGCACGGTCGGGCCGCAGGGCCGGATCAGGCGCACCCCGGACCACGAGAAGGGCATCCAGCCCCGCTCGCCGGTCACTTCGATGATCCCGCCGGCCACCACCGCGTGGAGCGCGGTGTCGAGCAGCGCGGGGTGCAGGCCGAAGCCCTGGCCGGCCGCGGCGGTTTCCTCCGGCAGTGTGGCGAGGGCGAAGAGCTCGTCCCCGTCGCGCCACACCTCGCGCAGCCCGCGGAAGCCGGGGCCGTAGTCGAAGCCCCCGTCCGCCAGGGAGTCGTAGAAGCCGTCGAGGTCCAGCTGCCCGGCGCCGGCCGGCGGCCAGAGGGCGAGCGGACGCTCCGTGGGGGCGGCGTCGTCCACCCGCGGGGCCTCGGCGGCCAGGGTGCCCGAGGCGTGCCGGGTCCAGCCGCCCTCGGCCGGGCCGTCCGCGGCGGGGCGCGAGTAGACGTCCAGCGGACGCCGCCCGCTCCCGTCGGCGGCGCCGGCGACGATACGTATCTGCACCTCGCCCTGCTCGGGCAGGACCAGGGGCACTTCGAGGGAGAGCTCCTCGACCGCGGCGGCGCCGACGCGGCCGGCGGCCGACAGGGCCAGGTCGAGGTGGGCGGTGGCGGGTACGACGGCCGCGCCGAACACGGTGTGGTCGGCCAGCCATCCGTGGGTGCGCAGGGACCACAGGCCGGTGAGGACCGTCTCGCCGGTGCCGGGGTGCTCGACCGCGGCGCCCAGCAGGGGATGTCCGGCGGTGGCCAGACCCGCGGAGGCCACGTCCGGGGAGCCCGCGCCGGCGAGGAGGTCCAGCCAGTAGCGCTGCCGCTGGAAGGCGTACGTGGGCAGGTCGACCCGTCGGCGGGTACCGAACAGGGCCGGCCAGTCCACGGCGGCGCCGTGCACGTGCAGTTCGGCCAGGGCGGCGGTCAGCGCGTCAGCCGGTCCGCGGCCGCGCCGCGAGGTGGACACGACCAGCGCGCCGGTGACGCCCTGGGCGGCGAAGGACTCCTTGACGATGCTCGTGAGGGCGGTGCCCGGCCCCACTTCGAGGAAGGTTCCGGCGCCGGCGGCGCGGGCGCTCTCGACGGCCGCGTGGAAGCGGACGGGCTCGCGGACGTGGTCCACCCAGTGGCCGGGCGACGCCAGTTCCTCGAGCGTCGCCTCACGGCCCAGCCTGGTCGAGACGACCGGGATGTCCGTCCTTCCCTTACGCAGTCCGCGGACGGCCTCCGCGAACTCGTCGAGGACCGGCTCCATGAGCGGGGAGTGGAAGGCGTGGTCCACCGCGAGGAGCTTCGCCGGCCTGTGGTCGGCGACGAGCCGGTCGCGGATCTCGTGGACCTGTTCGCGCAGGCCCGACAGGACCACCGACTCGGAGCCGTTGACCGCGGCGATGCCGACCCGGTCGTACGGGGCGGCCAGTTCGGCCGCCTCGGCCTCGGTGAGGCGTACCGCGAGCATGGCGCCTCGTTCGCGCACCGTCTGCATGAGGCGGCCCCGGGCTGCGACGAGCCGGGTCGCGTCGTCGAGGTCGAGGACCCCTGACACGTGGGCGGCGGCGATCTCGCCGACGGAGTGGCCGATCAGGTGGTCCGGCCGCGGGCAGTACCGCACGACGAGCCGGTAGAGGGCGACCTGCAGGGCGAACAGTGCCGGCTGCGCGATGTCGGTGCGCTCGGGGTCGGCGGGCCCGCCCGCCAGGAGCAGCGGTCGGAGGGCGAAGGGGAGGTGGGCGTCGAAGCGCGCGCAGATCTCGTCGAGGGCGCGTGCGAAGACGGGGAACGCCTCGTACAGGGGGCCCGCGACGCCTGCCCACGGGGAACCCTGTCCGGGGAAGAGGAAGGCGGTGCGGCCGTGTTCCCCCGCGGCGCCGCGGACGGCCGCGGGCGACTCCGTGCCCTCGCTCAGCGCGTCCAGCGCGGCGAGCAGGGTCTCCCGGTCGTGTCCCAGGGCGACCGCGCGGTGGTCGAGGTGGGCCCGTCCGGTGGCCAGCGACCAGCCGGTGTCGGCGGGGTCCGGGGCCCCGCCGGCGGCTGCGAACGCGTGCAGCCTCCCGGCCTGGGCGCGCAGTGCCTCGGCCGTGCGGGCCGAGATGGTCCAGGGGACCGGTATGCCGGAGGTGCCGGCCGTGCCGCTCCCGGGTTCCTGTCCGGAGGTCTCGGCCGGTCCGGTCCCGCCGCTGTCGCGGACTTCGGGTTCCGGGGCGGGGGCCTCCTCCAGGATCACGTGCGCGTTGGTGCCACTGGCTCCGAAGGAGGAGACGCCGGCACGGCGGGGCCGACCGGGGCCGGCGGTCCAGTCGCGGGCCTCGGTGAGGAGTTCCACCGCTCCGGCCGACCAGTCCACGTGTGTGGAGGGCCGGTCCACGTGCAGGGTCCGGGGCAGCACGCCGTGCCGCATCGCCATGATCATCTTGATGATCCCGCCGACTCCGGCGGCGGCCTGGGTGTGCCCGATGTTCGACTTCAGCGAGCCCAGCCACAGCGGGCTGTCCGGTTCCCGGTCCTGCCCGTACGTGGCGAGCAGTGCCTGTGCCTCGATGGGGTCGCCCAGCGTGGTGCCGGTGCCGTGCGCCTCGACGACGTCCACGTCGCCCGCCCGGACCCGGGCGTCGGCCAGCGCCGCCCGGATCACTCGCTGCTGCGCCGGGCCGCTGGGGGCGGTCAGGCCGTTGGAGGCGCCGTCCTGGTTGATCGCGGAGCCGCGGATCACCGCCCAGACCTGGCGGCCGTTGCGCCGCGCGTCCGAGAGCCGCTCCAGGACCAGGACGCCCGCACCCTCGGAGAAGCCGGTGCCGTCCGCGGCGTCGGCGAAGGCCTTGCAGCGGCCGTCCGCCGACAGGCCCCGCAGCCGGGACATCTCCCGCAGCACCTGGTGCGTGGCCATGACGGTGACGCCGCCGGCGAGGGCCAGCCCTGTTTCGCCCCGGCGCAGCGACTGCACCGCCTGGTGGACGGCGACCAGGGAGGAGGAGCACGCGGTGTCGATGGAGACCGCCGGGCCCTCCAGGCCCAGGGCGTACGCCACCCGGCCCGAGGCCACGCTCAGGAGGGAGCCGGTCTGCGCGTACCCCGATATGGCTTCGGGGGTGAAGTGATGGTTCCCGTAACCGAAGTAGGCGATGCCCGCGAACACGCCGGTGTCGCTTCCGTGCAGGGTGTGCGGGTCGATGGCGGCCCGCTCCAGGGCTTCCCAGGAGGTCTCCAGGAGCAGACGCTGCTGCGGGTCGGCGGAGAGCGCCTCGCGGGGGCTGATCCCGAAGAACTCGGCGTCGAAGTCGCCGGCGTCGTGCAGGAAACCGCCCGAGCGGGTGTAGCAGGTGCCCGGCCGGTCCGGGTCGGGGTCGTAGAGGGCTTCGAGGTCCCAGTAGCGGTCCGCGGGGAGGTCCGACACGGCGTCGGTGCCCGTCCGCACGAGGTCCCACAGGTCCTCCGCGGACGCCGCCCCGCCCGGGAACCGGCAGGCGACGCCCACCACGGCGATCGGCTCGGTGGCGGCGTCCGTCAGCTCCTTCAGCCGCTTGCGCGTCTCCAGCAGTTCGATCGAGGTCCGCTTGAGGTACTGGAGGACCTCGGCATTGTCGTCGTTCGTCATCGCGTTCCCCTAGCCGAGCTCTTTGTCCAGGAGCGAGAGGAGTTCTCCCGCCGAGGCCGAACTGATCCGGTCGACGACTCCGGCCGGCGCCCCGGCGCCCGCCATCGAGCGGACGCGGCCCTGCAACTCGCCGAGCAGAGCGGACACGGTGTCCTTGTCGTCGTCCGCGAGTTCGCGGAAGGCGTCCTCGAGAAGTGCGCCCAGGCCCTCGATCTCCTTGGTGAGGTGGGCGGCCGGGGACGGCGGCGGGGCATCGGCGGTCACCGAGACGCGCTCCCTGAGGAACCGCGCGAGGGCGTTCGGGTTCGGGTGGTCGAACACGAGCGTCGCGGGCAGTTTCAGGCCGGTCGCCGTCGCGAGTTTGTTGCGCAGTTCCAGTGCGGTGAGCGAGTCGATCCCGAGTTTCCTGAAGGCCGTGGCCGGGCCGATCCCCGTGATGTCGGGGTGGCCGAGAACGAGTGCGGTCCGGGTGCGGACGGCGTCGAGCAGCACCGCCTCCGCGGCGGCCGGCGGCAGCGCGGCCACCTGTTCCGTGAGGCTGCCGTCCGCGGTCTGCGCGCCGCCGGCAGCGGCCTGGCCCGTCAGGCCGCGCAGCAGCGGCGATCCCATGGCGCCGTCGGCCCCGGGCGCGGCCGGGGCCGACAGGTTCAGGCGGGTGGGCACCAGGACGGGGTCCGGCGCCGAGACGGCCACGTCGAAGAGCGCCAGTCCTTCCCTCGACGACAGGGGCAGTACGCCCTGTCGCCGCAGGCGGACGACGTCGGCGTCGGCCAGGCCGGCGCTCATCTCGCTGCGCTCCTCCCAGAAGCCCCAGCACAGGGCGAGGGCGGGCAGACCGCTGGCGTGCCGGTGCCGGGCGAGGCCGTCGAGGAAGGCGTTGGCCGCCGCGTAGTTGGCCTGTCCGGCCGTGCCGAGCACGCCGGCGACGGACGAGAAGAGCACGAACGCGGACAGGTCCAGGTCCCGGGTCAGCTCGTGCAGGTGCCAGGCGCCGTGCGCCTTGGGTGCGAGCACGGAGTCCAACCGGTCCTCGGTGAGGGCCTCGACGACCCCGTCGTCGAGGAGTGCCGCGCAGTGGACCACGGCGGTCAGCGGGTGCTCGGAGGGGACGGAGGCGAGCAGTGCGGCGACCGCGGCGCGGTCGCCGACGTCACAGGCCGCGATCTCGACGCGGGCTCCCGCTCCGGTGAGCTCCTCGTGCAGGGCCTCGGCGGCCGGCGCCGCCGGACCGCGCCTGCTGGCGAGGAGCAGGCTGCGGACCCCGTGGTGCGCCACCAGGTGCCGGGCGAGCATCGCCCCGAGGCCGGTGGTGCCGCCCGTGATCAGAACCGTTCCGGTGCCGAGTGCCGGTGTGCCGGTGGCCGTGCCGAGGCCGGCGCGGGTCAGTCGCGGGGTGGCGGCGAGCCCGGCGCGGATGCGGATCTGGGCTTCGCCGGTGGCGGCGGCCGCGGGGACGAGTGCGCGGGAGGCGTCCTCTCCGTCGGTGTCCACGAGGACGAAGCGGCCCGGGTTCTCGGTCTGGGCGGTGCGTACGAAACCCCAGACGGCCGCTGCCGCGGGGTCGGTGTGGTCCGACTGCCCGTCGGGACAGGCGTCCCGCGTCACGATCACCAGGCGGGAGCCGGCGAACCGGTCGTCGGCGAGCCATTCCCGGGTCCAGCGCAGTACGCGGTGGAGGCCGCGTCCGGCGGCGGCCAGGGTGTCCGGGGCCGTTCCGTCCGCGCCGCGCGCCTCGGCCGTGTCCGTACCTGTGCCCGTGTCCGCGGCGTCGAGTACGGCGACGACGAGGGCGGGTGCCTCCGCGCCGGAGGCGGCGAGTTCGGCGGGGCCGGCGGGCCCGCCGGGTGCTCCGACGACGGCGTGGGGGCGGTCGTCCCCTGCCGTCGGCGCCGCGAGAGGGACCCACTCGGTCCGGAACAGCGAGTCCTGGTGGTCGAAGCCCAACTCGGCCAGTTCCGCGGCGTCCGCGGGCCGCAGGCTCAGCGAGTCGATCACGCCCACGGGCTCTCCCGTGCGGTCGGCGAGGGTCACGGACACCGTGTCCTGTCCGGCGGGCGAGAGGCGCACCCGCAGCGCGGACGGTGTGGACCGGCCCAGACGCAGGCCGGTGAAGCGGTGCGGCAGCCGGCCCTCGGCCGGGAGCATGGCGGCCGGGAGCAGCGCGGCCTGGATCAGCGCCGGGTGGGTCCGGAAGCCGCCGTCGGCGCGTTCGGACCCGGGCAGCTCCACCTCCGCGAACAGGGTGCCGTCACGGTGCCAGAGCCTTGTGAGGCCGCGGAGCAGGGGGCCGTGGGCGAATCCGAGGCCGGCGAGTGCGGCGTACCCCTCGTCGACGGGGACGGCGGTCGCGCCCGCGGGGGGCCAGATCCGGAGGTCCTGGTCCGTGGGGGCCGTTGCGCCGGTGGCGGCGGTGCCGGCGGCGTTGCGGGTCCACCGCGTCTCGCCGTCGCCGCGCGAGTGCACGGTGATCCTCCGCTCGGCGTCGACGACGACCCGGATCTCGCGGTCGGCCGTCCGGGAGAGGACCAGCGGGGTCTCCAGGGTGAGTTCGCCGACGAGCTCGCAGCCCGCTCTTCCTGCGGCCCAGGCGGCGAGTTCGGCCAGGACCGCGGCCGGCACGAGGACGGCGCCGTGGACCACGTGATCGGCGAGCCAGGGGTGGCGCTCCGGCGAGAGGCGTCCGCCGGCCACGATCCCTCCGCCGTCCTCGGGCAGCTCGATCACCGTGTCGAGCAGCGGGTGGTCGCAGGTGCTGCGAGCAGTGGACTCGCCCGGGGTGTCGAGCCAGTAGCGCCGGCGCTGGAAGGCGTACGTGGGCAGGTCGGTCCGGGGGCCGTCGTAGTGGGGCAGGGCCGCCTGCCAGGAAACCGGCAGGCCCGCGACGAAGGCCTCGGCCGCGGACAGGTAGAGGCGGTCGAGCCCGCCCTCGTCGCGGCGCAGCGTCCCCAGGGCGAACCCGGTGGCGCCGGGAACGGTGTCGTACAGCTCCTGGATGCTCATGGTCAGCAGGGGGTGCGGGCCGACCTCGATGACGGCGGCGTGGGGCTCGGCCTCCGCGATGCGCCGCATGGCGGTGGCGAACCGGACCGGTTCGCGCAGGTTGCGGAACCAGTAGCCGGTGTCGAGTTCCGCGGGGTCGACCGGCGTGCCGGTGACCGTGGAGTAGATCGCCACGGGCGTGGGCGCGGGGGTGATCGTGCCCAGTTCCTCTTTGAGGCGGTCCTCGAACCGGTCCATCAGGGCGGAGTGCGCGGGGATGCTGGACTTGATCATCCGGGCGCGGGTGCCTTCGGCCTCGCAGGACGCGACGAGCGCCTCGACCGCGTCGGTCTCGCCGGAGACGGTCGTGGAGCCGGGGCCGTTGACGGCGGCGATGCCGACCCGGCCGTCCCACCGCGTGAGCAACTCCCGTACGCGTTCCTCGGGCAGCAGGATCGCGGCCATGCCGCCCTGGCCGGCGACGGTGAGCAGCAGCCGGGACCGGACGGCGACGATCTTGGCGGCGTCCTCCAGGGTGAGTGCGCCCGCGATGCAGGCGGCGGCGATCTCGCCCTGGGAGTGGCCGATGACCACGTCGGGGGTGACGCCGAGGGCGCGCCAGGCCTCGGCCAGCGACACCATGACGGCGAACAGCGCGGGCTGGACGACGTCGATGTCCTCCAGGTCGGCGGCACCGGGGCCGCCGCAGACGGTCTCGATCAGCGGCCAGGACAGCCAGGGCTCCAGGGCCCGGGCGCAGTCGCGCAGCCGCTCGGCGAAGGCCGGGGAGGTCTCGTAGAGTTCACGGCCCATCGCGGTCCACTGACCGCCCTGTCCGGGGAGGACGAAGACGGTCCGGTCCACCGGGCGGGCGGTTCCCGAGACGGTGGCGGGGGCGTTCTCGTCGCCGGAGCCCGCGGCGGCGAGGCCGGCGAGGAGGGTGTCGCGGTCGGTACCGACGACGACCCGGCGGTGGTCGAAGAGCGACCGGGTGGCCACGAGCGCGTGTCCGATGCCCGCGGTCGGCAGGTCCGTGTCGGCGGCGACGGCGTCCGCCAGCCGACGGGCCTGTTCGCGCAGGGCCTCGGCGGACCGGGCCGACAGGATCCAGGGCACGACGGGGGGCGCCGCCGTGACGAGGGGGTGGGCGGTACGGTCCTGCGGTCCGGTTGGGGCGGCAGCCTCGACGCCGGCTGCCGGTACCTGCTCCAGGATCACGTGCGCGTTGGTGCCGCTGATACCGAAGGAGGAGACGCCGGCGCGGCGGGGCCGCCCGGGGCCGGTGGGCCAGTCGCGGGTCTCGGTGAGGAGTTCCACCTCTCCGGCCGACCAGTCCACGTGCTCCGAGGGGCGGTCCACATGGAGGGTCCGGGGCAGCACGCCGTGTCGCATCGCCATGATCATCTTGATGATCCCGCCGACTCCGGCGGCGGCCTGGGTGTGCCCGATGTTCGACTTCAGCGAGCCCAGCCACAGCGGGCTGTCCGCGTCGCGGCCCCGGCCGTACGTGGCGAGCAGGGCCTCGGCCTCCAGGGGGTCTCCCAGCCGGGTCCCGGTGCCGTGGGCCTCCACCGCGTCCACGGCGCCGGCGGCGAGCCCCGCGTCGGCCAGGGCGGCGCGGATGACCCGTTGCTGGGCGAGCCCGTTGGGGGCGGTCAGGCCGTTGGAGGCGCCGTCCTGGTTGATCGCGGAGCCGCGGATCACCGCCCAGACGTGGCGGCCGTTGCGCCGCGCGTCCGAGAGCCGCTCCAGGACCAGGACGCCCGCACCCTCGGAGAAGCCGGTGCCGTCCGCGGCGTCGGCGAAGGCCTTGCAGCGGCCGTCCGCCGACAGGCCCCGCTGCCGGGCGAGTTCCACGAACGTGCCCGGGGTGGGCATGGCCGTCACACCGCCGGCCAGGGCGAGCCCGCACTCGCCGGAGCGCAGGGACCGCACGGCCTGGTGGACGGCGACCAGGGAGGAGGAGCACGCGGTGTCGATGGAGACCGCCGGGCCCTCCAGGCCCAGGGTGTACGCCACCCGGCCCGAGGCCACGCTGTTGTACAGGCCGGTCATGGCGAAGCCCTCGACCTCGCCGGCCGCCCCGCCGCCCATCCGCGGGCCGTAGTCGGTGGCGTAGAGCCCGGTGAAGACGCCGGTGGCCGACCCCTTCAGGCCGGCCGGGTCGATGCCCGCCCGCTCCAGTGCCTCCCAGGAGGTCTCCAGCATCAGCCGCTGCTGCGGGTCCATGGCCAGGGCCTCGCGCGGGCTGATGCCGAAGAACGGCGCGTCGAACTCCGCGAGGCCGGGCAGGAATCCGCCCGAGCGCGTGTACGTCCTGCCGTGTGCCTCGGGATCGGGGTCGTAGAGGGCCTCCAGGTCCCAGCCCCGGTCCTGCGGGAACCCGCCCATGGCGTCGACGCCACGGGAGACGATTCCCCAGAGGTCCTCGGGTGACGTCACCCCGCCCGGGTAGCGACACCCCACACCGACTACCGCGACGGGCTCGCGGGCGGCGTCCTCCAGCTCGCGCACACGCTCACGCAGCTCCTGCGCATCGCCGACGGCGCGTCGCAAGTAGGACCGGAGCTTGTCGACATCGTCCACCAGTGCCTCCCCTCAAACGGTTGCTTCGAAGAACGGGTGCGGCGTATGCGGCTACACATATCCGCGGTCGATCAATGCGTACAGATCGTCGTCACTGCGACTTTCCGGGCTCGGTACCTCCACGGTCTCCGCGCCCCGGGGCGCCTCCGGCCGGAGGAGGGAGAAGACGTGGCCGGCGAGGGCCTGTGGCGTGGGGTGGGTGAACACGACGGTGGCCGGCAGCCGCACCCCCGCGGCCGCGGCGACCCGGTTGCGCAGTCCCACGGCCATGGAGGAGCCGAAGCCCAGGCTCCTGAAGGAGTCGCCCGCCCTCGCCGCGAGGTCCGCGCCCGTCAGGGCCGCGTTCCCCGCACTCAGCAGGGCCGCCGTCTCGGCGCACACAAGGGTGAGGACCGCCGCGGCCGTGTCCGGCCCCGGCGCCCTGGTGGCGGCCTCGGCCGCCGGCCCGGTGGCGCTCCCGCCCCCGGTGGCGTCGGAGGCGGTCAGCCAGTGCCGCACCCGCTGGAACGCGTACGTCGGCAGGGCAACGCGGCGCGGCCCGGCCGCGTCGAACACCGCGCCCCAGTCCACGGGAACGCCCCGCACGTGGAGTTCGGCCAGGGAGGCCAGGACCTCGCCCGCCCCTCCGTCGCGCCGGCTCAGGGTGTGGACCGTCACGGGCGGGACGGACAGCGCGTCGGCGGCCTCCTCCATCGCGACCTGGAGCACGGGATGCGGGCTGACCTCGACGAACACGGCACCGGGTGTACGCATCAGGTTCTCGACGACCTCGCCGAAGCGCACCACCGAGCGGAGGTTGGCATACCAGTACCCGCTGTCCAGGGAACACGTGTCGAGCGGACCGCCGGTGACCGTGGAGTGGAACCGCACCGCGGTCTCCCGCGGCTCGATGCCCTCGGTGACCTCCAGGATGCGTTCGCGGAGGCATTCGACGTGGTGGGAGTGCGAGGCGAAGGCCGCCTTGACCCGCCGCACCCGGACCCCCTCGGCCTCCGCCGCCGCGCCGAACTCCTCGAGTGCCACGCCGTCCCCGGAGACCACGACGGACGACGGGCCGTTGACGGCGGCCACGGAGAGCTGCCCGGGCCAGGACGCGATCCGCTCCTCGGCCCAGGCGGCGGACGCGGCCACGGCACTCATCCCGCCGAGCAGCCCGATCGCGGCCCGGCTGCGCAGGGCGACGATCCGCGCCGCGTCGTCGAGGGTGAGGGCACCGGCCACGCAGGCCGCGGCGATCTCGCCCTGCGAGTGGCCCACGACGGCGTCGGGGACCACCCCCAGGGACCGCCACACCTGGGCCAGCGAGACCATCATCGCGAACAGCGCCGGCTGGACCACATCCACCCGGTCGAGGGAGGCGGCCGGCTCCGCACCGGTCAGCACGTCCACCAGAGACCAGTCCACGTACGGTGCCAGAGCCCGCTCGCACGCGTCGACGGACCGTGCGAAGACCTCCGACTCGGCGTACATCCGCCTGCCCATGGCGAGCCACTGGGAGCCCTGTCCGGGGAAGACGAAGACCACCGGGCCGAAGGGGCCTTCGGCCGCCGTCCCGCGCAGCGCCCGCGCCGAGTCGCCGCCGGCGGCGATGAGGTCCAGGCCGGCCAGCGTCTCCTCGCGCCCGTCGCCCAGGACGACCGCCCGGTGTTCGAAGACGGACCGGGTCGAGGCCAGCGAGTGCCCGATGTCGACCGGTGAGAGGCAGGGGTCCGCGGCCACCAGATCGCGCAGCCTCGCCGCCTGCTCCCGCAGGGCCTGCTCGGACCTGGCCGAAAGAACCCAGGGCAGCACGCCGGCGGCCGCGCCGTCCGCGGTGCGGGGCGGCCGGGGTGCCTCGGGGGCCTGTTCGAGGATGACGTGGGCGTTGGTGCCGCCCATGCCGAAGGCCGATACGCCGGCCCGGCGCGGCCGGCCGGGACCTCCCGGCCAGGGGCGTGCGGCCCGCAGCACCTCGAAGTCCTCGTGGAAGTCGTGGACGGCGGGGTTCGGGGAGCGGAAGTTCAGGCTCGGGACCAGCTGCCCGCGGTCCACGCAGAGGGCGGCCTTGACGAAGCCGACCATGCCCGCGGCCGGCTCCAGGTGGCCCACGTTGGTCTTCGCCGATCCGATGACCAGGGGGCGGGTGCGGCCGGCGGCGCGGGCCGCCTCGCGCAGTCCGGCGATCTCGGCGGGGTCGCCCATACGGGTGCCCGTGCCGTGGGCCTCGACGTAGTCGACGCTGTCGAAGGGGACGGACGCGCGGTCGAGGGCGGCCAGCACGGCCGCCGCCTGACCGCTCGGGCTGGGGTCCGGTATGCGGGTGGAGGCGCCGCCGCCGGTGACGCCCCAGCCGCGGACCACGGCGTAGACGTGATCGTCGTCGGCGAGGGCCAGGTCGAGCCGCTTGAGCAGGACGAAGGCGCCGCCCTCGCCCCGGACGAAGCCTCGGGCCCGCTCGTCGAAGGTGAAGCAACGGCCATCGGGCGACAGCGCGCCCAGGTTCACCAGGCCCGTGCCCGCCTCGGGGTCGACGATCAGGTGCACACCGCCCACGATCGCCGTGTCGACGGCGCCGCCGCGGATCCGCTCGCAGGCCAGCGCCAGCGCCACGAGGGAGGAGGACTGGCCGGAGTCGGCACAGAAGCTCATGCCCCGGACGTCGAGGAGCCCGGAGATCCGGTTGGCGATCAGCGCGCCGGACGAGCCGAGCGCGGCGTAGTGGTCGTCCCGGTCGCTTCCGGAGCGCTTGCGCAGCTGCTCGTACCCGGAGGGTCCGGCGCCGACGACCACGTCGATCTCGCGGCCGGCGAGCGCGGACGCCGGGACGCGGGCGTCCTCGACGGCTTCCCAGGCGAGTTCCAGCCCCAGTCGCTGAACGGGGTCCATGGCGGCGGCCTCCGCGGGGCCGACGCCGAAGAATCCGGCGTCGAAGCCGGCGACGGATTCCAGGAACGAGCCCGCGTCCAGGGTGGGCGCGTCGGGGTGGGAGCCGTGGCTCGCGTCGGCCGCCCGGTTCTCGGGGAAGGTCCCGACGGTGGACTCGCCGTCGAACAGCAGGCGCCAGAACTCACCAGGGTTCTGCACACCGGGAAAGCGGCACGACATCCCGATCACGGCGATGTCGGCGGCTGCGCCACTCATACGAATTCCTTCCGGTTCCCACGGGTCGCGGCACGTGCGGGCGGCACTACCGCCAGGAGGTCAACAGGTTCAGCAGCTCGGCCGGGGCGTCCATGAAGTCGTAGTGGCCTCCGCCGACCGTCCGGAACTCGACGGAGTCCGCGTACCGGCGCCAGCCGTCGAGCTCGTCGAGGCCCGCGTCGGGGTCCTCGCTCCAGTGCAGGACGGTCACGGGGCAGTCCACCGCGGCCGGCTCTCCGCGCCGGTACGCGCCCGCGGCGGCGTGGTCGCGCAGGAGCACGAGCATTCCCAGGTCGAGCATGTCGGGCCGGGGCTCGATCCCGCGGCCCCGGACGAAGGCCTCCAGTTCGGCACGCAGCTCGGCCTCGGTCATGGTGAGCATCCGGTCGCGCGAGGCGTCGTGCGGGGCGGGCTGGCCGGAGACGAAGAGGTGTTCGGGGCCGGGGAGGCCGAGTGCGGCCAGCCGCAGCACGGTCTCGTACGCGGGCAGGGCGCCCGCGCAGTGCGCGAAGAAGGCGTACGGCCGGTCGAGCCTCGGGGCCAGGGCGTCGGCCAGGGCGTCGGCCAGTTCCTCGTACGTGCCGTAGTGGGGGTGGCCGAGCCGGTTCTCGCGGCCGGGGAACTGCACCGGGCAGACCTCGGCCCCGCCGATCGCGGCGGGCCACGCGCTGAAGGCCGAGGCCCCGGCCCCGGAGAAGGGGAAGCAGAAGAGCGTGCCCGGGTGTTCGCCGGACCGCGGCCGGACGAACCACGGTGAGGGAGCGGTGGTGGAGGGGGTCATGGCGTCCGCCGTTTCCGGGCGACGATGGGAAGGTGGGTCATTCCCGCGATGAAGTACGACCGCAGGTGCTGCGGTTCGCCGGCGAGCTCGACCGACTCGAACCGCCGGAGCAGTTCCTCGAAGAAGATCCGCAGCGTCATGCGGGCCAGCGGCGCGCCGATGCAGAAGTGCGTGCCGAAGCCGAAGGCGGCCTGGCGCTTGGCTCCGGCCCGGGTGATGTCGAAGGTGTGCGGGGCGGGGAAGAGGGTCTCGTCGCGGTTGGCCGAGCCGATCCACGCCACGACGGCACCGCCGGCCGGGATCGTGCCCCCGGCGATCTCGACGTCGTCGACCGCGTACCGCATGAAGTTGCACGCGGCCGAGGTCCAGCGCAGGCCCTCCTCGACCAGGCCGGGGACCAGCGAGGGGTCGGCCGCCGCCTTCGCGTACTGCGCGGGCCGTTCGATCAGTGCCTCCACGGTGCCCGAGACGGTGTGCGGGGTGGTCACGTTGGCGCCCAGGAGGATGCTGTAGCCGTCGAGGGCGATCTCCTCGTCGCTCAGCGGCTCACCGCCCGGACGGACGCTCATGAGGTGGTGGAGGAGGCTGTCGTCCTCCTCGCCGCTCGCCCGCCGGGCCTTGACCCACTCGCGGACGTACGTGACGAGTTCGTGGTGGGAGATGGCGAGGGTCGCGGCCTCGTGGCCGACCATGAAGTGCGGGTCCGTGGGGGCCGTGACCATGGCGGTCAGCTGGACGAGCTCGGCCCAGTCCTTCTCCGGGATGCCCAGCAGCGGTCCGGTGACCATCGCCGGAAGGAGCAGTGCCCGCTCGGCCAGGTCGAAGACCTCGCCGTCGAGGGCGGGTTCCAGGAAGCGCGCCACCGTGGCGCGGATGCCGTCCTCCCAGGACCTCACGGCGCGCGCGGTGAGCCTGGAGCCGAGCGGCCGGCGGACCTCGGTGTGCCGTGGCGGGTCGGTGGACGTCATCAGCACGCCGGCCGCGGCGTCGTCCGTCCCGAGGTGGGTCGGCACCGTGCCGCGCTCCGAGGTGAACTCGCGGTGGCCGGCGAGGACCCGGTGGACGTCCTCGTAGCGCGTCACCGACCAGAACTCCCGGCCGTCCGGCAGGACCTGGTGGTGCAGGGGCGCCTTCGCCCGCATGACGTCCCAGATCCGGTGCGGGTCTCCGGAGGAGTACAGGTCCAGGTCGAACAGGTTGACGGCCTCGAGGTCGATCCCGTGGGCGGGGCCCGGCGTCAGCCTCACACCTCCGCCCTCCCTCTCTCGATCAGCTCGGCGACACGGGCGGGGGTCTGCGCGAGGTAGAAGTCGCGCACGGACAGCTGGACCCCGTGGTCCTGCTCCACCCGTTCGATGATCTTGATTCCGGACAGGGAGTTCCCGCCGAGCCTGAAGAAGTCGTCCTCCACGCCGACCCCGGGGGCGTGGAGGACTTCCGCCCACAGGGCCGCGATCTCCTCCGCCAGCGAAACGGTCCCCTCCGGTGCCGCGACCGCGGCCGGTCGTTCCGACGTCTCGTCCTGCCCACCGCTCGTGTGGACCGCCTGCGTCGCCGATTCCATCTGCCAGCCTTCCGTTCATCCACCGACCGGGAGTGCCCGCTCGCGTCGTCTGCGGCCCTGTCCCGGGCCTTCGCCATCCGCCCGGGGCCTCGGCCCCCTGCGCCGCCCGGCCGGCGGAACACGTTCTTCCGGACGGCCGGGACGGTCCTGCGCGGATTCGCGTCCGCCCGCACCGTGCCCGGGTACCCGGCACCGGCGGCGGGACGGGTGCCACCGGCGGCGGGCCCGTCCCGGCACCAGCGTTCCTCGACCGGGCTGATCCACGTTCAGTGAAGCGGAGGCTATTCAGCGGCGTTAGAGGCGCACTGGAATGAGGAGGACCGACGTGGCAGACACCGGTATGGACGCCGAGGTCGTGATCGCGGGCGCCGGACCGACCGGTCTGATGCTCGCCTGTGAACTGCGGCTGGCGGGCGTCGACGTGGTCGTGGTCGAGCGGCTCGCGGAACGCTCGGGGGAATCGCGGGCCGGCGGCATGCACTCGCGCACCCTGGAGGTGCTCGACCAGCGCGGGGTCCTGGACCGCTTCCTGGCGGCCGGCGAACTGCAGCCGGTGGGCCACTTCTCCGGCCTGTACCTGGAGTTCGACGAGTACGAGTCCCGGCACCCCTATCCCCTGATGATCCTTCAGTCCGCCGTCGAACGGCTCCTGGAGGAGTGGGCGCAGGAGCTCGGTGTGCGGATCCGCAGATCCTGCCGGGTCACCGGCGTCACCCAGGACACGTCCGGGGTGACGGTCGAGCTGGACGCCGCGGACGCGGGCCCCGCAGCGCTGCGCGCCGGCCACCTCGTGGGCTGCGACGGCGGGCGGAGCACGGTGCGCAGGCTGGCGGGCATCGGCTTCCCGGGCACCGAGGCGACGATGACCGCCATGATCGGCGACGTCGAGCTCCCGGACCTGCCCGAGGACTACGTCTGGATCCGGCGCCGCGCCGGCGGTGACTACTCGGCGATCGCCTTCGAGCCGGGCTGGCACCGGGTGATCACCTCCGAGTACGACCACGTCGCCGACCGCGACGAGCCGGTGACCTTCGAGCAGCTGCGCGCGTCGCTGATCCGGCTCGCGGGCACCGACTTCGGCATGCGCAACCCGCGCTGGATCTCCCGCTTCAACGACGCCGCGCGCCAGGCCGACCGGTACCGGCACGGCCGGGTGCTGCTGGCGGGCGACGCGGCGCACATCCACTTCCCGGCCGGCGGGCAGGGCCTGAACATGGGTGTGCAGGACGCGGTCAACCTCGGCTGGAAGCTCGCCTCGGTGGTGCGCGGCACGGCTCCGGAGAGCGTGCTGGGGACGTACCACGACGAGCGTCACCCGGTCGGCGAGCAGGTGCTGCGGAACACCCGGGCGCAGTCGGCCCTGGCCCGTCCCGGTGCGCAGACGGACGCACTGCGCGAGGTCTTCGGCTCGCTGATGGTCTTCGACGACGTGAACCGGCTGCTGCGCAACATGCTCAACGCCCTGGACGTCCGCTACCCGGCCGGCTGCGGCCACCCGCTGGCCGGCCGCCGGGTCCCGGACGCCGACATCAAGGCGGCCGACGGCGTCTCCCGCGTGTACGAGCTGCTGCACGCCGGCCGTCCCGTCCTGCTCGACCTGGGCGCCGGGGCCGCGGTGGCCGCGGCTGCCGAGGGCTGGGCCGACCGCGTGGACCTGGTCCAGGCGCGCAGCGAGGACGACGCCTGGCCCGTGCCGGTCATCGACGAGGTCCCGGCTCCCGACGCGGTCCTGATCCGGCCCGACGGTCACGTGGCCTGGGCGTCCGGCCCCGGCGAGACGGTCGACGCCGCCGCGCTGCGGTCGGCGCTCGCCGCCTGGTTCGGCCCGGCCCGGCAGGGCTGAGAGGCTGTCGAGCGGTCTCCCGGGGGCCGCCCGGCGGTGTCCTGGTCCGCAGCACGCCCGGCGGACCCGCGGCCGGTACGGCCACCTGATCCACCGGGCCGCGCCGCCGGCCGCGGTGGCGAGCGGCGGCGTGGACCGCCCGGCCCTCGGCCTGGACCGGCGCCCGCCCCGCCTGTCACCGCGACATGTCGTACCTCGTAGCGGCATGAGCCCTACCCGTGGTCGTCGGCGGAGGCCGACTCGATCGCGTCCAGCACCTCGCGGCCGGCGTCGACCAGGTACATGTGGTCGCCGGGGAACTCGACGTAGCCGAACGACGCGGCGGTCGCCGACCGCCACTGCCGGGCCTCCTCGGCCGTGACCAGACCGTCGGCGTCACCCCGCAGGGAGGTGATCGGCACGGAGACCGGCGTGTCGGTGCTCGGGACGTAGTTCTCGTGCATCTCGCAGTCGGCCTGCAGCACCGGGAGGATCAGCTCGCGCATCTCCGGGTGGTCGAGAGCCTCGTGGCGGAAGCCCGCGAACTCCTCGACCCGGGCGAGGAACTCCTCGTCCTCCAGCCCGGAGGCCCGCCGCTCGCGCTGGGTCCAGGGCCCCGGGGAGCCGCTGACGACCAGCCGCTCGACGTGCACGCCGCGCGCACCCAGCAGGTGCACGAGTTCGTAGGCGAGAACGGCGCCCAGGCTGTGCCCGAACAGTACGGTCCGGGAGCCTTCGCCGAGGTCCGCGACGATGTCGTCGACCGAGCCCTTGGCGGCCTCGTGGACGTTCCGGTACGGCTCCTCCATGATCCGCCGCTCCCTGCCCGGCAGTTCGACGGACGTCACCCGCCAGCGGCCGGCGGACAGGTCCCGCCACGGGTGGAAGAACGACGGACCCGCTCCTGCGAACGGCACGCACAGCAGCGTCAGGTCCCCTTGTTCGGCGGACATGCCGGACTCTGTCACTCCGACCAACCCCCATCTTCCATCGGATCGTTGACTGAAACGGAACAGGTACCGGACCGCGGCGGGATCCGGCGGTGCCGCGGGGCGGCTACGCGAGCTTGCGGTCGAAGACCTCGAACATCTGGGCCACGGGCCCCGGCATGTGCATCTCGTGGTGCGTGACGCGCACGTCGTGCACCTCGAAGGAGCCGAGGACGTACGGGCGCCACAGGTGCGCGTACGACGTCTCCTCCAGCGTGGCGTTGAAATACACCACGTCGCCGCGGTAGACGGGCGACTCGAAATCCATCATGAGAGACGTGTTGTTGGCCAGGACCCGCGACATGGTGTCGAGGAAGCCCTGCCGGTTGCCGGTACGGATGTACTGGCCGAAGTCGTCCTCCAGCTCCGCCCGGAAGTCCGAGGAGTCCTTGCCGGCGTGCACCTCGGCGAATCCGTGGCCTCCCGGCTGGGCGTCCAGGACGGCCACCAGGGCGACCTCGTGGCCGCGCCGGTCGAGAGCGTCGGCGACGGCCTGTACGACGGAGCCGCCGTAGGACCAGCCGATCAGGTTGAAGGGGCCTTCCGGCTGGGTCCTCAGGATCTGGGTGACGTAGTCCTCGACCATCTCCTCCACCGAGCCCGCCAGCGGCTCCACGCCGTCGGATCCGCGCGACTGCAGGGAGTAGGCGGCCCGGTCCGGCAGGTGCAGGACGAAGCTGTAGTACGCCCAGCCGAGACCGCCGCCGCCGTGGAAGAACCACACCGGGGGCTTGCCCGTGCCGGGGTCGGTGTTCAGGGGCAGTACGACCGCGAAGGAGTCGGCGTCGTCGTCGGGGACGCCTCCGGCGAGCATCAGCGCCGCCAGCTCGGCCACCGTGGGGTACCGGATGATCGTCCGGATGGGGATGTCGATGTCGAACTCGTTGCGGACGCGGACGCTGAGCCGGGTGGCCAGCAGCGAGTGGCCTCCCAGCGCGAAGAAGCCGTCGTCGATGCCGACCTTCTCACGGCCCAGCAGTTCACCGAAGAGCTCGCACAGCCGCTTCTCGTAGGCGTTGCGCGGAGCCCTGCCGGCCTCGGCTTCCGCGTCCTGGGCGGGGAGGGCCCGCCGGTCGAGCTTGCCGTTCGGGGTCAGCGGAATGCTGGGCAGCGGGACGACGGCGGACGGCATCATGTAGTCCGGCAGGCGCTCGTGCAGGTACGCGGTCAGCCCGGCGAGCCCGGCCGCGTCCATCGTGGCGTCCGGCTGGGGGACGACGTAGCCGACGAGGCGCTTGTCGCCGTCCTGGTTCTCGCGGACCAGGACCGCGGACTGAGCCACGCCGGGGTGCCCGGCCAGGGCGTGCTCGATCTCGCCGAGCTCGATCCTGAAGCCGCGGATCTTGACCTGGGAGTCGGCGCGGCCCACGTACTCCAGCCGGCCGTTCCGGCCTCGGCGGACCAGGTCGCCACTGCGGTACATCCGCTCGCCGGGCTCGCCGAAGGGACAGGCCACGAAGCGTCCGGACGTCAGTCCGGGGCGGCCGAGGTAGCCGCGGGCCAGACCGTAGCCGGCCACGTACAGCTCCCCGGTGACGCCGGCGGGAACGGGCTTGAGGTCGGCGTCCAGGACGTGGGCGCGCAGACCGGGGACGGCCTGGCCGATCACACTGGCCCGGTGGCGGGCGCAGGAGTCCTCGTCCAGGTCGACGCGGGTGACGTGCACGGTGGTCTCGGTGATTCCGTACATGTTCACCAGCACGGGCGTGCCGGAGGCGTGCCGGGTGTACCAGTCGGTGAGGCGGTTCAGGTCGAGGGCCTCGCCGCCGAACACCACGTACCGCAGGGCCAGGTCCTGGCCGGGGGCGTCCGCGTCGGCCTGGACGAGCTGGTAGAAGGCCGAGGGCGTCTGGTTGAGGACGGTGACGCGCTCGCGGACCAGCAGCCGCAGGAAGTCGGCGGGGGACCGGGAGACGTCGTACGGGACCACGACGAGGCGGCCGCCGTGGAGCAGCGGCCCCCACAGCTCCCACACCGAGAAGTCGAAGGCGTAGGAGTGGAAGAGGGTCCACACGTCGTCCGCGCCGAAGCCGAAGTCCCGGGTGGCGGTGAAGAGGCCGACGACGTTGCGGTGCGGGATCAGGACACCCTTGGGGCGGCCGGTCGACCCGGACGTGTAGATCACGTACGCCGGGTGCGCGGCGGTCAGGGCCGAGCGGCGGTCGGCGTCGGTGAGGTCGGCGTCGGACTCGGCCGGGTCCCCGGTCCCGTCGAGGTGGACGACGGGGAGGTCCCCGGCGAGTTCCCGTGCGGCGGCGGTGGAGCTCGTGGTCACGAGGAGGACGGGCCGGGCGTCCTGGATGATGTGGGCGATGCGGTCGGCCGGCGAGTCCGGGTCGACGGGCAGGTAGGCGCCGCCGGCCTTGAGTACGGCGAGGAGGGCGACGACCAGTTCGGCCGAACGCTCCAGGCAGACTCCGACCAGGGACTCCGGGCCGACTCCGTGGGAGACCAGGTGCCGGGCGAGCCGGTTGGCGCGGGCGTTGAGCTCGCCGTACGTGAGGGTGGTGCCCTCGAAGACGACGGCGGTCTCGGCGGCCCGCTGTGCCGCCTGCCGCTCGAAGAGCTCGACCAGGGTGGTGGGGGGTACGGCGTCGAGGGCGGCCGGCGCGAGTTCCGCCCGCTCCCCCGCGGTCAGCACGTCGACGTCGCCGACGCGCATGCCGGGGTCGGCCGCCAGCTGCTCCAGGACCCGGGCGAGGCGGGCGGCGATCAGCTCGGCCGAGTCGCGGTCGAACAGGTCGGTGGAGTACTGGAGGTCGCCGCGCAGCGCGCCCTCGGCGTCCAGGGCCATGAAGAAGGTCAGGTCGACCATGGCGGTGAAGGGGATGGCCTGTTCGAAGCTCATGGTGAGCCCGGGGAGTTCGAGTTCGGGCTTCTCGTAGCTCTGCCAGGAGAAGATCACCTGGAACAGCGGCTGGTAGGCGGCCGAGCGGTCGGGGTTGATGGCCTCGACGATGACGTCGAAGGGCACGTCCTGGTGCTCGTACGCCGTCAGCGACTTGTCGCGGACCTGGGCGAGCAGGTCGGTGAACACCGGGTTGCCGGTGAGGTCGGCGCGCAGGACCTGGGTGTTGACGAAGCATCCGATCAGGTCGGTGAGCGCCTCGTCGGTGCGCCCGGCGATCGGCGAGCCGATCGTCACGTCGTCCCCGCCGCCGAGCTTGCGCAGCAGCACCGCGAGGGCGGCCTGAAGGACCATCGACATGGAGGTGCCGCTCTCCTGGGCGAGCTTCTGCAGGCCCGCGGTCACCTCGGGGTCGGCGCCGAGGCCGACCCGGTCGCCGTGCGACCCGGCCTCGGCGGGGCGCGGCCGGTCCAGCGGCAGGTTGAGCGGCTGGGGGACCCCGGCGAGCTCCTTGCGCCAGTACTCGACCTGGGCGGCCGCGAGGCTCTCCGGGTCGGACACGTCGCCGAGCACGTCGCGCTGCCAGACGGCGTAGTCCTTGTACTGCACGGGCAGCGGCTCCCAGACGGGGGCCACGCCCTCCTTGCGTGCGGTGTAGGCCCGGATCAGGTCGCCCATCATCGGCGCGCTGGAGCTGCCGTCCGAGGCGATGTGGTGGATGACCAGGACGAGGACGTGCTCCTCGGCGGAGCAGCGCAGCAGGCTCGCTCTGAAGGGGAGTTCGGCGGACAGGTCGAACCGGTGGGCGACGGCCTCGTCGACGGCGGCGGCGGTGTCCGCGGGTGCCGTCTCGGCGAGGCGCACCCAGGGCGCGGCCTCCTCCTCGGACAGCAGCACCGAGTAGGGCTCGCCCTGCTCGTCCGTCCGGTAGACGGTGCGCAGGATCTCGTGCCGGCCGGCCAGGTCGCGTACCGCAGCGCCCAGGGCGGCCGCGTCCAGGTCGCCGGTGAGCCGGAACGCCGCCGAGATGTTGTAGGTCGCCGCCCCGCCTTCCAGCTGGTGCAGAAGCCACATACGGCGCTGTGCGTACGACAGGGGAATCATCGCTTCACTCCTTGACTATCAACGGGCGCAGGCTGCGGCGGGCCGGCACAGCCGATTCCTCGGACCAGGCGGCCAGTTCGGCGGGTGTCGGCAGGTCGAAGATCTTGCGGATGGGGATCTCGACGCCCATCTCGGTGCGGGCCCGGGTGATCAGCCGGGTGGCGAGCAGGGAGTGCCCGCCGAGGTCGAAGAAGCTGTCGTCGACGCCGACCCGGTCCACGCCGAGCACTTCCGCGTACAGCGTTGCCAGTGCTTCCTCGCGCGGGGTGCGGGGCGCCCGGTAGCCGGCGCCCGCGAACTCCGGTTCGGGGAGCGCGGCCCGGTCGAGTTTGCCGTTCGGGGTGAGTGGCAGCCGGTCGAGCACGACGAAGGCGGACGGGACCATGAACTCCGGCAGCCGTTCCGAGACGAAGGCGTCGAGTTCCTTCGCCGCCGGGGCCGCGGTGGCCTCGCCGACGGTGTTCCCGGCTCCGGCGTCCGCGGCCGGTGCGGGCACGGCGTACGCCACGAGCCGCTTTCCGGTCCCGCGGCCCGGTGCCTCGCGGGCGACGACCACGCACTGCGCGATGCCGGGGTGCGCGGTGAGCACCGCCTCGATCTCGGCGGGCTCGATGCGGAAGCCGCGCACCTTGACCTGGGCGTCCCCCCGGCCCATGTACTCGAGGTGGCCCTCCCCGTTGATCCGGGCCAGGTCGCCGGTGCGGTACATGCGGTCGCCGGGCGGGCCGAAGGGGTCGGCCACGAAGCGCTCGGCGGTGAGTCCGGCGCGTCCGTGGTACCCGCGGCCGACGTTGCCGGCGACGTACAGCTCGCCGACGGTGCCCGGGGGCACGGGAGCGAGGCCGGGGCCGAGGACGTAGCCGCGCATGTTGCCGAGGGGGGTGCCGACGGGTGTGCTGCCGGCCCGGTCGCCGGTGCTGCCGCGGACGGTGTGGGTGGTGGCGTAGAACGACTCGCTCTGGCCGTACGCGTTGACGACGCGGACACCCGGGAAGGCCTGGCGGGTCTTCTCCACGAGCGAGCCGGGCAGGGCCTCCCCGGCGAAGACGACCGTCTCCACGCGGGTGCGGCCGGCGATGCCGTCGACGAGTTCGGCGAAGGCGGAGGGCACGGTGGAGATGACGCTGCCGCTCCAGCCGTCCCGCTCTCCCAGGACCAGGACGTCCCGGACCACTTCGACGACACCGCCGGCGGCGAGGGTCGTGAAGATCTCGAACGCCGAGACGTCGAAGTTGACCGAGGTGCCCGCCAGCAGCCGTCCGCCCGCTTCCATACCCACGAGGGGGGCGAGCCGCAGGACGCCGTTGACCACGTTGGCGTGGGTGATGGCGACGCCCTTGGGCTTGCCGGTGGAGCCGGAGGTGTACATCACGTACGCCAGTTGCTGCGCGTGCACGGGCCGTTCCGGCCCGAAGGCGTCCGCGGGCAGGGTGATCGCGTCGAGGAGCAGGTCGGGGGCCTCGTGCTCCGGCAGCGCGCCGACCGTCCCGGAGTGCGTGAGGACCAGGCTCGGCCGGGCCTCCTCCAGGATCGCCCGGAGGCGGCTGCCGGGGTACCTGGGGTCGACCGGCAGGTACGCGCCGCCCGCCTTGAGGACCGCGAGCAGCCCGACGACCAGGTCGGCCGTGCGTGGCAGGGACACCGCGACCACCGACTCGGGGCCCACGCCGCGGCCGGCCAGTTCGCGGGCCAGTCGGCCGGCCCAGGCCTCCAGCTCGCGGTACGTGAGTGAGGTGCCGTCCGCGGTGACGGCGAGTGCGTCGGGGGTGCGTGCCGCCTGGGCCTCGACCAGCCCGCAGATCGTGGTGTGCGGGGTCCCGACGGCGGTGTCGTTGAACTCGGTGAGCAGCCGCCGGTGTTCGGCGGGGCTCAGGAGGTCGAGGTCGGCGACCTTCGCGCCGGGGGTGCCGGCCAGCTGCCGCAGTACGCGCACCAGGCGGTCCGCGTACCCTTCCACCGTCTCCCGGCCGAAGACCCCGCGGGCGTACTGGAGGGTGAGCCGCAGGTGCGGTTCGACCAGCGCCATCAGGGTCAGCGGGTAGTTGGTGCCGGTGGCCAGGCGCAGGCCGGTGAAGGAGATGCCGCCCGCGGCATCGGTGGCGGCGCTCAGACCCCGCTGGTCGACGGGGTACGACTCGAAGACGACCAGGGTGTCGAAGAGGGACGGCAGCCCGGCGGCCCGCTGGATCTCCGTGAGGCCGTGGTGGTGGTGTTCCAGGAGCGCGGCCTGCCGGTCCTGGAGCCGGACGAGGACCTCGGCGAGCGTGTCGCCCGGGGCGAGTCCGGCGCGCACGGGAAGGGTGTTGATGAACATCCCGACCATCGACTCGACGTCCGCCACGGCGGGCGGGCGCCCGGAGACGGTGGCGCCGAACACCACGTCCTGGCGGTTGGTGAGCCCGCCGAGCAGCAGCGCCCAGGCGCCCTGGACCAGGGTGTTGACGGTGACGCCCGTCCGGGCGGCGACGTGGGCCAGTTCGCGGGCCAGGCCGGCGGGGAGGGGGACCTCGATCTCGTCGAGCCCTTCCTCGCCTGCGCCCTCGGAACCGGGGGCGAGCAGGGTGGGCTCCTCGAAGCCGGCCAGTTCGGCCGCCCAGGCCCGGGCCGACTCCCGTGGGTCCTGGCGGGCGCGCCAGGACAGGAACGCGCCGTAACCGCGGGTGGGCGGCAGGCCCTCCGGGTCGCCGTGGGCGCCGTGGAGCAGCAGCAGGTCGCGGACGAGCAGGGGGGTGGACCAGCCGTCGAACAGCGCGTGGTGGGCCGTCATCACGAGCTCGGCCCGGTCGGGCGCGAGGACGACGAGCGACAGCCGGAACAGCGGCGGGGCCTCGCGGTCGAAGTGGTCGGCACGGTCCGCCTCGAGGAACCGCTCGAAGGCCTCGGTACGCTCCGCCTCGCCGGCGGCGGTCAGGTCGATGTGCCGCCAGGGCAGGTCCGCGTTCCGTGGGACGGCCTGGACCACCTCGCCGTCGGCCCGGGTGACGAAGGCCGCGCGGAGGTTGGGGTGGCGGTCCAGCAGGGCCTGTCCGGCCCGGCGCATCCGCTCGGGGTCGACGGCGCTGGAGAGGTGGAACACCATCTGCATGTGGTAAGCGTCGAAGGACGCCCCGGACAGCATGGTGTGGAACAGCATGCCGGACTGGGCCGGGGTGACCGGCCAGACCTCGGCGAGCCTGCCGAAGCGGGACTCCCAGTCGTCGATCTCGGGCTGGCTCACCCCTGCCAGGGGCGCGTCGGAGGGGGTGAGTCCGCCGGCTCCGGGGGTGCGGGCGTGCCGGGCCAGGGCAGTGAGCGCGTCGACCCACAGCCCGGCCAGTCCGGTGACCTCCTCAGGGGAGAGCACCCCGGCCGGGAAGCCGAAGTAGGCGGTCAGCTCCTCGCCGGAGGGGGTGGGGGCGGCCACCGCGTTGATCTCCAGGGCGGACAGGGCGGGCATGTCCGGGCAGGGGGCGGCGATCAGGTCCTGCGCGGTGGTGTCGGGCGTCCAGCCCAGGCCGCGCAGTTCCTCGGGGATGTCGGCGGCGGAGGAGCGGCCGAGGTAGTTGAACCCGATCCGGGGCTCCGGCAGTCCGGCGAGCGCGGGAGCGGTCGCCGGGTTGAGCCGGCGCAGCAGGCCGTAGCCGATGCCGTTGTCCGGCACCGCCCGCAGCTGCTCCTTGACGGCCTTGACGGCTCGGCCTGCGGAGGGGCCGCCGGCGAAGGCGTCGTCCAGGTCGACGCCGTCCAGGTCCAGGCGTACGGGGTACATGGCGGTGAACCATCCGACCGTGCCTGACAGGTCCGCGCCGGGCACCACGTGCTCCTCCCGGCCGTGGCCCTCCAGGCGGACCAGGGTGGAGTCCCCGCTCCCGCGCCAGCGGGCCAGGGCCAGGGCCAGTCCGGCCAGCAGGCCGTCGTCGACGCCTGCGCCGAACACCTGCGGGGCCGTGTTCAGCAGGGTCTCGGTGACCTCCGCGGGAACCCGGACGCGCACCGTGTCCACGGTGGCGGCCACGTCGACCGCGGGGTCGAGGTCGCGGGCGCCCAGGGCGGGGTCCCCGCCGCCGAGGATCTCCTGCCACAGGGGCAGTTCGGCGACCCGCCCGGGTGCGGCGGCCTCGTCGGCGAGCGCGTGCGCCCAGCGGCGCAGGGAGGTGCCGGGGGCGGCGGGTTCCGGGGCGAGGCCGTGGCGGACCCGCTGCCAGGCGGCCACCAGGTCGGGCAGCAGGATCCGCCACGACACCCCGTCGACGACCAGGTGGTGAAGGACGATCAGCAGCCGGTCCGCCTCCGTCCCGGAGGTGAACCACACGAACTGGGCCATCACACCGGAGTCGGGGTCCAGGCGGTCCGCGGCGGCGTCCAGTTCGGCCCTGGGGTCGCTGCCCTCGTGGCGGACCTCCCGCACCAGCGCGGCGGCGTCCACGCTGCCGGCGGGGGCCGTGCGCAGGCCCGGCCGCTGCCGGTCGAGCCGGGAGCGCAGGACGTCGTGCCGGTCCAGTACGGACTGCAGGGTGGCGACCAGTCCGGTGCGGTCGATGTCCTCGGGCAGGGTCAGCAGCGCGGACATGGAGAACCGGCCGATGCCGCCGCCTTGTCCGAGGACGTGCGCGGCGGTGGGCGGCAGCGGGGACCAGCCGACGCCGCCGCCCGGCAGCTCGGCGAGGCCGACGGGTTCCTCGTCCCTCCGGCCGTCGACCAGTTCCGCGAGCCGGGCGACCGTGCGGTGCTCGAAGATCTCACGGGTGCCGACCCGGACGTTGCGCGCCCTGGCGCGGGCGACGACCTGGATGGAGCGGATGCTGTCGCCGCCGCTGGTGAAGAAGTCGTCGTCGATGCCCACCCGCGGGGTGTCGAGCACGTCCGCGTACACCTCGGCGAGGATCCGCTCGGTCTCGCCGCGCGGGGCCCGGTACTCGGTGCCGGTGAACTCCGGGTCGGGCAGGGCGGCCCGGTCCAGTTTGCCGCTGGGGGTCAGCGGCAGCCGGTCGAGGACCACGAGCACGGCGGGCACCATGTAGTCCGCCAGGCGCTCGGCCGCGAACTGCCGCAGCTCCGCCGGCGAAGGGGTGGCGGTGCCGCCGGCCGGGGTCACGTAGCCGACGAGCCGGGAGGCCCCGGTACGGTCCTCGCGCACGGTGACGACGGCCCGGCCGACCGCGGGGTGGCGGCCGAGGGCGGTCTCGATCTCGGTCGGCTCGACGCGGATGCCGTTGACCTTGACCTGGGTGTCGGCGCGTCCCTCGTACTCCAGGCTGCCGTCCCCTGCCCACCGGGCCAGGTCGCCGGTGCGGTACATGCGGTTGCCGGGGGGTCCGAACGGGTCGGGCACGAACCGTTCGGCGGTGGCCGGGCCGTCGCGGTGGTAGCCCCGGGCGGTCAGGCCGCCGACGTAGAGTTCGCCGGTCACACCGGGCGGTACCCGGGTGAGGTCCGGGCCCAGGACGTGGGCGCGCATGTGGGCGAGCGGGCGGCCGACGGGGACCGCGCCGGTGCCGTCCCGCCCCGCCGGGAGGATGTGCGTGGTCGCGTAGAAGCTCTCGGTCTGGCCGTAGGCGTTGACGACGCGTACGCCGGGCAGGGCGGCGCGGATCCTGGCGGCCAGGCCGGCGGGCAGAGCCTCGCCGGCGAGGACGACGGTCTCCACGTCGAGCCGTGAGGTGACGGGGCCCTCTGCGGCCAGCTGGTCGAGCAGCACGGAGAACACGGTGGGCACGGCGCTGACGGTGGTGCCCGACCAGTGGTCGCGCTCGGCGAGTTCGAGGACGTCCCGTACGACCTCGACGGTCGCTCCGGCGGTGAGCGCGGTGAAGATCTCGAACACGGACACGTCGAAGTTCACGGAGGTCGCGGCGAGCATCCGGGACCCCTCGCCGGCCCGCACGGTCCGGCGCAGGTCCCGCACCCCGTTGACCACGGCGGCGTGGGTGACGGCCACCCCCTTGGGGGTGCCGGTCGAGCCCGAGGTGAACATGACGTAGGCCAGGTCGTCCGGCCCGCTGCGGGGCGTGGGGGCCGCCTCGGGCGCGGGGCCGTCGAGCCGCAGCTCGTCGAGGTGGAGCAGGGGCGAGCCGCCCGCGGCCACGGTCGCGGCCGTGGCGCGGTCGGTCAGGACGAACGCGGGGGCGGCGGTCTCCAGCAGCAGCCCGATGCGCGCGGCCGGGTGGCCGGGGTCGATCGGCAGGTAGGCGCCGCCCGCCTTGAGCACTCCGAGCAGGGCGACCACCAGGTCGGCGGTGCGGGGGAGGGCGACGGCGGCCAGGACGTCCGGCCCCAGCCCGCGGAGGCGCAGTTCGGCGGCGAGCCGGCCGGCCCGCTCCTCCAGCTCGCGGTACGTCAGGACGGTCCGTCCGGACACCACGGCGGTGGCGTCCGGGGTGCGCGCCGCCTGGGCGGCGACCAGTTCGGGCACCGTGGCCGTCCGGTCGGGTCCGGCGGTGCCGTTGAGCCCGGCCAGCCAGTCCCGTTCGGTCCCGCTGAGCACGTCGAGCTCGCTCAGGCGTGCCCCGGGGTCGGCGACGACCTGCCGCAGGACGCGGACGAAGCGTTCGGCGACGCTCACGGCCGTGCCGTGGTCGAACAGTTCGGTCGCGTACTCCAGCCGGCCGTACGCCCCTCCGGAGGCGTCCGGGACGACGTTGAAGAACAGGTCGAACTTGGCGGTCCCGGTGTCGGCGGCGACAGGGGTGGCCTTCAGCCCAGGCATCTCGATCCGCGGCCAGACGAACTGCCAGGCCAGCATGGTCTGGAACAGCGGCTGGTACGAGGTGGTGCGCTCCGGGCCCAGCAGTTCGACCAGGCGCTCGAAGGGCACGTCCTGGTTGTCGTACGCGGCGAGGGCCTTCTCGCGCACCCGCTCCAGCAGGTCGCCGAAGGCCGGGTCGCCGGACAGGTCGGCGCGCAGCACCCAGGTGTTGACGAAGAAGCCGATGAGGTCGTCGAGCTGCTCGTCGGCGCGGCCCTCGATGGGGCTGCCGACCGTGACGTCGTGGCCGCCGCCCAGCTTGCACAGGAGCACCGCCAGGGCGGCCTGGGCCGCCATCGGCGCCGTGGCGCCGTGGTCGGCGGCCAGCTTGCCGAGGCCGGTGAGCAGTTCGGGTTCCAGCGTGAAGGAGACGTAGCCGCCGCGGTGGTCGGACATCGTCGGGCGTGGCCGGTCCAGCGGCAGCTGGACCGGCTGCGGCACCCCGTCGAGCTCCTGACGCCAGTGGCCTATCTGCGCGGCGGCGATGCTCTCCGGGTCGGCCTCGTCGCCCAGCAGCTGCCGCTGCCACAGCGTGTAGTCCTTGTACTGCACCGGCAACGGGGTCCACCGCGGTGCCTCACCCCGGCGGCGGGCCGTGTAGGCGGACACCAGGCCCTGCAGGAAGGGCGCCATCGACGCGCCGTCCACCGCGATGTGGTGGAAGACGAACACGACGACGTGCTCCTGCGGGGACACTCGCAGCACCGTGGTCCGCAGGGGGAGTTCCGCCTCCAGGCGGAACCCCTCCCGCAGGACCTCGCGCATGGCCGCGTCCACCGCGTCCGCCGTGACGTCGACCACCCGGAACGGGTGGACCGCCTCCTCCGGCGGCAGGATCCGCTGCTCAGGGGTGCCGTCCTCGTTCTCGACGATCAGGGTGCGCAGGGTCTCGTGCCGGGTGGCGACGTCCGTCACCGCCGCGGCCAGGGCCGCCGTGTCCAGTGGTCCTTCCAGGCGCAGCGCGAACGGGATGGTGTACGTCGCGGACGGGCCCTCCAGCCGGTGGAGGAACCAGAGCCGACGTTGGGCGAACGACAGCGGGATCATCGACAGGTACTCCTACACGGTCATCTGGCGTAGCTGCGGGCGGTCGGCCTTGCGGCGCCGGGGGCTGTCCGACGAGGTCAGCTCGTCGATGTGGACGGCCAGCTGGGCAACCGTCGGGTTGCGGAAGACCATCGTCACCTTCGAGTCGACGCCGAACTCGGTGCGGATCCGGCCGCTGAGCCGGGTCGCCAGCAGGGAGTGTCCGCCGCAGGCGAAGAAGTCGTCGTCGACGCTCACCCCGGTCCTGCCGAGGAGGTCGGCGAACAGGCGGCAGAGGGTCTTCTCGGTGGGGCTGTCCGGCTCCCGGCCCGGTGCGGCCCCGCCCTGGTCGGGTGCGGGCAGCGCGCCGCGGTCGAGCTTCCCGCTCGGCGAGACCGGGAACTCCGGGAGCGGCACGACGGCCGACGGGACCATGTAGTCGGGCAGGCTCCCGCGCAGCAGTGCCGTCAGCGCCGTGAGGTCGAGCGCGGCCGGGTCCGCCCTGCGGCTCGGCACCACGTACGCGACCAGTCGCTGGTCGCCGGGGCGGTCCTCCCGGACCACGGCGACGGCCTGGGCCACGGCGGGGTGCTCGGCCAGGACGTTCTCGATCTCGCCGAGTTCGATGCGGAAGCCTCGGACCTTCACCTGGAAGTCGGTGCGCCCGATGTACTCCAGACGGCCGTCGCGGCCCCAGCGGACCAGGTCGCCGGTCCGGTACATCCGCGTGCCCGGCCCGCCGAACGGGCAGGCCACGAACCGTCCCGCGGTCAGGCCGGCCCGGCCCTGGTACCCGCGTGCCAGGCCGTCGCCGGCGATGTAGAGCTCTCCCTGGACCCCGGTGGGGACCGGCCGCAGCCGGGTGTCGAGCACGTACACCCGGGTGTTGCCGATCGGGGCGCCGATCGCCGGGGCCCCGGATCCGGGCAGGACCGCCGAGGTCGTGGACCAGATGGTGGTCTCGGTCGGGCCGTACATGTTGGTGACCTCGGCGGCCTGGGCGGCCAGGGCCTCGGCCAGCCGCGGGGGCAGTGCCTCGCCGCCGACCAGGATCCGCAGGCCCCGTGCGCCCTCCGGCTCGTCCATGAGCAGCATCTGCCAGAAGGCCGGTGTCGCCTGGACGAGGGTGACCCCGTGGCGGCGGATCGTCTCGACGGCGGCCGAGGGCCGGGAGACGCTCTGTTCGCCGGCCAGTACGACGGCCGCTCCGGAGATCAGCGGGAGGTACAGCTCGAGGCCCGCGATGTCGAACGCGACCGTGGTCACGGCGAGCAGGCGGTCCTGCGGGGTGAGGGCGAACCGGCGTGCCATGGAGGCCAGGAAGTTCGCCAGGGCGCCGTGCGGGACGGCCACGCCCTTCGGCTTGCCGGTGGAGCCCGAGGTGTAGATGACGTACGCGGTGTTGTCCGGGCGGACGGCGATCTCCGGCGGCGTCGCCGGGCAGCCGGAGCGGTCCGCCGCGGCCAGCGTCTCGGCGTCGAGCACGAGCACCGGGCGGGAGTCCTCGAGGATGTACTCGATCCGGGCGGCGGGGTGCTCCGGGTCGATCGGGACGTAGGCGGCGCCGGCCTTGAGGACCGCGAGGAGGGCGACCACGAGTTCGGCGGAACGGGGCAGCCGCACGGCCACCAGCGATTCGGGCCGCACGCCGCGGCCGGCCAGCCAGTGCGCCAGCCGGTTGGCGCGCTCCTCCAGTTCGCCGTAGGTCAGCGTCTGGTCCTCGGCCACGACGGCGAGGGCCTGGGGGGTGGTCCCGGCCTGCCGCCGCACGGTCTCGGCCAGCCCCGCTCCGAGGGTGGGTCCGGCCGTGGCGTTCGCCCCGCGGAGCAGCCGGTCGCGTTCCTCGACGCCGAGCACGTCGATGTCCCCGAGACGGGTGCCCGGGTCCGCGAGCAACTGCGCCAGCACCCGGACGAGCCGGGCGGCGATCTCCTCGGCCTCCGCGCGGCCGTAGAGGTTGTCCTGGTAGTCGAGGGAGAGGCGCAGGTAGGGGTCGGCCGAGTTGAGGGTGAGCGGGTAGTGGGAGCCCGCGAACGGGCGGATCCCGTCGATGGCGAACCCGGCCGACTCGTTCGCGTCGATCATGCCTTCGCGGTCGATCGGGTAGTTCTCGAAGACGATGAGCGTGTCGAACAGGGCGGGCAGGCCGACGTCGCGCTGGATGTCGGCCAGTCCGTGGTGGTGGTGGTCGAGCAGGGCGGTCTGGCGGTCCTGCAGGCCGGAGACGACCTCGCCCATGGTGTCGTCGGGGCGGCAGAACACGCGGGTCGGCAGGGTGTTGATGAACAGTCCGACCATCTCGTCGGAGCCGACCAGGTCCGGGGGGCGGCCGTTGACGGCAGCGCCGAAGACGACGTCCTGCTGCCCGGTCAGCCGGGCGAGCAGGATGGCCCAGGCCCCCTGCAGGAGGGTGTTCAGGGTGACGCCGAGTTCGGCGGCGCGGCGGGCGAGTCCGCGTCCCTGGTCGATCGACAGCGGTACCTCGACGCGCCCGAGGGCTGAGGCCGTGCCTTGGAGGGCGGCGTTCGGGGCCACGATGGTCGGCTGTTCGAAGCCGTCGAGTTCGGCCTTCCACCGGGCGGCCGACGCCTCCTGGTCCTGTCGGGACAGCCAGGCCAGGTAGTCGCCGTAGCTGCGGACGGGGGCGAGGCTCCGGTCGTCGGAGTAGAGCCGGACCAGGTCCGTGATCACCATCGGCGACGACCAGCCGTCGAAGAGGGTGTGGTGTGCCGTGACGACGAGTTTGGCCTGCCGCGGTCCGCAGGTGAGCAGGTTCAGGCGGATCAGCGGCGGCCGGGTGGGGTCGAGCTGGTCGGCCCGGTCGTCGGCGAGGGCCTTGTCGAGCGCCGCGTCCGTCTCGGCGTCACCGAGGCCGGTGAGGTCGGTGTGGCGCCAGGGGAGGTCGACGTGCTCGGCCACGATCTGCACGGGGTCGCCGTCGGCGCCGGTGAGGAACGCGGAACGCAGGTTCGGGTACCGGTCGAGCAGGGCCTGCCCGGCCGCCCGCATCCGTTCCGGGTCCACGTGCCCGGACAGATGCAGGACGAACTGCATGTGGTAGACGTCGAAGGTGCCCTCGGCGAGCGCTGCCTGGAACTGGATGCCCGACTGGCCCGGGGCCTGTGACCAGATCTCGACGAGCCGGCCGTAGCGCTCCTCCCAGGCGTCGATCTCGTCCTGGCGGACCTTGACCAGCGGGGCGTCGGAAGGGGTGAGGCCGCCGGCGCCGGGGCGGGCCGCGTACGCCGCCATGCCGTGCAGCACCTCGGTCCACAGGCCGGCCAGTTCGGCGGTGCGCTCGCGGGTCAGGACCCCGGTCGGGAACATGAAGGCGGCCTGCAGGGCCGGGCCGTCCTCGGTGTCGGTGACGACCGAGTTCACCTCCAGCGCCGACAGGGCGGGCAGGTCCGGGTCGGGCGCCGGTACCAGCTCGGAGGACCAGGGCGCGGGCACCCAGCCCTCGGCGCGCAGGTGCTCGGGCACGTCGGCGTCGGAGATGCGGCCGAGGTAGTTGAACCCGATCTGCGGAGCCGCGTAGTCCGCGAGCTGTGGGGCGGTCTCCGGGTTGAGCCAGCGCAGCAGGCCGTATCCGAGCCCCTTGTCCGGGATCCCGCGCAGCTGCTCCTTGACCAGCTTGACCGCCTGGCCGGCGGCGGTGCCGCCCTCCAGCACCTCGGCGATGTCCACGCCCCGCACGTCGACGCGGGCGGGGTACATGCTGGTGAACCAGCCGACGGTCCGCGAGAGGTCGGCGCCGGGGACGGCCTCCTCCTCGCGGCCGTGGCCCTCCAGCCGGACCAGGGTCGAGCGGCTGTCGCCGCGCCAGCGGTTCACCGCGAGGGCGAGGGCGGCGAGCAGGACGTCGGTGCCGGTGCTCCTGAAGGCGGCGGGAAGCTTGGTGAGGACCGCCTCGGTGACCTCGGCGGACAGCTGTACGCGCACGGTGTCGAGGGTGGACATCACGTCGACGGCCGGGTCGAAGGTGCGCTCTCCCAGCGGGGGGTTGGGGGATTCCAGCACCTCGCGCCAGTAGTCGAGCTCGTCCTCCCGCTCGGGGGTGAACGCCTCGGCCTCCAGGGCGGCGGCCCAGCGGCGGGCCGAGGTGCCGGGCTCGGGGAGCGTGGGCGTCCCGCCGGAACGGACGGCCTGCCAGGCCTCGGCGAGGTCCGACATGAGGATGCGCCAGGAGACGCCGTCCACGACCAGGTGGTGCAGGACCACGAGGAGGCGGCCGGCTCCCCCGTCCGCGGCGAACCAGACGAAGTCGGCCATGGTGCCGGCCCGCGGGTCGAGCCGCCCGGCCGATGCGTCCAGCTCCGCCTTGGCCGCCGCCAGGGCGGCGGGGTGGTCCCAGCCGCCGGCGACGGGGACGCGGTGGATGAGGTCGGCGGCCCGCACGGCGCCCTTCGGGCGGACCAGGAGGGTGGGCTCGTCGCCGGGCACGAGCCGTGCGCGCAGCAGGTCGTGGCGGTCGAGCACGGTGTCCAGCGTCGCGGCCAGTCCGGTCCCGTCGATGCCCGTGGGCAGCTCCAGCACGATCGACATGGCGAAGCGGTCCAGGCCGCCGCCGTGTTCGAACACGTGCCGTGCCACCGGCTGCAGCGCCAGCTCGCCGATGCCGCCGCCCTCGAGTTCCTCCAGGACGGGGGCCTGGTCGCGGCGGTCGGCGGCCACCTCGGCCAGCCGGGCCGCCGTACGGCACTCGAAGACCTCGCGGGTGGTCAGCTCCAGACCCCGGGCCCGGGCACGGGCGACCACCTGGATCGACCTCAGGCTGTCGCCGCCCACCGCGAAGAAGTCGTCGTCGACGCCCACCCGGTCCACACCGAGGACGTCGGCGTAGACCGCGGTGACGATCTTCTCGGCCTCGGTGCGGGGCTCGCGGTAGGCCTCGCCGAGGAACTCCGGCTCGGGCAGCGCCGACCGGTCCAGTTTTCCGGTGGGCCCCAGCGGCAGCCCGCCGAGGGCCACGAAGGCGGAGGGCACCATGTAGTCGGGCAGCCGGGCCGCGACGAACTTGCGCAGCTCGGCGGCGGAGGCGCCGGCCTGCACGTCGACGTCACCTATGCCGCCGGCGCCGTTGTCGCCGACGCCGCCCTCTCCGGTGTGCACGACGTAGGCGACGAGCCGCTTGCCGCCCGAGTGCACCTCGCGGCTGACGACCACGGCCTCGCTGATGCCGGGGTGCGCGGTCAGCGCCGCCTCGACCTCGGCCGTCTCTATGCGGAAGCCCCGCACCTTGACCTGGCCGTCCCCGCGGCCCATGCACTCCAGGCGGCCGTCGGCGTTCCAGCGGGCGAGGTCTCCGGTGCGGTACATGCGCTCGCCGGGGGGACCGAAGGGGCTCGCGACGTAGCGCTCGGCGGTCAGGGCCGGGCGGCCGTGGTAGCCGCGGCCGAGGCAGGTGCCCACCACGTACAGCTCGCCGGCCACGCCCTGCGGCACCGGATCCAGCCCCGGGCCGAGCACGTAGGCGCGCATGTTGCCGAGCGGGGTGCCGATCGGCAGGACGTCGCCCGGCGGCCACGCCTCGTCGGGCCCGAGGGAGAAGGCGGTGGCGTAGAAGCTCTCGCTCTGCCCGTACGAGTTGACGATCCGGGCGCCGGGCAGGACCTCGCGGACCTGTCGCACCAGCCGCGCCGGGAGCACGTCGCCGGCGAAGACGACCGAGCGGACGTCGGGCGCCTTCTCCAGGTGGCCGAGCAGCTCGCCGATGACCGAGGGGACGCCGCTGATGACGTGGCCGTCCCAGGAGTCGCGATCGGCGAGCGCCAGGGCGTTCGGCACCAACTCGGCGGTGCCGCCGGTCGTCAGGGTGGTCAGCAGCTCGAAGACGGAGACGTCGAAGTTGACCGAGGTGCCGGCGAGCATCTTCGACCCGGCCGGGGCGTCGAGGACGCGCACCAGTTCCCGCACGCCGTTGACGAGGTTGCGGTGGGTGACCGCCGCGCCCTTCGGCTTGCCGGTGGAGCCCGAGGTGTACATGACGTACGCCAGGTTGTCCGGGCCCAGCGGCGCGGTGCGGGCGGAGTCGTCCGGGGCTGCCGCGGGCGTCGGCCACTCGGCGCGCAGGGCGAGGTCGACGACCGGCAGCCCGTGCTCCGGCAGTTCCCGTGCCGTCGCGGTGTCGGTGAGCACGAAACGCGGGCGGGCCTCGGAGAGCACGGTCCGCGCCCGTCCGGCGAGGTACTGCGGATCCATGGGCACGTACCCGGCACCGGACTTGAGGATGCCGAGCAGGCCGGCGACCAGGTCCTCGGTGCGCGGCAGGGCCAGCACCACCAGGTCCTCCGGACCGGCGCCGCGCCGGATCAGTTCCCAGGCGACGGCGTTCGCCCGGTCGTCGAGTTCCCGGTAGGTCAGCGTGCGGTCCCCAGAGACGAGGGCCGGGGCGTCCGGGGTCGCGGCGGCCTGGCGCTCGAAGAGGCCGGGGACGGTGAGCTCGGACGGCACGGTGGCGCCGGGGACGGCGTTGAGGCGGGTGAGCAGGAACTCGCGTTCGGCCGCGTCCAGCACGTCGACGCCGTCGATGCGGCGGCCCGCGTCGGCCACGAGCTGGTCGAGCACGCGCACGAACCGGTTGCCGAGGGTCTCGGCCGTGCCCCGGTCGAAGAGGTCGGTGGCGTACTCCAGGCGGACCCCGGCGCCGCCGGACGCGTCCGGGATCATGTTGAAGAACAGGTCGAACTTGGCCGTCCCGGTCTCCAGCGTCTCGGACTCGACGTCCAGACCTGCGAACTCCAGCCGTCCGAGGGGCTCCTGCCAGGCGAGCATGACCTGGAAGTAGGGGTGGTAGGCCGTGGACCGGTCCGGGTTGAGCAGCTCCACCAGCCGCTCGAAGGGCATGTCCTGGTTGTCGTACGCGCCCAGGGCCCGGTCCCGCACCCGGCCGAGCAGCTCGTGGAAGGCCGGATTGCCGGAGAGGTCGACGCGCAGCACCCAGGTGTTCACGAAGAACCCGACGAGATCGCGCAGTTCCTCGTCGGTGCGGCCCGCGATGGGCGCACCGATCGGGATGTCCTCACCGCAGCCGAGGTGGTGCAGGAGCACGGCCAGCGCCGAGTGCATGACCATGGAGACGGTGATGTCCTGCTCGGCGGCCAGCTTCTCCACGGCCGCGAGCAGGTCGGGCCCGATCGCGAACTGCGCCAGGCCGCCGTCCGAGCTCGTCCTCTTGGGACGGGGGCGGTCCGTCGGCAGGGCCAGCGGCTGTGCCATGCCGGCCAGCGCCCCGCGCCAGTACTCCAGCTGCCGGCCGGCCAGGCTCTCCGGGTCGGACTCGTCGCCGAGCACGTCCTGCTGCCACAGGGTGTAGTCCGCGTACTGGACCGGCAGGGGCTCCCAGGCCGGCGCCCGGCCCTCCCTGCGCTCCGCGTACGCCGCCGCCAGGTCGCGCAGCAGCGGTCCGAGGGACTCGCCGTCCAGGGCTATGTGGTGCACGACGAGGACCAGGGTGTGGTCGGCCGGTCCGGTCCTCACCAGACGGGCGCGGATCGGCACGTCGGTGACCAGGTCGAAGGTCTCCTTGGCCGCCTCGTCGACCACGGCGGCCCGTCGGTCCGGCGCGGCGTCGACGACCGACAGGGCGAACGGCGCCCGGCCGGCGGTCAGCACCTGCTGGTGGGGGATGCCGTCCTCGCCCTCGACGATCACCGTGCGGAGCACTTCGTGCCGGTCGATGAGGTCGTGGAACGCCGACCGCAGCGCCGCCACGTCCAGCTCACCGGTCAGCCGCAGGGCGAAGGCGCCGTTGTAGGTCGGCGAAGGGCCTTCGAACCGGTCCACGAACCACAGCCGGCGCTGCGCGAACGACAACGGGATCATTGTTTCTCCAAATCGGCGGAACCAGGGAGCGGATCGGCGTTCAGCTCTGGTCGAGCAAGGTCAGAAGTTCGTCGTTGTAGAAGTCGTCGATGGAGCACGCCCCCGACAGCGTCGAGAAGTAGCGGTCGATGTGCTCCTGGTGTCCGGCCAGCTTCCGCAGCATCTCGGTCCGGCCCTCGGGCTTGAGCTCGGCGACGTTGAGCGCGCCCTGGTAGTGGTTCAGGGCCTCGTCGCCCAGGTCGTTCTCGTAGCGCCGCAGTGCCGACCTGAGCCGGTCGTCGTCGTACAGGCCGTCGCCGATGCGGTCGGTGAGGTTCTGGGCCTGTACGAATGCCTCGGTGATGCCGCGGGCGGTGATGGAGTCCTTGTGGTTGACCGCGTCGCCGACCAGGACCCAGCCGGGACCGTAGGCCCTGCGGAAGTAGTTGTCCTGATGGCCGGTGCCGTACAGCTGCTCGACCCGCTCGCCCTTCCGCATCCGCTCCCACAGCTCGGGGGCGGTGGTGCGGAAGGCGTCCAGGTAGGCGGGCTCCACGTCCTTGCGGACCGTGCCGAAGTCCGCCTGCGGGAAGTAGGCCATGAGCAGCGTCAGGTCGTCGTTGGTGGGGAGGACGCCGATCCACCGGCCCGGGCGCTCGTACAGTTCGAAGTCCGAGGGGACTCCGGCCCAGTAGCTGTAGTAGGTGCAGGTCATCCGCGGGTGCTCGATGACGTTCTCCGCGCCGGCCTTGCGGGCGACGAGCGAGCGCATGCCGTCGGCGCCGACGACCAGCCGGGCCCGCTCCGTCGTCTCGGTGCCGGCGGGGGTGGTGTAGCGCACCCCGACGATCCGGTCCCCTTCGTGGACCAGGTCGTTGACCGCGCAGCCCTCGCGGAACTCCACGCCCGCCTCGACGGCGCCCTCGGCGAGGAGGGGGTCGAGGACGAAGCGCCGCGGCGCGTATGTGGCCCGTATGCCGTCCATCGGGAGGGAGAAGCCCTCGATGCGGACGCCGGGGCCCTCGTAGATCTGCCGGGTGATCGGCCGGCAGCCGGCCGCCCGGAGCTTCTCCAGGATCCCCCAGCGTTCGAGCAGCGCCACGCCCTGCATGTGCAGGTAGTGCGAGGACAGGGTGTCCTGCGGGAATTTCGCCTTCTCCAGGAGAAGTACGCGGTATCCCTGGCGCGCAAATAGCATGGCCGTCGGAGAACCCGCACAACGGGCCCCTATGACAATCACGTCGTACACGGCGTCTCCGCCTCTCCTACCAGGTAGTTTTCACCCGACGCCGGCCGCAACCGAAACAATCCACCGTAATTGAGCGCGCCATCGACGCGGCGGATCGAAATTCCGCCACCGGGCATGAATTCGATGCTAGTCATTCGAACTAGCGGGAGCATAGATCCGGCAGGACCGAAGCTGTCCGACGATGCCGTGTCTCGCCGACGGGACACGGCAGGACGCCGGGCGCCTCCGTCCGCCGCAGTTCAACGGGCCGCCGCGCCAAGGGACTCGATGTACGCGGAGATCGAGGCCACGGTCGGGTTGAGGAACAGCTGGTCCATCGGGACCTCCGCTCCCAGCTCCTCCAGGAAGGCACCCTGGATCCTGGTCATGACCAGCGACTGGCCGCCCAGAGCGAAGAAGTCGTCGTCCACCGATATGTCATCCGTCTGGAGTTCTCGGCACCAAATTGCGCGCACGTCGTCGACGATCATCATATTCCTCTCGGTATTTCATCGGGATTCGCCGTCACGTTGCCGCCCCGCTCCCGGCGAACTGTTTCCGGAATGCGTCGAGCAGCGCCGTCCTGTCCACTTTTCCGTGCGGGCTGAGCGGCAGCACCGGGACGTGCACGAACCGGGCCGGGACCATGTTCCGCGGCAGGTTCTCCAGGAGGCCGGAGCGCAGATCAGCCTCCGCCGGCTCCGCCCCCGCGGGGACGAGGAAGGCGATCAGCTCGGCGTCCCCGGTGTCGTACGAGACGGCCACGGCGGCCTCGCCGACCCCGTCCAGCCGGGCGAGCGCGCGCTCGACGTCGGTGGGGTCGATGCGCATACCGCGCACCTTCACCTGGGAGTCGATCCGGCCCAGCACCACGAGGTCGCCTGCCCCGTCCACCCGGCCGCGGTCGCCGGTGCGGTAGATCCGGCGCGGCTCCCCCTCGACCACGATGTGCGTGAACCTGGCGTTCTCGGGGCCGTTGTTGAGGTATCCGGCGCCGACGCCGGCTCCTGAGATGCAGATCTCGCCCTCCTCCCCCGGCCCGACCGGGCGCAGGTGTTCGTCGACGAGGTGGATGTCGGTGTTGTGGGCTGGCGTGCCGACCGGCGGGATGTCGTGGACGCCGGGCCGGTAGCCGGCCAGGTCGAAGGAGGTGGCGACGTCGGTGCACTCGGCGACGCCGTACTGGTGCAGGAGGACGCAGTCGTTGCCCTCGCGCCCCGCCCATTCGGCGAGCCGCTCGGCCTTGAGGGCCTCGCCGCCGAAGAGCACGTGGTCGAGGCGGGTCAGCGCGTCGCCGCCGCGGGCCGTCTCCCAGTCCACCAGCAGGTACAGGGTGCTGGACGCGCAGTGCACGACGCGGATGTCGTACTGGTCGAGGATGCGGTAGGCGAGCATGGCGTCGAAGTTGCGGCTCGCCATCAGGTGCTGGGTGGCCCCGCAGAACAGCGGGGTCATCAGGCTGCGCTGGGACAGGTCGAACCCGAAGGCGCTGACGACCAGATGGTTCGACCCGTCGTGCAGGCCGTACTCCAGGGTCAGCCAGTTCATCAGGTTGAACCAGCCCTCGTGGCGCACGGCGGTCAGCTTCGGCGTCCCGGTGGACCCTGAGGTGAAGACCGCGTAGCAGATGTCGTCCCCGGTGACCTCCGTCCCCGGGGCGGTGGCGGGCAGGTCCGCCAGCTCGCCGGCCAGCCGCTCCAGGTCGACGACCTCGGCGTCCGCCGAACCGACCATGGCCGCGGTGGCCGGGGAGGCGGTGATCAGGGCGAGGCCCGGGACCTGGTCGAGCAGCAGCTGAAGCCGCGCCGCCGGGTACGCGGGATCGAAGGGCACGTAGGCCGCTCCCGCCTTGAGCGTGCCGAGGATGGTGACGAGCAGGTCGACCGAGTAGTCGAGGCAGACGCCGACCTTCGCACCCCTGCCGATGCCGCGTGCGACGAGGAAGTGCGCGAAGCGGTTGGCCCGCGCGTCGAGCTCCGCGTACGTCAGCTGCCGGCCGGCCACGACGACGGCGACGGCGTCGGGGGCGGCGGCCACGTGCTCCTCGAACCGTTTGTGCACGACGGGTACCGCGGGCAGGGCGACCCGCTTTCCCTGAAGGATCATCAACTGGCTCCAATGTGCGAGGTGTACGGCCGGAGGGGCGCCGGGGCATCCCAGGGACGGGCCGGCGGGTCGGGCAGGCGCACCCGGGGCCTGTCCGGCGGTGGGACGCCGGACAGGGCCTCGGGAGTGTCTTCGAAGGTCGGTTCCGGAGAGAGGCCGGGCCGAACCGGTCCGAATTTCCTGGCGGTCCGTTTCAGCACCGGCCGGTGGTCCCGCCGGGGCTTCCCGCACCGCCGGTTCGCCAGGAGACCGGACGGCAGACACTCCCCCGGGGCCTCTCGTCCGGATCGTGCCGGGCTCGTGCGCCCCGGTTGCCGCACTCCCCCGGACTCGGTCCGGGGGTACCCCCGCGCGGCGTTGTCGTCAGTCGCCGACGCTCCGCGTCGACTCGATGGTGAGCGTGGCGGCCCGCCGGATCTGCCCGGCGGTCCGGCGCGCCCCGTACTCCTCGCCGTCCGCGGCGGACGGTCCGTCCGTGCCGGCCTGTGCGGCCGGACCGGCATGGTCGGCGTGTTCCGCACGGTCGGCACGGTCGGACCTGCGGGGTTCGGTGCGGGGCCACGTCCGCCGTTCCGCCTCGCGCAGCCGGTGGTCCTGCTCCGGCGGGGCAAGGCGGGCGGCCTCGGCGTGGTGGGCGAAGCTACGCCCGCCGCGCCCGCGGTGGTGGTCGAACCGCCGGGCCACCCACGCGTGGTCGCGCGGGGTCCGGCAGTCGGGGCCGGTGCGCTCGATCGCCTCGGGCCCTCCTCCGACTCGCTCGCTCGGCCCAGGGCGTGAACCGCTCCGCCGGCCGACGGAGCACCCGGGCGGTGCTCAGCCCGCGGCCATGGCTTCCCGCAGGCTCCTGGGACGCAGATCGGTCCAGTTCCGCTCGACGTACTCCAGGCACTCGGCCCGGGACGCCTCGCCGAAGGCGATCCGCCAGCCGGCGGGCACCTCGGCGAAGACCGGCCACAGCGAGTGCTGGTCCTCGTCGTTGACCACGACGTTGAAGCGGCCGTTCTCGTCGTCGAAGGGGTTCGTGCTCAACTGGCACCGTCCTTAGCAGTCATGAGGCGGCTCGGCGTCTCGAGTGGTGCCGCGGCGGAGAACCGCGCCCTGCGCCGGGCCGGGGGGACTCGTACGGGCTCGGCCGCCCATGTTGCCGGGCAGGCGGCTCGCCGCAATCTATTCACGGGCCCTCGGGGCCCGGTCGAGATTCGCTCAAGCTTGCGAATCCAGGTGGAAGGGGAAGGCTCCCCGATCCAGGTGCAGGGGGAAGGCTCCCGCGCGGCCCGCGGCAGGTGGGGCGCGGCCTCCGCGCACGCCGCCGCGCACGCCGCCGCTCACGCCGTCGCACACGCCACCGCTCACGCCGTCGCTACCCGGGCGGAGCGTGCCCCGCCGTCCGGCACGACCTCCGTACCGGTGCCCCCGCCGGCGAAGATCTGCATCAGGACCGAGTGCTCGACCCGGCCGTCGATGACGCGGGCGGTGCGCACACCGTTGTTCACGGCGTACAGACAGCCCTCCATCTTGGGGATCATCCCCGCGGACAGCCTCGGGACGAGTTCGGCCAGTTCGGCCGCGGTCAGCCGGGGGATGACCTCGTCGCTGTGCGGCCAGTCCGCGTACACGCCCTCGACGTCCGTCAGGACCAGGAGCGTCTCGGCGCCGAGAGCGGCGGCGAGGGCCGCGGCCGCGGTGTCGGCGTTGACGTTGAAGACCCCGCCCCCGGCGGCGTCCTTGGCGTCGCCGGACCGGGCGATGGAGGAGATCACGGGGATGCGCCCGTCCTCGACGAGGGCCCGTACGACCCCGGGGTCGACGTGGGTGACCTCCCCCACGCGGCCGATGTCCACAGCCTTGCCCCCGGCGTCGACGTAGCGCTTGACGGCGGTCATCAGACGGGCGTCCTCGCCGGTCATGCCCACGGCGTGCGGCCCGTGTTCGTTGAGCAGCCCTACGAGTTCGCGCTGCACCTGCCCCGCGAGAACCATGCGGACGACGTCCATGGCCTCGTCGGTGGTGACGCGCAGACCGGCCTCGAACCGGGACTCCAGACCCAGCCGGCCGAGCTGCGCGTCGATCTGCGGGCCTCCGCCGTGCACGACGACGGGGCGCAGGCCGGCGTGCCGCAGGAAGAGGACGTCCTGGGCGAAGGCCGCCTTGAGGCTCCCGTCGCCCATGGCGTTGCCGCCGAACTTGATGACGATGGTCTTCCCCCGGTGGCGCGCCAGCCAGGGCAGCGCCTCCACCAGGGCGCGGGCCTTGGGCAGGGCCGCGGGCCCGGTGTTCCCGCGGGGGCCGCTGGAGCGGGAGGCCGGAGCCGGGAGGAGGTGGGACGGAGAAGCGGTCATGAGGCGTACTCGCTGTTCTCGTGGACGTGGGCGGTGGTGAGGAGGGCGGCCCGGATCACGGCGGACTCGCGGCCGTGGGCCGGACCGGCGGTGACGCCCGCCTCGCGGCCTTCCGTGCCGGACGGGGCACGGCCCCCGCCGGCTGCTCCCCCGCGGTGGCCCCGGACGCCGTCGAGGGCGGCGCCGGGCCGGCACGGTGCGCGGTTCTCCTTGATTCCCGCGGCGGTGTCCGCCGCCGTGAAGCCTCGTGCTGCGGTGACGCTCACTGCATCTCCTTCGCTGCTCCGCCCGTGCGGCGCGGACGTGCGGCACGGCGGTCGCCGGCCACGGTCCGCCGAGCGGGCGTGCGCATCGGTCACGGTGCGGTTCCGGTCGTGGGAAGCCCGGGCGCCTCGGGAGGCCGGGTACGGCGTCCACGCTCTGGACGGCCCCGCCCGCGGGCCGCGGTGGGATTGCCGACGGCGCTCACGTGCCGTCGGTGGGATTGCCGACGGCTCACGTGCCGCGTTTTTTTCCCCGGCCGGCGTCAGCGGGTGCGCGAGGCCGGGTCGCAGAACTCGGCGCTGAGGATGGACAGGAGGTCGTCCGCCCTCCAGTCGCTGTTGTAGTTGAAGGTGAGCTGGTGGCGGCCGTCGTCGGTGAGCGCGACCATCGAGAGCCAGCCCACCGTGCCGCCGTCGCGGTACCAGACGGTGGTCCCGCAGCCGAGCGTCAGCCGCTCGATGCCCAGGCCGTAGGCCGCGATCGGGACGTCGGGGTTGACGACGGTCGTCTTCATCGCCCGCAGCTGCTCCGGCGGCAGCAGGCCCCCGCGCATCAGGGCCCCGTAGAACCGGTTCAGGTCCGCCGTGCTGGAGATGATGTCGAGGTTGCCCCAGTTCTGCGAGCCGTTCAGGTCGGTGACGTCCTCGATCCGGTCGGGCTGGGTGAGGAAGCAGGGCTTGGAGTAGCCGCGCCCGCTCGGCTGGGGCAGGTGTACACCGTTGCCGGGGGTGGTCGTCGCCCTGAGGTCCAGGGGCCTGATGATGCGGCGGCGCACCTCCTCCTCGTACGACCTGCCGCCGGCCGCCTCGACCACCATCGCGGCGAGGACGTCGTTGGTGTTCGAGAACCCGTGCCGGGCGCCGGGCCGGAAGAGCGGCGGGTGGGCGAGTGCCACCCGCACGCGCCTGTCGTGCGGCATGGTCTCGTACCGGTGCGCGAAGAAGCCGTCGCCCAGGACGTACGTGTCGACGTACGCGCTGTCGGCGTAGTAGTCGGGGAGGCCGCTCGTGTGGTTGAGGAGCTGCCGGACGGTGATCGCGCCGCCGTCGTTGCCGTTGCCCGTGACCAGGCCGGGGAGGTGGCGCTCCACGCTGTCGTCGAGGTCCAGTACGTGTTCCGCCTCCATCTGGAGGAGGACGGTCGCCACGAAGGTGCTGGTGAGGTGTCCGACGCGGAACCGGTCGTTCCTGCCGCGCGGCGCGCGCGTGGTCAGGTCGCCGACGCCCGCCGCGGTCTTCCAGACCCCGTGGGAGTCGCGCGCCTCGGCGGTGATGCCGGGGATGCCCGCCGCGACGGCGGCGTCGATCGCCTGCTGCGTCGCCTCGTGTCCGCCCCGGGCGTCGGGCCCGGTCGCCCGCGACGCCTGAGCGGAGCCCGTGAAAAGGGTGGCCGCCATCGATATGACGAGAATTCCGACCGTTGCTGCTCCTGGTCTCTTCCGCATCGTCCGCATCGCCATACCCCGTTCTGAGTCTGTTTTCGCGGTCGGCCCATCCGGCCGATTCCGCGTTTCGGGCACACGGCGGCAGGGCGATTCGCCCTTGCCGCACACACGTCGACCGGAACTGTCCGCACAGAAGCGGCGCCGGGTAGCGACGAATAACTCCCGACCGGATCGACAAAAGCCTTCCGGCCGGAAAGCGGCCAAGAAAATCATGCTCGGTCCACGGCGGCTTTACCGACCGTGCGGGCGTCCTGTCGACGGTACATCTCCGCCGCTCGCCCGAACCCCCACGCGGGCTCGAACGCTGCTCCGGCGCCGTTCCAGCCGATGCCCGGAAACTGCTCGCCGGATATGTGGACCCTTCTCATGGAGGCATGATGGTGCATCAGGCCGGTCGGACCGCGGGGTCGCACGGCGGCCCGGGAACCGCTCTTCCGCAGACCCTGCCGCAGCAGCCGCGCCCCGCGGCGGCGTACCACGACCGGCAGGTGCTGACGACCAAGGTCGGCCTGCAGATGCCGGGCGCCATGGCCTACGCCGAGTGGGAGCGGACCGGTCGCCGGCTCGCCGGCATCGTCGACTCCTCCTGCTGGTGGCTGGGCGACTGGCTCGTCTACGGCAAGGACCACTACGCCGACCGGTACCAGCGCGGGATCCGCGCCGTGGGCCTCTCCTACCAGACCCTGCGCAACTACGCCTGGGTCTCGCGCCGCTTCGGACTGGACCGGCGGAGGTCCGCGCTGAGCTTCCAGCACCACGCCGAGCTGGCCTCCCTGCCGCCCGAGGAGCAGGACGTCTGGCTCGACCGGACCGAACGGCTGCGGTGGACGACCAAGCAGCTGCGCGGCGCGTTGCGCGACGGACGCGGCACGGGGGAGCCGGTGCGCCCCGCCGTCGGGCCGAACGGCCGCCTGGAGGTTCCCGGTGGCCGCCTGGAGTGGTGGCACAAGGCCGCGGAGCAGTCGGGCGTCGAGTTCGGGCGGTGGGTGACGAGCGCCCTGGACAGCGCGGCCGCGAGCGCGCTCGACGAGCCGGCGGAGCCGCTGGACGAGCCGGCCGGGCCGAACGCCCCCGGCGGGCTGCCCGGCGCCGCGCAGAGTCCCGGGCCCTTGGGCCGGGCGCTGATGGTGGCGGCCGTCGTCGACTGATCACCGGCCGGACGGTGGCGCCGCGGCGCCGCGCAGCCGGCCCATCAGCCCGGCGGTCTCGTGCTTGTACGTGCACGCGCTCCGGCCGAACGACTCCCGCACCCGCTCGCGCACCTCGCCCGGCTGCTCCTGGCTGAGCTTGAACATCCCCTCGGCTCCGGTGACGTCGACGCTGAAGGCCCCGGCTGCGGGCACGATCTTCCGGAAGTAGCCGAGCGACTCGGTCATGTCCCAGCCGTCGCCGAAGTCCTTCTCGAAGACGCGGACGGTGGACTCCACCACGCTCAGCGTCTCGTCGGCGGAGCCGAGCATCCTGACCACACCCCGGACGTGCACGGCGGTGAAGTTCCAGGTCGGGGCCGCCGGGGACTTCTCGTACACCGTGGGTGAGACGTAGGAGTGCGGGCCGGTGAAGGTCAGCAGAACCACGCTGCCCGTCTCCAGGGCCTTCCAGTGCGGATTGGCCTTGTTCATGTGGCCGAGCAACGTGACTCCGCGCAGGTCCCCGGAGGGGTCGGCGGAGGTCTCGGGGTCGAAGATGACCGGCAGGTGTGTGGCGAAGGGACCGTCGTCACAGCCGCCGTTGGACACCGCGAGCGCCAGCGGGTTGTCGCGGATCACATCCACCATCCACGAGCTGTCGGGCTCGCGGTAGAAACTGGGTACGAACATACGGATTCGCCTTTCGGTATTTCCCCCGTAGCGAGGCCCCGGCTCAGGGCATGCCGAAGCGGTCACCCCGGCACCGGGCCGGCTGAAGCCGGACGTATGGAGTCATCGAGAATCCGGGCCGACCATAACGACGTCCTGCCGACGGGACAACGATTGCGAATGCCGAGCATCTCCAGCGGCCCTCAAATGCCCTTCATCTCGTCCTCAAGTTGCTTTTGAGGGACCTTCAGAAGCACACTGCAGAGCGGTCTTCCGGGCCACCGGCCAAGTTTTCCAGACGTCATCGGGAGAATTTCTATGGGCATAAAGGGCAGGCGTAGCCAAGAGATCTACGACGTTGTCGGCATCGGGTTCGGCCCGTCCAACCTGTCGCTCGCGATCGCTTTGGAGGAGCACGGTGAGAGCGCTCCCCGGCATCCGGTCACGTCCCACTTCTTCGAGAAGCAGCCGGCGTTCGGCTGGCACCGCGACATGCTGCTGCCGTCGGCGACCATGCAGATCTCCTTCCTCAAGGACCTGGTGACCTTCAGGAACCCGCTGTCCCGGTACAGCTTCGTCTCGTTCCTGCACGCCTCGAACCGGCTGGTGCAGTTCGTGAACAACCAGGACTTCTTCCCGACCCGCCACGAGTTCCACCAGTACCTGGAGTGGGCGGCCGCCGGACTCGGCGACCGGGTCTCCTACGGGACCGAGGTCACCTCGATCCGGCCGGTGACCGAGGGCGGCGGGGGCGGCGCGCCCGACCTGCTGGAGATCGAGGTGCGCGACGGCGACGGCACCACCCGCGTGGTCGCCGCGCGCAACGTGGCCATCTCCACGGGCCTGGTTCCACGCCTGCCTGACGGCATGGACGGCCATGAGCGGGTCTGGCACAGCTCCGAGTTCCTGAGCAGGTTCGGCGCCCGGGCCCCTGAGGACCTCAGGAAGGTGATGGTGGTCGGCGCCGGCCAGAGCGCGGCCGAGATCACCCGGTTCCTCCACGACTCACTGCCGCACGCCGAGGTCAGCGCGGTCATCCCGTCGTACGGCTACTCCATCGCCGACGACACCCCCTTCGCCAACCAGGTCTTCGACCCCTCCTCGGTGGACGACTACTACTTCGGCACCGAGCAGGCCCGGGACTCCTTCTGGCGCTACCACCGCAACACCAACTACTCGGTGGTCGACGCCGATGTCATCAGGTCCCTGTACCAGCGCTCGTACGAGGAGCAGGTCCACGGCAGCCGGAGGCTGCACTTCCGCAACCTGACCCGGGTCGACGGAGTGAAGAGCGCCGGGGACGAGACGCGCGTGGTCCTGCGCTCGCTGCTCGACGAGACGGTCGAGGAGACGGCTGTGGACGCCCTGGTGTTCGCCACCGGGTACGACGGCCTGGACCCGGCCCTGCTGCTCGGCGAGTTCGACCGGAACTTCGAGCGCGACGCGGCCGGCAGGCACCGGGTGGAGCGCGACTACCGCCTCGTCAACGCCTCCGGCTTGACCTGCGGGGTCTACCTCCAGGGCGGTACCGAGCACACCCACGGCCTGTCCTCCTCCCTGCTGTCGAACATCGCGGTGCGCAGCGGCGAGATCGCCGACTCGATCGTGCTGCGGCGCACCGAGCGGGAGCTGGGCCGCACCGGCCCTGTGGAGAAGGCGTCCTCGGCCGTGTGAGCCGGCGGGCGCGTCGCCTGCGGACGGGTGAGGCACCCCTCGGCGGTCGTCCTCGGCTCTCCTTCCCGGACACGGTCGGCCGGCGGGCACGCGGTGAACGTGGACCGCGGGCGGTCTGCCGTCCTCACCACCCGTACGCGGCACCGGGCCCCGGTGCCGTCGGGCGGCTTGCCGTTCGCCGAGCCGCTCCCCTTTCCCGCCATCCCACTTCACCGGTCCGGTCCGCGGCCGGGCGTCTCCCCGAAAGAGTCGTGCCATGCGCACCAGCCGTACGGTCAGCGAGCCCAGCCCGGCGCCCCGTGGTCTCGTCCGGCTGCGGTTCGGCGACGCGTCGGACCTCGGACGCGCCGAGGCCGCCTTCCGCACCGGGGCGGTCCCGGGGCTCGGCGACGCGTGGAGCGACGCCGAGACGCTCGTCCTGATGATCCGCGGTGAGGCGGTGGTGGAGACGGTGCGGGCCGTGATCGGGGTCCTCGACTCGACCGCGGTCGCCCCCGAGGCCTTCACCGTCCATTCGTACGAACTCGACGACGTCCTGGCCTCGTTCACCGCGCTGCCCTGAGACGGGCGCTCACGCCAGGTCGTCGCGGGTCACCCGGCGGTGCGCGGTGTGCCACGTGCCGCGGGCACGGACCAGGACGTCCTCCATGGCGTACACGTACAGGACCGGGGGGCCGCCGCCGTCCGGCACGGCGTGCACCAGGGCCGAGCATCGGGTCCGCAGCGTGCCGTCCTCCTGGGGCCGCACGTCGAGCATGCCGACCCAGTGGTCGAGGAGGCCGCCGGCCCGCCGCCGGGCCGCGCCCGCGCGCACGTAGTGGGCGAGCCCGGCGCGGGCGGGCACGGGCGGGGCCGGTGAGGGCAGTTCGATGACGGCGTCCTCGGTGAAGGTTTCGGCCCAGGGCCCGGTGTCGTGGGTGTCCAGGAACTCCATCTGGCGCGCGTAGAACCGCTGCATCTCGGCGTAGAGGGCGGGGAATCCGTTCCGAAGCGGGTCCCCCCCGGTGCGCACCAGTTCGACGGGCATGATCGCTGCCTCCGCTTCCGGCCGTGCCCCGGGGTGTGGGGGCGGCCGAGGGGACCCTCACTTCGGTGTGAACAGTCTCCTTCGGCGGGATCGAGGATTCTTCGAATACTCCTCAAGCGCTCCCGCCGACGGGCCTGTTCACCGGTGGTCCGGACCCGGGAGCCCGCCACGCCCCCGCCGTCCGGGCGGGTATCAGGTGCTCGCCGCCGGGAGTACGAGGCGGCGGGGGGCGGCGCGGCCCCACGGGAAGCCGTGGTGGAGGTGGACCGGGGGCGGGTGAGCCCCGCCGACCTCCAGCGCGACCGCGGCCAGCACGTCGGGAGCCGGTTCGAACTCCAGGAACCGCCAGCGGTCCGCCGCGTCGTTCTCCGGCGGCTGGAAGTGGAGCACGCCCCTGTCGTCGGCGAGGGTGAAGGCGAAGGAGTCGAAGGGCAGTCCGAGGCCGAGGCCGACAGCCTTGGAGTACGCCTCCTTGAGCGTCCACAGGCGCAGCACCCGCTGGTCGTGGGGGCGGCCGGGGGCCAGGCGCGCGATCCAGTCGCGCTCGGCGGGGGTGAAGGTGTTCGCGATGGTGGACAGGCCCACGTCGGAGCGGTCGAGCCGCTCGACGTCGACCCCGATCCGGTGCCCGCGGGCGACTCCGAGGAGGTTGTACGTCTGCGAGTGCGAGAGGTTGAAGTCGAGGGCGTCGCCGCCTCGCGGCAGGCCCCCCGCAGGGTTCTGGAGGTGGGGGCGGCCACGGGAGGAGCGCCAGATGATGGCCTCCGCCTCGGGGATGCCGGTCTCCAGGGCGAGGACGCGGCGCACCAGAGCGTGCGCGACCAGGTACTGCCGGCGGTCGCGTTCGAAGAGGAAGCGGCCCGCGATCTCCTGCTCGCTCTCGTCCAGCCAGTGGGTGCACAGGGTGGCGGCGATGGCGGGCGCCAGGTCGTCGTTGGGGCAGAACCAGAGGTTGACCGGGGGCGGCTCCTCCCCGCCGGGTGCCCGTCGCCCCGCCGGCGCGGTCACCGTGCTCATCCGCCCTCTCCCGCACCGGCGAACCACAGCGGCGTGCGCAGGAACGCGGAGGGCGGCAGCGGCACCGAGACGGATCCGGGGCCGGCCGCCCGCTCCAGGGCCGCCCAGTCGGTGTCCACCCCGGACAGCCAGAGTGCGCGCAGCTGGCGCAGCCGTCGGGCCTCCCAGAGCCCGGCGAGGTAGGCGCGGGTCTCGGGGACCGCTCCCAGGCCCAGCGGGTCGGCCGCACCGCCGCGCAGGTCGGCGACGCCCCGCATGGCGCCCGCGGCCAGCCGTTCGAGGGCGGCGGAGAGTTCGGCGGGGTCGTGGACGACGACGGCGAAGCGGCAGTCCATCGGAGCCCGCCCGGTCCGCAGCGAGCGGGCGAGGGCGGCGAGCGGGGGGACGTCGTGCTCGGCGAGCCGGGCGGCGAGGCGGGCGGCGGTGGCCACCAGGTGGGCGGGGGTGGGCGCGGACAACAGGACCAGCTCTCCTTCGGGACCGGTTCCCGTGGCCGGACCGCCCCGGCCGTCCGGCAAGCCCCGCGACTCCGCCGACTCCGGCCGGAACTCCTCCAGGATCACGTGGGCCTCGACCCCGCCCGCTCCGCGCACCGACGCCGAGGCACGCCGCGGTCCGGGCCCGGACCGCACCCAGGGCTCGGCCTCGTGGCGCTCCACTCCGGGCAGCAGCACCCGGTGGCGCAACTGGAGCACCGCGCGGGCCAGTACGGCGACGCCGGTGGCCGCGCCGGCGTCGCCCACGGCCGCGGCCGCCGTACCGGCGCTCTCCCTGAGCTCGGGCTCCACCGTCCCATGGCCGGCCCGGCGCAGGGCGGCCCGTGCCACACGGTGCGGGGCACCGGTGCCGCCCGCGTGGGCGACCGCTCCGCCGAGGACCACGGCGTGGACGGTGTCGCCGTCGGCCAGGGCCCGGTCGAGCGGCTTCAGCAGCAGCGCGCCGGCGCACTCCCCCGCTCCGGGGCGGCGGCTCGCGGGGTGCAGCAGCAGCTGGACCCCGCCCACGAGCGCGGCCTCGCACTCGCGGCGGCGCAGGGCGGCGAGGGCGAGGTCGAGGGCGACGAGCACGGAGGACTCCGCGGTGTCGACGCTCTGGCTGGGGCCGGCCAGGCCGAGCAGGCCGGAGAGCCGGTTGGGCAGACTCCAGTGGCCGCGGCGGGGCATGGCGCGGGCGCCGCGGGTCCAGGCCTCGGCGGCCAGCAGCGCGTAGTCGCCCGCGCTCGCCCCGACGAAGACACCGACGCTGCGCGGGGTCCCGTCCGGCGCGGCCAGCGCGTCGAGGCGGCTGCCGGTGCAGCCCGCGTCCTCGAACGCCTCCCAGGCGGTCTCCAGGAAGATCCGCTCCTGGGGATCCATCAGAGCCGCCTCGGCGTGATCGATCCCGAAGAACTCCGGGTCGAAGTCCTGTACGCGGTCCAGGTAGTAGCCCGTCCCCGTGCCGCCGGTACCGCTGCCGGGACGGTCCCGCGGGAGCGTTCCCGCCGCGGCGCGGCCGGCGCGGAGCCGCTTCCACAGGGCGTCCGGGTCCTGGGCCCCCGGGAAGCGGCCGGAGACGCCGACGACGGCCACGCGGCCCGTTGCCCCGCTGTCCTGAGTGCCCTGAGTGCCCCGGGTGGTGCCCCGGACGTCCTCGGCCTCACCGGCCACGCCGGGGCCGGGGACTGCCGCGGCCGGGCCTGCGGGGGCGGGGGCGGGGGCGGGGGCGGTCGTGCCGCGGGGGGCCGGGGCGTTGTCCGGCAGGTGCCGGGCCCCGGCCCGGGCCGTGAGAAGGGCGGCGGCCCGGGTACGGTCCAGGCCGCCGTCCTTGAAGCGGGTCAGTATCTCCTTGTCGTCCATCCGGACACGTTCCTCCCTCGGACGAGAGCGCCGGCGGCCAGACGGTCGCGCGCACGGACACACACGACACGTTCGCAGCCGGAGACAGTCGGGGCGACCCCGATGGAACCCACTTAGGCTGAATACAGAGCTCATTCCAAGAATTTGTCGAGCGTTTCTCCACCAGGGCTTGAGGGAAAATCCACCCGGACCTCCGGACGGGGCGCCACGACCGCACGAAAAAAGGGTCGCCGCGATCCCTGGAGGGGGATCGCGGCGACCCTGGGAAAGGCCTGCGCGGGTTCAGCCGGCCTTGCGCCGGTAATTCCGGTTCTGGCGGTTGAGGCCGCTGGAGCCATTGATCTTCAGCCGCGCCTCGTGGTGGGCCTGCTGGGATCTGGCGTTGCGGGACTTGCGCTCCAGAGCTTCCTGGAACTTGCGCTTGGCGTCGGTCTCAACGGAGTTGTTTTCCGGCTTATCAGTCATGCATTACCTCCAGAGCGTGCTCCATAGCGATTTCAGTGTGGCATCCGAGCGCCCGTCAGGCGATCCTCTTCATCTCCCGATGGATTCGTTTTCGCCATCCGCCCGGATTCCTCCCGGACCTGATGAAGTAGACCGGCGCTCTGCTGATTCGACGTGCTTCCGGGCCTAGCCTCACAGTTCAGTCAGCGGTGCCATCAGAAGGGAACGGCCATGGGCGAGACCAAGGACCGGATCGCGGAGCTCGTCCGTGAATACCACCGGGAGCAGGCTCCCGGTCCCTTCGAGCCCGGTGTCTCCCCGGTTCAGGTGTCCGGCGCCGTGCTCAGCGCCGACGACCGGCTGGCCCTGGTCTCGGCGGCGCTGGACATGCGGATCGCGGCAGGCACCAGCTCGCGCCGGTTCGAGCGGGACTTCGCCCGGTTCATCGGGACCCGTAAGGCGCATCTGACGAACTCGGGCTCGTCCGCGAACCTGCTGGCGCTGAGCGCCCTGACCTCCCCTCAGCTGGAGGAGCAGCGCCTGAGGCCGGGTGACGAGGTCATCACGGTGGCCGCGGGGTTCCCGACCACGGTCAGTCCGATCCTGCACAACGGCCTGGTGCCGGTCTTCGTGGACGTCGAGCTGGGCACGTACAACACGACTCCCGAGCGGATCGCGGCGGCGATCGGGCCGAAGACCCGCGCGATCATGATCGCGCACTCGCTGGGCAACCCCTTCCGGGTCGAGGAGGTCGCCCAGCTCGCCGAGCAGCACGGCCTGTTCTTCATCGAGGACAACTGCGACGCGGTCGACTCGACGTACCGGGGCAAGCGCACCGGTTCCTTCGGTGACCTGTCGACCACGAGCTTCTACCCGGCGCACCACATCGCGATGGGCGAGGGCGGCTGTGTCCTGACCAGCAACCTGGTGCTGGCGCGGATCGTGGAGTCCTTCCGCGACTGGGGCCGGGACTGCTGGTGCGAGCCGGGCGAGGACAACCGGTGCATGAAGCGCTTCGACCAGCAGATGGGGAAGCTGCCGCACGGCTACGACCACAAGTACATCTTCTCCCACGTGGGTTACAACCTGAAGGCGACGGACCTCCAGGCCGCTCTGGGGCTGAGCCAGCTGGAGAGAATCGAGGAGTTCGCCGCTGCCCGGCGCCGCAACTGGCGGCAGCTGCGCGAGGGCCTGGAGGGGCTGCCGGGCCTGCTGCTGCCGGAGGCGACCCCGGACAGCGACCCGAGCTGGTTCGGCTTCCTGATCACGGTGGACCCGGACGCGGCCTACACCCGGGCCGCGCTGGTGGACTTCCTGGAGTCGCGGCGTATCCACACGCGCCGCTTCTTCGCGGGCAACCTGACCCGCCACCCCGCGTACGCCGAGAAGCCGCACCGGATCGCCGAGCCGCTGGTCAACAGCGACCTGATCACCGACCAGACCTTCTGGATCGGCGTCTACCCCGGCCTCACCGAGGAGATGATCGACTACGTGATCGCCTCGATCCGCGAGTTCACCACCCGCGCCCACTGACCCACCGGGCCCCGCCGCCTCGGTGGCGCGGGGCCCGGCGCGCACGTTCCCGGCGGGCCGGCGCTCCCAGCAGTCGGGAGGGCCGGCCCGCCGGGTCGTGTCAGGCGGTGTAGTCGGCCAGGTCCGCGGCGAGGGAGGCGTCGACGTTCGCCTTCAGCCGGGTGCCGTTCTCCTCGTGCGACTCCGTCAGCACCTCGCCCGAGGTGTGGACACGGGCCACCAGGTTCCCCTCCGTGTAGGGAATGACCACCTCCACCTCGACGTCGGGGTGCGGGAGTTCCTCCGCGATGCGGGACAGGAGGTGCTCGATGCCCTCACCGGTGCGGGCGGACACCGCGATCGCCGTCGGTTCGGCGAGCTTGAGCCGCGCGATCGCCTCGGGCGACGCCGCGTCCGCCTTGTTGATGACGACGAGCTCAGGCACGCCCTCTCCGCCGATCTCGCCGATGACGGTGCGCACGGCCTCGATCTGGGACTCCGGGTCGGGGTGCGCGCCGTCCACCACGTGCAGGATGAGGTCCGCCTCGGCGACCTCCTCCAGTGTGGAGCGGAAGGCGTCGACGAGCTGGTGCGGCAGGTGCCGTACGAAGCCGACGGTGTCGGCCAGGGTGTAGGCCCGCCTGCCGGGTGTCTCGCTGCGGCGCACGGTCGGGTCGAGGGTGGCGAACAGGGCGTTCTGGACGTGGACCTCGGCGCCGGTGAGACGGTTGAGGAGCGAGGACTTGCCGGCGTTGGTGTAGCCGGCGAGCGCGACCGACGGGACCTTGTTGCGGCGCCGTTCCTGCCGTTTGAGGTCGCGGGCGGTCTTCATCTCCTCGATGTCCCGGCGCATCCTGGACATCTTGTCGCGCAGCCGGCGCCGGTCGGTCTCGATCTTCGTCTCGCCGGGGCCGCGGGTGGCCATGCCGCCGCCCGCCCCACCGCCGCCACCCATCTGCCGGGACAGCGAGGCGCCCCAGCCGCGCAGCCTCGGCAGCATGTACTGCATCTGAGCGAGCGCGACCTGTGCCTTGCCCTCCCGGGAGGTGGCGCGCTGGGCGAAGATGTCGAGGATCAGGGCGGTCCGGTCGACCACCTTGACCTTGACGAACTCCTCCAGGCGGACGAGCTGGGCGGGGCTCAGCTCACCGTCGCAGACGACGGTGTCCGCACCGGTGGTCTCGACGAGGGTGCGCAGCTCCCCGGCCTTGCCGGAGCCGATGTAGGTGGCCGGGTCCGGCTTGTCACGGCGCTGGACGACACCGTCGAGGACGAGGGCGCCCGCGGTCTCGGCGAGGGCGGCCAGCTCGGCGAGGGAGCTCTCCGCCTCCGCGACCGTGCCGGAGGTCCACACGCCGACGAGCACCACGCGCTCCAGGCGGACCTGGCGCTGCTCGACCTCGACGACGTCCCTGAGTTCGGTGGACAGGGCGGCGACGTGGTGCAGGCCGGTGCTCTGGGTGGTGTCGATGGCGGCGGCGGCGCCGATGCGGTTGCCGGTGGGGGTGGATCCGTTGTCTGTCGCGGTCATGCGATTCCTCTCACTGGAGTGGGGGGTCAGGGGGCGAGGCGGCCTGTGAGGCGGATGTCCGCCGAGGAGGAGCCGACCTGGACGGTGCGGGCGCCGGGGGCGTCCTGCCAGGCGTGCCGGGCGGTGTCCCAGTACTGGAGCCGGCGGGCGTCGACGGTGACGGCTACCCGCTTCTCCTGGCCGGGGGCCAGGGTGACCTTCGTGTAGCCGGACAGCTTCTTGACCGCCTGAGGGGCGCTCACCTGGGCACTCGGGCCGAGGTACACCTGCACGACCTCCTTGCCGGTGGTGTGACCGCTGTTGCGGACGGTCACGCGGACCGTGGCGCCGGTGGCGGTCCGTTGGACGGCGAGGTCGCGGTAGGAGAAGGAGGTGTACGACAGGCCGTGGCCGAAGGGGAACAGCGGCTTCACGCCCTGCTGTTCGTACCAGCGGTAGCCGACGTGGACGCCCTCGCTGTACTCCTGCCTGCCCGCGACGCCGGGAAAGCGCTCGGGCCTGCCGGCCATCGGGTGGCTGTTCTCGGCGGCGGGGAAGGTCTGGGTGAGCTTTCCGCCTGGGTTGACGTCCCCGTACAGGAGCGCGGCGGTGGCTCCGGCGCCTTCCTGGCCGGGGTACCACATCTGCAGCACCGCGGCGGTGGAGTCCAGCCACGGCATCAGGACGGAGGAGCCGGTGTTGAGGACGACGACCGTGTTGGGGTTGGCCTCGGTCACCGCGGCTATCAGCTCGTCCTGGCCGTCCGGCAGGGACAGCGAGGGGCGGTCCCATCCCTCGGAACCCTCGTCCTGGGCGAAGACGACGGCGGTCCGCGCGCCGGCCGCGGCGGCGACGGCCCGCTCGATGTTCCGGCTCGACTGCTCGGGGGTGACCCAGGTCAGGTCCACGGACAGCGGGCGGTCCGGCCAGGCCCAGCCGCTCATGGCGAGCTTGTGGGTGCCCTTGGTGAGTGTGAGGACGACGCTGGTGGTCTCGCTGAACGAGTCGGCGGCGTAGACGGGTTCCTGGCCCTCGACCTGGAGGATGGCGAGCCCGCCGTCGACACGTACGCCTATGCGGTAGTCGCCGTCGGCCGGCACGGTCAGGGTGCCGTCGTAGAACGCGCGGTCGGCGCCCGGGTCGAGCTGCTTGCCGTTGTGGAAGACGGGGCTGAGCTCCGCCGCGGACAGCGGGGTGCCGAGCCGGTCGATGCCGGGCTCGTACGTGAGGGTGGCGTTCTCGCCCGCGCGCTCGCGCAGGGCCTCGAGCGGGGACTCGGCCGCGTCGGGCACCACGTGCGCGCTGCCCAGGCCGGAGACCTTGGGGTGTCTGGCGCTGTCGCCGATGACGGCGAGGGAGGTGCCCGCGGTCCCGGTGAGCGGGAGGGCTCGGTGGCCGCCGGTGCCGGTGTTGCTCAGCAGGACGGCGCCGTTCTCGGCTATCTCGCGGGCGGTCTCCCGGCCGGCCGAGGCGTCGCGTACGGGCCGTGCGGTGCCACCGGCGGGGTCGAGGAGGCCGAAGCGCTCCATCTGGCCGACGATGCGGACCACGGAGCGGTCGAGCGCGGACTCGGGGACCGTGCCGGCGGTGACGGCGGCCTTCAGGGCGGCGCCGAAGTGCAGGGAGTCGGGGACCGGGTCGGTGGGCTTGCCCATCTCCAGGCCGAGTTCCTGGTCGAGGCCCTTGGTGATGTCGGTGGTGGCCTTGGTGGCGAGCCAGTCGGACATCACCCAGCCCTTGAAGCCCCACTGCTCGCGCAGGACCTTCCGCAGGAGCTGGTCGCTGCTGCAGGCGGGGGTGCCGTTGACGCCGTTGTAGGAACACATCACGGAGGCGGCTCCGGCCTCGACGGCGCTGCGGAAGCCGGGCAGTTCCACCTCGTTGAGGGTCTGTTCGTCGATGGTCGCGTCGACGGTGAAGCGGTCGGTCTCCTGGTTGTTGCCCGCGAAGTGCTTGACCGTGGCCATCAGGCCCTGGCTCTGGATGCCCTTGATCTCGGCGGCGGCGGTGCGTGCGGTGACGAGCGGGTCCTCGCTGAAGGTCTCGAAGTTGCGGCCGCCGTGCGGCACGCGGATGTTGTTGACCATCGGGGCGAGGACCACGTCCTGGCCCAGGGCCCGGCCCTCGTGGCCGAGGACCTTGCCGTACGCGAGGGCGAGGCCGTCGTCGAAGGTGGCGGCGAGCGCCGTGGGGGTGGGCATCGCGGTGGCGCGGCCGCCGTTGATGCGCAGCCCCACCGGTCCGTCGGCGGCCTGCAGCGGGGGTATGCCCAGGCGGGGTACGCCGGGCAGGTAGCCGACGCCGCGGGCCAGGGGGCCGTCCTGGGGTCCGGCAGTCCAGTGGACGAAGGAGAGCTTCTCGTCGAGGGTCATCCGCGCGACGAGGCCGCGGACGCGCGGGGTGCCCTCCTCGGCCGCGGCCGATGTGGTGGTGCCGTTGGCCGTCGTGAGCAGACCGCTCGTGCAGAGGAGGGCGACGGTGAGGGCGAGCAGCCGCGGTGCGCGGCCCGGGCGTCTGCGCCCGTCGGTCCGGAATCTGGTGTGGGGGCGGGTCGTTCGCTCCGCCGGCCTGCGGGACAGCATGCGGTCTCCTGTTGTTCGGTGCGTCGGTGCGCGCGCGTGCTGCGCGTGCCTCCACGCTCACGGAACCGGCCGCGGGAGACGAGGTCGTCCCGTCACACTCTACGGATTCCGGGGGTTTCACTCCGTGTCATCCGGGCGCGGACGCTAGAGGATCGCTCGAGGCCGGCGGGGCCGGGCCCTGCCGGGCCCGCTGCGGAGCCCGCGGCCCCGGGCAGTGGTGGCGGGGCCACCACCCGCTGCCTGTGCGGGGCGTGCGCGGCGGCGCTCGGGGCGCGGGTGCGGCGCGGGCCGAAAAGTGTGTTTCCGGTCTACCTGGGCCGTGACCGGGCCGCCGGGGACGGTAGAGGGGTCCCAGCGATTGCAGTCCCGGCCAGGCTGGTTCCGGGGCGCCGAGACCCGAGGAGCGTCATGAGGGCCACTCTCCAAGCGGTGGAAGCCCCGAGCCTGCTACACGATCCTGCGGCGGGTGCGTCGCGGGCCCTGGTCGCTTCGGTGCTGTCCTCGCTCCGCCGCCGCGACCAGCGGCACAAGGGGGAGCTGTACGTGAACGGGCTCCTGCACGCCCCGGGCCGCAAGACCATGCGCAATCTGGCCGCGAGCACGGACGAGCGGTCGGCGGAACAGAGCCTGCACCACTTCATCAGCTGCTCGACGTGGGACTGGTCCCCGCTGCGGGCGGAGCTGGCGGCCCGGGTGGACCGGCTGCTCGCGCCGAAGGCGTGGGTGGTGCGCCCGCTGGTCATCCCGAAGACGGGCCGTCATTCGGTGGGTGTGGGGCGCCGGTTCGTCCCGCAGCTGGGCCAGGTGGTCAACAGCCAGCACGGGTACGGTCTGTGGCTGGCCTCCGGGGCGGCCGCGGCTCCGGTGAACTGGCGGCTGTCGTTGTCCGGCGACTGGCTGGAGGACGCCGAGATGCGCCGTCGGGCCGCGATACCCGACTCGGTGGACGCCGGGTCCGCGGAGGGTCTCGCCCTGGACCTGGCGCTGGAGACGGCCGGCTGGGGGATCAACCGGCTGCCCGTCGTGACGGACGCCCGCGAGGAGGCCGTGCCGTCGATGGTGGAGGCCTTCTCCCGGGCCGGGCTCCCCTTCCTGCTGCGGATCGGAGGCGGTGCGGGTCTGCTGGCCCCCGCGCTGTCCGGCGGGGGCAGCCGGTCCGTGTCGGCCTCGGCGGGACGGCTGGCGGAGCTGGCGCGCTCCCAGCGCCGGCCGGTGGAGTGGTTCGAGCCGGCGGGCCCGGGCCTGCCGAAGACCTCGCTCGTGTCCCTGCTGCCCGTACGGCTGCCGGGGCCGTCGGTGCCGAGGGCGCGTCAGGGGTTCGGCAGGATGCCGTCGGCGGACGCCCCGCTGACGCTGGTGGGGGTCTGGTCGCCGAACAGCCACGAGGTGTCGGAGCTGTGGCTGACGAATCTGGCCGGTGCGAGCCGGAGCACGCTGCTGGGGCTGGGCAAGCTGATCGGACGGGCCGACGCCGACTTCACGGGCACGAGCCTGCCGGTGGGGGCGCTGGACTTCGAAGGGCGTTCGTACCACGGCTGGCACCGGCACGTGACGCTCGTGTCGCTGGCGCACGCGGTGCGGTTGCTCGGCCCGAGGACGCGCCACGGTCTCGGCACGGTCACGCCGATCCCCATGACCGGGGGCCGTCGGGTGCGAGGCCGTGGAAGATGCGCGCCCGCTGCAGGCGCAGGGCGAGCTGAAGTTCCAGCGAGCGTTCCGGTTGCTGCCAGTCCGGGCCGAGCAGCTGGGTGATGCGCTCCAGGCGGCGGGAGACCGTGTTGGGGTGCACGTAGAGGATTTCCGCGGCCCTCGTGGGACTGCCGGCGGCCGTGAACCAGCCGTCGAGGGTCTCGACGAGGTTGCCGAACCGCTCGGCGTCGTGGTCCAGCAGCGGTCCGAGGGTGCGTTCCACGAACCCGGGGGCGTCGTGTTCCTCGGCGAGCAGCATGCCGATGAACCCGAGGTCGCGGGCGGCGGCGGAGCGCCCGGTGCCACCGAGCGCGGTGAGGGCGTCCAGGCAGCGGACGGCCTCCTGGTGGGCGCGGCGGAGCGCGTCCGCGCCTCTGGCGACCCGGGCGGCCCCGGCCGTGACGGGGGCGCCCGTGGTCTCGGCGAGTTCCGCGCGGACCTGGGCGGCACGGGCGGCCGGGTCGTCCCCGGGCAGGAGCAGGACCAGCCGGTCGCCCTGGACGGTCTTCATGCCGCGGTGGCGACGGACGTGGCCGGCGGCCCAGCTCTCGACGAGGTCGGCGGCCGCGTTGCGGGGCCGGGCGACGACCATGACGTGGGGGCGCTCCAGCCGGGCCGCCAGCCGGCGGGCGCGCCGCTCCAGGCCCTCGGCCGGCCCGTCCCAGGTGACAAGGTCCTCCAGGAGGTCGTCGTCGGCCTGTCCCCCGGCGTCCGTGGACCGCTGCATGACGAGCAGCAGGGACACGGTGCGCGCGTAGGAGAGCAGGACCTGTTCGCCGGGTCCGGTGCCGGTGTCCGGTTCTGCGGGGTGGAAGAGGAGCGAGCCGACGTCCTCGGAGCGGGCGGAGAGCGGCACGACCAGGGTGCCGCCGGTCAGGGGGCAGGCGATGCCGCTGGCCGCGGCGTTGAGCCGTACGCGCTCCAGTTCGGCGCCGTCGGGGCGGGGGGTGTGGCCGTGGCCGGCGAGGCGTTCACCTCCCTGGCCCCAGACGGAGAGGCCGCCGCCGAGCTCGGCGGCGGCGCGGGCCAGGAGTTCGTCCATGCTGATGCCTTCGAGGACGAGCCGGACGAGACCGTCCTGGAGTTCCTTGGCCCGCAGTGCGTCGCTGAGTCCGGCGCGGGCCCTGGTCCCGGCGTCCTCCAGCACGGTGTTGGCGGCCTGCACGGTCTCCAGCAGGCGGGCGGTCTTGATGGCGAAGGCGGAGAGCCCCGCGAGGGAGGACATGAGTGACACGTCGTCGGGAGTGAAGTGCCGTGTCCTGCGGTCGGCGACGTAGAGGAAGCCGAGGAACCGGTCGTCGGCGCGCAGCGGTACGCCGAGCACGGCGTGGAGGGACTCGGCCTGCAGGAAGTCGCCGAGGGCGGCCGTGTGGCCGGCCTGGTCGTCGGCGAGGTGGTCGGCGGTCCAGAAGGGGCCGGGCAGTTCGCCGCCGGCGTCGCCGTGCAGCGCGGCGGCGGGTATGCGGTGGCCGGCCGTGCGCGCGCTGACGGAGCCGTCGGCGGTGCCGACCGTCAGGTCTCCGGTGGCCTCGTCGGCCAGGGCGGTGCAGGCGAGGTCCGTGTTGAGCAGCAGCCGGGCTCGGCGGGTGATCAGGCGCAGGGTGGCGTCGAGCCGGGAGGGCGCGGTGAGGTCGAGGGCGGTGTCGACGAGCGCCGCGAGTTCGGCCTCGCGCTGGCGGCGCCGGTCGAAGAGGGCGTTGACTTCCAGGGCGAGGCCCTTGGCACGGGTCAGCTGGTCGATCCGGTGGGGTGCCGCGCCGGAGCGGCGGGCCTGGGCGAGGACCTGGTCGTACGCGTGGGCCGGTGCCTCCTCCGCGAGGAGTTCGAGGATGCGCAGGACCTCGGTCCCCGTCTGCGGGTCCTCCCCTGTCATCCCAGCCCCCCGGCGGATTCGACCTGATCATGACGTCCCGGGGGAACGTAACCGGCCCGTCGACGGAGCGTCAACCGCCCCCGGCGGGCCTGGCGGCGGCCGCCTGCGGTGGCCGGGCCACCACGGGCGGCCCCGGTCGGGGCCACGCGGTGTGCTCCCCGCACCTTGAGAGGACGCGCGCTCCGTACCTACGCTGGTCAGTTCGCCCCGGGGCGGGGCGGCGGGGGCGTGCGAGGGCCTCGGCGAGCGGGATGCCCCTGGAGCGGCGCGGGGCGTTCCTCCGCCGGATCACAAGCCGTTCTGCCTCACGGCGCAGGCGGTTCCCGAGGGCGGCGGGCCCCTCCCGGCCACCGTCAGGAGCGGCGGCCCCTCACCGGCAGGGGCGGCGGACCGTCACCGTCAGGAGCGGCGGCCCGTCCCGGTCACCGCCCGGAGCGGCGGCCCGGGACGGCGACCGCGGTCAGGAGAAGTCCGTCCGCCACCGTCCACCGGCCGGCCAGCGCGGTCAGGGCACGGCCGTCGAGCACCGGTCCGGGGATCCGCAGCCGGGCGGTGAACGAGCGTGCCGCCGGGTCGAGTTCGAGTTCCGCGGAGTCGAAGTCCAGGGTCCGGCGGGTGAGCGGGGACCAGGCCTTGAACAGGGATTCCTTGGCGCTGAACAGCAGCCGGTCCCAGCGGGTGCCGGGGTGGCGGCGGGCGAGTTCGCGCAGTTGCTCGCGTTCGGCGGCCGAGGCGGTCGCACGGGCCACGCCCGGCGGCAGTGCCAGGTGCGGCTCCGCGTCGATACCCAGCGCCCGCCACCGGCAGGCGGGCGCCAGGGCGGCGCCCCGGTAGCCCTCGCAGTGCGTGAGGGAGCCGACCGTGCCGACGGGCCACAGGGGTTCGCCGCGGCGCCCGGTGAGCACCGGTTCGGCGGCCCGGCCGAGGGCGGTGAGCGCCCGGTGCGCGCACACGCGGACCGTGGCGAACTCGCGCCGCCGTTCCTCGACGGCGTCGCGGATCAGTGCCCGCTCCCCCGCGAAGAGCAGTTCCGGCGGGAACTCCCCGGCCGTGTCGACCGAGACCGCCCCGGGCGGGAGTATCGCCTCGATCATGCGGGGGTCACGGCCGGGTGCCGATGAAGAGCCCTCGCCCGGACGGGCCGCCCTCCTGGAACTCGACGGCGAGGCCGGCACGGACGAAGGCCTGCTCGTAGGCCTCGCGCGTGAAGAGGGTGATGAGGTGGGTCTCGGAGAGGTGCGTGATGTCCCGGCCCGGCTCGGCGATCAGGTAGTGCACGTCGATGCGGGTGGCGTCGTCCTCCAGCCGCGAGTGCGAGACGCGGGAGACGGTCCTGCCCTCGGCCTCGGTGATGGACGCGCCGACGAAGCCGGGGGTGAACGTGGCGGGGAACCACCAGGGTTCGACCACGACGACGCCGCCCGGTTCGAGGTGGTCCGCGAAGCGGGCCAGGGCCGCGTCGAGTTCCGCCTGGTCGCGCATGTGGCCGATGGAGCTGAACATGCAGGTGACGGCGGAGAACGTGGTGCCGAGCGCGAAGTCGCGCATGTCTCCGAGGTGGACGGGCACGCCCGGGTTGCGGCGCACGGCGATGTCCCGCATGTCCGCGGAGATCTCCACGCCCTCGACGGTGTCGAACGCCCGGGCGAGGTGCTCCATGTGGAGGCCGGTGCCGCAGGCCACGTCGAGGAGGCTGCGGGCACCGGGCGTGCGGGAGGAGACCAGGGCGGCCAGGTCGGCCGCCTCGCGCTCGTAGTCCTTGCCCTTGCCCTGGTGGACCAGGTCGTAGAGGCGGGCTATGCCGTCCGCGTAGCCGCGGTCCGCGGGGGCTTCGATGGTGGTCACGTCGTCTCTCCTTGGCTGGGGTGCGCGGTGTGCGGGCGGCCCCGTCGGGCCGCCAGTCGTTCGAGGGCCGGGACGAGTTCCGCCGGCGAGGGGTCCGCGAGGGCCTCGTCCCGCAGCCGGTGCGCGGCCGCCGTGATCGAGGGGTCGGTGAGGGCCCGTACGACCGCCTCGCGCAGGGACGCGGCGTCGAGCTTCTCGGGCGGCAGGTCGATGCCGCCCCCTTGCTGCTCGTGCAGGCGGGCCTTGAGGGGCGCGTCCCACAGGGAGGCCACGATGATCTGGGGTACGCCGTGCAGGGTCGCGGTGTAGCCGGTGCCGGCGCCGCCGTGGTGGACGATCGCGGCGCAGGTCGGCAGCAGGGCGTCCATCGGGACGAAGTCCACGACGCGGATGTTGGCGGGGAGGGCCTCGCGGTCCTCGAGCTGGGTCGCGTCGAAGGTCGCGACGATCTCGGCGTCGATGTCGCCGAGGGCGTGCAGCAGGTCCTCGAAGGGGACCGCGTCGCGGCCGAAGGTCTCGCGGGCGGAGACGCCCAGGGTGACGCAGACCCGTGGCCGGGCGGGCGGGGTGTGCAGCCAGTCCGGTATGACGGCGGGGCCGTTGTAGGCGACGTAGCGCATCGGCAGGAGTTCGCCGGGCACGGGTATGCGCAGGCTCGCGGGAGCCGGGTCGACGGTGGCCTGCCCGCGGGTGATCTCCTCGACGGCCGCGGCGTCGGGGGTGATCCCGAAGCGTTCGAGGGTCCATGCCAGCCATTCGGCCATGGGGTCCTCGCGGCGCTCCTCGGGCTGTGCGGCCAGCAGTTCGAGGAACTGACGGCGCGCGTTGAGGATCACGTCGGGGCCCCACAGGAGGCGGGCGTGGGCCGCGCCCGTGACGTGCGCGGCGATGGGCCCGGCGTAGGTGAAGGGCTCCCAGAGCACCAGGTCGGGCTGCCAGGCGCGGGCGAACTCCACGATGTCGTCGATGGTCGTGTCGCCGTTGAGCGGCGCGAACGACATGGCCGTCATCATGGTCTGCTGGCCGAGGGCGTGCTCCCAGCCGATCGGTTCGGTGACCGTCTCGGCGAAGTCGAAGCCCGCCTGGTACGGGGTGGGGTCGCCGCCGATCTGCGTCATCAGCTCGACGATCGAGTCGAAGTCGCCGACGGGCACGGCCGCCAGCCCGGAGCCGTTGACCACCTCGGTGAGCGCCGGCTGGCTGGCCACCCGGACCTCGTGCCCGGCCGCGCGCAGCGCCCAGGCCAACGGCACCAGGTTGTAGTAGTGAGTGTTGTGCGCGAAGCACGTGATCAGTACGCGCATGGCATCGTCCGCCCTCGTATGGCTCGTTGCGGTCGGGGTGGTGGTCTTCGCCGGGCGGTGCCTTCGCCGCCGCCGGCCCCGGCCATCAGGCGGTCCTGGCGACGGGGAAGGACGCGGGGGCGCCCAGGACCGGTGAGCGCGGCCGTGTGACCTCCTCGCCGGCGGTGCGCAGCTCGGGCAGGGCCTCGGCGAGCGCGCCGAGCGCCGCGCGGGCGATCACCGTGACCAGCTGGCCGGAGAGCGCGAAGTGCAGGTCGGCGGGGAGGCCGAAGGGAGCGGCGCCCGCGGGCGTCCCGGGGTCGCGGTTGACGGCGGCGACGAGGATGGTGACGCGGCTGCCGGCAGGCAGTGCGGTGCCCGCGAGGACGGTGTCGGCGATGACGCTGCGGGTCTCCAGCCGGACGGGCGGGTCCGTGCGCAGGGTGTCCTCGACGACGCCGGCGGCCAGGGCGGGACCGGCGGCCAGCCGCTTCCACGCGCCGGGCTCGGCGAGGAGCCCGCGCACGGCGTTGGTGACGAGCACGGCGGTGGTCTCGGCGGCGCTGACAGCGAGGATCCGGGCGGCCCGGACGCTGTCGGCGCCGGCCTCGTGGAGGCCTTCGGCGAGCAGCGTGGAGAGGGTGGCCTCGGCCCGCTCGGCGGCGCGGCCCACTGCGTGGAGCTGGGGGGAGAGTAGCCCGTCGAGGGCGTGCCGGCAGTCGGGCAGGATCTGGACGAACCGCTCGTGGGCGCCCTCGGGCAGGCCGAGCTGTTCGGCGATCACCTGGCCGACGAGTCGGCGCGCGAAGTCCTCGGTGAGGTCGAAGCGGTCGCCGAGTCCGGCGAGGATCGCGCGGGCGAGCGTCACGGTCCGCTTCTCCACGCACCCCTCCTCGGGGGCCCACAGCAGGGGGCTGCCGAGGGAGGTGAGCGGGGCCAGGCGGGCGGCGGTCTCCCGGTCCACGTCGAGCACCGCGCCGCACTGGGCGAGCCCGTCAGGGGCGGCCTCCGGGGCGGGGCCGTCGAAGGCTGCGCCGGCGACGATCTCCTGGGCGACGGCGCGGTCGGCCGTCACCCAGGTGTCGAGCGGCTCGCTGTAGGACAGCGGCCCCTCGGCGCGGACGCGCTCCTCGTAGGGGCGGGGGTCCTCGGTGCCGGACCGGAGGATCAGGCCGTAGGGGTCGTTCCGGGTCCCCGCGAACCACTGGGCGGCGCGGGTGAGCTGGTCCCTGCGGGCCCGGCGGGCACGCGCAAGGGCGGTCTCGCGGACCGGGGCGTCGGTCAGCAGCTCGGCTGTCATGTGCGACTCCTCGTCATCGGTCACCGCCGGCCAGCACATCGAGCCAGGCATCGACGGTGCGGGCCGTGGTCGGGGCGTGCTCGGTCATCATCGTGAAGTGGTTGCCGGGTACGTCGGTGACGGTGTGGGCGCCGTTCCAGACGGACCGCCAGTCCGTCACCGGGTCGGTCCACGGGGCCATGGGTTCGTCCGCCCGCAGGTGCAGGACCGGGGCGCGGGTGGGCCGGGGGGTCCAGTCCAGCAGCAGCCGGTGGTACGCGCCCATGGCCGTGAGCCGTGTGTCGTCGAGCGGTACGACCGTGCGGTCCGTCGCCCAGCGGAGCATGACGTCCCGCCAGGTGCCCATGGCCCCGGGGGCGCTGGGGGTGTAGACGTCGGCCAGCACCAGGGCGGTGGGCCCGGTGCCGCGGGCCTCCAGGTGCCGGGTCAGCGTGTGGGCGGCGTTGGCCCCGGCGGAGTGGCCGACCAGGGCGTACGGCCGCCCGTCGGCGTACCGGGCGATGGCCTCGGCGTGGGCCCCGCACAGCGCTTCGAGGGTGCCGGGCAGCAGTTCGCCGGGCCGGAAGCCGGGCTGGGGCAGGGCGACCACGGTGCGGCGGCCGGCGAGGGCTGCCGCGAAGGCGGCGAACTCGGCCGGGCCGGAGACGGCAGCGGTGCCGGTGACCGCGATGAGCAGCGGGCCCTGGTCCCCGGCGGGGCCGTCGGCCAGCCGGACGGGGGTGACGGGCTGCTGCGCGGGGTCGGTGAAGGCCGGGCGCAGGGCGGATACGGCGCCGAGGGCCTCGACGGCTTCGGCGACCCGGCTGTCGGCGACCGCGGAACGGTAGACCGCGACCAGTGTGGTGTCGCCGGGGCCCGCGTCCGCGGGGCCGGCCGGGGCGGCCGGTTCCTGGAGGAGGTCCAGCAGGTGGGCGGCGAGCGCGTCCGGGGTGTTGTGGTCGTAGAAGGTCTCGGGGTTCAGATCGGTGGCGGTCGCGGTGATGAGCCGGCGCCGCAGCTCCGCGACGGCGAGGGAGTCGAACCCGGCCAGGGTGAAGGGCACGTCGGCGGTGACCTCGTCGGGGCTCTCGTACCCGAGCACGGCGGCGGCCTCGGTGCGGACCAGGTTCCGGACGGCCGCGGTGTGCTCGGCCGGGCCGAGAACGGAGAGTTCGGCACGCAGGTCGCGCGGCCGGGGACCGGTCGCGGCCCCGTCACCGGCGGCCGGGGCGGAGGAGGCAGAGGCCGAGGCGGGAGCGGCGGAGGCGAGAGCGGAGATGAGCGGGCTGGGCCGGCGGGAGGTGAACCCGAGGGCGAACCGCTCCCAGTCGGTGTCGGTGACGGTGATCTGGGCCTCGCCCGCGGCGACGGCGCGGAAGAGCTCGGTGAGAGCGTCCTGCGGGTCCATGGGGCGCACCCCCCTGCGGCGCAGGTACGCGGCGCCTTCGCCGTCGCCCATGCCGCCGCCGCCCCACAGGCCCCAGGCCACGGAGGTGGCGGGCAGGCCCTCGGCGCGGCGCCGTTCGGCGAGGGCGTCGAGCCCGGCGTTCGCGGCGCCGTAGGCGCACTGTCCGGCGCTGCCCCACACGCCCGCGCCGGAGGAGTAGAGGACGAAGGCGTCGAGGCCGAGGTCCCGGGTGAGCTCGTCGAGGTGCAGGGCACCGGCGACCTTCCCGGCGTAGACGTCGGAGACGAGTTCGGGTCCGGTTTCGGTGAGCGGGCTGACCTGGGGCACGCCCGCGGCGTGGAAGACGGCGGTGAGTGGGGCGTCGGAGGGGATCTCTCCGAGGAGCGCGGCGAGCGCGTCGCGGTCGGCGACGTCGCAGGCGGCGAAGGTGGCCTTGGCTCCGAGGGCGAGGAGTTCGGCCTCCAGGTCCGCGGCACCGGGTGCACGGGCTCCGCGCCGGGTGACGAGCAGCAGGTGCTCGGCGCCCTCGCGGGCGAGCCGGCGGGCGAGATGGCCGCCGAGGGCGCCGGTGCCGCCGGTGATCAGGACGGTGCCACGGGGACGGTACGGCGCGGTGACGCACGGCGCGGGGGCAGCGGCGAGCCGGCGGCCGTGGGTGCGAGCGCCACGGACGGCCACTTGGTCCTCGGAGCCGCCGAGGACCTCGGCCAGCAGCCGCCAGGCCTCGTCCTCCTCGGTTCCGGTCGCGGTTTCGGGCAGGTCGACCAGTCCGCCCCACAGCGTGGGGAGTTCGAGCGCGGCGACGCGCCCGAGTCCCCAGAGCTGGGCCGCCGCCTGCCGCGGCCGCTCGCCGGGTGCGATGGCCACGGCCCCCCGGGTCGCGCACCAGAGGCGGGCGGTCATGGACGTCTCCTCCATCGCCTGGGCGAGGGAGAGGGTGGCCTGTACGGAGGATGGGACCAGCCCGGAGCCGGGCCGTTCCCGGTCGTCCGTGCCCAGCAGGGAGAGGACCCCCTCGACGACGGCGGCTGTGTCGCCCCGGGCGCCGGCGGGCGTGCCGGCGTGGGATGCCAGCACTTCGGCGAGGGCGGCCCGGTCGGCTCGCCCGGGATCGACCGGGAGCCGCCGGACACGGGCGCCGCGGGCGCGCAGGGCCCGCTCGGCGCGGTCGCCGGCCGACCCGGAGGCGGCTCCGGAGGGCTCGATCAGCAGCCAGGTGCCGGTCAGGGGGGTGCCGGTGGAGGCGGGCAGCAGGTCCCAGGTGACGTGGTGGCGGCGGGGCCCTCCGGCCGGGCCTCGGCCGCCTCCGCGGGGGGTGGGGGCGATCCAGTACCGGCGGTGCTGCCAGGCGTACACGGGCAGCGGGACCGGCCGGACGGGGGCGGTGGGGAAGAGCCGGCCGCGGTCGAGGGCGGCGCCGCGGCTCGACGCGGTGGCCACCGCCCGCAGCAGGGTGGCGTTCTCGGGGCGGCCGCGGCGCAACACGGGGACCAGCGCGGCCGGTTCCGCGCCGGTGCCGTCCGCGGAAAGCACTTCCTGGGCCATGCCGCAGAGAACGCCGTCGGGGCCGAGTTCGACGAAGGTGGCCGCGCCCAGCTCGCGGGCGGTGCGCACTCCGTCGGCGAAGCGGACCGCCGCGCGGACGTGCCCGGCCCAGTACGCGCCGGTGCGCAGGTCATCGCCGGTGGCCCGGCGGCCGGTGACGTTGGAGACGACGGGTATCCGGGGGGCCCGGTACGAGAGCCCGTCGGCCAGGACCCGGAACTCCTCCAGCATGGGGTCCATGAGCGGCGAGTGGAAAGCGTGGCTGACCGTCAGCCGCTTGGTCTTGCGGCCACGTTCGGCGAGCAGGTCCGCCGCCTGTCCGACGGCCTCCTCGGTCCCGGAGAGGACCACCGACCGGGGGCCGTTGACGGCGGCGACGGCGAGGGCGTCCTCGCGGCCGGCCAGGATCTCACGGACCTCGTCCTCGGAGGCCCGTACGGACAGCATCGCGCCGCCGGCCGGGAGCGCCTGCATCAGCCGGCCGCGGGCTGCGACAAGGGCGCAGGCGTCGTCGAGGCCGAGGACACCGGCCGCGTGGGCGGCCGCGATCTCGCCCACGGAGTGGCCGAGGAGGACGTCGGGGCGCATGCCCCAGTGCTCCAGCAGCCGGAACAGGGCGGTCTCGACGGCGAAGAGAGCCGCCTGGGCGTACTGGGTCCGGTGCAGCAGGGCTTCGTCGGGGGTGCCGGGTGCCGCGTCGAGCACTGCGGCGAGCGGGCGGTCGAGGTGGGGGTCGAGGCGTTCGGCGACGGCGTCCAAGGCCTGGGCGAACACCGGTTGGGTGGCGCGCAGCTCGCGGGCCATGCCGGGGCGCTGGCTGCCCTGTCCGGTGAAGAGGAAGGCCGTCCCCGCCTCGCGGCGGCGCACTCCTGTGACGACGGCGGGCGAGAGGGCGCCCTCGGCGAGGGCTTCGAGCGCGCCGGTGAGTTTCTCGTACGAGCTGCCGAGGAGGACGGCCCGGTGCTCGAAGGCGGTGCGGGTGGTGGCCAGGGCGTGGCCGACGGCCTCGGCGGAGGCGTCGGCGGCGGCCGGTCCGGCGAGGTGGGTGCGCAGTCGTCCGGCCTGGGCACGGAGGGCTTCGCCGGAGCGGCCGGAGAGGAACCAGGCGATCGGGCGCTCCGGACCCGGCTCGCCCCCGGGGGAGCCTGCGGAAGCCGTGCCGGGGGCGGGGGTGCCGGCGGGGGCGGTGCCCGGGGCGTCGGCTCCGACCGTGTCCTCGGCGTCGGCGTCTTCGGCCGCTTCCTCCACGATCACGTGGGCGTTCGTACCTCCCACGCCGAAGGCGGAGATCCCGGCGCGGCGCGGGCGCGGGCCCGCCGGCCAGTCCACCGGCTCGGTCAGCAGCCGTACCCGGCCCGAGGACCAGTCGGCGTGCGGGGTGGGGGTGGCGGCGTGCAGGGTCTTGGGCAGCAGGCCGTGGCGCATGGCCTGGATGGTCTTGATGACACCGCCGACCCCGGCGGCGGCCTGCGAGTGGCCGATGTTGGACTTGAGGGAGCCGAGCCACAGGGGCCGGTCCGCCTCGCGGCCCTGCCCGTAGACGTCGAGCAGGGCCTGGGCCTCGATGGGGTCCCCGAGGCGGGTCCCGGTGCCGTGCGCCTCGACGGCGTCGACGGCCTGCGGGTCGAGCTCCGCGTCGGCGAGGGCCGCGCGGATGACCCGCTGCTGGGAAGGGCCGTTGGGGGCGGTGAGGCCGTTGCTGGCTCCGTCCTGGTTGACGGCCGAACCGCGGATGACGGCGAGCACGGTACGGCCCGCCCGGCGCGCGTCGGAGAGCCGCTCCAGTACGAGCACGCCCGCGCCCTCGGCCCAGCCGGTGCCGTCCGCGTCGGCGGAGAAGGCCTTGCAGCGGCCGTCCGCCGCGAGGCCCTTCTGCCGGGAGAACTCGACGAACGCGGCGGCGTCGGGCATGACGGCCGCACCGCCCGCCAGTGCCAGGCCGCATTCGCCGCGGCGAAGCGCGGAGACGGCCAGGTGCAGGGCGACCAGAGAGGAGGAGCAGGCCGTCTCCAACGTCATGGCCGGGCCCTCGAGCCCGAGGACGTAGCTGATCCGGCCGGAGAGCACCGCGTCGGCGCTGCCGGTCAGGAGGTAGCCCTCGGATCCGGCCGGTACCCGGTCAAGGTCGGTGGCGTACTCGGCGTGGGCGGCGCCGATGTAGACGCCCGTGTCGGTCCCGCGCAGGGTGCGCGGGTCGAGTCCGGTGCGCTCCAGGGCCTCCCAGGACACCTCGAGGAGCAGCCGCTGCTGGGGGTCCATGACGACGGCCTCACGCGGTGAGATCCCGAAGAACGCGGCGTCGAAGTCGCCGGCGCCGGCGAGGAAACCGCCCTGGTCGCAGTATGTGGTGCCCTGCGAATCGGGGTCCGGGTCGTAGAGCCCGTCGAGGTCCCAGCCGCGGTCCTCCGGGAAGGGCGCGACAGCGTCCGTCCCGGAGGCGACCAGTTCCCACAGGGCCTCGGGGGAGTCGGCTCCGCCCGGGTACCGGCAGGCCATGCCGACAACGGCGACGGGCTCGTGCGCGGCCGCGGTCAGCTCCCGGTTGCGCCGGCGCAGACGCTCGGTCTCCTTCAGTGAGGTCCGTAGCGCCTCCATGAGCTTTTCGGAGGACATGGCCATCGGTGGGATCCCTCTCTGGGCGGTCGGGCGGAGCGGCGGCCTCATGGCCCCCGGCTGGGGCACGGCTCAGGCCGCGTCGCGCAGCGCCAGTTCGATCAGCGCGTCCCCGTCGAGTTCGTCGATCGCGCCGACGGCGTCGAACCGGTCCGCCCCATCGAACCCGCCGGCGCCTGAGAACCGCTCGGGCGCCGCTGTGCCGGGCTCCTCGGAGGCCAGGGCGAGCAGGGTGTCCAGCAGCCCCGCCTCACGCAGCACGCCCAGCGGGAGTGTGGCCAGGGCGGCCCTGATCCGCTGCTCCTCGGGGGTGCCGGCGCCCGCTGCGACTGCCGGGCGGAGGAGCCCGGCCAGGTGCCCGGCCATGGCGGCGGCCGTGGGGTGGTCGAAGACCAGGGTGGGGGGCAGCTTCCGGCCGCAGGCCCGGCTGAGCCGAGCCGCGAGTTCGCCCGCGGTGAGCGAGCTGAATCCGAGGTCCTTGAACGCCTCTTCGGGGTCGACGTCCTCGGGTCCGGCGTGGCCGAGCACGGCCGCGACGCTGCAGCGGACCTCGTCGAGCACGATCTCGTACTGTTCGTCGGGGCCGGCTGCGGCGAGCCGGGCGGGCAGGCCGTCCGCATCCGCCCCGGCGGGATCGTCGTCGGCCGCTCCGGCGGTTCCGTCACCGCCGGAGCCGCGCACGCCGGGCAGTTCGCCGATCAGCGGGCTTGGCCGGAAGGTCGTGAACCCCTTGGCGAAGAGCGGCCAGTCCATGTCGGTGAGCGCGATGCAGCCGTCCTCGCGGTCCAGGGCCCGCGCCAGGGCCGCCACGGCCCGTTCGGGGTCCATGGCGCGAAGACCGCGGCTGCTGAGGAACTCCTCGCCGGCGCCCTCACCCATGCCGCCGCCGCCCCACAGGCCCCAGGCCACGGAGGTGGCGGGCAGGCCCTCGGCGCGGCGCCGTTCGGCGAGGGCGTCGAGGGCGGCGTTCGCGGCCCCGTAGGCGCTCTGGCCGCCGCTGCCCCAGACTCCGGCTCCGGAGGCGTAGAGGACGAACGCGTCGAGTTCACGGGTGCGCGTCAGCTCGTCCAGGTGCAGGGCGCCGGTGACCTTGCCCGCGTACACCTCGGGGAGGGTATTCGCGTCGGTGTCGAGGAAGGCTGCCGAGTGCGGGACGCCGGCGGTGTGGAAGACGGCGGTGGGCGGGTGGGCCTCCAGCAGGGCGGCCAGCGCCTCGCGGTCGGAGACGTCGCAGGCGGCGACGGTGACCTCGGCGCCCAGTGCACGCAGCTCCTCGGCCAGTTCGGCCGCACCCGGCGCGGACGGGCCACGGCGGCTGGTGAGCACCAGGTGCCCGGCACCGGCCCCCGCGAGCCAGCGGGCGACATGGGCGCCGAGGGCGCCCGTACCGCCCGTCACCAGGACAGTGCCACGAGGGGTGTAGGTGCGGCGGGAGGGGGTGCCGGCGGCGGGGACGAGCCGGCGTCCGTAGCTGCCGGACGCGCGGACGGCGATCTGGTCCTCGTCGGCGATGCCCGCCAGGGCGGCGGCCAGCCTCTGCCAGGCGCGCTCGTCGGGGACCTCGGGCAGGTCCACCAGGCCGCCCCAGAGGGTGGGGTGCTCCAGTGCGACGCCGCGGCCGAGTCCCCAGACCTGGGCGCCGTCGGAACCGGGCCGTTCGGCGGGTGAGACAGCGACGGCTCCGCGGGTCGCGGCCCACAGCCTCGCGGTGAGACCGGCGTCGGCAGCCGCCTGCGCGAGAAGGGTGGTGCCGAGCACGGCGAGGGCCAGCCCGGGGTGCTCGGGGTGCGGTCGCCCGTCGGTCCCGAGGAGGGAGAGGATGCGGTCGAAGGGTCCGGCGGAGGCCCTCAAGGGCACCTCGGTGGTTCCCGCGCCGGTTTCGTACGCGGAGAGCCGGTCGGCCAGGGTCTGGCGGGTGGCGGTGCGGGCGTCGACGGTCAGGCGCTCGGTGCGGGCGCCGTGCCGGACGAGGGTGGCCTCGGCCGCGTCGGCGAACGCCTCGGCGTCGCCGCGCGCGCCCTCGGGGAGGACGAGGAGCCATCGCCCGGAGAGGTCCGGGGCGGCGGCGGACGCCGGCTCGGCGATTCCCTTCCAGGTGGTGCGGTAGCGCCAGGTGTCCGTGCCGGTGGGGTCGGCGTCGGGGGCGGACCGGACAGAGGGTTCGAGCCAGTAGTGCTGGTGTTGGAAGGCGTAGGTGGGGAGGTCGACGGTACGGGCCCCGGTCCCCTCGAACAGGGCGGTCCAGTCGATGTCCGTCCCACGCACGAAGAGTTCCGCCGCGGAGGCCAGGAACCGCTCCAGCCCGCCCTCACCACGACGCAGCGAACCCACCGCCAGGACGTCGGTGCCCGGCACGCTCTCCGCGGTCTCCTGCACCCCCATCGTCAGAACCGGATGCGCACTGCACTCCACGAACGTCCCGAAACCACGCTCCAGCAGAACCCGCACCGTCTCCTCGAAACGAACCCTCCGCCTCAGA
>NZ_JBIWKR010000020.1:0-111275 GCF_044765765.1 Streptomyces sp. NPDC102402
AGCGGTCATCGCCGAGCCCGAGCCGGAACCCGCGGCGGCACGCCCCCCCCCCCCCCCCCCCCCCCCCCCACCCCCCCCCCCCCCCCCCCGCCCCCCCCCCCCCCCCCCCGCCGCCCCCCGCCCCCCCCCCCCCCCCCCCCCCCCCCCCCCGCCCCGGCGCCCCCCCCCCCCCCCCCCCCCCCCCCCCCCCGTCCGCGTGTGCGGATCCGGGAGCGGATCTCGAGCACCTGACCGGATTCCTGTTATCGTCCCCGCCGCACAGCGTCTCCCGAGTGTGGGAAGTGACGGAACAGGATCCCGGAAGAGTGAGCAGAGCATGGGCGAGGCACGCGAGACAGCGTTGATCAAGGCCGCGCAGAAGGGCGACACGAAAGCGCAGGACCAGCTCGTCGCGTCCTATCTGCCGCTGGTCTACAACATCGTCGGCCGGGCGCTGAACGGGCATGCCGACGTCGACGACGTCGTCCAGGACAGTGTGCTGCGCATGCTCCGCGGCCTGCCCTCGCTGCGTACGCCGAGGAGCTTCCGGTCCTGGTTCGTGGCCATCACCATGAACGAGATCCGCGGCCACTGGCGCACGCGCAGGACCGGGGAGATATCCGCGGACGGGATGGAGGGCGCGTACGACGTCGTCGATCCCGCCGCCGACTTCGTCGAGCTGACGATCGCACGGCTCGGCCTGACCGGCCAGCGCCGGGAGGCGGCCGAGGCCACTCGCTGGCTGGACGAGGAGGACCGCGAGCTGGTGTCGCTGTGGTGGCTGGAGACGGCCGGGGAGCTGTCCCGGGCCGAGGTGGCGACCGCCCTCGACCTGTCCCCTCAGCACACCGCGGTGCGTGTCCAGCGGATGAAGGAGCGGCTCGAAGCGGCCCGGGTGGTGGTGCGCGCCCTGGCGGCGGAGCCCCGCTGCGTCCTGCTGGAGGACCTGGCGGCCCGGTGGGACGGGGTGCCGTCCGCGCTCTGGCGCAAGCGCCTGGCGCGGCATGCGCGCCAGTGCACGGTGTGCGCGGGGCACCGTTCGGGCCTGGTTCCGGCGGAGGGCCTGCTGGTGGGGTTGGCTCTGGTCCCGGTCGCGGCGTCTGCCGCCGGACCTGCGGAGGACCTCCTTCCGACGGCGTTCCTGCCCGCGACCGCCGCCGCGGTGTCCGGCGCCGGACGTGCCGAACGGCGGCGCGAGGGTGCGAGACGCCGTCGCCGCACCACGGTCGTCGCCGGACTGGCAGCCGTCGCGGTACTGGGAGGCGGCGGAGGTGCCGTGCACCTGTACACGGACGACGGCGGCGAAGACCCGGCGACCGCCGTGACCCCTCTCACGGGTCCGTCGGCACCGGTGCCCACGCCGTCCACCCCGTCGGCGTCCCCCTCCTCCGCATCCCCGTCGCCCTCCTCCGCCTCGCCGAAACCCTCGGCGAGCGCGTCTCCGTCCGCCTCCAGAAGCCGGAGCGCCCCCTCCGCACCCGAGCGGGCGCCGAAGCCGCGCACACCGTCCTCGGCGCCGGCGCCGGCTCCGGCGCCCAAGGCCTCATCCGCCCCGTCGGTGGCCGAGGAAGTCATCGCCCTGGTCAACAGCGAGCGTTCACGGGAAGGCTGCTCCGCGGTGAGCGGCGACAGCCTGCTGACGAAGGCCGCGTCGCGTCATTCCGCGGACATGGTGGCGCGGGACTACTTCTCCCACACCTCCCCGGACGGCACGGACCCCGGCGCGCGCATCACCGCCGTCGGGTACCGGTGGAGCACGTACGGCGAGAACATCGCGAAGGGCCAGCAGACCGCCGAGGCGGTGATGGACGCCTGGATGAACAGTGACGGCCACCGGGCGAACATCCTCAACTGCGCCTTCAAGGAGATCGGGATCGGCAGGGAGGACTCGTCGGGTGGCCCCGTATGGACGCAGAACTTCGCCACCGCCCTCTGACAGCCGCGCTCCGGAACACCGTCATGCTGCGGAAACGAGCAGGTAGCACCCCCTCCACGTAAGGGATCTAGGCTGGGGCCGAGCCCAGGCCGAAGGTGTCCGCAGGCGACACGACACCTTCCCCTCGGACAGGAGCACGGTGACCACACGCTCTCCGCTCACCCATCGGCTTCCCCCGTGGCTCGCCCACGTGCTGCGGTCCCAGCGCGGGCCCGTCCCCTGGAGCGCGGTCCTGCGCGGGGCGCTCGCCGCCGCACCCTTGCTCGTGTCGGTCCTCGCCGAGCGGCCGACCGCGGGGGTCCCGGCCGCGCTCGGAGCGATGCTGGCGGGTATCAACGACCGGCCCGGCAGCCGCCGCGCCTCGGTCGCCCGACTTGGGCTTCCCGCCCTGGCGGGCTCCGCGGGCCTGTTGTTCGGCACGATGACGGCGGCCGCCGTGGGCGGCGGCCGGTCCATGGTCGTCCTGCCGGTCGTGTTCGGGCTGCTGGGTCTGGTGGCCGGCGCGCTCAGTTCCACGGGGCCCGTGGCGTCGGCCTGCGGCACACAGATGCTGGTCGCGGTCGTGATCGGGGCCGGCATGCCGCTGCCCGAGCCCGGCCCGCTGCGCGCGCTGCTGTTCCTGGGCGGTGCGGGATGGCTCCTCCTGCTCCGGCTGCTCCTGCCCTCTCCGGGCGGGCTCGGCAGCGGGCCGTACAGGCTCGACGGCGAGCGGGAGGCGGTCGCCGCCGTGTACGAGGCCGTGGCACGGCTTCTGGAGGCCACCGGCGGCCCCCGGGCCCTGGCCGGGCGCGCGGCGCTGAGCTCCGCGCTCGACCAGGCGCAGGACGCGCTGTCCGGGCCGCGGCTGCGCCGCTACGCGAGCTCCGCGGCCGAGCGCAGGCTGCATGGTCAGTACGCGGCGGCGTTCCCGCTGGCCGAAGCCGCGACGGCGCTGGCCTGGGCCGGGGATCCGCTGCCCGCCAGGATCGTGGAGGGCCCCCGCAGGCTGGCGGCCGCGGTGCGGACGGGGGAGACGTGCGGGCCACTGCCCGCCCCGGCCCGTACGGATCCCGGGCTGAGGGCCCTGGACGATGCTCTGCTGCGTGCCGCGTCGGCCTTCGACGGTGGCGCCGACCCGGAGCCGGGCCGGCGCGGGCAACGCTCGCGGGCCTCCGTCCTCGGCCGGGCGTGGAGCGCCGCGGGGCGCGAGTACGGCCTGCGGGTCGCGTTGTGCTGTGCGACGAGTACGGTCGTGGCTCAGTGGCTCCACCACGAGCACTGGTACTGGCTGCCGGCCACCACGGTCTTCCTCGTGAAGCCGGACCTCGGGCCGCTGGCCTCGCGGGTGGTGTGCCGTGCCGTGGGAACGGTCGCGGGCGCCGCGGTCTTCGGCGTCCTGGCCCTGCTGGTGTCCGGGCCTTTCCCCCTGGTCGCGGCCGTGGCCCTGTGCGGCGCGCTCCTTCCGGTCGCCACCCGCCACTTCGCGGTGCAGACCTTGGTGGTCACCGTCCTCGTGCTGTCCCTGGTCCTGCTGGGCGGCGAACCCCCCGCTGCGTGGGGCCGGGTGGTGGAGTCCCTCCTCGCCTGCGGGGCGGTGCTGCTCGTGGGGCACCTCCCGCTGCCGGGGCGGCGGGGCCACACCGTGCGGGCGGCTCTCGATACGACGGTGGACGCGGCGCACCGCTACCTGGGGCATGTCCTGAGTGCTCCGGAGGACCGTGCGGGGAGGGGAGTGCTCCGCCGTGACGCCTATCGGTCGCTGGCGGCGGCGCGTACGGCGATCGACCTCTCGGCTGCCGAACTCCCGCCGGTGGCTCGGCACTCCGCCGGATCCGAGAGTGTCGCGGGGGCGGTGGAGCGGCTCATCGACACCACGACCGCGTGCGCCGTGCAGCTGGACCACCGTGCGGCCGAACTGCCGCCGCCGCACGCCAATCTGCTCGCCGCACAGCTCGCGGATCTCGACAGGGCGTGGGCGGTTCCCGTCCGGTGAGCGTGGGCTTCTAGGATGCGACCATGATCGCTGAGCTGCAGTGTGTGGTGCTGGACTGTCCCGATCCGGCGGAACTGGCCAGGTTCTACGCGGCCGTCCTCGGCGGGGAGGCCGACCGGCCCGACGGACGGTGGGCGCTCGGCGACGACTGGGCGACGGTGCACTCTCCAGCGGGACTCGTGCTCTGCTTCCAGCGGGTCGAGCCCTACAGCCCTCCGAGGTGGCCGGACCCTGACCGCCCGCAGCAGTTCCACCTCGACTTCGGTGTCCCCGAGCTGGAGCACGCGCATGAGCAGGTGCTCGCGCTCGGGGCGACCGTGCTGGACCGGGGGCCCGACGCGCGGGGATGGCGTGTGTACGCGGATCCGGCAGGGCACCCCTTCTGCCTGGTACGCCACTGACGTGCGGGGCGCCCGGGCGCGGGCCCGGGCGCCCCGCACGCAGGTCAGCGGCCGATCAGGGTGAGTGCGGCGCACATGCCGCCCACCGTGCCGACGGTCAGTACGGACATAGCCACACAGCGGATCCTCAGGCGTTCGTAACGTGCGGTGTACTCGCCCCGCAGTTCCACGGCACGGCCGGCGATCCTCGTGAGCGTCTCCCGGCAGAGCTCGACCCGGTCCGCCACGTAGACGCGCTCGACGTCGTCCCGCTGGGCGGTGGTGAGCCAGGGCAGTGCGTCGGTGAACCGGCGTGCCCGCCTACGGGCCTGCTCGACCTCGGCGTTCCAGAGCAGGTAGCCCTCAACCTGGGCCACACCTCGGGCACTCTCCTCGTCCGGCTTCACGCGGTCCTCCTCTCCTGTAGCCGTCGTCCGGTGCGTGCCAGGCGTCGCCAGGCAGGCGGGACTTTCGAAACACGCCTAAGCCTGCTTGTCCCCGGGCGCCACCGTGACGGATGCCTGAGGCTGGTTCACCGCGTCTTCGAGAGCGCGGATCGAGGGGTAGTGCAGGTCGAACGCCGGGGATTCGGAGCGGATCCGCGGAAGCGTCAGGAAATTGTGACGCGGGGGCGGGCAGGACGTCGCCCATTCGAGCGAGCGGCCGTAGCCCCAGGGGTCGTCGACCTCGATCTTCCTGCCGTACTTGGCGGTCTTCCAGACGTTGTACAGGAAGGGAAGCATCGACAGTCCGAGCACGAACGAGGAGATCGTCGAGATCGTGTTCAGGGCGGTGAAGCCGTCGGCCGCGAGGTAGTCCGCGTAACGCCGCGGCATGCCCTCCGCACCCAGCCAGTGCTGCACGAGGAAGGTGCCGTGGAAGCCGATGAACAGCGTCCAGAAGGTCACCTTCCCGAGCCGCTCGTCCAGCATCTTGCCGGTGAACTTCGGCCACCAGAAGTGGAATCCGGCGAACATCGCGAAGACCACGGTGCCGAAGACGACGTAGTGGAAGTGCGCGACGACGAAGTACGAGTCGGAGACGTGGAAGTCCAGCGGCGGCGAGGCCAGGAGCACACCGGTGAGCCCGCCGAAGAGGAAGGTGACGAGGAATCCGATGGACCAGAGCATCGGTGTCTCGAAGGACAGCGAGCCCTTCCACATCGTGCCGATCCAGTTGAAGAACTTCACACCGGTCGGGACCGCGATGAGGAAGGTCATGAAGGAGAAGAACGGCAGCAGCACGCCACCGGTGACATACATGTGGTGCGCCCACACCGTCACCGAGAGACCGGCAATGGCGATCGTCGCGCTGATCAGACCGACATAACCGAAAATCGGCTTCCTGCTGAAGACGGGGAGGATCTCCGTGACGATGCCGAAGAACGGCAGGGCGATGATGTACACCTCGGGGTGGCCGAAGAACCAGAAGAGGTGCTGCCAGAGCAGTGCGCCGCCGTTGGCGGCGTCGAAGACGTGTGCACCGAATTTCCGGTCCGCCTCCAATGCCAGCAACGCGGCGGCCAGGACCGGGAACGCGAGCAGGACCAGGACACCGGTCAGCAGGACGTTCCAGGTGAAGATCGGCATGCGGAACATCGTCATGCCGGGGGCGCGCATGCAGATGATCGTGGTGATGAAGTTGACCGAGCCGAGGATCGTCCCGAAACCGGAGAAGGCCAGACCCATGATCCACAGATCGGCACCGATACCCGGTGAGCGGACCGCGTCGGTGAGCGGGGAGTAGGCGAACCACCCGAAGTCGGCCGCGCCCTGCGGGGTGAGGAAGCCGGCCACCGCGATCAGCGACCCGAAGAGGTACAGCCAGTAGGCCAGCATGTTCAGCCGCGGGAACGCCACGTCGGGGGCGCCGATCTGCAGCGGCATGATCCAGTTCGCGAATCCCGCGAACAGCGGCGTCGCGAACATCAGCAGCATGATCGTGCCGTGCATCGTGAACGCCTGGTTGTACTGCTCGTTCGAAATGATCTGGTCACCCGGGCGGGCCAGTTCGGCGCGCATGACGAGCGCCAGGACACCACCGATGATGAAGAAGGCGAACGAGGTCATCAGATACAACGTGCCGATGGTCTTGTGGTCGGTGGTGGTCAGCCACCTGATGACCACGTTCCCCGGCTGCCGACGCCGTACAGGCAGTTCGTCCTGGTAGGCGGCATCGGCTTCCGCCGATACTGAGGGACCCCTCGTCGTCACTGCGGCACTCCTTCGGTCGACGGCCGATCTGCGGACTCGGCGACCAGAATGGACTCCCCGGGGCGGAACCGCAGGTCGTCTCCGTGCGCACTGCACCAGTGGCTGGCAAAGGACACTCCATTGGCCGATGGCCACGGCGTCCGTGTTGACGACCATGCGTCGTCCTCGGCTGCGTGCCCTCCCTCAGGGCGTGGCCCAGGCCCTCATCGCCTGCCGCGAGGGGAAGTCGGCCACGTTCTTGTCGAGGGGGTCGTCGGTGTACTGGTGGATGCGCCAGTCCGCGTCGATCCGTGGCGCTGCCGCCTTGCCGTAGTCGGCGATCCACAGCCCGTCGCCGGCGTACGAACTCGTGTCGTGGTTGATCCAGAACGAGCGGTTGCAGTAGAGCAGGACGCGGTGGTGCGGCCTCATCCTCTTCACCTCGCGGATGAAACGGTCCTTGTCCGCGCTGTCGGCGCGCGTGCCTTCGCCCGTCTGCTCCCAGTCGACGGCGAGGAGATCGCCCTCGTTCTCGGGTGTCCTCTCGACAAAGTACTCGGCCTGGTCCTTCGCGTGTCCGGGCCAGAGGAAGTGGTAGAAACCGACGACGCAGTCGGCGTCCCTGGCTCGTTTCACCTGACCCTTCATCTTCGGATTTACATAGGAACGACCCTCGGTCGCCTTGACGAAGACGAAGTCCAGACCGTCCGTGTCGAATTCCGTCTGATAGCCGCTGACATCGATTCCGTGCAGCACGGGCACCGCCTCCGAGTTGGGCAACGGGGTTCCGCTTCGGGTTCCGCTTGTCGCCCCATACGTGCCCTTCAGGAACGCTCTCATCCGCCGCCCCGCCGCCGAACCGATTCGGCGGGCCCGGAATAGGGTCACTTTCCCCGGGGTTGATGAACCGGCGAGACCCTTTCACCCCAAGATCCCGGCATCAGAAAGGTTTGAAATCATGAAGATCGGCATCATCGGGGCCGGCAACATCGGCGGCAACCTCGCGCGGCGGCTCACGGCGCTGGGGCACGACGTGTCCGTCGCGAACTCCCGCGGGCCCGAGACGCTCACGGCACTGGCCGAGGAGACGGGTGCCACGCCGGTGACGTCCGCGGAGGCGGCTCGGGGAGCACGTGTCGTCGTGGTGACCGTCCCCCTCAAGGCCGTCCCGGACCTGCCCTCCGGCATCCTCGATGGAGCGGCCGACGACGTCGCCGTCATCGATACGGGGAACTACTACCCGCAGCAGCGCGACGGACGTATCCCCGCCATCGAGGAGGGGCTGCCGGAGAGCCGTTGGACCGAGCAGCAGATCGGCCATCCAGTGATCAAGGCGTTCAACGGTACGTTCGCCCAGGACATCCTCGACAGGGGTCTCCCCCACGGTGCCCCCGGCCGCCAGGCCCTTCCGGTCGCCGGCGACGACCCGGCCGCCAAGCAGGCCGTCCGGGAGCTGATCGACGAGCTGGGCTTCGACACCGTCGACGCCGGCGGCCTCGACGAGTCCTGGCGTCAGCAGCCGGGCACGCCGGTGTACGGGAACCGGGGCGACGCCGGCACCATCGCGAAGGCGCTGGCCGACGCCGGCCCGGAGCGCGGCGCCGAGTGGCGCGCCTGACGCACCCGGCGCCCGGGGCAGGCTCACTTGTCGGCAGGGAGGCTGTCCATGAACGAACTGACCGAGAACACGGCCTGTCCTGGGCCAGCCGGACCGTATCCGGGCGGTGAGGACAGGCCGTACTCCTCCATGGTCGAGCGGTAGGCGTCGAGCAGTTTGATGTGGTACTCCAGCGGCGCCCCGTCGGGGTTGGTCTTCCCGAGGGGCGTGGTGGGCTCGGGGCACCAGGTGGTGAAGCGCGGGGTGATGCCGTGCGACATGAAGAAGCGCAGGCCTTCGGTGGTCGACGCGATGGCCTCGTCCACGGAGGCGAACCCGAAGGGCTCGGCCATCTCCACCCCGGCGACGAAGTTGGGGATCACGTTGCGGGCACCGAAGACCTCCGCGGAGTCCAGGATGCGCCGGTGCCACTCGTCGCGGCCGACGTAGCGCTCCTTGCCCGGGCAGTACAGCTCGAACAGGCGGCGGTCCCACACCTCGTAGTTGGGGTGGTAGATCTGCACGCCGTAGTCGTGGAAGCGCTGGACGTCGGCCTTCGGAAGTGCCTGGGCGACGACCTTGCCGGTCCAGCGGCCGGGGAAGCGTTCCTCGATGGCCTTGGCGTACTGCCCGTAGAAGTCGGCCTCGTCGCGCCCCTGGAGGCGGGAGGTGATGGCGCCGCCGGTGAGCGTGTAGGCGGTGGTCGTCCTCGCGGTGTCGTGGCGGTCGATGATCGCGAGGGCCTCCAGGACCTCCTCGACGTCCTTCACCCCCGTGTAGGGCCGGCCGGCCGCCTTGTGCTGGCGCCAGTTGTGGTTGATGTCGCAGTACTGGCACTCCTCCTTGGCGCCGAAGTACTGGCAGACACGGAAGACCGTGAGATAGATCAGGTAGCCCCACTGGATGGTGGGTGCCACCTCCATGACGGACTTTCCGTTGGCCAGCGTGTGCCGGTAGTAGTCCGGCATCGGGGGCAGCCCCACGTCGGAGATGCGGACGCCGTCGAGATAGAGCCCGAGGACTCCGTCGTCCCCGGCCGCCACACGGTACGGGGAGGCGGGGTTCACTCTCACCGACACCACCGTGCGGCGGAGGCCGTAGGGGCCGCCGGTGAGCACGACCTCCTCGGGCGGGCGGCGCAGCGCAGCGGCTCCCAGTTCGGGCAGCGTGCCGTGGTCGAAGGAGAAGATGAAGTACGACTTGGGTTTGACGTCCCCGTGCTCGTTGTCACTGAGCGCGGAGTCGTCGAACGCCATCCCTCCGCGCAGCAGGTCCTCCTTGAGGACGGCTTCTGCCGGAACATGGGGGAACTGCTCCATGAGCCGCTCGACCAGTCGTGTCCGCTCGCCGGTCGCGGCGGCGGTACGGGTGAGGCCGGGTTCGCTGGGGCTTGGCATGTACGGGCTCCTCGGGTCCGGTGTCCTGGGCGTTGTTGCGTGTACGCCACACTGTCCCAACGAACCAGTACCGCAGACCGTTCGCACATGATCCGTCCGGCTTCCCCGAGATGCCGGCCGGCCCGGAGGACGAAGGAGTACCTCTCATGCCCCGCACCATGTCCGTATCGGACACCATCCTGATCCGGGCGGCACCGTCGACCGTCTACGCCCAGGTGAGCGACCCCACGGCGATGGGGCGCTGGAGTCCGGAGAACCGGGGCGCGAGGGTGCTCGGAGAGCTTCGGCGCGCTCATGTCGGGATGGTCTTCGAGGGCCGGAACAAGCGCGGCTCCTTCCGCTGGACGACGAGGTGCACGGTGACGGCCGCCGACCCGGGCGAGCGGTTCGCCTTCCGAGTGCACGCGATCGGTGCGCGGCGCCCGCGGCTGCCGGGTGCCATCGCGCTGTGGGAGTACCGCTTCGAGCCGGTGGACGGCGGTACCCGTGTCACCGAGACCTGGACGGACAACCGGCGGGCGTGGCCCGACTTCCTCGCCAACGCCTTCGACCGGGTCGCGACGCGCGGGCACACCTTCGCGGAGTTCCAGCGCGGGAACATCCGCACGACCCTGGAGCGCCTCAAGGCCGCGATGGAGCAGGGCGGTCCGGAGCGGACCGACGTCCCTCAGGCGTAGCTCCTGCCGGGCGTACGGACGCTCCACGCGCGGCGACGGAAACGGGGCGCCCGCCGGTGCCGGGCGCCCGCGTACCGAAGCCCGGTGACAGGCCGTCATGCGGCTGCCGGACGGCCCACGGAGGTACGCGCGGTCGGCGTACGGGGCGGAGCCGTCACGGCCGTACGAGGAGTGCGTGGGCGAACGTGTGCCGTCCGGAACCGGGTCAGTTCGCCACCCAGTGCGGGGGCCGGGTCAGCGCATCCGGCAGCCGGGTGCCGCTGCTTCCCTTGGCTGCGTTCAGCTGGGCCTGCGTGAGGAAGAGTGCGCCCGTGAGATCGGCGTCGGACAGGTCGGCGTCACGGAAGTCGGCGCCGATGAGCTCCGCGCGGCGCAGGTCCGCTCCGCTCAGGTCGGCCGCGATGAGATACGCCCCTCGGAGTTCGGCGCCGCGCAGGTCGGCGCCGTTGAGCCGGGCTCCGATGAGGTCCGCACCCCGTCGGCCACGCTGCTCGGTCCGGGGAACCGTGGCCCGTTCGAGTTCGCCGGCGCGCAGGAACAGGGCGGCGGTCCGCTCCCGGTGGGCGGCGACGTCCAGCTCGGCCAGCTCCTCGGCGGGCGCGTGGGTGAGGCGTTCGGTCGTTTCGAGGGCGTCGCGGAGCTCGGCGTGCAGAGGGGCCGCCGCCGGCAGGGTGAGGGCCTCGGCCAGGTACCAGAGCAGTTCGTGAAGCTGCCGCATCACCGGGAAGACCTGGAACATCTGCTGGGCGGTGTCCGGTTCCGCACGCCAGTCCCGGCCCGAGTAGGTCTCCTGGGACACCTTCTGCCCCGCGCCGAAGCAGTCGTACACGGTGCAGCCGGAGAAGCCTTCGGAGCGCAGCCGGGTGTGTATACCGCAGCGGAAGTCCTCCGCGAGGTTGGGGCAGGGGGTTCCGGCGTCCTTGTCGATCGCGAAGTCCGCCGACGCGGTCAGCGTCAGCGCGACGCAGCAGAGCCCGAAGCAGTTCGCGCAGTCGGCGCGCAGTGCGCCCTGTTCGCTGACGGCTCGTTCGGCCGTAGCGTCGTCGTCGGGCATGTGCCTGGTACCTCCGGTGTCGCGGCGTCGGCCTCAAGCCTACGGGTGCTCGTGGACCGGACGTGCGTCCGTTGTCGGTGCGCGGGGGCACACTGGGCGACGGAGTTCGGTACCGGTGAAGGGGGCAGGACATGGGCGCTGCGCGGGAGACGGGGTTCGAGCCGGCGACCGGTGACGGCCCCCCGGCCCCCGACGCCGCGGGCCGGCGCGGAGCGGAGGTGCGGACGGCCTTCGAGGGAATGCTTCAGATCAGGCGGGTGACCCGTGCGGAGCACACGGATCCCGAAGGTGTGCCGGCCGTGTGGGAGCTGCGAAGGCCCCTGCGGGCCGTGGCGCTGGCACTGGAGGCCGCCGGGACACCCGCGTCCGCTGTCGGCCCGTCCGGCGAGCGGACCGCCACGGGCTATCGCGTGAGCCAGGGCGAGACCCCCGGCTCGGCGCGGGTCGAGTGGGCGGGGCCGCCGGGCAGCGGGGCGACGAGCGACGAGGAGGAGGCGCTCGCCGGCTGTGCCACGGTGCTGCGGCGCCTGGGCTGGACGGTCCTGTCGTACCGCGGACCACGCCGTCGGCGCTTCCTCGAGGTCGAACCGCCTCCGGACGCCCGCCCCTGAGCACTCCCCGGAGCGGCCGGACCGGTGTTGTCGGACTCATGAGGGATGCTTGACGGTCCGACACCTCTGACCGGGAGATGCTGAGATGCACCAGGCCGAAATCGCCGCGGCGCAGGCGTACATCCGTCTACTGGCGGCCACGCGTGCCGTGATCGACGACCCGGACGACGCTCCGCAGTACATGCCGTTGCTCACCTCCCCCATCGAGGAGGCCGACGAGGCTCTGCGGAACGCGGGGCTCATGGGCAACGAGGACAGGCTCTTCACACTCGTGCGGCAGTTGCGGCCGAGCATGACGGGTTCGGGTCGCTGACGGGAAGGACTCGGGCCGCGGTGGGCCGCCCGGCTCCCGTGAGGGACGTGCGGTGAGGGCCGGGCGCTCCCGCGAGGCGGCCACCGCGGCGGCCACCGCGGCCTTGGCCGCTACCGGCCGCCGTGGAGGAGCGATCCGGGGGTGGTGAGGAGCTCCCCCGTCTCCAGCCAGGTCTTCAGGCCGGAGAGGATCATCGGCCAGCCGCCGTACAGCTCGTCGTTGGCCCCCTCGCGCAGCTCGTCGTGGGTGACGGTCAGTCGGCACGAGTCACCGATGGGTTCGATCTCCCAGGTGACGCGGGTCGGGCCCTCGCTCCTCACCTCGTCGCTCCAGAGCGCGACCATGCTCTGGACGAGCTTGCGCGGCGGGTCCACCTCGAGGTTCTGCCCCTCGCCCAGGGCGCCGGGAGCTCCGGGCACACCCATCTCGAAGCGTGAACCCCGGGTCCAGTCCGAGGTGACGCCGGCGCCGAAGTTGTACTTGCTCCTGATCCCGGGATCGGTGATCGCCTCCCAGAGGCGCTCGGGAGTGGTACGGATGTAGATCTCGAAGACCTTCTCCATGGGATCCTCCAGTCCGCTCTTGAGGGCACTGAGCCCGGCGGCCCAGGGCTCCGCGTACTTGCTCACCCAACGGTCGTGGACGAGTCGGATGGGCACCGGGTTGAGGAAGTGCAGCTTCTCCCGCCCTCGCCGTCGTGTGACGACCAGGCCGGCTGCCTCCAGCAGCTTGAGGTGCTTCATCACCGCGAACCGCGTGATCTCGAAGCGGCCCTCCAGCGCACCCAGTGTCTGCCCGTCGTCGCGGAAAAGCTCGTCGAGCAGAGAGCGCCGCGTCGGATCGGCCAGAGCCTTGAACACTGCGTCCATACACCCAAAATATGTGACCTTTCGGTCACGTGTCAACGCGGGAAAGCTGGCCGGAGACCCCGGATACACGCGGTGAATTGATTCAAATCGCGAGAAACCTGAGCAGCTCCTTGACTAGCAACAGTGCCCAAACTTAGCGTACGTTCCAGATGAAACGATTCACATCCTCGATCCTGACAGGTCGCCGGATGACTCTGCTTACGAGGTGTTCATGTCTGATGTGTCGGCCGTCAAGGCAGCTCTGAAGTCTCAGGTCATCGAGACGCCCTCTTGGGGATACGGCAACTCCGGGACCCGTTTCAAGGTCTTCGCCCAGCCCGGCGTCCCGCGCGACCCGTTCGAGAAACTGGCGGACGCCGCGCAGGTGCACGCGTACACCGGAGTCGCCCCGAAGGTGTCTCTGCACATCCCCTGGGACAAGGTGGAGGACTACGCGTCACTGACCCGGCACGCCGAGGGACTGGGGCTGCGGATCGGCGCGATCAACTCCAACGTCTTCCAGGACGACGACTTCAAGCTGGGCTCGGTCACCCACCCGGATCCGAAGGTCCGCCGCAGGGCCACCGACCATCTGCTCGAATGTGTCGACATCATGGACGCCACCGGCTCGCCGGACCTCAAACTGTGGTTCTCGGACGGCACCAACTACCCCGGCCAGGACGACATCTCGGGTCGTCAGGACCGGCTGGCCGAGGCGCTGGCCGAGGTCTACGGGCGGCTAGGCGAGGAGCAGCGGATGCTGCTGGAGTACAAGCTCTTCGAGCCCGCCTTCTACACCACCGACGTCCCGGACTGGGGCACGTCGTACGCCCACTGCCTCAAGCTCGGGCCGAAGGCCCAGGTCGTCGTCGACACCGGCCACCACGCGCCGGGCACCAACATCGAGTTCATCGTGGCCTTCCTGCTGCGCGAGGGGAAGCTCGGCGCCTTCGACTTCAACTCCCGTTTCTACGCGGACGACGACCTGATGGCGGGAGCGGCCGACCCGTTCCAGCTGTTCCGGATCATGCATGAGGTGGTCAAGAACGGCGGTTTGAAGGCCGAGACCAACGTCAACTTCATGCTCGACCAGTGCCACAACATCGAGGCGAAGATCCCGGCCGTCATCCGTTCGGTCACCAACGTCCAGGAGGCCACCGCGAAGGCGCTGCTGATCGACACCGAGGCGCTGGCCGAGGCGCAGCGCTCCGGTGACGTCCTCGCCGCCAACGGAGTGCTGATGGACGCGTTCAACACCGACGTGCGGCCGCTGCTCGCCGACGTCCGTGAGGAGCTCGGTCTGGGACGCGATCCCTTCGCGGCCTACCTCGCCTCCGGCAACCAGGAGCGCATCGCCGCCGACCGCGTCGGCGGGGAGCAGGCGGGCTGGGGCGCCTGAGCCGCGCTCCCCCGCCCACCTCGTCCAGCCGCAATCGCTCTTCCCCTCTCCCTGAAGGAACTCTCATGACGTCCGCGACGCACGCCGAGGTCGCCGCGCTCCTGGAGCGCGCCCACCGGATCGGATCCGACCCGCGCAACACCAACTACGCCGGTGGCAACGCCTCGGCCAAGGCGACGGAGACCGACCCGGTCACCGGTGGCGAGGCCGAACTGCTCTGGGTGAAGGGCTCGGGCGGTGACCTCGGCACGCTGACCGAGGCCGGTCTCGCCGTGCTCCGGCTGGACCGGGTGCGAGCGCTCAAGGACGTGTACCCGGGGGTGGACCGCGAGGACGAGATGGTCCCTGCGTTCGACTACTGCCTGCACGGCAAGGGAGGCGCGGCTCCCTCGATCGACACCGCGATGCACGCACTGGTCGAGGCCGCCCACGTCGATCACCTGCACCCGGACTCAGGGATCGCTCTGGCCTGCGCGGCCGACGGCGAGAAGCTGACCGCCCAGTGCTTCGGCGACAAGGTGGCCTGGGTGGGATGGCGCCGGCCCGGCTTCCAGCTGGGCCTCGACATCGCGGCGGTCAAGGAGGCCAATCCGCAGGCCGTCGGCGTGGTCCTGGGCGGTCACGGCATCACGGCCTGGGGCGACACCTCCGAGGAGTGCGAGCGCAACGCCCTCTGGATGATCCGCACCGCTGAGACGTTCCTCGTGGAGCACGGCCGGGAGGAGCCCTTCGGCCCCGTGCTCCCCGGCCGGGAGGCACTGGAGGAGGCGGCACGCCGGGAGCGGGCGGCGGCCCTCGCTCCGGTGATCCGCGGACTGGCGTCCACGGACCGGCCCCAGGTGGGGCACTTCACCGACGCGACGCCCGTGCTGGACTTCCTGTCGCGTGCCGAGCACCCCCGTCTCGCAGCGCTCGGCACGTCCTGCCCCGACCACTTCCTCCGTACGAAGGTCAGCCCACTGGTCCTCGACCTGCCGGCCGACGCGCCGCTGGAGGAGGCCGTGGCCCGGCTGGAGGTGCTCCACCGCGAGTACCGGGAGGCGTACCGCGCGTACTACGAGCGCCACGCGGCCCCCGACTCGCCGGCGATGCGCGGCGCGGACCCGGCGATCGTGCTGGTGCCCGGTGTAGGCATGTTCTCGTTCGGCAAGGACAAACAGACCGCCCGGGTGGCCGGGGAGTTCTACCTCAACGCCATCAACGTGATGCGCGGCGCCGAAGCCGTCTCCGCCTATGCCCCGATCGAGGAGTCGGAGAAGTTCCGCATCGAGTACTGGGAACTGGAGGAGGCCAAGCTCCGCCGGATGCCGAAGCCGAAGGCTCTGGCCGCACGGGTCGCACTCGTCACCGGAGCCGGGTCGGGCATCGGGAAGGCCATCGCGCACCGGCTCGTCGCGGAAGGTGCCTGTGTCGTCGTCGCCGACCTGAACGCCGTCAACGCGGCGGCTGTCGCCGAGGAGCTCGGCGGCCCGGACAGGGCCGTCGCGGTGACCGTCGACGTCACGTCGGAGGAGCAGATCACCGATGCCTTCCAGGCCGCCGCGCTCGCGTTCGGCGGTGTCGATCTGGTGGTGAACAACGCGGGGATCTCCATCTCCAAGCCTCTGCTGGAGACCACGGCCCGGGACTGGGACCTGCAGCACGACATCATGGCGCGTGGCTCGTTCCTGGTGTCCCGCGAGGCGGCACGGGTGATGCGCGCCCAGGATCTCGGTGGCGACATCGTCTACATCGCGTCCAAGAACGCGGTGTTCGCGGGCCCGAACAACATCGCGTACTCGGCCACCAAGGCCGACCAGGCCCACCAGGTGCGCCTGCTCGCGGCCGAGCTCGGCGAGCACGGCATCCGGGTCAACGGGGTCAATCCGGACGGGGTGGTGCGGGGCTCCGGGATCTTCGCGGCGGGTTGGGGAGCCCAGCGCGCGGCGACGTACGGCATCGAGGAGGAGAAGCTCGGCGAGTTCTACGCCCAGCGCACGATCCTCAAGCGCGAGGTGCTCCCGGAGCACGTCGCCAACGCCGTGTTCGCCCTGACGGGTGGGGACCTGACCCACACCACCGGGCTCCACATTCCCGTCGACGCCGGTGTGGCGGCGGCGTTCCTGCGCTGACCACGTGCCACCCCGTCGCGTCCCGGATGCTCTTACGGGAACACCGGGGCGCGGCTCCGTCCGGATCGGATGAGATTTCCATGTCTGCGACTTCACGACACGACGCGGTGTTCGCCGCGGTGGACCTGGGCGCCACCAGCGGCCGCGTCATCACCGGCAGGGTCGGCCCGGACCGGCTGGCGCTGACCGAGACGCACCGCTTCGCCAACACGCCGGTCCGTCTCCCCGACGGTCTCCGGTGGGACGTGCTCGCCCTGTACCAGGGCATGCTGGAGGGGCTGCGTGCCGCTGCGCGCAGTGGGACCGTCGCCTCGGTGGGTATCGACACCTGGGCCGTGGACTACGGTCTCCTGGACTCCGACGGGTCGCTCCTCGGCCTCCCGTTCCACTACCGCGACGAGCGCAACGCCGCGGCTGCCGACGAGGTCCTCGGCCGCTTCGGGGCACAGGAGCTGTACGACGTGGGCGGGCTGCAGCATCTGCCGTTCAACACGGTCTTCCAGCTCGCCGCCCACCGTTCGACGGCTCAGTGGGCGGCGGCCAGGACGCTGCTGATGATGCCCGATCTGCTGGTGTACTGGCTGACGGGGACGATGGGAACGGAAGTGACCAACGCGTCGACGACCGGTCTGTTCGACGCGCGTTCGGGCCGCTGGTCCGACACGTTGATCGCGCGAATGGGGCTGGAGCGTTCGCTGTTCCCCGCCCTGCGCGAACCCGGCGAGCACGCGGGAACGCTGCTCGCGCAGGTGGCCGGGTTCACCGGTCTGCCCGCGGACACACCCGTGACCGCCGTCGCCTCGCACGACACCGCCTCGGCCGTGGCCGCGGTTCCCGCCGCCGAACCGGGGTTCGCGTACGTTTCCTGTGGCACCTGGTCGCTGGCCGGTCTCGAACTGGACGCACCGGTGCTGACCGAGGAGTCGAGGGCCGCGAACTTCACCAATGAGCGCGGAGTGGACGGCACGGTGCGCTATCTCCGCAACATCATGGGGATGTGGCTGCTGGAGGAGTGCCGCCGCACCTGGGAACGCGACGGTAGGCCGACGGCGCTCGCGGGTCTCCTGGCGGACGCGGCACGTGCCCGGCCGTTCGCCGCCGTGATCGACCCGGACGATCCGGTGTTCCTGCCGCCGGGAGACATGCCGTCGCGTATCGACGCCGCCCTCACCCGGACGGGGCAGGCCCCACCGGCAGGCCCGGGGGGATACGTGCGGTGTGTCCTGGAGAGCCTGGCGCTGGCCCATCGCAGGACGCTGCGCGAGGCGGCCGGCCTGGCCGGACGAGAACTGACACGGATCCACCTGGTCGGCGGCGGTTCGCGCAACGAGTTGCTGTGCCAGTGGACGGCGGACGCGACCGGCCTGCCGGTCACCGCGGGACCGGCCGAGGCCACGGCCCTCGGGAATGTGCTGCTGCAGGCGCGGGCCCACGGTCTGGTGGGCGGGCTGACCGAGATGCGCGCGCTCGTGGCGCGCACCCAGCCGCTGCGCCACTACACCCCGCAGGGTGACCCCGGAGCCTGGGACCGGGCAGCTGACCGGCTGGCCGTACGCGAATGAGCCGGCCCCCTGGCCCCGCCGTACGCGGATGAGCCGGAGCCAGGGGCCCGGGCGGCGTCGTCGGGCCCCGCTCGCCCGGAGCCCCGGCGCGGGGGCGGCGCGGTCAGACTGCTGCCAGCCCCAGTTCCTGGTCGCCGAGCGGCTCGAAGTGGCGGGCCACGTCGGCGTCACTGACATCACCGAGCTCGGCGGGGCTCCATCGGGGGGTACGGTCCTTGTCGATGATCCGGGCGCGTACCCCCTCCACCAGGTCGTGGCCCGTGAAGGCCCGGCAGGAGACGCGGAACTCCTGGTCGAGCACGGCTTCGAGGCCGCTGAGCCCCTTGGCACGCCGCACCGCTGCCAGGGTGACCTTGAGCGCGGTGGGTGAAGCGGCGAGGAGCTCGGTCGCGGTCTCCTTGGCGGCGGGGAGTCCGCTGCCCACCAGCCTGTCGATGATCTCCTCGACGGTGCCGGCCGCGTAGCAGTCGTCGATCCACGCGCGGTCCGCGGTGAGTTCCCCTTCGGGGGCTTCGGTCGCGTACCGCCGCACGAGGTCCGTCACCCCGCCGGGTTCCGCGCTCCGTGAGAGGTCGGCGGCGAGGTCGTCGAGGCGGTCCGACGGGACGAAGTGGTCGGCGAGTCCGCACAGGACGGCGTCAGCCGCGCCGACCGCCCGGCCGGTGAGGGCGAGGTGCGTGCCGAGTTCACCCGGTGCCGCGGCCAGGAGACAGGTGCCCCCCACGTCGGGTACGAAGCCGATTCCGGTCTCGGGCATCGCGACACGTGAGCGCTCGGTGACGACGCGTACGTCACCGTGGGCGGATACGCCCACCCCACCGCCCATCACGATCCCGTCCATGAGCGCCACGTACGGTTTCGGGAACCTCGCGATCCTGGCGTTGAGCCGGTACTCGTCCCGCCAGAAGTCGACGGATGCCCTGCGGCCCGCGCGGGCGTCCTCGTAGATCGAGCGGATGTCCCCGCCCGCGCAGAGGCCCCGGTCCCCCGCTCCGCCGATCACCACGGCTGCGACCGTGTCGTCGGCGGCGGCCAGGGCGAGCGCGTCGCCGATGCCGCGCACCATGGTGTGCGTGAGCGCGTTCAGTGCGCGGGGCCGGTTGAGGGTGATGTGCAGGACACGGCCCTGGGTGTGCAGCAGGACGGGCTCGTCGTCGTTCATGTGGGCGCTCCGGTCAGCCGTGGACGATCTCTGCCCGCCATTCTGCGACGGCCGTCGCGGGGCCCTGGCGCCGGGTCCGCCGCGACAGCGCTGTGGCACTCCCGCATCGCGGGCTCGACAATTGAGACCGACGGGCCGCGACGTCCAGCAGCCCCGCCGGACAACCTCCGGAGCAGGCATGACCGACTCTTCACGGCGAGCAGACGACGAAGCGACCTCGTGGCGCCGGCCCGGGCAGCACCATGACGCCGGGACCGGGACCGCGGAGCGCCTCGCCATGAACCGTACGGGCAGCTTCGAGTGGGATCTGGACGCCCGGACCGTGGACATCGACGAGGCCGGGCTGATGGTGTTCGGCCTGGATCCCGAGAGCTTCGACGCGTCGCCGTCGACCGTGGTCGAACGGCTGGAGGCGTCGGACCGGGCGCGCCTGAGCGCCACCGTCGACGAGGCGATCTCCGGCGGGAGCAACTCCTACAGCGTCCACTTCCAGGTGCCGCTGGAGGACGGGGCCCGCCAGTGGACCCACGTCCAGGCGCGGATCCTGCGGTCCGACGACGGCCGGGCGCACCGGGTCATCGGTGTGGTGAGGGATGCGACGGCCGAGGTCACCCATTCGGCCTTCGTGCTGGATCTGGAAAAGCGGCTGCGGCGGCAGACCAGCATCGTCGAACGCACCACCGCCGCGATGTCACGCGCCGTGACCGTGGACGATGTCACCGCCGCCCTCACCGGTCCGGGTGGCCTGGTCGGCGTCGGCGCGGACGGGCTGGCGCTCGGCCTGGTGGAGAACTCCGCGCTGAGGATCATCGCGCTGAGCGGGGAGTCGGTGGAGGTCCTCGAAGGCCTCGGTTCCGGGCAGCTCGACGCGGCGCTCCCTCTCGGGGACACGATCCTCAGCGGGCGTCCCCGCTTCATCAGTTCGCTCGATTCACTGGTCCGGCGCTATCCCGTGCTCGAACCGCACATCGGACGGCTGAACTTCCGTGCCGTCGCCTACCTGCCGCTGATAGCTCAGGCGCGGTCGCTGGGCGGGCTCGCGCTCTTCTACCGCGAACGCACGGTGTTCAGTGCCGACGAGCGGATCCTGTGCCTGGGGCTGGCCGCCATCGTGGCCCAGTCCCTGCAACGGGCGATCCTCTTCGACGAGGAACGTGAATTCGCCACCGGGCTGCAGTCGGCCATGCTCCCCCGGCGGATCCAGGAGATCGAGGGGGGCGAGATCGCGGTCCGCTACCACGCCGCGTGGAGCGGGCGCGAGGTCGGCGGCGACTGGTACGACGTGATCACCCTGCCCAGGGACCGGATCGGCGTCGTGGTGGGGGACGTGCAGGGGCACGACACGCACGCCGCGGCGATCATGGGTCAGCTCCGTATCGCCCTGCGCGCGTATGCCGCCGAGGGGCACCCACCGGCGACCGTGCTGGCCCGGGCCTCCCGCTTCCTCGCCGAGCTGGACACCGACCGGTTCGCGACGTCCACGTACGCCCAGGTGGACCTCGCCACGGGGGCGGTGCGGGTGGCTCGCGCGGGACACTTCGGACCGCTGATCAGACATACCGACGGGCGGGTCGGTGTCCCGCAGGTGCGTGGGGGCATGCCGCTGGGCATCTCCACGGATTTCCATGACGAGGAGTACCCGGAGACCCGCCTCGACCTCGTGCCCGGTGAGACGCTCGTCCTGTACACCGACGGTCTGGTCGAGGAACCGGGTGCCGATGTGGACGCGGGTGTCGCGGCCCTGATCAATGAGGTGAGCGGCGGACCCGACGGTGCCGAGGCGCTGGCCGATCATCTGTCGGACCGGCTGTGGGAGCGGTGGGGTTCGGGCGACGACGTGGCGCTGCTCGTGCTGCGGCGCAGCCCGGACCGCGGGTCGCCGCGTGCGCCACGGCTCCACCAGTACATCCACCAGGCTGATCCGCAGGGGCTCTCGGAGGCCCGGTCGATCGTGCGTCAGGCGCTGACGGACTGGGACCTGGCCGGTCTGGCGGACGATGCGGAGCTGGTCACCGGCGAGCTGCTGGTCAATGTGCTGCTGCATACGGAGGGCGGGGCGGTACTGACGCTGGAGGTGCTGCCGGAGCCGGTGCGGCGCATCAGGCTGTCGGTGCAGGACCGCTCGAGCGTCTGGCCGCGGCGGCGCACCCCGGGCGAGACGTCGACCTCCGGGCGAGGGCTGCTGCTGCTCGACGCGGTGGCCGGACGCTGGGGCATCGAGCCCCGGGGGGAAGGCAAGGCGGTCTGGTGCGAAATCGGCCCCGGCGCCTGATCCGGGAGACGGCGTACCGTCGCGAAGGGCGCACGAAGGCTACGACGAATGTCGGCCTGCGGCCGCGGCTGCGGCTGCGGCTGCGGCTGCGGCTGCGGCTGCGGCTGCGGCTGCGGCTGCGGCTGCGGCTGCGGGGGAACGCCACGGGGGCGTACCGCAACGGAGTTGTTGCGATACGCCCCCGTCCGGCTCGCCGGCGTGCACTCACCACCGAGCCGGAGTGTCTCGAACGCGTCAGTGCTGCGTGCTGCGGAGCTTGCGGACGGACCACAGGATGCCGCCGCCGGCGAGGAGGACCGCGAGAGCGGCTCCGCCGATGACGGGCGTGGCGGACGACGAGCCGGTCTCGGCGAGGTCCGGGGCGCTGCTGCTCGGCTCGGCCGGCGCGGGCGCGGCCTCCGTGGCGGTCTCGCTCGGCGTCTCACTCGGCTCGGGGGCCGAGGTCGGCGGCTCGGTGCTCGGGGCCTCGGAGGGCGTCTCCTCGGTCGGCGTGGGCGACGGGGTGTCACCTTCGCAGACGGGAGCCGTCTTCTCGTCCTCGACGCTGTACTTGTCGTCGTCCCCGGCCTTGACGACGAGGCGAACGGTCAGCTCCTTGTCGTGCTTCGGGAGCTGGAGCGGCGTCTCGGTGCGGAAGTCGCGGCCGAACTTGGTCGTGGCGAGCAGCTCGTCGCCGCCCACTACGGAGACCGTCACCTCGTTGGTGGCGCTGCCCGAGTAGGCCGTCAGGTTGAGCGTCACTTCGGAGCAGGTCACGGCCCAGGTGGGGGTGTGAGCTGCGGCCGGACCGGCGGAGATGACCCCGCCTGCCAGACCGACTACCGCAGCGGCCGCGAATGCTCCCGCGCCACGCCACGATCTCCTGGGTATGGTCATGGATTCTTCCTCCATATGAGTTCACCGCCGGAAGGGCGGTGGGGCGCACAGTACTGCCCCCTGCCTCAGGAGGCGCACCCGCCCCACAGCTCAGCGATGCACCAACCGTTCCCAGATCGCCGCTACTTGTGACATGCCGGACACGTCAGGATGGCCGGAAGCCACTGTCCTCACAGAACTTCCGGGCGCTTGTGAGGTGCGTTCACAGAGCCTTGTGCATGATGTGCAGACCCACGTAGCCCTCGGTGGGGTGCTTGAACCCCTCGGGCAGGGTCCCGATGATGTCGAAGCCGAGGGTCCGGTACAGCCGCACGGCGTGGGTGTTCGTCTCCACGACGGCATTGAACTGCATGGCCCGGTAGCCGGCCTCACGCGCCCAGTTCACGGTGTACGCGCACAGCGCCCGGCCGACGCCCCTGCCGGAGTGCTCGGGGGCGACCATGTAACTGGCACTGGCGACGTGCGAGCCGTTGCCCATGTGGTTCCTGTTCATCTTGGCCGTGCCCAGGACCGTCCCGGCCTCGTCCACCGCGACGACCGTACGGTCGGGGTCCGGGAGGAGCCACCAGCTCCGGGCCACGTCCTCGCCGAGGTCCACGGGGTAGGTGAAGGTCTCGCCCGCGGCGACGACGGTGTGGAAGAACGGCCAGATGGCGGGCCAGTCCTCGGTGGTGGCTTCTCTGATCATCATGGGCTCAAGATGCCGGGTCGGGCGGCACCGTGCAATCCCTTCAGTGATCTTTGCGCGCGGGCCGGTGCAGCCCGATCCTGGACAGCAGCCCTCGCCGTGCACCGGGGTGTTCACGGGTGCGGCCCGGCGCCCGGCCGTCCCACAGGGAGGCGGGCCCCGTTCGCCTGACGGCCGGTCCGTCGGGCCCTTGGTGGAGGGTGGGGCCGCATCCGGGCCGTGGGGCGGGGCGGATCGCGCGCGCCCGATCGAGCTCCAGCGTCAGATTCACGCGACGCCAAAGGATCTCGTCCGGATCGTCGGCCAGCAGCAGCCTCGCCATGGCTTCCCTCCCTGCGACCGATCCCTGGCCCCCGGCTGCGGCATCGGGCTGCATCCGGGCCAGGTAGGCGCGCTCGTACGGATCCTCCACGACCTCCGCGAGCTGCACCGGGTCCAGAGCCGAGGCATGCAGGGCCGCGCACGCCCACGGGTCGGCCGCACGGCTCAGCAGCCGGTCGATCCTGCGTGCACGCCAGTTGCGCGCACGCCAGTCGGTGCCCGCCTGCAGCATGGTCCGCATGCCCGCCGGGCTCCTTCCCGCGATCAGATCGGGCTCCCGCGCGGCGAAGGCGAGGAGTTCGTCCACCAGGTAGAGCCAGACCACCGCCCGGTAGCGGTTCAGATAGAACGCGACCGGTGAGACGCACCCGATGCGCGCCAGGCCCGTGAAGCGCACGGGGCTGACTCCGAGCAGCGTGGCACCTTCCGCCGTGCCCGCTGTACTCACCTGGTCCCGGAGCGATTCCGGGAATCCCGGGCGAGCGCGCAGCCGGTCGATCTCCTGCCTGCGGATCCGGGGCCTCGCCCCTCCCCGTGCCGGCTCCGCCCCGATCAGGCCCAGGTGGACGGCCAGATCGAATTCACCGCGCTTCAGGCACAGTTCCTGAGCCGCGCGCCCCGCGGACACGCACACCGGCGTCGGCGCAGCGACGGCACCGGTGCCGGTCTCTTCCGTGACGGACATGACTTCCTCGACGGCCATGCTTTCCTCCCCCGTGAGTCCAACACTCTGTGTGATCACGGTATCCGGGGGAGGAAACTCTCGGGGAGCCTGTGGACAACTCCCGAGAACCCACTGAAGATGCAGGTCAGAAGCCTTCGACGCTCTGCCGTGCGCTCACGCCTAGGTGCTCGCCCACTCTGTTGACCAGCAGGGTCATCTCGTAGGCGACCTGCCCCACATCGGCCTCGGCGGTGCTCAGGACGCACAGACAGCTGCCGTCCCCCGCCGCCGTCACGAAGAGCAGTGCCTCGTCGAACTCCACCATGGTCTGACGTGCTCTGCCCGCCCCGAAGTGACGCCCCGACCCCCGGGCCAGGCTCTGCAGTCCGGACGAGACGGCCGCCAGGTGCTCCGCGTCCTCCCGGGCCAGACTGGTGCTCGCTCCGGTCACCAGCCCGTCGTTCGACAGCACCAGGGCGTGCGTGATGTGTTCCACCCGGCTGGTGAGATCGTCAAGGAGCCAGTCGAGTCCCCGGTCCAGCGCCATGTGCTCTTCCTCCCCGTTCATCCGTTCCCCGCGTTCCGCGCAAGCCTTGCGCACGGCTCCTCCACGGGCAAGCGCCTCCCCACGCCGGAGGCGCTGCTTCGCGCCACGGCCCGCCCGCTCCCAGGACGGGCGTCCGGCGCGGGGCCGGAGATCCGGATGACCATGCCGGGCTCCTGGCTCATCCGGATCCTGACGCCTGGCCGACCGAGTCGAGGAGCCGGGCGGTGTGCATCCTTCCGGCGTACTCGACCATGCGGATCAGGACCTCCTTCCCGGAGGCGCGGTCACGCGCGTCGCACAGGACCACGGGCGTACCCCCGTCCAGATCCAGTGCCCGCGAGACGTCGTCCTCGGCGTAGGTCCGTGCGCCCGAGAAGCAGTTGACGGCGACGACGAACGGGATGCGGCGGTGCTCGAAGTAGTCGACGGCCGGGAAGCAGTCCTCGAGACGCCGGGTGTCGGCCAGGACGACGGCTCCGAGCGCGCCCTGCGAGAGCTCGTCCCACAGGAACCAGAACCGGTCCTGGCCCGGCGTGCCGAACAGATAGAGCGAAAGGCCCGAACGGATGGTGATGCGCCCGAAGTCCATGGCGACCGTGGTCGTGGTCTTCTGATCCACCCCGCCGGTGTCGTCCACGGACTGTCCGGCCTCACTGAGCAGTTCTTCGGTCCGCAGGGGCCGGATCTCGCTCACCGCGCCGACGAGTGTCGTCTTCCCGACGCCGAAGCCGCCGGCGACCAATATCTTCAGGGCGAGTGCCCCGGATTCCCCGGCCTCTTCCTCACCCGTGCTGTCCACATGCTCGGAGGACATCGATCACTTCTCTCGCGAGTGCCGTCAGTAGGGGCGACAGCATGGCAAGCAGAGCCAGTCGCCGAAGGGAGTGAACGGATTTTGACCTATGTGTCCGGACGCGTCCGTTCGCTGCCCGGTTGAAGCCGCAATCCTTTGTGAGTGGGCGGCGCGCACGACCGATACCGGCCCGCACGCCCCGTACCGGAGCTCTCAGAGCGCCCGGAGTCCGTCGATCACCTCGCGCAGGATGCGCTCGTCGGGCAGGCACGCGGGCGGGACGGGCCGGCTGACCCGGACGCAGCCGGCTTCGAGCAGGTCACCGAGAAGCACCCGCACCACTCCGACCGGCAGGTCGGCGTCCGCGGACAGTTCCGCGACCGACTGGATCTCGTCACGGCACAGGACGAGCAGGGCACGGTGCTCGGGGCCCAGCAGCGCTCCGCCCTCACGTGCCTCAGCGCCGTCGTCGGCCGCCACGAGGGCTATCAGGTCGAACCGCACCCCGCTGGGACCCGGCTGTGTCCGGCCCCCGGTGACCGCGTAGGGGCGGACCAGGGGGCCCGCCTCGGCGTCGTACCACTGGCTGCCGGGTGGGACCCCGTGCTCGGCCGGGGACGGGCCGTCGCCGCCCGGCGGTCCGACGTGTCCGGCGGCCGGCGATGCACCGTCCGTGCGCCCCGGCGGCACTCCGCTCTCGCTCATCCGCACGTGTCCGTCCTCAGCCCGTCGCCGGTGGTCCGGCGAGCCTCACCGGGGTGTCGAGGTGCTCGCCGACCCGCTTCACCAGGCGCGCCATCTCGTAGGCCACAAGGCCGACGTCCGCGAACGCGTTGCTCAGCACGGTGAGGCAGGAACCGTCCCCCGCGGCCACGACGAACAGGAAGCCGTCGTCCATCTCGACCATCGTCTGCCGCACGGCCCCGGCCCCGAAGTGCCGTCCCGTGCCCTTCGCGAGGCTGTTGAAGCCCGATGCGACGGCCGCGAGGTGTTCCGCGTCCTCGCGGGTCAGCGCATGCGACGCTCCGACGGCGAGACCGTCGTTGCTCAGGACGACGGCGTGGCGGATGCCGGCGATCCGGGCGGCCAGGTCGTCCAGCAGCCAGTCGAGCTCGCCGGAGCGCCGGGACGCCCTTCCGGGCCTCTCGTTCACGATCATGTCTGGTCTCCTTCGGTGTGCCGGCGGAACGGGGACGCGGATCCGGGAGCGGAACGGGCCCGGGGGTCTTTCCCCGGGCCGTCCCCGCCGCCGCGGACCCATCCGTCCCGGTAGGCGGTCATCCGGTCGCGTGCTTGCTCCGGGGTACGTCCGACCGCGGGTGCCGGCCCGTCGGTGTACGGCTCCTCCGGCGCTGGTCGCGTGCGCAGTTGGGGGACGAGGCTGGCCTGCCGGACGCGGCGCGGCAGTTCTCCGTCGTCGCCGGCGGAACGGGAGCGCCGGTGGAGGGTGGTCACCGGTGCGGCGCCGGGGCGTGGTTCCGTACGCCCGGCGGACTCCGCGCTCGGTTCGAGTGCTGGTACGGCGACCGGCGCGGGGAATGCGTCGGGGCGCGGTTGCGTGGGCCGGGGCGCGGCACCGGTCCCCCGGTGCGCGCCGTTGCCGGCGACGGTGGTCGGCCTGTCCTCGGCGTCCGCCGGACGGGCCGGTGAGCCCGCCGGGTGCCCGCTCTGGAGCAGTGCGGTGGGCAGCAGCACCACCGCGGTCGTCCCTCCGTACGCGGAGGTGCGCAGCTGCACCTTGATGTGGTGACGGGCGGAGAGCCTGCTGACGACGAAGAGGCCGAGCCGGTCGCTGTCGAAGAGGTCGAGGGTCTCGGACTGCTCGATGCGCCGGTTGGCCTCGTCGAGCAGTTCCTTGCCCATGCCGAGCCCACGGTCCTCGATCTCCAGGGCGTACCCGTTGCCCACGAGCTCGCCGCTGATCCGGACCTTGGTGTGGGGTGGCGAGAACTGGGCCGCGTTCTCGACGAGTTCGGCCAGCAGATGCGTGAGGTCGGCCACCCCGGTGCCCTTCACTCCGGCGTCCGGCAGCGCCCGTACCTCCACGCGCGCGTAGTCCTCGATCTCCGAGACCGCCGCGCGCACGACGTCGGTCAGGGGTACGGGCCTCCGCCAGGCGCGGCCGGGAGCGGCACCGGAGAGGATGATCAGGCTCTCGGCGTGCCGGCGCATGCGGGTGGTGAGGTGGTCGAGGCGGAACAGGTCACCGAGTTCGCCCGGGTCGTCGGTCCGGCGCTCCATGCCGTCGAGGAGCGCGAGCTGGCGGTGGACGAGGACCTGGCTGCGGCGGGCGAGGTTGACGAAGACCCCGGAGATGCCGCTGGCGAGTTCGGCGCGCTCGACCGCGGCGTCGAGGGCCGCGCGGTGCACGGTGTCCAGGGCTTCGGCGACCTGTCCGATCTCGTCGGGTGACGTGCGCCCGGCCGGGGCTTCGTCCCGCACGTCGATCTCCTCGCCGGCACGCAGCCGCTGCATGGCGTGAGGCAGTTTGCGCCACGCGACGTCCAGCGCGCTGTCGCGCAGTCCGACGAGTTCGACGACGAGCGCGCGGCCGATCCGTACGGAGATCATCAAGGAGGCGACGACAGCGAGGAACCCGAGGAGGACGGCCGCCCCGGCCGGGCTGTACAAGGCGTGCGCGAAGGGGCCGGGCCCGTCGGTGGCCCGCTCGCCGGCCGCCGTCCCGACGGCGCGCAGTCCGGTGCGCACCGCGGTCACGTCCCTCCCCCAGCCGTCGGGCACCGCCTTCGCCGCACGGCGGCCGGGCGGGCCGGCCAGCACCGCGTCCTCGGCCGCCGTGAGCCTTCGCAGGGCACCGCTCCTCTCCAGGGACCGCCATGCCGGCCGCCCGGCGGCGGGCAGATCGGCCCCGGCCGCCTCGGCCAGGGTCCGGCGGGTCGCCACGGCTCCGGTGAACAGGCGCAGTTGTTCCCCGTCGAGTCTCCCGGCGAGCGCGGCCGACGCCAGCAGTGCCTCCTCACGGGCCAGCATCTCCCCGCTCCGGGCGAGTTCGAGCAGGACACGCGTCCCGGAGCCGGTCTCGGCGTCCTGCGTACCGGTCAGGGCCCCGGAGACCGCGAAGGCCGCGGTGATGGTCTCGGTGTACCGCGCATAGGCGGTGCGCGTCTCGGTCTCCGTGGCCGGGGAACCGCCGGAGGCCTTCCCCGACGTGTCCAGGAGGCGAGCCCGCAGGGTGGGCAACTGCTCCGTGCGGCCCAGGAACGCGGCGAGCCGTGCGGCAGGTCCCGTGGGAAGCACGCCCGCGTCGGCCACAGTGTGCTCGTCGCCCAGGCTCAGGGCTTCCAGCGCGGCGTCCGTCCGCGCGGCCCGCTCCTTCAGCGCGGCGGCGTGGTCGGCGCCGGGGGCGGCCAGCTGGCGGAGCGCCGCCGTCCGTTCGTTCTGCAGGGCGCCGGTGGCCGAGGCGACCGGGGCACGCACCATGCCGTCCACGCGCTGGACCTCGCGCAGGAGTGCCATGTCCTGGGCCGTGGTGACGGTGGCGAATCCCCAGAGGGCGAGAAGGGAGACGACCGGCACCATCAGCAGCGAGATGATCTTCGCCCGTACGGTCCGGGGGCGCAGGGACCCGCGTCCCTGAGGGGGCCCTCCGGGCGACGGCGGCCCTGCCGAGCGGCGGGGCCGTTCGTCCGCGGGCGGTCCGGCGTGAGCGCGTCGTCCGCGCGGCGGTGTCACCGGCCCGCCGGGGTGTGCCGGGGTCGTGGTGCGGGTGTGCGCATGGCCTCCTCGTTCCGGGTGGGGAGCTCTGTGCCCCGAGTGCTGTGCGGCAGGGACCGCGGGTCCGGCGGCGGTCAGGGGGCGGCCGCTCTCGCGGTCCGCTCGGCAGGGGAGTCGTCGAGGGCCGCGGAGGGAGCTCCGGCCGTGTGTTCCCGGGCGGCCGGCGAGAGGGCGACGAACGCCGAGGTGAGGAAGAGGTACGAACCGAGGCCGACGGCGAGGGGAAAGATGAACTGCATCACCGTCGCGCCGGGAAGTGCGGATCCCGATGGCGCGACCCGGACCCCGACCGCCAGCATGCCGCTGTAGTGCATGCTGCTCACCGCGGCGCCCATGACGAGCGACGCGAGGGCCACGGCCCCGGGTGACCTGATGTTGAGTGCGGCCCAGAGTGCCGCTGTGGCGGCGACGACGGCGATGCCGACCGAGATCGCCACACGCAGCGGATCGTAGGAGACGGTGCCGTGGAGGCGCAGTGCGGCCATGCCCAGGTAGTGCATGCTGGCGACGCCGAGCCCGGTGGTCAGGCCGCCGATGAGCAGGGCTCTCGACCGCTCACGGCCGTAGCCGACGGTGAAGACCCCCGCCCCCACCACCAGCATGGCGACGAGCAGGCTGAGCAGGGTGAGCGGCACGTCGTAACGGATGTCCGTGCCGGTGACACCGAATCCGAGCATGGCGACGAAGTGCATCGTCCAGATTCCCGTGCCGAGAGCGGATGCGGCCGTGAGGAGCCAGTTCCGGCGTGAACGCCCGCGGGTTGCGAGTGCGCGCACGGTGCAGCGCAGTCCGAGTGCGGCGCCGATCGACGCCATCGCGTACGACAGCACGGGTGTCAGCCAGCCGAAGGTGGCGTGGTCCAGGTGTCCCATGGGTCCGGGACGCTAGCCCGCTCCTGGACGCACACCAGGGGCGCATTTCGAAAGGTGCTGGGATATGACAGAGAGATGTTCCCGAACGATCGGGCAGAGTTCGAACGTGTGCACAGCTCCGCATCGTTTCGCTCGGGTGCGGACTGCGCGATCATGTCCTCATGGCCGACGACCACACGCACGTCCAGGACTTCTTCACCCCGCGGGCGGCCGACTGGGACAGCCGCTTCCCCGATGACGGCCCCGCCTATGCCGCGGCGGCCCGCGAGCTCGGTCTGCGTCCCGGGGGCGCCGTGCTCGACGCGGGCTGCGGTACCGGGCGGGCCCTTCCGGCCCTTCGCGCGGCGGTCGGACCCGGGGGCACGGTGCTGGGGGCCGACCTGACCCCGGCCATGCTGGACGCGGCGCTGCGAGCGGAAAGGGGGGCGAGCGGCTCGCTGTTGCTGGCGGACGTCGCGCGGCTGCCGCTGCGCGACGGAGCCCTGGACGCCGTCTTCGCCGCCGGTCTGGTCTCACATCTCCCGCACCCGGCACGGGGTCTCTCGGAGCTGGCGCGCGTGGTGCGCCCGGGTGGCAGGCTCGCCCTGTTCCACCCCATCGGACGGGCCGCTCTGGCAGCACGGCACGGCCGGGCCCTCTCGGACGACGATCTCCGGGCCGAGCCCCGTCTCGCACCGCTGCTGGCGGACACGGGGTGGCGGCTCGTTGCCTACACCGACGAGGACAGCCGGTACCTGGCCCTGGCCGTGCGCACCGGCTGAGCGGCCGCCGTCTCCTCGGCGGACGTCTCAGGGCTCAGTCCGCCGACGCGTCCGGGTGCCGGTCGTGGGGCACGGGGCAGCCACGCACGCCCGGGGTGGGGTGCGTGCCGAGGCGGCCCACCTCGTAACCGTCCGGGTAGCCCTTGATCTCGGGGTTCTGCCGCGCGTAGCGGGCGGTGGAGCGCGGGGGCAGGAGCCGCACGGCGCGGGCCCTCAGGCGCAGCGCGCCGCGGGTGAGCCCGCGGACGACGGGGCCGGGCCGCTCGTACCGGAACGCCCGCAGCAGCGGATCGTCGAGCAGGGCGAGCGTGGCCTGGCGTACGGCGGGGGCGAGCACGCGCGGATACCAGGAGAGCCCATCAGGGCGAGCGTGGCGTCGGAGACGGAGCGCGCGCCCTCGTCCCAGCCGAAGTGCTCGTCCTCGTAGGAGTCCAGGACGCGCTCGAACTCCTCGTACGTCCGCGGCAGGCCCTGGATGCCCATGCGGGCACCGAGCGTGCGGTAGTACGCGGCGAAGGCGCGCAGCTCGTGTCCGGACAGCTTGCGCCAGCCGTACGTGTCGAGCCAGCGCTTGGGGGTGACGACGAACGTGCACAGCACGTACCGCATGTCGTCGTTGCTGATGTCGTAGCTGCGGTGCATCCGGTTGATCCGGCGGACGGCGGTACGGCCTTCCTCGCTGTCGAAGCCGTGCTCGACGACGGCGTCGAGGAGAAGTGCGGTGTCGTCGTACCTCTTCTGCGGACGTTCCGTCAGTTCCCCGGTGGTCGCGAGAAGACGGCCGATGCCGGGCACGGCGTACGTGCGGTACAGGGCGAGTTCGAGAGCGCGGGTGACGTCCCAGGGGAATTCGTACGTCACGGTGAGCCGGTAGATCTCCAGGAAGTCCCGCTCGGGGTCCAGGTGCTGGATCTCCCTGAGCCGTTCGTACCGCTTCACCATGCAGTCCCCTCGTCGGCCGGCCTCACGACCTTACGTGCGCCCGTGAGGCCGGCACCACCGCGCGAGGGCCGCCGCGGCGCCCCCGGCCGGCCGGTCGCGTCCCGGGTCACGTGGCCGTTACCGCTCGTCAGACCCTCGACGACAGGGTTACCGAGTAGTTAAGGTGCGCCGACGGACCAAGCGATCTGGGATGAGGATGGGTGCTGTGGCTGGGACGGACGACACGGTCGCGGACGACGACTCGCTGTTTGTGCTGACCGCGGTGCTGCTGACCCCCGCGCAGTTCCCCAGCGTGCTCGGCGACGACTACGTGGCAGCGTGTGCCGCGCTCGGCCTCGAGCCGTACGCGGAGGGGTACGGCCTCGTCCTCGGCCAGGACAGCGGGGGCGCCCGCTGGACGGTCGTCGTCGAGGACGTCTCGCTCGTGGCTGTCGCCATCGCCTCGTGGGACTGCGGGATGGAGTACGACCTCTCCCCCGACGACCGCTCGGTGGTGTGCGCGCTGCCGGGATGGCCGCTCGCGCTGGCGGTCCGCGCACCCGGCGTGCCCGAGCCCCACGACCCGTCGCCGGATCCGGAGGGCGAGGGCCCGGCGCCGCTGACGCCGCCGGACACCGAGGTCTGGGGAGCTCCGCAGCGGCGGCTCGGCGCGGACGAGATCGCGCTCCAGTGGACGGCGTGGCGCGGGCAGATCGACGACGAGACGGCGTTCGGGACCTCCGGGGACCGGGCGCCCGACGGTGGTTCGCGGGCCGGCGAGACCGGGCCGGATGTCGACGGCGGGAGTGCCGCGAAGTCCGACGGATCCGGCCGGCACCCCGGCGTGCGCAGGGCGCTCGAGGCGGCCCGGGCCTACGTCGCCTCTCCGCCCCCGCCGGGCCGGATCCGTTCGGCCTTCGCACCTGGCGGGGCTCGTACGCTGCGCGCGGACGGACCGGGCTGGTCCCTCGTGGCCAGGACCGACGACATCGCCTTCGTCCTCCTGGACGAGGAGCCGGGCGAGGTCATGACCGTCGGCCGCGGTCCGGAGCTGCCGGGGTTGCTGAAGTCGCTCGACGAACTGGCCGTCCGGCCTTCCTGACCCGGCGCCGCGTTCGGGCCGCAGGGATCGGCCGGACCGCCCGTACGTGCTACACGCGCTCCAGTGGACGGTGCGGTCCGGCGGGCAGCTCGGCCCTGACCGGGTCACCGGGCCGTACGGCTCCGCCCGCCCTGACGACTCCCATGATCCCGGCCCTGCGGACGACGGTGCCGTCGTCCGCGCGGCCGACGAGGTGCTTGAGCAGGCCCTCACGGAAGAGGTCGATCTGCAGACACGGGTTCCGCAGGCCGGTCACCTCGACGACGGCGTCGTCCCCGAGGCGGAGCAGCGTCCCCGACGGGAGGCCGAGGAGATCGATCCCGCTCGTGGTGACGTTCTCCCCGAGATCACCCGGGCCGACCTCGAATCCGGCCCGCCTCAGCTCGGCGAACAGCTCCTCATGGATGAGGTGGACCTGACGCAGATTGGGCTGCGTCGGGTCCTGGGCGACCCGTGAGCGGTGCCGGACCGTGACACCTGCGTGGACGTCGCCCTCCACGCCGAGCCCCTCCAGGAGCGTCACGCTGCCCCTGTTCGGCTTGGTGAAGGCGTACTCGCCGTTACTGCTCACCGCTGTGACGATGCTGTTCAGCGCCCGATCTCCTTGCGGCTGATCCTGCGGAGCCTGCGCCTCTGCGAGGGGTCGAGCATGAGGTATCCCACCGTGGGTACGCCGATGAGGACCAGCAGTGACCACCAGAATCCGATGAACGGAATCAGGACGACTGCCGCGACGACTCCTCCGATGGCGATCTTTGCGCCGTTCGACATGATCCATCCTCCTCCGCGGCCGGAGCCGCTCCTGGTGAGAGAACGCCTGCGCGCCTCTGTCGGTTCCAGCTCTCCGCCGGCATCCTGCGGCCGTGCCTCCGGATCAGGCCGGACCGGCCGGACGCAGGGCCCTGACACAGGGCCCGGACGCACGGCCCGCGAGCCCGGTCCGGGCCGGAAGGTCCTAGCGGAGCGGTTCGCCGACCTCGTGCATGTGCTGGAGCGCCTGCCGGTAGGACTCGATGATCCCCGTCTCCGCGTACGGCATCCCGATCGACGCGCAGTGCGCCTTGACCAGCGGCTGCGCCAGCCGCAGGTGGGGACGCGGCATGCTCGGGAAGAGATGGTGCTCGATCTGGTAGTTCAGCCCGCCGAGGAACCAGTCGGTGAGCACCGCGCCGCGCACGTTGCGCGAGGTGAGGACCTGACGCTGCAGGTGTCCCCAGCGGTCGCCGTCCGGGTCGGGCATCTCCATGCCCTTGTGGTTCGGGGCGAAGGCCATCCCGAGGTGGAGACCGAACAGCGCGTGGTGCACGAGGGCGAAGACGACTGCCTTGCCCGGGGACATGACGGTCAGCAGCAGCGTGGCGTACAGCGCGAGGTGCCCGGCCAGCAGGAGGCCGGAGAGCGCGCGTTCGCGGACGGGCTGGCGGCGCAGGAACTGGAAGCCGTAGATCTTGAGCGCGATGCCCTCGAGGAGCAGCATCGGGAAGAAGAGGCGTGCCTGGTTACGGGTGAGCCAGCGGGCGAATCCCTCGCGCTGAGCCGCCTGCTTCTGTGTCCACACCAGGGCGCCGACCCCGACGTCCGGGTCCTTGTCTATGTGGTTCGGGTTGGCGTGGTGGCGTACGTGCTTGTCGTTCCACCATGCCTCGTTCATGCCGAGGAGCAGATTGGCGTGCACGAGGCCGACGGCCCGGCCGGCTCTGCGGTCGCCGGTTATCTGGGCGTGTCCCGCGTCGTGCCCGAAGAAGGCCGTGCGGGTCCACAGGATCGCCAGAGGCAGGGCGAGGAACAGGTTCCACCAGGTGTCTCCGAGGAGCACCATGCCGGTGACCACGGCTCCGAGGGCGGTCAGGTTGGCGGCGATCCCCGCCGCGTACCAGCCGGTGCGCCGATCGAGGAGTCCCTGCCCCTTGACGGTCTTCAGGAGCGGCGCGAAGTCACTTCCGGGGGCCGGGGGTTCCGCCGGCCCCTCCGATCCGTCGCGGGTGTTCTGCGCAACGGGGGCTGCTACCGCCTGGGGCATGACGTCTCCGGTTTCTGGGCATCTGCGCTGACCTCGTCAAACGTACGGAGGGCGGGCCTGCGGGAGCCATGGCGCCATCACCCCGGCCGTGCGGGGGAAATCCCCCGTGTCCGGTGGTGGTGGGGGCTGTACCCCAGGCTTCAGAAGGCAGAAACGAGTGAGGTGGATCACTGGGCATTTCTCCCGGGACGGGCCGTGGATGGAGTACCCTCGGCGACCCCGGGCTCACTAGTCAAATTTGAGGAATCTGACATCGCTGTGCACAGGCTCCCTGCGGAAACGCTCGACGAGATCTCTGAAATGTCCCGCTGCTCCGCAGTCTTCCTCCCCGCGGATCCGCCCCGTACGGGCCGGATCGCGTTCTGGAATGCGGACGGTAGCACCCCTCCCCGCGATGCGGGGAGTCCGGCGGAGCTGGCGGTCGCCGGAACCGACACCCGCACTCGCAAGGTCCCGGCGTCGCTGGTGCCGGTGCGCGACGCGCTGCCGGTCCTGACGCGGGCGCGCACGGGCGCGCACGCTTCCCCGTCCGCGGCTTTCTGGGGCGCCGCGGGAGTGCTCGCGCTCCAACTCGCCGCGCGCGGGCTGCTCCTGCCGGGGCTGAGCCCCAGTGACCGCGACGCCTGGCGGGCCGGCCCGCTGACCGCGGACGATCTCGAGCGGATCCAGGCCCTGGCCGCGTCCATGCCTCCCGAGGCCCACGCGGTACCGCTCGACGGGACGGACGGCCCGGTGATGCTGCCCGGTCCCGAGCCGTTGCTGCGATCGTTCATCGACGCCGTGGTGGACGGGCTGCCCCGCACACCGGCGGCCGAATTCGTCACCGGCTCGGCGGCGTTCGCCGCGCCCGCCCCACAGCACCATCCCGGACTGCGGTCCTGGGCAGCCGATGTGGCGGCCGGTCACGACGCCGGCGTGAGGCTGTCCCTGCGCGTCGAGGTCACGGGACTCACCGAAGCGGAGAGTGCGGACGGGTCCGGCCGCGCACCCTCCTTCCGCGCGGTCCTCCAGATCCACAGCGTCCGGGATCCCGCCCTGGTCGCCGACGCGGCGGATGTGTGGGCCGACCGGTCCCCCGCCGCGTCGCTGTTCGGTCCGCGTGCCCGGATGGACGCCCTGCTCGCGCTGCGGCGCGCCGCGCGGGCCTGGCCCCCGCTGGCCCCGCTCCTGTCGGCGGCCGTTCCGGACGCGGTCGAGCCGGCCGACGAAGAGATCGCGGAGCTGCTGGGCCCCGCCGCGAAGGCGCTCGCCACCACGGGTGTCCAGGTGCACTGGCCCAGGGAACTGTCGGGGAAGCTCACCGCGAGAGCGGTGATCGGCCCTCGGGACGACGGAGCGACGACAGTGGGGCGGGCCGGTTCGGACACGCCGTCCCTCCTGTCGGCCGACTCCCTGCTCGCGTTCGACTGGGGGTTCGCGCTCGGTGACCGGCAGCTGAGCCGGGAGGAACTCGACCGACTGGCGGAGGCGGGCCGGCCGCTGGTCAGGCTGCGCGACCAGTGGGTCCTCATCGATCCCGAGGACGCCGAGCGCGCCCGCGAGACCAGGGACCGCAAGGTCACGCCCATCGACGCACTGGGCGCCGTACTGACCGGCACCACCGACATCGGCGGACGCCGGATCGAGGTGGCCGCGACGGGCTGGCTCGAACAGTTGCGGGCACGGATCGCCGATCCGCAGGCCGGAGGCCCGCCGACGGTCGGGCAGCCGGAGGCGCTCGACGCGAGCCTGCGCGACTACCAACTGCGCGGTCTGAACTGGCTGCACACCATGACGTCGCTCGGCCTGGGCTGCTGCCTCGCCGACGACATGGGACTCGGCAAGACCATCACCCTCATCGCCCTCCATCTGCACCGGCAGGGCGTCGAACCGGCCGCGGGTCCCACCCTGGTGGTGTGCCCGACCTCGCTGATGGGGAACTGGCAGCGGGAGATCGAGAAGTTCGCGCCCGGCACACCCGTACGCCGGTTCCACGGCCCGTCGCGTTCGCTGGAGGGGCTGGCCGACGGCGAGTTCGTCCTCACCACGTACGGCACGATGCGCCTCGACGCGGGGCGGCTGGCGCAGGCGTCATGGGGCATGGTCGTCGCCGACGAGGCACAGCACGTCAAGAACCCGCATTCGGCGACGGCCCGGCAGCTGCGCACCATCGGAGCACGGGCCCGCGTCGCCCTCACCGGGACTCCGGTCGAGAACAGCCTCTCCGAGCTGTGGGCGATCCTCGACTGGACGACGCCCGGACTTCTCGGGCGGCTCGGCACGTTCCGCACCCGTTACGCGAGCGCGGTGGAGGGCGGCAACGACCCCGCGGCGGCCGAACGGCTCGCCTCGCTGGTCCGTCCGTTCCTGCTGAGGCGCCACAAGTCCGACCCGGGTATCGCGCCGGAACTTCCGCCGAAGACGGAGACCGACCGCGCGGTCTCCCTCACGGCGGAGCAGACCGGTCTGTACGAGGCGGTGGTGCGCGAGACCCTCGACGAGATCTCGGGCGCGGACGGTTTCGCGCGGCGCGGGCTCGTCATGAAACTGCTGACGGCGCTCAAGCAGATCTGCAACCACCCGGCGCAGTACCTCAAGGAGGAGCGGCCACGGATCGTGGACCGTTCGGGGAAGGTGGAGCTGCTGGACGAGCTGCTCGACACGATCCTCTCGGAGGGCGCGAGCGTGCTGGTGTTCACCCAGTACGTCCAGATGGCGCGCCTGCTGGAGCAGCACCTGGCGGCTCGCGGGATCAGCACCCAGTTCCTGCACGGTGGCACCCCGGTCGCCGAACGGGAGGCGATGGTGAACCGCTTCCAGGCGGGTGAGGCACCGGTGTTCCTGCTGTCGCTCAAGGCCGCGGGCACCGGGCTCAACCTCACCCGGGCCGGCCACGTCGTGCACTTCGACCGCTGGTGGAACCCTGCCGTGGAGGCACAGGCCACCGACCGTGCGTACAGGATCGGGCAGACCCAGCCGGTACAGGTCCACCGGCTGATCGCCGAGGGCACCGTCGAGGACCGGATCGCCGCCATGCTGGCGCGGAAGCAAGGGCTCGCGGACGCGGTGCTCGGCAGCGGCGAGGCCGCGCTGAGTGAACTGAGCGATGCCGAACTGGCCGAACTGGTCGAGCTGCGAGGGGGCGCGTGATGAGCGAAGGATATGAGCCGGAGCGTACGTTCGCCGCACTCCCGCCCGCGCAGGGACGCGCGTTCGCGTCGTCCTGGTGGGGCAGGGCGTGGCTGAAAGCCCTGGAGGACACGGCGCTCGACGGTCAGCAGCTCAAGAAGGGGCGGAAGCTGGCCCGCGAGGGCAGGGTCGGCGCGGTGTCCGTCCGGCCCGGCCGGCTCACCGCGGTCGTGCAGGACAACGACTCGACGGCGCACCGCAGCGACGTGCTGCTCCAGGAGCTGAGCGAGGAGGACTGGGACCGCTTCCTGGACATGGCGTCCGAGAGGTCCGGGCACATCGCGGCCCTGCTCGACCGTGAGATGCCGCCGCACCTGGTGGAGGACGCGGCTGCCGCCGGGCTCGACCTGCTGCCCGGGATCGGCGACCTCGAGCCGGAGTGCCGCTGCGAGGCCTGGGACCACTGTCCGCACACGGGCGCCCTGTGCTACCAGGTGGCGCGGCTGCTCGACCAGGATCCCTTCGTGCTGCTGCTGTTGCGGGGCCGGGACGAACGGTGGCTGCTCGACGAGCTTCAGGCACGCAGTGCCGCTCGCGCAGTCCGCGACCCGGGTGGGGCACGGGCAGCGGGGCGCCCTGCCGAGGAGGCGCCGCCGCGCGGGGTGCGTGCGGACGAGGTGTTCGCCGCCCGGGACGTCCTGCCGCCGCTGCCGCCTCCTCCGCCTCTGCCCACGGAGCCGGGCATGTCGCCGTCGCTGGACACGGAGACGGGTCCGGAGGCCGGGATCGATCCCGGCGCACTGGAGTTCCTGGCCGCGGACAGCGCCCTGCGGGCGTTCGCGATGCTTGCGGAGGCACTCGCACCCGGTCACGGACAGCGCGCCCCGGCAGCGGAGTTGACACCTGAGCAGGACGCGGTGCGCATGGCGGCCGACGGCCGGCCGTGCGCCCGCGTCACTTCACGGCTCGCCGCGGGCTCCGGACGCGGGCCGGCCGGCCTCGACGTCGCGGTACGGGCCTGGCGCCACGGCGGGACGACCGCTCTCGCGGTGTGCGACGAGGAGTGGGAACCCGGCCCGGACCAGCTCGCCCGGGCGCACGCACAGCTCGGCGCGGCGTGGGAGGAGGGGGAGGGACCCCGCCTCCGTGCCGTCGGCAACCGCTGGACCGTGGTCGGTTCCGGTGCCCAGTTGAGGTACGGGCGCGACGGGAGGTGGTGGCCGTACGCCAAGGAGGGCAGCCGGTGGGTGCCCGCCGGCCCGGCGGAGGAGGACCCCGCGGCGGCGCTGGCCGGGGTGCTGTCCGGCCGGTGAGGGCCAGGCGCTCGTCACGTACGGTCCGCGTCCGCGCGGAACCGTACGTGTGGGGCGGCGCGTGTTGTGCCGTAGACCGGACCACGTCCCACGCACAGGAGTGCTGATGCAGCGCAGGCGGATTCTCCAGGGCGCCGCGGTCACCGCCGCCGCGGCGCTCCTTCCCGCGTCCGTCCGGGCTGTGGCCGCTCCCACGGCGGAGACGGACCACCCCGGCGCGCAGTGGCACCCGGCATCGGCGTCCAACCACACGCCTTCGAGCCGCCCTTCGGCTCATCCGGTCGATCTGGTGGTCATCCACGTGGCCCAGCAGACGTTCTCGCAGACGATCGGCATCTTCCGGAATCCGGCCAAGCAGGTGTCCGCACACTACGTGGTGCGTTCGGGCGACGGTTTCGTGGCGCAGTGCGTGCGGGAACGTGACATCGCCTGGCATGCGGGGAACTGGGAGCACAACACCCGCAGCATCGGCATCGAACACGAGGGCTGGGTCGACCAGCCCTCCTACTTCACCCCCACGATGTACGAGCGCTCGGCCCGGCTCACGGCGGACATCTGTGACCGGCACGGCCTGCCCAAGGACCGCGCGCACATCATCGGCCACCACGAGGTGCCGGGCAGCGACCACACCGACCCGGGGGTCCACTGGGACTGGGTGCGCTACATCCGCCTGGTCAACCTGGCCTGAGGCGGCTCGCCCGGGGCGGGCGGTGGCGCGGACCGCGGCGCCTCGCCCTACCCGTGCGGAGGGGGGCCTTCGTCTTCCTCCCGTCCGCGTACCGGGGCCCCGGTGCCCCGCGCCTCGTCCGGACGTCCGTCCCCGGTTGCGCCGTCCGCCGGCTCCTCGTCCCCCATCGGCGTCGCCATGGCCCCACCGCCTCGCAGGCGTTCCAGGTCGGAGGAGCGGACCTGGATGACCAGGAGTGCGATCAGCGCGGCCACGACGGAGAAGGCGGCGGCGGCCACGAAGGCGCTGGAGACGCCCGAGGCGAGCACCTGGTCACCCCATGGGGCGGGGAGCTCTCCCGTCCTGCGGAACTGGAGCTGCTGGGCGGGGGTCGCCTCGGACAGGAAGCGGGGCACCTGGTCCGTCGCCTCGTTGCGGCTGGCCGTGCCGAACACGGTGACCAGAATGGAAAGTCCCAGCGAACCACCCACCTGCTGGGTGGCGTTGAGGACTCCGGACGCGGCGCCCGCCTCTCTCGGCGCCACACCCGAGACGGCCATCAGCGTCAGCGAGACGAACTGCATGCCCATACCGAAGCCGAAGACCAGCAGAGGCCCGAAGATGCTGCCGAGGTAGGTGCTGTCGACGTCCGTCCGGGTGAGCCAGCCGAGCCCTGCCGCGGCGAACACCGCACCCGCCACCATGAAGGGCTTGGGCCCCCATCTGGGCAGCAGCTGGGAGGCCAGTCCCGCGCTGACGGCGATGATCGCGCTCACCGGCAGGAAGGCGAGACCGGCCCGCAGCGGGCTGAAGTCGAGAATGTTCTGCACGAAGAGGGTCAGGAAGAAGAACATCCCGAACATGGCCGCGGCGAGGCTCAGCATCATGCCGTAGGCGCCGGAACGATTGCGGTCCCGGAACATGCGCAGCGGTGTGATGGGCTGCTTCGACCCGCGCTCGACCGCCAGGAAGGCGGCGAGGAACGCAACGGCGGCGGCGAAGGCACCGATGGTCAGGCCGTCGCTCCAGCCGTCCTCGGACGCCCGGATGAAGCCGTAGACGAGCAGCACCATGCCCAGGGTGGAGGTGAGGGCACCCAGGACGTCGAAGTGACCGGGATGCCGTTCGGATTCCTTGATGTAGCGGGGCGTCGCGAAGGCGATCAGCAGGCCGATGGGCACGTTGACGAAGAACACCCAGCGCCAGTCGAGCCACTCCACGAGCACGCCGCCGGCGAGCAGCCCGATCGCGCTTCCGCCCGCCGAGACGGCCGCGAACACGCCGAACGCCCGGTTGCGCTCGGGGCCTTCGTCGAAGGTCGTCGTGATGAGGGAGAGGGCGGTCGGCGAGGCGATCGCGCCACCCACGCCCTGCAGGGCACGCGCTGCCAGCAGTTGCCAGGACTCCTGCGAGAGTCCCCCCAGCAACGAGGCCAGGACGAAGAGCAGAACGCCGAAGACGAAGACCCGCCGGCGCCCGAGAATGTCGCCCAGGCGCCCGCCGAGCAGCAGCAGCCCGCCGAAGGTCAGGGTGTACGCGTTGATCACCCAGGACAGGCTCTCGGTCGAGAAGCCGAGGGAGTTCTGGATGTGCGGCAGGGCGATGTTGACGATGGTGATGTCGAGAACCACCATCAGCTGGCACGAGGCGATGACGAGCAGGGCGATCCCCTTGCCGTGGCCCCGCTTCGGGGTTCCGGCAACCGGCGTGGACTTCGCCCGGGGATCCGTCATGACTCCGTGTCCCGGACGTGAGCGTGAAGAGGGAAAACGTTCACCCGTCGACGTTATGGCGGACCTGGCGGCGCCGCCAATCGATCACCGGCCGGCGGCGGGGACGGGGCTCCGGGCCAATCGCCCGGTGTCCCGCCGGACATGAGGTGACCGGCGGGACGGGGCACGGCCGGAAAAGCTGGATCAGGTGAAGTTCACGTCGCTGCAGAGGAAGTACGTCTGGTCCATGTGCGACGCCTGCCAGATCGTGTAGACGACGTGACGTCCGCTGAGGCCGGAGGTGCTCACCGGGATCTCGTAGTCCTGGCCGGGCGCATAGCTGCCGGTCTCGGCGACCAGCTGAAGGTCGCTCCAGGTCAGCGCCTCGGTCGCGGGGTCGAAGCCCTCCCGGCTGACGTAGACCTGGAAGTAGTCCGCGCCGTGGCCGGCCTGGTCGTACAGCTTCACGGTGAAGTCGCCGGTGACGTCCGTGGTCTTCCACGCACCGACCGTGTCGAGGGAGTTGTACCGGCCGCTCTCCGTCCGGCCGCCGCTGCAGAGCTGGCCGTCGGGAACGGCGGCGGGGAAATCACCGCCGGAGCCGTTGCGGTACAGCCCGTTCCAGTTCCACATGGCGTTGGGATCGGCCTGCCATGCCTGCCAGCACATGGGGTCTTCCTGCTCCATGGCGGGATTCTGGAAGTCGTCGCCCCAGCGCAGCCAGCAGCCGTAGTTGCGGGAGGCCGGGTCGACGACGGAACCGTGGGCGCTCGCGGTTCCTGTCCACGGGAGGAGACAGAGGAGGGCGGCGACGAAGACGCCGCAGAGGCGCAGCGCCCAGCCGCCTAAGCTTGGATTGACGCGATCATGACAATTCATGGGTGTGGTCTCCGTTTCGGGGAGGTGGGGGATCCACCGGCGTGGGAGCGCTCCCGCGCCTCTTGGGCTTTGCCCTCCCGCTCCCGCCTCAAACATCGAGTCGCGGCAGGAGACGCCGCCGGAAGGAACGGCGGCCCCGGCGGCATCTCCTGCCGCGACTCGGCGACGGTGGCCCGGGCGGCAGCACTCACCCTTTCGGCGTTCCGGCGGGACGCGGCGCCCGTGACGTGTGCAGAGTCGTAGGCATGAGTGAGAGCCGTGGTCCCGACGGGCCCGATGACGAGCACGTACGGCCGCCCGGGGCCGGCGACACGACCGTGGAGGCGCTCGGGGCGCTGACGGAGGCGCTGGAGAAGGTGGAGCGTGCCCGGGGGCAGCTGTACGGCTTCCACCAGCTGACGGGCGGTGCCGACCTCACGCTGGACCGCGCGGTCGAGCTGCTCAGGATGGGCGGCCACGCGGAGCAGGCCGATCTCCTGCAGCGGGAGATCGTGGGCCGCGACGTCGTACCCGGCTGCTGGACCTTCCAGCTCGTCGAGGCGTACGACGACACGTACTACCGGCCGTTCGTCGAGGTCGAGGCACGGGTCCGCCAGGAGCTCGTGGGAGGGCGTCGTCATCTCTTCGAAGCGGAGATGAAGGAAGCCCGCCGGACGCACGGGCACCCTCAGCACACCGCGCGGCCCTGAGGATGGAACCGGAAGACGCCCTGCGGCGGATCGCGTTCCTCCTGGAACGGTCCCGGGCGACCACCTACCGGGTGAAGGCCTTCCGCACGGCGGCCGCCGCCATCAGTTCCATGGACGCGGGGGAGGTCGCCGAGCGACTGGCCCGCGGTTCGCTGGAGACGGTACGCGGCATCGGACCCAGGACGGCCACGGTGATCCGCGAGGCCGCGGGGGGTGCGACCCCCGGCTATCTCGCGTCGCTGGAGGAGGAGGCGGCGGCGCCGCTGGCCTCCGGCGGTGACACGCTCCTCGCCGCGCTCCGGGGCGACTGCCACATGCACTCGGACTGGTCCGACGGAGGCAGCCCGATCGCCGAGATGGGCCGGACGGCGATCGAGCTGGGTCACGAGTGGGCGGTACTCACGGACCACTCCCCCAGGCTGACCGTGGCCAACGGGCTTTCGACCGGGCGCCTGCTCGATCAGCTGGCCGTCGTGGCCGAACTCAACGAGCAGTGGGCGCCCTTTCGCCTGCTCACCGGGATCGAGTGCGACATCCTGGCCGACGGCTCGCTCGACCAGGACCCCGACGTGCTGGAGCGCCTCGACGTGGTGGTCGTCTCGGTGCACTCGAAGCTCCGCATGGACAGGTCGGCGATGACGGAGCGGATGCTCGCGGCCGTTCGCAGTCCGCACGCCGACGTCCTGGGGCACTGCACGGGCCGGCTCCTCGGCAGGAAGCCCCGGCCCCGGTCGGAGTTCGACGCCGAGCGGGTCTTCGCCGCGTGTGCCGAGGCGGGGACGGCGGTGGAGATCAACTGCCGCCCGGAGCGGCTCGATCCGCCGCGCGACCTGCTCAGGCAGGCGGTCGACTCGGGGGCTCTGTTCTCGATCGACACGGATGCCCACGCGCCGGGTCAGCTCGACTGGCAGGTCTACGGCTGCACGCGGGCGGAGGAGTGCGCAGTGCCCGTGGAACGCGTCGTCAACGCATGGCCCGTGGACCGGCTCCTGGACTGGACGCGGGAGAAGGCGGGACCGTAGGCCTCTTTCGCGGGTGCGCCGACGTGGACGAGCCGGTCACGGCCGCCCGGCGTAGAGTCGATCACGGTTGTCCGTGTGACTCGGGAGCTTGCCGGGGCAGGAGGAAAGCCATGTCAGGTCAGCGCACCGACCCTGCCCTTCCGCGAGCGCGCGGAGAGCTCTCCGCCGGAGTGACCGGCTACCTGCGTGGCGACGGCTCCCTGCCGGATCCGGGAGCGCCGCGGACCGCCGAACCCTACGGCGATGATCTGCAGCTCGCCCTCTACGTCTGCTACGAGCTGCACTACCGCGGATTCGCCGGGGTACGTCCCGAGCTGGAGTGGGACCCGCCGCTCCTCGCGGTCCGCGCGGCACTGGAGGACCGCTTCCTGGGCGCCCTGCGGCACGACACCCCGGTGGCCCCGGGCCTCGACGAGATCCTGGACGGTCTCCTGGTCGAACCCGTCCACGGATCCGGTGTCTCCTGGTTCCTGCAGGACCAGGGCGAGTTGCACCATCTGCGCGACTACGCGATGCAGCGCTCCCTGTACCACCTCAAGGAGGCGGACCCCCATGCCTGGGTGCTTCCCCGGCTCAGTGGGCGCGCCAAGGCGGGCATGGCCGCGATCGAGTACGACGAGTTCGGTGCCGGGCGCGCGGACCGCGTGCACGCGCGGCTGTTCGCCGGCCTCATGACGGATCTGGGCCTCGACAACGCCTACGGCGGCTACCTGGACGAGGGCCGCGCTCCCATGCTGGCGCTCGTGAACCTGATGTCCATGTTCGGGCTCCACCGCAGGCTGCGCGGTGCGCTGGTGGGCCACTTCGCCGCTGTCGAGATCACCTCCTCCCCCGCGTCACGCCGCCTGGCCCGCGCGATGAAGCGCACCGGGGCCGGCCCGGCCGCGGAGTTCTTCTACACCGAGCACGTCGAGGCGGACGCGGTCCACGAGCAGGTGGTGCGCCGCGACGTCATCGGTGGCCTGCTGGACGACGAACCCGCTCTGGCGGCCGACATCGCGTTCGGCATCGGCGCCACCTCGTACCTCGAGGACCGGCTCGGAGACCGGCTGCTGGCGGACTGGCGGTCCTGAACCGCCGACCGCACCCGCCGGCGCGGCACCGAAGGGAAACGCATATGTCCGCAGACCTGGCACAGGGCACCCGTCCCACCCGGTTGATGACCCTCCCGGGGGTGTACGCCCCCCAGCACGACACCCGCCTGCTCATGGCCGCCCTGAGCCGGGAGGCCATCGGCCCGGGCACCGAGGTCCTGGACGTCGGCACCGGGAGCGGCGCGCTCGCTCTGCACGCGGCGCGCGTGGGTGCGCGGGTGACTGCCGTGGACATCGCCCGGCGGGCCGTGGTGACGGCGCGGCTCAACGCCCTGCTGCACCGGCGGCGCATCAGCGTCCGGCGCAGTGATCTGTTCTCGGCTCTGCCGGGCCGGTCCTACGACCTGGTCATCTGTAATCCGCCGTATGTGCCGTCGCCGGTGGGCCGGCTTCCCGGACACGGTGCGGCGCGCGCCTGGGAAGCGGGTTCCGACGGCCGGGCCATCCTCGACCGGGTCTGTGAGACCGCCCCGGCTGCGCTGCGCCCCGGCGGCCGCCTCCTGCTCGTGCACTCCGGCCTCTGCGACAGCGACGTCACCCTGCGGCGGCTCTCCGACGCGGGGCTGCGCGCCCGGGTGAGTGACCGTGCCCTGGTGCCGCTCGGGCCCGTGCTGCGTTCGAGACTGCGGTGGCTCCGGGAGACGGGGCTGGTGACCGAGGGGGAGACGGCGGAGGAACTGGTGGTCATCCGTGCCGAACACGCCTGAACGCCCCTGCCGGGTCACTCTCGGCGACGAAGGGCCGCTCCTGGTCGAGGGACCGGTGGAAGTCACCTGTGCTGACGGCAGCGTGGCTGTCTCCGACCGGTTCGTCGTCGCCATATGCATGTGCCGGCGCAGCCGGATGTACCCGTGGTGCGACACGAGCCACCGACGCCGTTCACAGGACTGACGTCGCTCACTCCCCGAGCCGCAGACGTGCCGGCGCCACGCCGCGCAGCCGGCGCGACACGGCCCGCAGACGCGGGTGGCGTTGGTGCGCCTCGGCCGAGCGCCGGTCCAGTTCCTCGGCCAGACGCTCCGTGCGCTTGTCGATGTCCAGTTCGTCGAGGATCCGGTCCACCTCCGCGAGCAGCGCGCCGTGCAACTGCCACTGCCTGGGGTGTTCCTGAACGTCCTCGAGCAGCAGATCCGCGACGCGGTCGCGTGTGGCTCGGCTGCGGGCGAGCGCGTCGGCGAGAGCTTCCTCGGCCTCCTCGCCGCTCTCGGCCATCGGCGTGGTGATCATGACTGCGAACCCCTCGATCGCGTCGGACATGTGCCCGAACAACTCCCTGAGGCCACTGGCCACGTCCTCGGGGAAGAGCCTCTCGTCGGTCCGGGCCTTGGCGAGGTCGGTCAGGGTGCGGGTCAGGACGCGCAGCACAACGGCGCAGATCTCCAGCGTGTCGAGGCCGGTGCGCAGGACGACGCGGGAGAGCAGCCCCTGCTTGACACGGGGGTTGAGCATCAGGCTCTCCTCGGCCTGCCGCAGGGACGCGTCGACCTCCACGATGTCGTGGTCCAGGCGGCGCGCCTCGTGCAGGCGCGCGGCGGCTTCCCGCACCGGGTGATTACCGCCGATCTCCTCCCCCAGGGCCCGGAACATCGTCCCCATCCTGCCGCCGAGTCCACCGATCGAGACGCCCGCCGACTCGACCCAGACGGGCGGTGCCAGCAGGAGGTTGAAGAGCAGCCCGACACCGGCACCGATCAGTGTCTCCAGCACGCGCAGCCAGGCGCTGGCCGCGACCTGGGAGACGCCGAGGACGAGCATCGCGCTGATGGCGACCTCGGGTACGAACTCGTTGACCCGGACCAGGCGGCCGATCAGCAGGGATGTGAAGATCGTCAGTCCGAGGGTCCACCAGCTCAGACCCACCAGGGCGCTGAATCCGCCCGAGATCAGCACCCCGACCACCACGGCGTTCACTCGTCGGATACCGGTGGTGAGAGTGGCGTAGAGCGTCACCTGGACCACGAGGAGGGCGGTGAGGGGCGCGGTCAGAGGTGAGGGGTGCGGGTCGGGCAGGGCCCACTGGGCCACCACGAAGGCGATGACGGCCGCCGCGGTCGACCGGAGGGTCTGGACCGCGGCCGGCTCGGTGGTGCGCTGGACGAGTTTGACGACGGGCTCGGGTGTGGAGACTGCAGGCATTCCTTGACGGTGCCCCGATCCATGGTTCCGCAGCGCTTCGGGGACCGGTCGGACTCCGTACGGACGTACGCGTGCGGCCATCGGCACCGGCCTCGCGGCCTCGGTCGTTCGGGAGGATGGTGGACGTATGGCTATCTCACTCACGCCGCCCGGGGAGACACCTCCCGCAGAGGGCTGCATAAGCGAAGCACACGTCGAGCGTGCCGACGGAGGGATGTGGGAGCACCCCGTGTTCTGGGCAGCCCTGGTGATGCTGGGCTCACTCGTCGTCGCCGGGTACTTCATCGCCCGCGTCTTCGGGTTCACGTGAGCGCGCGCCGGACCATGGACGACCTGTTGGAGCGGCACGGCACCACCTACGCGGACGAGGCGGGGATCCGGCTGCGGGACACTCCTCGCCCCTTGTACCAGTTGCTCGTGCTGAGCCACCTGCTGAGCGCGCGGATCCGTGCGGAGATCGCGGTGGCGTCGGCGCGGGCGCTCTTCTCGCACCGGCTGTGGACGCCGCGGCGTATGGCCGACGCCACGTGGCAGGAGCGCGTCGACGCGCTGGGCGAGGGCGGCTACCGCCGGTACGACGAGCGGACGGCCACGCAGCTCGGGGACGGGGCTCTTCTTCTGCTCGACGCGTACGGAGGTGATCTGCGCCGCCTGCGCCGGGGGGCCGACGGCGACAAGGCCGCGCTGCGGGCAGGGTTGCGGCGCTTCCCCGGAATAGGGCCTGCCGGCGCCGACATCTTCCTCCGCGAGGTGCAGAGGGTGTGGCCGGAGACGGCTCCCCACCTCGACGCCAAGGCCCTTCAGGGAGCGGAACGGCTGGGGCTGCCCACGGAGCCGGACAGGCTGGTCCGGCTGGCGAAGGGCGAGGATGCCGCTGTGCTCGCCGCCGCACTGGTGCGCAGCGCGCTGGTCGGGGGCTGAGCCGGATCAGCCCGTCGGGCGCCGTTTGCCCGGTTTGGTGGAGCGGCCCTCCACGAGCGCGCGCCGGATCCGGGACGCGGTCGCGCGGGCGTGGTCCGTGGTGGCCGTGCGGTCCGCGACCGAGGTGACGAAGCGGTGGGTGGGACGCAGACACTGGTCGCACGGCGTGTCGGAGGTGATCAGGTAGCCGTCCTCGCACTGGGGGTTCGCGCAGCGGCCGGGGCCCACGAGCGCCTCGGCGATCTCCTGTGGTGCCCAGCGGCGCCGGCCGTCCTCGTCCTTCTCGTGCAGGGCGTGGGACCAGCGGACGTTCCACCGGCGTTCGAGCCGCTCCAGGAGCTGGTCGGGAGTGCGCCGGCCGAGTTCCTGATGGATCAGGTCGTGCACGGTCCGCGGGTGGCGGTGGCCGAGCGCCTGGACCAGCGGTTGCGGAAGCGCCTGAAGGATGTATCCGACCGGGTCGCCCGCCGCACGCTGGCGCCACTCGCGGCAGGTGCAGGGACCTTCCGCGGGGAGTATCCGCTGGCATCGGCCGCACCGGCCCCGGCATTCCGCGCAGAGTCCGTCGTCGAGTCCGTCCACGTGGGGTGCGGGTGCCCGGCCGCAGTCCCGGCAGCAAGCGGCGCACGGACCGCAGAGGCGCTCGTCGCCGGACTTCGTCGTCCACTGGCGCTGCTGGCAACGGCAGCACAGGGCGTTGTTGCAGTACTCGTGGTGCGCGGCGCCCGACTGCCGGCCGGGGGGCGGGAATGACATCGCTGCGTTCTCCAGGTGCGTGGCGTGGAACAGTCAGGTCCAAGCCATGTCGACGAAGCGCGCGCAGGGGCCCTCGCACGACGGTATCGCCCCGGCCTGGTCCCGTGCGGCGCTGAGCCGCTGTCGGTCCACATTCTCCCGCATCCGGACGGTGCGCGGGGTCAGGGCCTCAGGCCGCTGACGACGTTCGCGGTCGCGGTGATCCCCTCGTGGATGGTGGGAGCCATGCTCGTGCCCGCCAGAAGGAATCCCAGCAGGCCACAGACGATCGCGTGGGAGATCTTGAGTCCGCCGTTGCGCAGGAAGATCGCTGCGAGAACCAGCAGGAGCAGCACCACTGAGATCGAAACGGCCATGGCCAACCTCCTCCGCCGCGCCGGAATTGCGGCATTCGGCCGCCAGTCTGGCGCAGCGGAGGGACCGTCCGGCGCACTGGCGTGTCCGCCGAACGAGTGTTGACGCACGGTGACCGGATGTGACGTCCGGTCCGGACCGCCCGCTTCGACGCCGGTCAGCGGTTCCGGCGGCCGGCCGGCTCACGGCGGCGGAGGAACGTCTCCAGCCCTGCCAGGTCGTCGGTGTTGAGGTGGTCGACGCCCGCGGCGACCAGCTCGGTCCACACGGCGTCCCGTTCCGGTCCGGCGAGGTCGGGCGTGCCCCAGAAGCGGATCCGCTGTCCGCCGGCGTGGGCGGCCGCGACGAGCGTGCGCAGCCGGTCCCGCTCGGCCGCGGGGAAGGGGCCGGTGCCCCGCCAGCCGAAGCTCGTGCTCCAGTTGCCGCTGACGAGAGGCATGAAGGATGCCGGGGCCCCGGTGCCCAAGTCCTCCAGCCGGCCGTCGTAGAAGGCGTACCGGGTGGTCTGTGCCTCCATCGGGGCCCGGGCGGCGCGGTCTCCCGAGATGACCGGTGTGACCGCGCCGGTGCGGACCCGTCCGTGGACGGAGCGGCTGAGGACGGGGCGGTAGCGGCGGAGCACGCGGTCGAGCGCGAGGTAGGTGGCGGCGCCGTCGGTCTTGATGTCGATGAGCAGCTGCAGCGGGTCGGGGTACCCGGCGTGGACGGAACCGTGGTGGGCGCGGACCCGGTCCAGCAGGGGGTCGAGATAGAGCGAGACGAGGGTGCGCGCGGGGTCGAGGCTCTCGGCCTCGTGGGCGACGAGCAGCTCGCCGTCCACGAGGAAGATGTCCGCCTCGACACTGGTGAAGCCGTGCGCGAGCGCGTCGTGGAGGGGGCGGGCGTGCAGGTAGTCGTTGTGCGCGTGGGCCCGGGACAGCGGGTGGGGGCCATGGGGGCGGCCGGGCTTGGTGGGCGCGGCGGCGGCCGTCCGGGCGGGGACGAACACGCCTGCGGCGGCGGTGGCGAGCGCGGTGGTGACGACTCTGCGGCGGGTCAGGTGTGCCACGGGGTCTCCCTGGAACGGTGGGGCGGGCGGGGGGGACGCGACGAGTATGGGGGCGCGTACGCAACAAAAGGCAGGTACCTGCCAAGAGTTGGAGTCGTCGTCGTCCGCGCGTCGACTGCGCCCCGCCCGCTGTTCCGCTGCCCGCCCGCATGTCCCGGTCATGTCCCGCGCGGGACATGACCGGGCGGGGGCACACGCCGACCGCGTGTACCCCCGCCTCCGGGCCGCCCTACGGAGCGGGAAGCTCCACCAGCCCGGCGACGGACTCGCGGTGGCGTCCCGCGGTTCCGTACGCGATCGAGTCGGCCTTGGCCCGCTTCAGGTACAGGTGCGCGGGGTGTTCCCAGGTCATTCCGATCCCGCCGTGCAGTTGTACGCACTCCTCCGCCGCGTGCACCGCGACCCCGGAGCAGTAGGCCTGGGCCACGGCCACCGCGAGCGGGGCGTCGGGGCTGCCGGTCGCCAGTGCGTCCGCGGCGTTGCGGGCGGCGGCGCGCGCGGAGACGACTTCCAGCCAGAGCTGCGCCATCCGGTGCTTGAGTGACTGGAACGATCCCACCGGCCGGTTGAACTGATGGCGTTCGCGGGTGTGCCGGACGGTCTCGGTCAGGCACCACTCCGCCAGCCCCAGCTGCTCCGAGGCGAGCAGTCCGGCACCGGAGAGCAGCCCCCTGCCGATGGCCTCGGCCGCGGGGCCGGCCTCTGCCAGCAGCGTTCCGGTGGCCCCGGCCAGGGTGACCGTGGCGAGCGGGCGGGTCAGATCGAGCGGGACGAGCGGCTGGACGGTGACACCTTCCCCGCCGGTCTCCACCGCGTACAGGCCGTCGGCGGTGGGGACCAGCAGCACGTCGGCGGCGACCGCCTCCGCGACGCCGGACACGGTCCGCTCCAGGTCGCCGGCCATCGCACCCGCCGCGTCCGCGGGGGCCGTGGCGAACGGCAGGGCGAGCACGGCGACCTTGCGGCCGGCCGCGAGGTCGCCGAGGAGCTCGGCGACCGGCCCGTCCTGCGCACCGAGCGCGAGGAGGACCTCGGTCGCGACGACGGCGCTCGTCAGGTACGGCGCCGGGGCGACGCTGCGGCCGAGCTCCTCGAGGACCACGGCGGCTTCGCGATGCGTGGCGCCCTGGCCGCCGAGCTTCTCCGGAACGAGCAGTCCGGCCGCGCCGATCCCTGCGGCGAGCGATTCCCACAGCCGCTGGTCGTACGGCGTGTCGGACTCGGTCCCGGCGATCACGGTCGGCGCGTCGGCGCGGTCGGCGAGCAGTGACCGCACGGCGGAGCGCAGATCGTCCTCGGCCTCCGAGTACAGCAGGTCGGGCGCCTGGGCGGGTTCGGTCTGTACGGTCATCGGGCAAGATCCTTCCAGGCGACGTCCTTGTCGTTACGCGGCTCGACGGGCAGGCCGAGGACGCGCTCGGCGACGATGTTGAGCAGCACCTCGCTCGTACCGCCCTCGATGGAATTTCCCTTGGACCGCAGGTAGCGGTAACCGGCGTCGCGCCCGGTGAAGTCGACGAGCTCCGGGCGGCGCATGGTCCAGTCGCTGTACAACAGGCCTTCGTCACCGAGGAGTTCGACCTCGAGCCCGCTGATCTCCTGATTGAGGCGCGCGAACGCGAGCTTCATGCCGGAGCCTTCGGGCCCGGGCTGCCCGGCGACGAGCTGCTGGCGAAGCCGCTCGCCGGTGAGCCGGGCGACCTCGGCCTCGACCCACAGGGTGAGCAGGCGCTGGTGCAGGTCGTGGGTACGCAGCGCGGGCTGCTCGCGCCAGGTCCTCGCGACGGTGCCGATCATGCCTCCCTCACGGGGGGTGCGGGCTCCGCCGATCGAGACGCGCTCGTTCATCAGGGTGGTCTGGGCGACCTTCCAGCCGTCGCCCACGGGCCCCAGACGCCTGTTGTCCGGGATGCGCACGCCGGTGAGGAAGACCTCGTTGAACTCGGCCTCACCGGTGATCTGGCGCAGTGGCCGCACCTCGACGCCGGGGTCGGTCATGTCGCAGATGAAGTAGCTGATGCCGCGGTGCTTGGGGACGTCCGGGTCGGTGCGGGCGATCAGGATCGCCCAGCGGGCGACATGAGCGCTGGACGTCCACACCTTCTGCCCGTCGACCACCCAGTCGTCGCCGTCCCTCACCGCGCGCGTGCCCAGTGCGGCGAGGTCGGATCCGGCACCGGGCTCGCTGAAGAGCTGGCACCACACCTCCTCTCCGATCCACAGCGGGCGCAGGAAGCGCTGCTTCTGCTCGTCGGTCCCGTAGCCGAGGATCGTCGGGGCGGCCATCCCGAGGCCGATGCCGATGCGGCGCGGATCGTTGTCCGGTGCCCCGGCGGCGGCCAGTCCGGCATCGACGACGGGCTGCAGGCTGCGGGACGCGTCGAGTCCGCCGAGCCCGACGGGGTAGTGCACCCAGGCGAGGCCGGCGTCGAAGCGCGCCGCGAGGAATTCCGCGCGGCCGGTGGTGGCCGGCGGGTGGGCCGCCAGCAGCTCCTGGGTGAGGCGGCGGATCTGTGCCGCGTCGATCGCGGTGCTCATCGGGTGCCTCCTGACGGCAGGACGACGATGCGGCCGGTGCTGGTGCCGTCGGCGACGCGCTGGACAGCTCGCGCGGCGTCGGCCATCGGGGCACGCTCGCTGATCAGCGGCTTGACGACGCCCTGGGCGGCGAGCTTGGCGAGCTCGTCGTGGCAGGCGCGGACGGCCGCGGGGTCCTTGGTGTTGTACAGGCCCCAGTGGAGCCCGACGATCGAGTAGTTCTTCACCAGGGCGTGGTTGAGGCCCGGCGTGGGGATGGTTCCGCTCGCGAAGCCGACGACGACCACGCGGCCCTCGAAGGCGATGCACTTGACGGACTTGGCGAAGGCGTCGCCTCCGACCGGGTCGTAGACCACGTCCGCACCGCGTCCGGCCGTGGCCTCCTTCACCACCGCGACGATGTCCTCGCTCCGCCGGTCGATGACCAGGTCGCAGCCCAGCTCGCGGGCGATGGCGGCCTTCTCCGGACCACCGACGACGCCGATGACCGTGGCCCCGGCGGCCTTGCCGAGCTGAACGGCGGCACTGCCGACGCCGCCCGCGGCCGCGTGCACCAGCAGCGCCTCACCGGCCTGCAGACGCGCGCGCCGGTGCAGGCCGAACCAGCCGGTCTGGTAGCCGATGTGCAGCGCGGCGGCCTCGGCGTCGTCCAGGGCGTCGGGGGCCGGCAGCAGGGCCGCCTCGTCGGCGACCACGTACTCGGCGAACCCGCCCTGAGGAAGCGAGGGAGTGGCGAGAACCCGGCGGCCGTCCTCCGTCTCGCCACAGATCTCGACACCGGGGGTGAACGGCAGCGGGGGCCTCACCTGGTACTGGCCGCGGCAGAGCAGCGCGTCGGGGAAGTTGATGTTCGCCGCGCGTACCTTGAGCAGCACCTGCCCGTCCCCGGGGACCGGCCGGTCCGTCTCCTCGAGCTCCATCACCTCGCTCGGCTCGCCGTTCCGGTGCACTCGCCATGCCTGCATGAGGGGCCTCCACAACACTGTCGGCATTACCACTGCTCCGGCGCATACTAAGCGGTCGCTTGCCGGTCTGGGAACACCCGGCACCGGCCGGTCCGGAACCCGTTCACGACCTCTTCGGCTTGGCCCTCACATGCATGCGCTCTCCCTGCGGGCCGAAGAGGCTGAGGAACTCGACCGGCTCGTCGCCCGCGGGGCCGAACCAGTGCGGCAGCCTGGTGTCGAACTCGGCGGCCTCACCGGGCGCCAGGACGAGGTCGTGCTCGGCGAGCTTGAGCCGGAGCCTGCCGTTGAGCACGTACAGCCACTCGTATCCCTCGTGCGTGCGCTGCTCGGGCGGCTCGGTGCAGGACGCCGTCTGCACGACCTTGTACGCCTGGAGGCCTCCGGGGCGGGCGGTGAGCGGCAGAGAGGTCTTCGGTCCGTGCACGATCGGCTTCGCCTTGACCCGCGGGTCACCGACCGGTGGCGCACCGACGAGGTCGTCGAGCGGCACCTCGTGCGCCCGGGCGATGGGGAGCAGGAGCTCCAGGCTGGGGCGGCGGCCTCCGGATTCGAGGCGGGAGAGGGTGGAGACGGAGATTCCGGTGGCCTCGGACAGCCCGGCGAGTGTCACACCGCGGTCCTTGCGCAGTCGGCGCAGCCGTGGGCCGACCCCGGTGAGTACGGCGTCCAGCTCGGGGTCGCCCTGGTTCTGTTCCATGGCACCCATTGCAGAATCAGCAATGCCGTTTGTCAATGAGGTGTCACGGCGCGACAGCTGCCGCCGGGAGGGGCGGGCCGGCGGAACGGAGGGCCGCTCAGCGGGGGAAGACCTCGAAGGTGACCGCCGGGCGGCCGCCGAAGCGCTCCGCGGCCGCCTCGGTGGCACCCCTGAGGAACGTGCGGCAGTATGCCTCCGGGTCCTCGTCCGTCAGCACCTGGATGTACGTACGGTGGGCCAGCAGCGACTGGACGGAGCGCTCGAACCCCGGTGTCGCGTCGACCGCGTGGGTGGGCCTGTCGGTGCCCGCGACCGCGACCCAGCGCACCCCGTCCCAGGGTTCGAGGCCCTGCTCGCCCAGCTCGGGGAAGATCCAGCGGTTCCCCGCGTCGCCGGCCGCGTCCAGCGTGGCCCGGCCGACGGCGCGGTGGTCGGGGGTGTTCCAGGCGACGCCGCCCCAGGTGTCGCGGTGATTGAGGGTGATGAGCAGTTCGGGCCGGTGGCGGCGGACGGCGGCGGCGATGTCGCGACGCAGCGCCGTGCCGTACTCGATGACGCCGTCGCGGTGGTCGAGGAACTCGACGGCCGCGACGCCGACGGCGGCGGCGCTCGCCCGCTGCTCCCGCTCGCGCAGCGGGGCGCACTCGCCCGGGTCGATCGTGTCGATCCCGGCCTCGCCCCGGCTCGCCAGGAGGTAGGTGACCTCCCGGCCCTCATCGGTCCAGCCGGCCACGGCGGCGGCGCAGCCGTATTCCAGGTCGTCCGGGTGGGCGACCACCGCCAGTGCGCGGCGCCAGTCCGTGGGCATGGGCTGCAGCTGCTGAGTCATACCCGGCAGGCTATCCGGCGGACGATGACGGGCCCATGCATCGCGGAAGCGGTTCTGGGCAGGGGCGCAAGGAGTCGCTCCGGCCGGACGTACCGCCCGACCAGCCGTGCCGAGCCGGGCAGAATACCCCTGGGGGTATTATTTCCATCCGGGACACCGGGGTGAACACGACCCCGGAGGCCCGTTCAGGCGATCGAAAGGAACCCGCTCGTGATCAGCCCCGCATCCCTCTCCCCCGCCGAGGCCGCGGCCCGCCTGGAGGAGTTCACCGTCATCGACGTGCGGGCCCCCGGCGAGTACGCGTCCGGGCACGTGCCCGGCGCCCTGAACATTCCGCTGGACCGGCTCACCGAGGCGGTGCCCGCCCTGAAGTCGGCCTCCGCCCGCGGTTCCCTGCTCGTGGTGTGTGCCTCCGGTGTCCGGTCCACCAGGGCGTGCGAGATCCTCGCGGACGCCGACATCGACGCCGCCACCCTGACCGGCGGCACCTCCGCCTGGGAGGGTGACGGGCACGGGCTGGACCGCCCGGTGGGGACCCCGGCGACGTGGCCGATGGAGCGGCAGGTGCGCCTCGCCGCCGGCTCCCTGGTGGTGGCGGGCCTGGCAGCGGGCCGCCGCTTCCCGGCGGCACGGTGGCTCTCGGCCGGCGTCGGCGCCGGTCTCGTCTATTCCGCGGTGAGCAACACCTGCGGGATGGCCGCCGTCCTCGCGAGGCTTCCGTACAACCGCGCCCGGCAGTCGTCGGCGGGCCTGGACGCCACGCTGGACGCCCTCCAGGGCTGACCACGGTAGGCCAGGACCTCGTCCGGGGTCGCGCCACGCCCCGGGCCGGCCTGACGACAAGTCCCTAGCGGTCGCTCTCGCCCCGCACGAGGGCGAGCAGCCGGTCCAGAACGCGGGGGCCGCCCGCGCGCACGCCGTCGTGCTCGTACTCGCTGGTCACCCACGTACGCAGCCCGCGGATCGAGGACGCGGTCCGCAGCGCGTGGCCGGTGTCGACGTACATGTCGTCGTGGTAGACGGCGGCGGCCACCGGCACCTCGTTGGCCGCGAGCCGACCGGCGTCGTACAGGGCGGGCCAGTCGGTTCGGGCGGCGAGCAGCTCCGCCGTCTCGCGCAGGGGACGCAGCGCGGGGTCGACGTCGAAGTGCCAGGGATGGATGCTCTCGCCGGTGAAGAGCACGGGGCCCTCACCGGCCAGTGCGGCGGCGGCGTCGAACTGCGGGAACTCGGCGCGGACGCGCTCGGCCGACCAGCCGGTGGGCCGTGCGCCCTGGCCGTAGATCGCCTCGTGCATGAGGGCGTACAGCGGATGCCCGGCGAACGAGGTGGCGGCACACATGGCCTCCTGGAAGGCGTCGGACAGCTCGGCACCCCGGGGGCCGTCCACGAACGCGTTCTCCAGCAGGTAGTGCAGCTGGTGGCTCCCGCTGCCCGTTCCCAGCATGATGCCGAGGGACTGGAAGCCCTCGGGTGTGAGCGTGTGGCCCGCGCTGTCCGGACGGTGCTCGGCGAGGTGGGCCGCGATCGCGCGGGCGCGGGCGACGTCCTGCGGATAGCGGGCGTAGTGCGCCGAGACCTTTCGCTCGATCCGCGGGTATGCGGCCCGGTAGACGTCGTCGGCGTGCGCGTCCAGGGAGGGCAGACCGCCGGTGATCAGCACGGCGTCCAGCCCCTCCGGAGCCGCGGAGAGATACCGGACGGCGCAGAACCCGCCGAAGGACTGCCCGAGGACGGTCCACGGCGCACCGCCGGTCAGCCGGGGCCGGATCGATTCACAGTCGCGGACGATGCTGTCGGAACGGAAGTGGGCGAGGTAGTCGGCCTGCTCACGCGGGCCGCCCCGCAGCGGCAGGGTCTGACGGTTGGCCGGGGTGGACAGGCCGGTGCCGCGCTGGTCCAGGAGCAGCACGCGGAACTCCCGGACCGCCCGGCCCAGCCACGCCTCCGTGCCGACGAAGCGGCGGGCGCCGAAGCCGGGACCGCCCTCCAGGTAGACCATCCACGGCAGGTCCTCGGACACCCTCCCGCTCGCCACGGCCTCGCGGCCGAAGAGCTCGATGGTCTCGCCGCCCGGATCGTCGTGGTCCAGGGGGACCGTGAACCGTCGGTCGGTGAGGATGATGCCGGGCTGGCGGTAGCTGTTCAAGGGAACTCCTGTATCCGGTGCTTCCAGGACAGTTCAGCACACCTCCGTGACCCGTTCGGCCCCGGCCCGTGTGCGTCCTGCCGCCACCCCTCCTACCGTGCCCCATGGACCGGTTCGCCCAGGTCGGGTCAGCGATTCGCCCCTGGCGAGCGGCCGTGCTCCCGAGGTCCGCGAGGGCCGATCAGGGCGACGCCCACAGCGCATCCCTCAACCTCCGGTCGAGGGTGAGACCGGCCGTGGACGGCGACTCGGCCGATCCCCCGGGACCTGAGCGCCCGGCGCGCGGAGCACACCCCCTCCAGATTCACCAGCGTTTGCCATTAACCCGCGTATGCAATTATTGTCGACGCCAGTAATCATTGCACGCGGACCGGCTCGGTCCGACCCACGAGAGGCCTCACCATGCCCACGGTCCCCACCGTCACCCTCAACAACGGAGTCACGATTCCGCAGCTCGGATTCGGTGTCTTCCAGGTCCCCGACGACGAGACGACCACCGCGGTCGCCGGCGCGCTGGAGGCCGGGTACCGCTCCATCGACACCGCCGCCGTCTACGGCAACGAGGCGGGCGTGGGCCGGGCACTGGCGGAGTCCGGACTCCCCCGCGAGGAGCTGTTCGTCACGACGAAGCTCTGGAACGCGGACCAGGGGTACGACTCCACCCTCACCGCCTTCGACGCCAGCCTCGCCAAGCTGGGCCTCGACCATGTGGACCTCTACCTCATCCACTGGCCCACCCCGGCCCGCGACCTCTACCTCGACACGTGGCGCGCCCTGGAGAAGCTGCTGGCCGACGGGCGCATCCGGGCCGCCGGTGTCTCCAACTTCCAGCCCGCCCACCTGCGCCGCCTGCGGGAGGAGAGCTCCCTCGTCCCGGCGGTCAACCAGATCGAACTCCACCCGGGCCTCCAGCAGAGCGAGCTGCGCGCCGTACACGCGGAACACGGCATCGCGACCGAGGCCTGGAGCCCGCTGGCACAGGGCGCGGTCCTCGGCGACGAGGCGATCACCTCCCTCGCCGAGCGCCACGGCAAGTCGCCGGCCCAGGTGGTGCTGCGCTGGCACCTGCAGCTCGGCAACGTCGTGATCCCCAAGTCGGTCACGCCCGCACGCATCCGCCAGAACTTCGACGTCTTCGACTTCGAGCTCTCGGCCTCCGACATGGACGCGATCGCCGGCCTGGACCGCGACATGCGCACGGGCCCGGACCCCGACACCCTCAACTGACGAGCGACGCCGGGCAGGCACCCCACGCCTGCCCGGCGGACGCACGACCAGGACGAGGCCCGCCTCCGGCCAGGGCCTCCCGCCTGGATCACGCCGGGCTCGCGTGCGCCGGTGCCCGATCCGGCCTGATCCGAACGTAAGGCCCTAACGGCCGCGCCGGTAACTGCTGCCGTCCCTGGGGCGCTCCAGGAGACCCGCGACCACGAGGTGGCGACGCAGGGTCGAGCGGCCGAGAGACCTGTCAGCCTCCGGGCCGACCGTCGTACGGTATGACCATTCATTCACCGTACTGCTGAAGGCGGTCCCGCATGACCCTGTTCGACATGCCCCTCGACGAACTGCGCACCTACCGCAGCACGTCGGTGGAGCCCGAGGACTTCGACGCGTTCTGGTCGGCCACGCTCGACGAGGCCAGGACCCACGACCTCGACGCCCGCTTCGAGCGGTGCGGCGGCATCGGACTCACCACCGTCGAGGTCCACGACGTCACGTTCGCCGGCTTCGGCGGCCACCCCGTCAAGGGCTGGTTCGTCGTACCGGCCGGAGCCACCGAGCCGCTGCCCGTGGTCGTGGAGTTCATCGGATACGGCGGCGGACGGAACCTTCCCCACACACACCTGCTCTGGGCCTCCGCGGGCATGGCCCACTTCGTGATGGACACCCGGGGCCAGGGCAGCGGCTGGGCTCCGGGTGACACGGCCGACCCCGTGGGATCCGGTCCCTCGTCGGCCGGTTTCATGACCCGGGGCATCGAGGACGCCGCAGGGTACTACTACCGCAGAGTGATCACCGACGCGGTGCGCGCGGTGGAGGCGGCCCGCTCGCACCCGCTGGCCGACGCGTCCCGCACCGCGGTGTTCGGCACCAGCCAGGGTGGCGGTCTCGCCCTCGCGGCCGGCGGCCTGATACCCGATCTGGCGGCGGTCTCCGCGGACGTGCCGTTCCTCTGCGACTTCCCCCGGGCGACCCGGGTGACCGACCGGAAGCCGTACCGCGAGATCGGTGACTACCTCAAGACGCACCGGGGCAGGGCCGAGCAGGCCAACCGGACACTCGCCTATTTCGACGGGGTCCACTTCGCCGCGCGAGGGCGGGCACCCGCGCTCTTCTCGGTGGCCATGGAGGACCTCACGTGCCCGCCGTCGACGGTGTTCGCCGCGTTCAACGCCTACGCGCACACCGACAAGGAGATCGAGGTCTACGACTTCAACGACCACGAGGGCGGCGGCCCGTTCCAGCAGGCTCTGCAGCTCAAGCGGCTGCCGCAGCTGCTGAAGGCCTGAGGACGACCGCGGCGCGGACCCCTTGACCCGCCTCCCGCACGGAGCCTAGGTTCCTCGGAGAGAAAGCGCTTACTGTCCGGTGGGCGCCCATATCTCCGCCTGAAGGGGTGTTTGTCACGACCAGCAAGTCTTCGCACGGGGAGCCGGTGCGGGTCGCCATAGTCGGGACGGGTGCGATCGCGCGGGTCAGTCATCTGCCCGCGCTGACCGCGCTCTCCGCCGCACAGCCGTTGAAGATCGTCGCCGCGGTCGACGTGGACGCGGCCTCGGTCGAGGCGTTCTGCGCCGGCGCGGGGATCGCCCACTCGTACACGGACCTCGACCGGATGCTCGCCGAGCAACGCCCCGACCTGGTCACACTCGCCACCCCGCCCCGGTTCCACCGCGATCAGACGGTGGCCGCCCTACGCGCCGGGGCGTGGGTGTGGTGCGAGAAGCCTCCTTGCCCGTCACTGGAGGACTTCGACGCGATGGAGGAGGCCGAGGGGTCCCGCGGCGACGGTCCGTACGCGGCGATCGTGTTCCAGCACCGCTTCGGATCGGGATCCCGGCACGTCGGGGGGCTGCTCGCCGGTCAGGCCATGGGCCGGCCGCTGGTGGCCCACTGCCAGACCACCTGGTACAGGGACGAGGCGTACTACGCCGCACCCTGGCGCGGAAGCTGGAGCAGCGAGGGCGGCGGACCGGCGATGGGGCACGGCATCCACCAGATGGACCTGCTGCTCGATCTGCTGGGCCCGTGGACGGAGATCAGGGCGATGGCCGGACGCCTGGTGCACGACGTGGAGACGGAGGACGTCTCCACCGCACTCGTCCGCTTCGAGAACGGCGCGCTGGCCACCGTCGTCAACAGCGTCCTCAGCCCGGACGAGGTCAGCCGCATCCGGATCGACTGCGAACGCGCCACGGTCGAACTCACCCACCTGTACGGGCATCGCAACGCGGACTGGCGGATCACACCGGCCCCTGGGGTCGCCTCCGAAGAGGCCGCCGCCTGGCGGGACTTCGGGCCCGACATACCCAGTTCGCACGAGGCTCAGCTCACCGGCCTGCTGGAGGACCTGCGGGCCGGACGCAGGCCGCGGAGCAGCGGTGCGGACGGCCGCAAGAGCCTCGAACTGGTGGCCGCGCTCTACAAGGCGGCCTTCACCGGCGGCACCGTACGGGCGGGCGAGATCGGCCCCGGCGATCCGTACTACAGCGCGCTGCACGGCGGTGCTCCCGGCTGGGCACCGGAGCACCTGGACAAGGCGGCAGGGGTCTCCGCATGACGCCGGCCGTGGGACTCGTCCACCACCACGGACACCACCTCTCGGTGACATCGTCACGGAGCGGGGTGGAACTGCTGCGCTACGTCTACCGGGCCGAGGACGAGTGGGAGGCGCCGAAGCCGTACATCCATCCCCTGCGCACCCTGTCCGGCCAGGTCGTGACCGGCTACCGCCCGAACGACCACCGCTGGCACAAGGGGCTGCAGATGACCGCCTCCCACCTGTCCGGCGCGAACCTGTGGGGCGGCAACAGTTACGTGCACGGGGAGGGGTACGTCGCGCTGCCGGAACGCGTGGGCTCCATGGCACACGCCGGGTTCGACGACGTGTCGGTGCACGACGACGGCGCCCGCTTCTCCGAACGGCTCACCTGGCATCCGCGCAGCGGCGCCCTCTGGGCGGACGAGACGCGCAGGATCGAGGTCCACGACCTCGACGAGACGAGCGGGAGCTGGGCGCTGACCTGGTCCTCCGCGATCACCAACCGCCGTCGGGAGCCGCTTCGCTTCGGCAGCCCGACGACGCACGGCCGCCCGAACGCGGGATACACCGGACTGTTCTGGCGGGGACCACGCGCCTTCCGGGACGGCCGGATCATCGCTCCGCACGCGGAAGGGCCGGACCTGATGGGCCAGCAGGCTCCCTGGCTCGCGTACAGCGGGGAGCACGACGAGGCCGACGGGCACGCGACGCTCGTCTTCGTCCACTCCCCCGAGAACGACCACACCGGTGCGAACGGGCAGCACCCGGCGCACTGGTTCGTGCGCAACTCGTCCTTCGCGGCCGTCGCCCCGTCGTTCGCCTTCAACGACGAGCTGGTGCTGGAGCCGGAGGCGACCCTGACCCGCCGCTACCGGGTGGTGGTCGCGGACGGCGCGTGGGAGCGCGACCGGATCGCCTCCGTGGTCGGCGGACTCTCCTGGTAGCGGATTCGGCCGCCGGGCCGGGGGCGGTCCGGAAACCGCGTCCGCCGGGCCGGACCGCCCGGCCCGGCATCCTCCGCGGCCCCTGCCGGTCCGGTCGCGGCCGGCGCCTCAGCCCTTACCGGACGGCGACAGGATGAACACGGGGATCTCGCGGTCCGTCTTGGTCTGGTAGTCGGCGTAGTCGGGGAAGGCCTCGACGGCGCGGGCCCACCACAGGTCCTTCTCCTCGCCCGTGACCTCGCGGGCGACCATGTCCTGCCGTACGGTCCCGTCCCGCAGCTCCACCTCGGGGTCCGCCTGGACGTTGTAGTACCAGACGGGGTGCTTGGGAGCCCCGCCGAGGGAGGCGACGACGGCGTACTCCCCGCCGTGCTCGACCCGCATGAGCGGGGTCTTGCGGATCTTGCCGCTCTTGGCGCCGCGCGTCGTGAGGAGGATGACGGGCATGCCGCGCATGGTGGTGCCCTGCGTCCCACCGGAGCTCTCGATCAGCTCGACCTGCTCACGGACCCACGTCGTCGGGCTCGGCTCGTACTCGCCCTCGATCGGCATCTCTCATGTCCTCTCGTCGGAGTGCTTCGGTCGTGTGCCCATCATGGCTCCGCCTGGGAACCGGGGCACGCGATGACACCGGCGTACAGCCTGCCCGCCCTCGGCCGTCTCATTCCCTGGACCGACGTGAGACGGCCGAGGGAGGTTCCGCCCACAGAAATCGAACCTTTTCATAGCCATACGTCCACTTATTGCCTGACTATCCTCTCGCCCCACTCCGGGGTCTCCTGGGGACAGGCCGTACCGTGGGGGCAGCGGAGTAAGCCAAGCCTTACCCCGCTGCACTCTGCCCGTGCTCGTCCGCCCTAAGGAACAACACTCCATGACACGCCCCGTCCGCGTCGCCATCGTCGGAGCCGGTCCCGCCGGAATCTACGCAGCGGACGCGCTCCTCAAGTCCGAGGCCGCCCAGGAGCCGGGCGTATCGATCGACCTGTTCGAGCGTATGCCCGCTCCCTTCGGCCTGATCCGGTACGGGGTGGCTCCTGACCACCCGCGGATCAAGGGCATCGTCAAGGCGCTGCACCAGGTCCTGGACAAGCCGCAGCTGCGGCTGTTCGGCAACGTCGACTACCCCAACGACATCGGCCTCGACGACCTGCGGTCCTTCTACGACGCCGTGATCTTCTCGACCGGCGCCGACGCCGACCGCGCCCTGGACATACCCGGGATCGAGCTGGAGGGTTCCTACGGCGCGGCGGACTTCGTCGCCTGGTACGACGGTCACCCGGAGGTCCCGCGCACCTGGCCGCTCGAGGCCGAGAAGGTCGCCGTGCTCGGCGTCGGCAACGTGGCCCTGGACGTCGCGCGCATCCTCGCCAAGACGGCGGACGAGCTGCTCCCGACGGAGATCCCCGCGAACGTCTACGACGGGCTCAAGGCGAACAAGGCCCTCGAGGTGCACGTCTTCGGCCGGCGCGGACCGGCCCAGGCGAAGTTCAGCCCGATGGAGCTGCGCGAGCTGGACCACTCGCCGAACATCGAGGTCATCGTCAACCCCGAGGACATCGACTACGACGAGGGCTCGATCGCCACCCGGCGGGAGAACAAGCAGGCCAACATGGTCGCCTCCACGCTGGAGAACTGGGCGATCCGCGACGTGGGCGACCGCCGCCACAAGCTCTTCCTGCACTTCTTCGAATCCCCGGTGGAGGTCGTCGGCGAGGACGGCCGCGTCGTCGCGCTGCGCACCGAGCGCACGGAGCTGGACGGCACGGGCAATGTGAAGGGCACGGGCCGTCACACGGACTGGGACGTGCAGAGCGTCTACCGCGCGGTCGGCTACTACTCGGAGGAGCTCGCGAAGCTGCCCTTCGACGTGATCTCCGGCACCGTCCCGCACGCGGCGGGACGCGTACTGACCGGTGACGAGCCGATGCCCTCGGTGTACGTCACGGGGTGGATCAAGCGCGGACCGATCGGCCTGATCGGTCACACCAAGGGTGACGCCAACGAGACGGTGGCCTGCCTGCTCGAGGACCATGCCGCCGGCCGGCTGCCCGAGCCGGCGCAGCCCGGTTCCGACGCGGTCGTCGACTTCCTGGAGCAGCGTGGTGTCCGCTACACCACCAAGGAGGGCTGGCACCGCCTGGACGCCCACGAGCAGGCGCTCGGCGCCGAGCAGGGCCGCGAGCGGGTCAAGGTCGTCGACCGTGCGGCCATGCTGGACGCGTCCGGGGCCTGACGGCCTCAGAACGTTCCGCGCCCCTGGATCCTCCGCCGCAGGCGGGCTCCGGGGGCGTGGTGCTGTCCGGGCCTCGGAGCACTCCGGACCGGCATGCTCCGAGCTACGGCGTCCGTGCGCCCGGCCGGCCGGTTCCAGGCACCCGCGAGCGATCCGTGCGCCGGCCGGGGGCCGGGTGACAGCGCCCGCACACGCAAGGCGTCCAGCGAGTGCCTGCCCTGGCTCAGCACCGAACTGCCGCCGTCCTGAAGGCAGGTCAGCGGCCTGGCGTGCGACGTGGTCCGGTGGTTCTCGTGCCGGCCGGGGCGGAATCGTGCCGTGCTGACAGTCCGGCGGGACGTTTCGGGCGCTCCTGCTCGTCGCCGCTCCCGTTCCGCTCACGGCGGGTGGACCGCCCCGCCCCGTGCACCCGCCGTAAGCGGAACGCGTCTGCCCGGAGGCCGTAGACTCGCCGGATGGCCAAGTACTTCGATGTGCACCCCGAGAACCCCCAGCGCCGCACCATCACCAACGTGGCCGAGAGCATCAGGTCCGGCGCCCTCGTCGCGTATCCGACCGACTCCTGTTACGCCCTGGGCTGCCAGCTGGGCAGTCGCGACGGGATCGACCGCATCCGGTCGATCCGGAACCTCGACGACCGCCACCACTTCACCCTGGTGTGCCAGAACTTCGCGCAGCTCGGCCGGTTCGTCCAGGTCGACAACGACGTCTTCCGGGCGATCAAGGCCGCGACGCCCGGGAGTTACACCTTCATCCTTCCCGCCACCAAGGAGGTGCCGCGCCAGCTGCTGCACCCGAAGAAGAAGACGGTCGGCGTCCGCATCCCGGATCACATCGTCACGCAGGCCCTGCTCGCCGAGATCGGCGAGCCGCTGCTGTCCAGCACGCTGCTGCTGCCGGACGAGGAAGAGCCGCTGACGCAGGGCTGGGAGATCAAGGAACGTCTCGACCACGTCGTGGACGTCGTGCTCGACTCCGGCGACTGCGGCACCGAGCCGACGACCGTCATCGACTTCTCCGGCGGGGAGATGGAGGTCGTGCGCCGGGGCGCCGGCGACCTGTCCCGGTTCGAGTAGGACACCCCGCCCACGGTCACTCCGCGCTTCCGGCACCCTTGCCGAGATGCGCGCACCCCCGGGTGCCTGGTTCGGTGGAGGGGTCCGCTCCGCCCACCGCCCCAGGGAGTGATCATGAGCGACGCAGATGATGTCCGGGACCGTCTCCAGCAGATGCGCGACCAGGCCGAGGACCTCGAGAAGGCCGCCGAGCGGGCTTCCGACCCCGCGGAACGACAGCGCCTCGAGGACGAGGCGCACCAGCTCGAATCCCGGAGTGTGCAGTTCAGCGGCATGGCGAGCGGAGACATCTACCCCATGCAGTAGGCGTGGAGGCGACTCCGGGGTACGAAGGCCGGGCCCCGCTTGCCCACACCTCGATCGCGTGCTATCACCGGAACTGAGGTGCTTTCGGTGGATACGCGGAGGGTGGGGCACGGGCTTCCCCTCCCCCGCCCCGCTCTCCGCCCGCGCTCCGCGAAGGGGACGCCGTGACGTACATGAGGTGGCAGCCGTTCCTGGAGGCAGTCCAGGAACGCGGCGAGTATCCGTCCGGCCTGGAAGCGGAGAGGGCGTCCCGCGTCGTCCTCGCGCTGCTCGGAGCGCATGTGGTCGGCGAGGAGCGGAACGAACTGGCCGCCCGGCTGCCGGAGACGTTCGCCCTCATTCTCCTGAACCCTCTGCAGGCCGCCGAGCCCCTCGGTCCGGAGCGGTTCGTGCGCGCGGTCTCCGCCTGGATCGAGGGTGCGAACGAACAGACGGCCGCGTGGGACACGAGTGCCGTGCTGAGCGTGGTGGCCGACGCCTCGGGCGCGGAACTGCTGGAGCGGATCCTCCTGCAGCTACCTCCGGGGTACGACCTGCTCTTCGGCCACCCCGGCGACGGCTGAGGCCTGGCCCAGACCCGCGATCCGGGCCAGCCGCCCCAGGGAATCCACCAGTGCCTCGCGGTCGTACGTGCTCGTGGTGACCAGCACCTCGTCGGCGCCGGTCTTCTCGACGGCCCGCTCGAGCCCGGCCGCCACCACCTCCTCGGTGCCCGCCAGGTGTCCGCGCAGGCCGCTCTCGAACAGAACCCGCTCCTTCCCGGTCATGGTCAGGGCGTCGATCCGCCCGGCAGGTGCCAGCGGCGGAAAGGAGCCGCGGGTGCGCGCGTACGCCATGGACCAGGCTTCGGGTACCAGAAGCCGCCGGGCCTCCTCCTCGGTGCCTGCGGCCGCGACGGTGCCGGCCACGATCACATAGGGCTCCTGAGCCCAGGTGGAGGGGCGGAATCCGGCGCGGTACTCCTCGACCGCCCGTATCAGTTTCTCCCGGCCGCGGAGATCGCCCACGACCAGCGGCAGCCCAGCGGCCGCGGCGATGGCGGCGCCTTCACCGGTCGCCAGGACGTACGGGGGGACGCGCAGCCCCTCGGCGGGGCGGGCGTGGACCTGGGGGTGAGCATGCTGAGTGCCGTCCATCCACCCGAGGAGCTCGGTGAGCTGTCCGGCGAATCCGTCGGCGTCCTCCTTGTCCCGGCCGAGAGCTCTGCGGATTCCGTCGGTGAAGCCGACCGAACGCCCCAGCCCCATGTCGATCCGGCCGGGAAAGAGAGAAGCGAGGACCCCGAACTGCTCGGCCACGACGAAAGGCTGATGGTTCGGGAGCATCACCCCGCCGGTGCCCACCCGGATCGTGGAGGTGGCGGCAGCGACGGCGGCGGCGAGAACCGTCGGCGCCGAGCCGGCCACACCGGGCACGCTGTGGTGCTCGGACACCCAGAAGCGGTGGAAGCCGAGGGCCTCGGCCGTCCCTGCCAGCGCGACGGTGTCCCGCAGGGCCTGCGGGCCGTCGTGCCCCTCGCGGGTGCGGGAGCGGTCGAGGAAGGAGAACCGGGTCGACGCGAAAGAAGAGCTCACTCCTGCTTCAACGCCGTGAGCGCGCCGGGATTCCCCGGGACGGCGGCCGCTCAGCGCGCCGAGACCGCCGCGATGGCCTGCGCGGGCGGTCACGCAGTCCGAGGAGCGGGTGTTCGCCGACGGGGTCTACGACACGCCCGCCGTCGCCGCCGCACACGTCGGGACGGCGGTGGGCGCGGGGGGTTGCGATCTCACCCTGGACACCTCGGACGGCGTCGTCATCCGCGAGTCATCCACGCGGACCCGACCGTGACCAGAGCGGCGGCCCTGTCCCGGGCGACCCGTCCACCGGTCGTGCAGAACCTGGCTGCCGTCGGCGCGTTCGCCTCCGCCCGGACCGTCCGGGGCCTCGTCGGCCACCTGCATTCCCGCTGGGCGTCCTCGGGCACGAAGGCCCCACCGTCATCATCGGCCTCAGTGGCCTCCGGCTGCTGCGCGAATCGGCGTGGTGCCGCACGGACGGGCGGGGGCCGGACCCACCGCACGATTGTCACCCGGCCCGCTCCCAGTCCCGGCTGACGACGCGTCACCACACGGGTCGCCACCCGTCGGCGATGCCGTACAGCCGGCAGCCCATCACACCCACACTCGGGCATTTCGGATATTCTGAAGCTAAAGTTGCCCTCGTATCCGCGCCGCACGAGGGGACCACATGACCAGCTCCCGCACCGGGACCGATGCCCCCGAAGGACCCACCACCGCGGTCAAGATGACACTGCTCACGCTGACGACGATGGTGGTCGGCTCGATGGTGGGCGCCGGGGTGTTCTCCCTGCCGTCACGTTTCGCGCAGGAGACCGGTGTCGCCGGGGCGCTGATCGCCTGGGCGATCGCCGGGACCGGCATGCTGATGCTCGCGTTCGTCTTCCAGACACTCGCCGTGCGCAGGCCCGACCTCGACGCCGGTGTCTACGCCTACGCCAAGGCCGGCTTCGGGGAGTACCTCGGCTTCTTCTCCGCCTTCGGATACTGGGCCAGCGCCTGTGTCGGCAACGTGACGTACTGGGTGCTCATCACCTCGACGGTCGGAGCCGTCTGGCCGGCGCTCGGCGACGGCGACACGGTCCTCGCCATCATCGTGTCCACGGCCGGCCTGTGGGCGTTCTACTTCCTCATCCGCCGGGGAGTGAAGGAAGCCGCGGCGATCAACAGGGTCGTGACGGTGGCCAAGGTGGTCCCGATCATCGTCTTCGTCATCCTCGCCCTGTTCTTCTTCGACGCGAGGGTCTTCGCCGACAACTTCGGCGGCGCGGACTACGCGGGCTCCCTGTTCGACCAGGTGCGGGGCACCATGCTGGCCACGGTGTTCGTCTTCCTCGGAGTGGAGGGCGCCAGCGTCTACTCCCGCCACGCGAAGCGCAGGGAGGACATCGGGAGGGCCACCGTCCTGGGTTTCCTCAGTGTCTTCGCGGTCTTCGCCTCGGTCACCATCGTGTCGTACGGCATCATGCCGATGGCCGAGATCGCCGACCTCCGACAGCCCTCCATGGCAGAGGTCCTGGAGGAGGCGGTCGGCACCTGGGGGCAGGTCTTCGTCAGCGTAGGGCTGATCGTGTCCGTGCTCGGCGCCTATCTCGCATGGACCCTGATGGCGGCGGAGGTCCTCTTCGTCGCCGCCAAGGACGACGACATGCCCCGCTTCCTGCGCCGCGCCAATTCCGCCGACGTACCCGTGCCGGCGCTGCTGATGACGACCCTGCTGTCGCAGATCGTCCTGGTCATCACGCTGTTCTCGGACGACGCGTTCAACTTCGCCCTCGATCTGACCAGCTCCCTGTCCCTGATCCCGTTCCTCCTCGCGGCGGCGTTCGCGCTCAAGATCCTGGTGCGGCCCGATGAACTGACCAGGGGACAGCGTGGCGGGCGCGATCTGGTCGTGAGCGTGCTGGCGACGGTCTACACCGCGTTCCTCCTGTTCGCCGCCGGGCTGAAATTCGTCCTGGTCTCCTTCATCGTCTACGCGCCCGCCACGATCCTGTTCGCGATGGCCCGCAGAGAGCAGGGCCGACGTGTCTTCTCCCCGGTCGAACTCGCCATCTGCGCGCTCTCGGTCCTCGGGGCCGTGACGGGCGTGATCGCCCTGGCCTCCGGGTGGATCAGCCTCTGACGGTCACCGCCAGTCCCCCTCCACCGGCCCGGTGTGTCCACGAGCGAGTACCCGGTCCTCATCCGGAATTTCGAAGGGAAGCCCCATGACGAACCCATCCGCCGGCGCGCCCCCCGTGCACGGTGTCCACTCCGAGGTCGGCAGACTGCGCAAGGTGCTGGTCTGCGCGCCGGGCCTCGCACACCGCAGGCTCACCCCGAGCAACGCGAGTGACCTGCTCTTCGACGACGTGATGTGGGTGGACAACGCCCAGCGGGACCACGCCGACTTCGTCGGCAAGCTCGAGCAGGCCGGTGTCGAGGTGGTGGAGCTCCACGACCTGCTGGCCCGGACGCTCACGGACCCCGCGGCCAAGGCGTGGCTGCTCGACCGCAAGATCGTCCCCAACGAGGTCGGCCTGGGACTCGTGGACCCGACCCGCTCCTACCTGGAGTCGCTGGAGCCGCGGGAGCTGGCCGGGTACCTGATCGGCGGCCTGGCCACAGCGGAGCTGCCCGAGGAGTACCGCTCCGGCTACCTCTCCCTCGCCCGCGAGTCGACGGGGGCGCGCGAGTACCTGATGCCTCCGCTGCCGAACACGCTCTACACCCGCGACACCACCTGCTGGCTGTACGGCGGGGTGACGCTCAATCCGCTGTACTGGCCCGCCCGTCACGACGAGACGTTGCTGATGAAGGCGGTCTACCGCTTCCATCCGGACTTCACGGGGTCGAAGGTCTGGTGGGGCGACCCGGAGCTGGACTGGGGCCAGGCCACCTTCGAGGGCGGCGACATCATGCCGGTCGGCAACGGCGTCGTCCTCATGGGCATGAGCGAACGCACCTCACGGCAGGCCATCACCCAGGTCGCCGCGTCCCTGTTCGAGCAGGGGGCCGCCGAGCGGGTGGTGGTGGCCGCCATGCCGAAACTGCGGGCGGCCATGCATCTGGACACCGTCCTCACCTTCGCCGACCGCGACATCGTCACCCTCTACCCGAGGATCATGGACGCGGTCCACACCTTCTCCCTCCACCCGAGCGACAAGGCGCCCGGCGTGGACGTCGTCGACGAGGGATCGCGCCCGTTCACCGAGGTCGTGGCAAGGAGTCTCGGCCTGCCCGCCCTACGGGTGATCGAGACGGGCGGCGACGTGTACGCCTCCGAGCGCCAGCAGTGGGACAGCGGGAACAACGCCGTCGCCCTCGAACCGGGAGTCGTCGTCACCTACGACCGCAACACCCAGACCAACGATCTGCTGCGCGCCGCGGGCGTAGAGGTCATCACGATCGTCGGTGCGGAACTGGGCCGGGGCCGGGGCGGCGGGCACTGCATGACCTGCCCGCTCATCCGCGAGCCGGTGGACTTCTGAGCCGTGCGAGGGACGACGCGGGACCGGGTGAGGCGCGTCCGAGCACTCCGGTCGGTCGACCTCACCGACTGCGCCCGCCCGCACGGCCGGACGTCATTCCTCGGCACTGCGGCGGGACCTGAGCGACAGGGAAGCTCACGTCCGGAGCGGGAAGGCTGCTCCCCGCCCGCTCACCAGGCCTCCTCCAGGAGTCCGGTGAGCGCCTCGGTCTCCAAGGCGCGGGGGTTCGGACACGGCTGGGCGGCCACACGCGCTGCGATGGCGCCGAGACCGTCGGGTCCCGCGTTGTCACCGGGTTCTCCCCTCCTGTCTGTGGAGCGGTCGAGAGCCTCACCGTCCCGTGTTCAACAGGCCCGGTACACATGCCCCTTCCCGCCCGCGGGCAGCACGTCGAGGTCTCGCAGGACGAGGGAGATCCTGTCGCCCCAGGTGGAGCAGGCCTCGTCGAAGCCCACGTCACCCTCGCCCTCGTACTCTACGGCGAAGACCCGGTCGTCGTACGCCTCGGCGTAGGCGCCGCACTCGTCGAACTGGGCGCATTCCTCCGTCACGGCGAAGTCGAAGCCGATCCCTGTGTGCCGATCGAGCAGGTCGGTGGTGTTCTTCTGCCCGATCGCGAGGCCTTCGCTGTGCGCTCTGTCGGCCAACAGCGTTGCGAATGCGGCGTTATGGGCCTGTGTCAGCTTGCCCTTCGAGCGCTCGAAGGAGTCGAGGTTGTCCGGTTCCACCGCCTGGAAGCCGCTCTCCGCGCAGCCGTCGATCCACTCCCCCACGATCTCCGCGAGCTCGGTCCGCCTGGCGGGTGTGGAGGTGTCCAGGAGCACCTCGTCCCACCCCTCGTCGATGATCAGTTCCCCGTCGCCGTCACGCAACAGAAGGCCGGGGTGGGCGTCCTGCCACCACTCCAGTGCGCCGGGCTGCGTCTGGAAGGCATTCACGTAGCAGACGTTGTACAGACCGTCGGCCGGCTGGTCCTCGCGGTCGCGGGACACCGCTCGTACTCCGTCGGGCGGCGTGTAGCCCCCGCCGATCTGGTAGTCGAACCCCGTTCCGGGGGTCGGCAGGAGTACCTCGGCGGCCTGCGTGCGCCGCTCCGGCCGCGCTTCCTCGGGTGCCTCGTTCGCGGCGGTGCAGCCCACCAGCAGGGTCGCCCCGAGGGCACAGGCCAGGCCGGTGGAGGCACCGGGCACCACACGTCCGCGGCGGAAGTACGGGAAGGGGGCGCGGGCGGCCACGCGTGCTCCAGGTGTCGGGGGATCCGGAAGAGGACGTGTACATCCTCCGTCACCGCCCCCTTCGGGATCTCCCCGGGTGGACGGCATGGCCCCGGGACACGGGCAGGGCCGTGGCCCGCCGTGCCGGTCGGGGCCCGGAGGCCGTCCGCGGCGCGGGAGCCTACGGGCCCGGAGGCCGTCCGCGGCGCGGGAGCCTCACGGAACACCGGCAAGGTGAAGACGCAGGGCTGTGTGATGACGACGTGGGCGTGGCGGGCGGCGCCGGCGAGCGCGCGGACCGTCGATTCCTCGAACCTGTCCGTCACCGGTCGATCGCGTCCTGACAGGCCCTGAGCCGGGTGGAACGTGCCGGTCAGCAAGGCGGAGAGGGCAGCAGGGCAGCGGCCTTCCGCAGCGCCAGGGCGTGCCGGGCGAGTTCGGGTTCGCCGCCCCGGTCCGCCGGCATGGACGCCATGAGGGCGAGCCGGTCGCGCCAGCTGCTTCCACCCAGCAGCACGGCGACGGCGTTCATTCCCCGCACCGACTCGCCGACGCTGTCGGCGCGGCCGGTGGAGCGGATTCCGGCCAGCTCGGACAGGAGGGCGGAACGTGAGGCCGGAGTACGGCTGGTGACCCCGGGCAGCGGTTCCTCCGGGTAGAGGGCGCAGACCTGTTCGGTGGTCAGCTGGGCGAGCAGCACCTTGCCGGCCGAGGTGGCGTGTGCGGGGTGTGCGCGCCCCGTCTCCAGGACGGCGCGCACCGGGTGTGGTGACTCCCGGCCGTCGGTGATGATCACCTGGTCACCGATCAGGGCGGCGGTGCTGATCGTTTCTCCGGTGGCGGTGGCCGCCGCGTCCAGCACCCCCTGCAGCCGCGCCCTGATCTCGGGCGCGTAGCCTGCCGGCCGGCCCAGCGTGACCAGTTCGGGTCCTGCGGAGTAGCCCCGGCCCGAGGTGTCGCGGGTGGCGAAGCCCCGCGACTCGAGCGTGCTGAGGACACGGTGCGCGGTGGAGCGGGCGACGTCCAGTTCCCTGGCGGCGTCGGTGACCGACAGGGTGTCATGGGTGAGGAACAGGCGCATCAGGCGCAGCCCGGTGTCCAATGACTCGATGATGTAGCTCTTGGGGTCGGCCACGGGGTCCTCTCGGTCGTGTCGTGGGGGCCGTGTTCCGGTGCGGGCCCGCACCCATGATTCCGGGCCGGTCACATGCAGGAGCAACCGGCGGCCACCACCAGCTCCGTGCCAGGTGACCAAGCGTGGCAGACCACGGTCCTCACTTCCTCTCACGATGGGCGGGCCCCGGACTCACGCCCCTTCGCAGGACCGCCCCGACGGGCCGGTCTTGACCGGGTGTCAGGCCTGCTGCTTGGATCACCCGCATGAAGCGCTGCCAGGAACTCACGCGACGACGCCACGTCGATCTCGTGCGTACCGCAGGTGCTCTCTGTCGCCACGCGGGCTGACGGCGCGGGCGGTTCCCACCCCGCTCCTGCTCGGGCACCGGCTCCGCCACCGTTCCTCCACCGACGAACGCACGGGCGTCCGGCCCGGCCCGACGATGCTCCTGCCCTCCGCGGAGCCGCATTCCGTCCGCCCTCGCCCTCGCCCTCGCACCTGGGGCTGGTGCTCATGTACGCGGCAGGTCAACACACCCCTCCTCAGCAGAGGTTGATCTCGCACGTCTCCCCGCCACGCCCGCCCATTCGTCCGTTCATCCGAAAGGACCGTCCCGTCGTGCCCCTCTCCCCCGCTCCCCGGCGATCCGCCCGGTGGAAGCCCGTGGGTGCCCTGCTCGCGGCCTTCGTCCTCGGCTGCGCCGGATCCGCCTCGGCCACCTCCTCCGCAGCCTTCGGCCCGACACCTCCCCACCATCCCTACGCGGGCCCCGACGGCACCGCCACCATGCACGGGGACACGAGTTCCTCCGACACCACGCCGCTGGCCGGGCCCGGTGCCGGAACCCTGTCGTCCGCACGTACCGCCCTCGCCTCGGCGTGCCCCACCGTCCTGGTCGGGGCCGACGGCTACCCGGTCGCCCTGTGCACCCCGATCTTCGGCCAGGTGCCCACGGTCCATCTCCTCGATCCGGACGACGGCTCCTCCCTGACCTCGCTGAAGCTGACCAAGGGCTCGCTGCTGGGCGGGGTCTACGCCTACATCGACCATCAGGACCGACTGGTGGTCGCCGACGGGAGCCGCAGCCTGCTCCGGGTCGGGCACCACCAGGACGCCGAGGGCGACTGGAGCCTGAGGGTCGACCGGAGTCTGTCCCTGGCCTCCGTCATCCCCGAGGGCGACGCGGTCACCGGCCTCTCCCCTGACTGGGACGGCCGTGTCTGGTTCGCGACCGGTGGAGGAGTGGTCGGCACCGCGGACGACGCCACGGGCACGGTGAAGGCTCTCACCCTGCCCGCGGGCGAGCGCGTCGCCAACAGCATCTCCACGGCCCCGGACGGCACCGCGGTCACCACCACGCACGCCACCTACCTGCTGACCTCCGACGCCGGTACGCCGAGGGTCCTCTGGCGCAAGGCGTACGACCGTGGTTCGGCCCGGAAACCCGGCCTGCTGAGCTGGGGCAGCGGATCGACTCCCACGTTCTTCGGTCCGGCCACGGGGACGGAGTACGTCGCGGTCGTCGACAACGCCGACACCGCGGCCAACCTGAAGGTGTACCGCACCGCTGACGGCTCGGACGTCTGCTCGGCGCCGGTCCTCGGGGCCGCGAAGGGTCCCGGCAGCGAGAACTCCCCGGTGGGTGTGGGCCGCAGCGTCTTCGTCGCCGGCACTTACGGCTACCCCTACCCGGCGGTCCCGGAGGGGGCGGGCACCAGCGTGCCGGCCTCGGCCGACTTCGCCGGCGGTCTGTCCCGCGTCGACGTACGGGCGGACGGTACGGGGTGCTCGCTCGTCTGGGACAACACGCTGCGATCGGCGGCCGTACCGAAGCTGTCGACGGCGGACGGGCGCCTGCACACGGTGGTGCGCGATCCTCTGATCCCGGGCACCAGGGGGACGAGCCTGCTCGATACGTACCGCTACGTGCAGATCGATCCGGCCAGCGGGCAGATCACCCGCTCCACGAAGGTCGGGGTGGGGTCCCTGTACGACACCCTGCAGATGGCGGGCACGATCACACCGGAGGGCGCCTACCTCCAGGGAACGGTGACCGGGGTGCTGCGCATAGCCGCGCGGTGAACGGCCGTGGCGGGCGGGCGGATCCCACCCGCCACGGCTGACGGCCGGCACCCGCCGCCGCGACACGCCCGGAGCAGGCGCGAACGCCCTGGACTTCCTCCAGGACGACCTGGGCCGTACAGCCCGGCGTCTGCAGGCGTTCACCCCGGTCAGTTCAAATTAGGTTAGGCTTACCTCTGCCGCGCGGGGGTGAGTCTCGGAGGAGAACCACCCCCGTTCGCACGTCAGTTGGGCGATCGATCCGATGCGCACCGCGCGAACGGGGTGGGGACTGAGATGAGACCGGCCGTCAGGGAGCGCACGGGCACGGATCCGTTCACCAGGCAACCCGGCCGTCCGCAGGAGCCGGGCCGCAGCACGGTCGTCGTCAAGTTCGGCGGCAACGCCATGGTGGACGCGGACCTGCAGCGCACGTTCGCCCAGGACGTCGTGGAACTGTGGCGCGCGGGCCTGCGCCCTGTCGTCGTGCACGGCGGCGGCCCTCAGATCAGCGCCATGCTCGACCGCCTCGGCCTCGAGACCCGTTTCGAGGCGGGCCTGCGGGTGACCACACCGGAGACCATGGACGTGGTGCGGATGGTGCTGGCCGGACGCGTCCAGCGGGAGCTGGTGGGCCACATCAACTCGCACGGGCCGTTCGCCGTGGGGCTCACCGGCGAGGACGCGCATTCGATGACGGCGGTCCGGCGGCCTGCCTGGGTGGACGGCCGTCCCGTGGACATAGGCCTGGTGGGCGACGTCGTGGACGTCGATCCGGGCATGCTCCGCGCGCTCCTCGCGCAGGGACACATCCCGGTGGTCTCCCCCGTCGCGCGCGGCGTGGACGGGCAGGTCTACAACGTCCACGCCGATCTCGCGGCGTCGGCACTCGCCGTTGCCCTGGGAGCCGAACGTCTAGTGATGCTGACCGACGTGGAGGGGCTCTACGCCGACTGGCCGCGCAGCACCGACGTGATCACGCGCATGAGCGCCGACGCCCTGCACGTGATGCTGCCCGGGCTGGCGAGCGGCATGCTGCCCAAGATGGAGGGCTGTCTGCGTGCCGTCCGGGGCGGTGTGGGCAGGGCGCACGTGCTCGACGGCCGTGTACCGCACGCCGTCCTGCGCTGCGTCCTCGACGAGACGGCCCCGGGCACCACCGTGGTGCCCGGCGACGGCGAGGACCACGTGGCCCGCACGGCCCGGGCTCCGCACGCCGCACGAGGCCAGGTCGCCCTCACCTGATGGACGGCGTCCGGCCCTCCTCCCCCTCTACTTCACATGGAGACGTTCATGGAGACGTTCGCGCACCGAGCGACGGAACACGGCGGCACCGCCCTCGGATCCGGTGCGGGTGACGGCTTCTCCGCGTTCGGGCTGTCCGGCAGTCCCGGGACGGAGGCCTTCTGGGAGACGGCGGGGGCACCCGCGTCGGTCCCCGCCGGCGACGGGGGCTGGGTGACCCTGTTCCTCCGGCGGGGCTCGTCGGCGCGCATCGTCTTCGAGAGCTGGTCGGAGCCCGTGCCCCTGCGCCGCTGGGGCGACACCGACTGCTGGTACGCCGAGGTGGACATGCCCGCGCGGCTGCGGGTGACCTATCAGTTCGTCGCGGACGACGCCGCGTACGCCGACCCGCTCAACCCGCAGGGCGCGGGTGGTGACCGGTCCGTCGTCGCGACCCCGGACGCCCCGCCCCAGCCGCACTGGCCCGGCATCGGGGCCGACGACGTCCTGCCCGTCCCGCGCACCCGGATCAGATGGGCCGGCGGACGGCTCGGCGGACGGCGGACCGTGCGCGTCCACCCGGTCGGCGGTGGCGGACCCGTGGTCCTCCTGCTCGACGGGGACGACTGGCTGTATCTCCATCCGGCCATGACGGCCTTCGACTCGGCCTTCGCCGCCGGCGAGATGCCTCCCGCCACCCTCGTCTTCCTGCCGGCCGGGGACCGGGAGGAGGAGTTCGGGTGCGGGGCCGCCCTGTGGGAGGCGGTACGGGACGAACTTCCCCGACTGGTGGCCGGATCCGGCGTACGCGCCGACTGGGACCGGCTGGTGGTCGCGGGGCAGAGCCTCGGCGGGCTCAGCGCGATGTACGCGGCACTGGAGTTCCCTGACCTGGTCTCCCGTGTCGCCTGCCAGTCGCCGTCGTTCTGGTGGGAACCGGGCGCCCCGGACCGGGCCGACCCTCTGGGCGGGCCGGTCGGCGGCGCGATCGCCGCGCGGCTGCGAGCGCGCCCCGACCTCTCCGGCCTGCGGGTCGCGTTCGACGTCGGGGAGCACGAGAAGCGGATGCTCGCCCACTGCGAGGCGGCCGAGGACCTCACCCGGCAGGCCGGTGCGACCGTGCGGGTGTCACGGTCCGCGTCCGGTCACGACCGGGCGGGCTGGCGGCACGCCCTGCTCAGGGATGTCGCCTGGGCGCTGGCCGGATAGGTCACCGGGCCACGGCCCGGCCGTAGGACTCGTCGGAGGCGAGGAGACGGCGGTGTGTGTCCTCGGCGGTGACGACACCGTCGTCCAGGACGAGGACACGGTCGGCGGCGTCCAGCAGAGCGGGGCTGCTGGTGAGCACGACCGTGGTCCGGCCCTTGCGGAGCTTCGCGATGTTCCGCGCGATGAGCTGTTCCGTGACCGCGTCGACCGCTGTCGTCGGGTCGTGCAGAACGAGGACCTCGGCGTCGGCTGCGAGAGCGCGGGCCAGGGAGAGCCGCTGGCGCTGCCCCCCGGAGAGATTCGCGCCGCGGTCGTGGACGCCGTGCTCGAGGCCCTCGCGGTGGAGTGCGACGACATCGGTCAGCAACGACGCCTCCACGGCCTCGGGAACCATCCGGCTGGTGCCCGACGGATCGATGTTCGTGCGGAGGCTGCCCTCGAAGATCTCACCGTCGTACGGATTCACCAGCATGTACTCACGGAGCGCCTCGACCGAGAGGTCCGCGATCTCCCGACCGCCGACCCGCACCACTCCCCCGTAGGCCTGGGGCGGGACGTTGGCACCCAGCACCGCGGCGAGGTCGGCGGCCGCGCGTGGCTGGTAGGCGGCGATAGCCACGAACTCTCCCGCGCGCACCTGGAACTTGAGTGCGTGCAGGGAGCCGTACCGGACACAGTCGATCTCGAGGTCTCCGCCCGCGGCCGGGTGTTCATGGCCCGGGTCCGCCAGGGCCGGCGCGGCGAGCACCAGCGCCATGCGTTCGGCCGAGGCGCGCGCCATCATCACGTACTTGGGCATCTCCGAGAACATCTTGAGCGGTTCCATGATGAACTGCGCCAGCCCGACGGCCATGACGAGCTCCCCGATGGTGATCCGCCCGCCGTACGCCAGCCACCCGGCCGTCAGGGTCACGGCGGCGGCGAGCACCGCGTTGAGGGCCAGCGCGGTGCCCGCGTACAGGCCGTTCACCTTGGCGACGGTGACCGCCTGCCGTCTCGCCTCCGTGCTGACCTTCCGGTAGGACACGAACGCCGCGTGGTTGCCGCCGAAGCCGTGCAGCGGGCGCAGGCCGCTGATGAGGTCGGCCACCTTGGCTCCCGCCCGCGCCACCCGGGCCTGTTGCTCGCGGGTGCTGTCGCCGATCCTCCTGGACATCACGCTGAGCACCGACAGGATCGCCACGGTCCCGACGATCACGAGCAGGCCGAGCCGGACGTCGGCCAGGCCCAGCGCGACGGACGCGACCACCACGGCGACCAGCGAGCTGATCAGCAGCGGGACCACCTCGACGATGTCGGCGGTCTGGTCGGCGTCCTCGGTGGCGATGGTGAGCACCTCGCCGGACTTCAGATCGACGTCCCTGGCCACCGGCTGGAGCCCGCAGGCCGCGACCCGCACCCTCCAGCGGTGCGCCTCCGTCGTGTTGGCCTTCTGCAGGACCCTCATGCCGAACCGCCACGACAGCGAGACGGTCGTGATGATCACGGCCAGCGCCGCGACGGACAGGCCCAGCGAGCCGAGGCTCCGGTCCTGCATCGTGTGTTCGACGATCAGGCCGAGCGCGATGGGGAAGGCGGTCTCGCCCGCCTGGTACAGACCCATGAGGACGGTTCCCCGGACCACGGCGCCGGCATTGCGGCGCAGGGCGGTCCGGAGGATGTCGGCCCCCGGGCGGGGCCGGCGCGCGTCAGATGTTGTCATCAAGGTGGCGGGCAATCGCTTCCGGGGTTCGAAGGGTGAGCAGGTCACGGATCGTGACCACAGGACCGTACTCTCTGCGGAGCAGCCCGATCAGCCGCACCGCCAGCATGGAGTGCCCGCCGAGGGACACGAAGTCGCTGACCGCGCTGACCTCGTCGTCGTCGAGGTCCAGGGCCTCGGCGAAGAACTCGCAGACCGTGGTCTCGGTCGCTGTCTCCGGGGCGCGTTCGCCCCCCGTGGTCAGCACACCGAGCGGCTTGGCCTCGGGGAGCGCCTTGGTGTCGGCCTTGCCGTTCACGGTCAGCGGGATGCCCTCGACCTGGGCGTAGTGGGTCGGGCGAAGGAAGTCCGGCAGTCCGGCGCCCACCTCGCCCGCGACCGTCGCGAGGTCCGAGCCGCCCAGCACGAGATAGGCGGCCAGCCGGTACGCGCCGTCGACCTGCGGGTCGGGCTGGGCGACCGCCGCGGCGAACCGCACGGCGGGGTGCGCGGCGAAAGCGGCCTCCACCTCCCCTGGTTCGACACGGTGCCCCCGGATCTTGACCTGCTGGTCGGTGCGGCCGAGGTACATCAGGTTGCCGTCGGGCCGCCGGACCACCAGGTCCCCTGTGCGGTACATGCGCTCGCCCGGCGCACCGAAGGGACACGCGACGAAGCGGTCCGCGGTCTGGGCGGGCCGGCCGAGATAGCCCCGGGCGATGCCGATGCCCGACACGTACAGCTCGCCCGGGACCCCGTCCGGAAGGGGGCGCAGCCACGGGTCCAGTACGTAGACGTCGGTGTTGTCGATCGCCACGCCCACCACCGGGTCCTGGCATTCGAAGGTGCCGACGCCCAGGGTGTTGATGGTGTACTCGGTGGGCCCGTAGAGGTTGTACCCGGCCGTGCCCTCGGTCTCGGCGAGCCGCTGCCACAGTCCCGGGGTGACGGCCTCACCGCCGAGCAGGACCAGTGCCGGCCGCCGCGCGGGGTTGTCGAGCAGTCCCTCGGCGACCAGTTGCTGCGCGTAGGTCGGGGTGACGTTGACGACGTCGATCCCGTGGTCGAGGCAGTACTGGACGAGCCTGGGGGCGTCGCGGCGCAGTTCCTCGTCGCAGATGTGCACCTCGTGGCCGTCGGCGAGCCAGAGCAGCTCCTCCCACGACATGTCGAACGCGAACGACACGGTGTGCGCGATCCGGAAGATCCGGTGACCGTGCTCCGCCAGCACCGGTTCGAAGATGCGGCGCTGATGGTTGATCAGCATGTTGGTGAGCCCGGCGTACTCGGTCACCACGCCCTTCGGTTTCCCGGTCGAACCGGAGGTGTAGATGGTGTAGGCGGGGTGCCGCAGACGGTGCGGGGCGTCCGGTGTGAACGTGACGAAGGGCTCCGCTGCGGGGAGGGGCCGGTCCAGCTCGATCAGTTCGCCGGTCAGGCGGGAGGACACCGCGCTCACGGTGAGGATCACGTCGGGGCGGGCCGCCTCGACGATCGCGGCGATCCGCTCGTCCGGGTGGTCGAGCTCCAGCGGCACGTAGGAGGCTCCGGCTCGCAGTACGGCGAACAGGGCCACGATCGAGTCGAGGGAGCGGGGGATCGCGAGGCACACGGTGGTCTCCGGGCCGATGCCGCGCTGGGCGAGTACGCCCGCCACCGTGCGGCTGCGGTCCCTGAGTTGCGCGAAGGTCATCGTCGAGCCGTCGGCGACGAGGGCGACCCTCTGGGGGTCCCGGTCGGCCGCCCGGTCGAACCGGTCGACGACGGTGTCCGTGCCGATGTCGGTGCGCCCGGCGGGCTCGGGTGTCGTGCCGAGACCGCGCAGCCTGCCGACCGGGCCGGTCGGCCGCGCCAGGTCGTCGAGCACCCGCAGGTAGTCGTCGACGAGACGTCGGGCCTTCACGGTGTCGTCGTCGCGGTGCTCCAGCTTGACCGTGAGGCGGTCCCCGGGGGTGACGACCCAGGTGAAGGGATAGTGCGTCGAGTCGTCGGCCTTCACGGCCGTGATGCCGTGCCGGGCGTTCATCTCGGCGAGGGCGTCCAGATCGAGGAAGTTCTGCAGGACGAACAGATTGTCGAACAGGCTGTCGTGCCCGGCAGCCCGCTGGATCTCGCCCAGCCCCAGGTGCTCGTGATCCATCGCTTCGACCCGGGCCGCCTGGACGGCCGACAGGTACTCCTGGACGGTGGCGTCGGGCCGTGCCCGCGTCCACATCGGCACGGTGTTGAGCAGGACACCGACGATGCCGGAGAGTCCCTCTCCCTCGCGGCCGGAGACGGTCACACCGAACACGGCGTCGCTCCGGCCCGTGTGCGCGCCGAGCAGAAGGCCGAACGCGCCCGTCAGCAGGGTGTTCAGGGTGACGCCGTACGTCCTGGCCGCCTCCCGCAGAAGCTCCGAGCGCTCGGCGGACAGTGTGTGCACGAGCGCGTGCGGCAGTGCGTCCGTGAACGACGGCTCCGGTCCGGCGAGCAGTGTCGGACCGGTGAGGCCGGCCAGGTGCCCGGCCCAGAAACGCTCCGACACGGCGGCGTCCCTGGCGTCGAGCCCACGGGCGTACTCCTCGAAGCCCGGCGTCGCCGGGGCCGCCTCCGGTACGTCGCCGGCGAGCACGGCACGGTAGGCGTCGAACAGGTCCCGCAGCAGGATCTCGCGGGACCAGCCGTCCCACAGCAGCAGGTGGTAGCTCAGCAGCAGGCTGTCGCGTCCGCCGGGCCGGCGGACGACGGTCAGCCGGACCAGCGGTGGCTCACCCGGGTCGAACCCCGTGTCGCGGTCCTCGGCGCGCAGGGCTTCGACCTCGGCGTCCGTCCGCAGCCCGACGGTGCGCACGGTGACCCGCCGGCCCGCCTTGAGGACCTGGACGGGGTTTCCTCCGGCGTCGGTGGTGAAGCCGGCGCCCACTACGGGGTGCCGGACGATGACGTGGGCCATGGCCTCGGACAGCGCGTCGGCGTCGAGGCGCCGGTCGAAGGTGAAGTAGCTCTGCGCGACGTAGTGTCCGGCCGTGCCGGCCATCTGGGCCTGGAAGAACAGGCCCCGTTGGAGGGGGGTGACCGGTGCGGTGCGCTCGGCCGTGACGGAGGCGTCCGCTATGTGTTCGAGTGCCCTTCGCCAGTGGCCGGTCACCTCGTCGGGAATGCCGTCGGCAAGGGTGAAGGCAGCGTGCAGACTGCCGGTGGGCTCGTCGATCCAGGCGTTGACCTCGACGGCGTACGGGCTGCCCTGGTCCCCGCCGGTCAGGAGAAGTGCCTGCGACTCACTGCCCCGGCCGAGGTAGTTGAACAGCACCTGCGGGTGGGACTTGAGCAGCGGTGCCGTCTGCGGGTCGAGATACCTGAGCCGGCCGTAGGCGACGTGGCCGTGTTCGTCCGGCTGGCGTTCGGCGATCTCGCGCGCCGCCGCGACGGGGTCGGTGTGCGGGGTGAGCCGCACAGGGGCGATGGAGGTGAACCAGCCGACCGTACGGGTGTAGTCGTGGTGCTCCCTCGCCGGGACCCGTCCGTGCCGCTCCAGGTCGACGGCGAGATCGGTGGGCGACGGCTGGACGTGTGTCAGCGCGGTCCGCAGCGCCCCGCACAGCAGCTCGGTCAGGCCGATGCCGAGTGCGGCGGGCGCGGTGCGCGTCACCCGGTCGCTCACCTCGGGGGCGAGCACGACCGTGGACTCCCGCAGCCGTTCAGGGGCGGGCAGCAACGCGGGTGCTTCGAGGGTGGTGATCCAGTGACCGAGGTCGTCGGTCCCACGCGCGGGCCGGGCGTTCAGGGCTTCGGCGTACTCGGCGTAGGACGTGGTCGGCGGCGGGAGCGGAGCGCCGCGCAGGGCGGCGGCGAGGTCGTCCAGCAGGACCAGCCAGGAGACGGAGTCGACGGCCATGTGATGCACGGTGACCACCAGGGTCCGGCTGGACTCCAGCCACGCGAACGCGATGACGTCCCCCGCCCGGGGATCGAGGCGTCCGGCCGCTTCGTCCGCCGCGGCCGTCGCGTCGGTGTCCGCGGTCACGACGCTGACCGCACGGGCGGGCTCGGTCGCCAGGGTCCACACCCCGTGCTCCACGTGCAGCCGCAGCCGCAGCGCCGGGTGTGCGGCCACGACCGCCTCCGCGGCGCGCCGCACGTCGGCGAAGCCGGTGCCCTCGTCCGCCACCAGTGCCCTGGCCTGGGCGAACCGGGCCAGGGAGCCGCCGAGTTCACGCTGCCGCAGGATGATCGGCGTGGGCATCAGCGGGCCGTCCTGGTGGGGGGCAGGCCCCGGTTCCACGGCTGGGGGCGTCTGCGACGCCAGGTGCTCCGCGAGCGCGCGGGGCGTCCTGAACAGGAACACGTCCCGCGGCGCGACCGACAGGCCGAGGGCCCTGGCCCGGTTGATCACGGTGATGGCGACGATGCTGTCGCCCCCGGCCTCGAAGAAGTCGGTGTCGCCGTCCACGGCGGGAGATCCGGGCAGCGTATCGGCGAAGATCCCGGCCAGGGCGTCGAGGGCGGAACCGTTCGCGGCGACCGGGGTCCCGTCCTGCGCGGCGCGCTCGGCCGGAACCCGGGCGGCGCGCTCGGTCAGAGCCTTCCGGTCCAGCTTCCCGTTGACCGTGAGCGGCAGGGCGTCGACCGTCAGCACCCGGCCCGGCACCATGTGCGCGGGCAGCTTCGCTGACAGCGGACCGCCGAGGCCGCCGGGCACCCGGCCCACGACATGTGCGACCAGGTGGTCGCCCCCGTCCGCCACGGTGACGGCCACATCGGTCACACCGTCGAGCTCCCGGATCGCGGACTCCACCTCTCCCAGTTCGATGCGGAACCCCTTGAGCTGCACCTGGTCGTCGGCCCGGCCGGCGAACTCCAGCTCACCGTCGAGCGTGCGGCGGGCCAGGTCGCCCGTGTGGTACATGCGGGAGCCGTCACCGGTGAACGGGTTCGCCACGAACCGGCCGGCGGTGAGCCCCGGTCTGCCCAGGTAGCCGAGCGACACCTGGTCGCCCGCGACGTAGATGGCGCCCACCCTTCCGGGCGGCACCGGACGGAGCAGGTCGTCGAGCAGATGAGTGGTCAGGCCGGGAACGGCTCCGCCGATGGGGCTGGCCTCGTCGGCGAAGTCCTCGTCGGTGAGCACCCGGTGGGTGACGTGGACGGTGGTCTCCGTGATGCCGTACATGTTGACCAGCTCGGGCGACCGGGTGCCGTGCCGATCGGCCCAGCCGCGCAGCCGGCCGAGGTCCAGCGCCTCGCCTCCGAAGATGATCCGGCGCAGCGCGGTGACGGGCTCACCGCTGTGGCGGTCGGCCTCGATGAACCGGTAGAAGGCCGAAGGGGTCTGGTTGAGCACGGTCACCCCCCGCTCACGGACAAGCCGGTGGAAGTCCACCGGGGAGCGGGTGAGTCCGTAGTCGGGTACCAGCAGCTCCCCACCGTGCGCCAGCGCGCCCCACAGCTCCCAGACAGCGAAGTCGAAGGAGTACGAGTGGAACTGGACCCAGACGTCGTGCGGGCCGAATCCCATGTCGGGCCCGGTGTTCGCGAGGAGCGTCACCACGCTGGAGTGCGGGACGACGACGCCCTTGGGCCTGCCGGTCGAACCGGACGTGTAGATCACGTACGCGGGGTCGTGCCATCCTGCGCGGACGGCCGCTGCCTCCGGCGCGTCGCCCCGCGGGAGGTCCTCACCCAGCACCACCACACGCGGAGGCTCCCCCGTCCCCCGGCCGAGGAGTTCCGTGAACCGGTCCCGCTGGTCACGGCCGACCAGGACGACCTGCGGGGCGGCGTCGGCCAGGATGTACTCCAGCCGTTCGTCCGGATAGGCCGGGTCGAGGGGGACGTACGCTCCGCCCGCGGTGACGATCGCGACCAGGGCGACGACCTGCTCCGGGGAGCGCGGCACGGCGACGGCGACGCGCTTGCCCGGTCCGACTCCGGCCGCGCGGAGCGCGGATGCCAGCTCGTTCTTCGCCTCGGCCAGTTCGCCGTAGGTCAGCGATCGTGTCCCGCCGTCGAGAGCGCAGTGGGTGACGGCGGTGGCCTGCGGGGCACGGTCCGCGGCGGCGTCGAACAGCTCGCCCAGTGATGTGGGGGCGACCGGCGCGGGACGCCGGGCCCCGTCGTGCCCGAGTTCCTCGACGCGGGCGTCCGGCCGGGTGAGCAGCCCGGTGAGGGTACGGTCGAACGTGCGCAGGACGGTGAGCGCGCCCCGCTCCCCCAGCAGTTCGCCGTCGTAGATCAGATTGAAGCGCGGGCGGCCCGCGGGGGTGCGCTCCACGACCAGGGTCAGCGGATAGTGGGGAGCACCCTCGTTGACGATGCCGGTGACGGCCAGCTCGTCTCCGGGCCGCCGCAGCGCCTCCACGTCGGTCGCGACGTCGAAGACCACCAGGGTGTCGAACAGGGCGCCGCCGCCTGCCTGGCGGGCGGTCCTCGCCAGGGAGACGTGCTGGTGGGCGAGGACCGCGCTCCGGTGCTCGCGCACCGAGGCGAGCAGGTCGCGGGCCGTGGTGTCGCCGTCCCAACGGGCGCGCAGGGGGATCGTGTTGATGAACAGGCCGACCATGTCCTCGATGCCCGGCACATCGGCGTCGCGTCCGGACACCGTGGATCCGAACACGATGTCCCTGCTGTGCAGGATCCCGCCCAGCGTCATCGCCCAGGCGCTGTGCACGGCCACGCTCAGCGGGACGCCCGCCGCCCGGGCTGCCGCGTCGATGTCGTCCTCGGGCTCCACGGCGGTGTCGTCGAACCGGTCGGACGGGGTGTGTCCGCCGGCGACGAGGGACGGGCCGGGCAGACCGGCGAGCTCCTCGCGCCAGACCCGGTCGCTCTCCTCGTCGTCGAGCCCGGCGAGCCTGCGCACGTAGTCGGGGAAGCCGCCGAGCGGATACAGGGTCCCGGGCGCGTGGTACTCGGTGAGCAGGGCGCGGAGCATCGGCGGCACGGACCAGCCGTCGGCGATGATGTGGTGCACGGTCTGCACCAGGACGTTCCTGCCGGAACCCGCGCGGATCAGCGTGAACCGCATCAGCGGGCCGGTGGCCAGGTCGAACCCCGCGCGTCGGTCGCGTTCGGCGTGTTCGCGGATCTCGGCGTCGGTGATCCCGGGGCGGTCCAGCGTGGTGAAGGGGGCCTCCACCCCGCTCTCCAGCACGGAGACGACACGGCCGTCGGCCAGCGCCGTGAACCGGGCGGCCAGGTTCGGGTAGAGCGTGAGCAGCCGGGTCGCCGCCGTCGCGAGCCTCACGGCGTCGGCCTCGCCCTCCAGCGTGAGCAGTTGCTGCTCGACGTAGCTGCCCGCCGAATCGTCGTCGAAGACCGAGTGGAAGTAGAGGCCCTCCTGCAGCGGGGTCATGGGCAGGATGTCACGGAGTTCCGGGCCGTCCAGGGCGTCGACGTCGGCCTGTGTGAGCGGAACGAGGGGGAAGTCACCGGGAGAGTGGCCGCCCCCGTCCAGCGTGGCGAGGCCGGTCAGGGCCTCCCGCAGGTACACGCCGATGGCCGTGATGTCCTCGTCGGCGAACATCCCGTCGGGCCAGGAGATGGTGGTGACCAGCTCGTACTCCCCGCTCGACGCGGGTTCCGCGACCGCGTTGAACTCCAGGGCGCGGGGCAGGCGCATCCGCGGGTCGCGCTTCTCGCCCAGCTGCCCCGTGGCCCCGGCGAACTGCCAGTCCCCGGACGTGCCCGAGTCGAAGCGGCCCAGGTAGTTGAACAGCACCTGCGGAGCGGGCGTGTCGAGCCCGGTGGCGCTCAGGTGACGCAGGACTCCGTAGGGGAGGCCGTTGCCCGGCACGCGGGCGAGGTCGTCCTTGACCGCCTTGAGTGCGGCGCTCAGGTACTCGGGCGCGGTGGGGTCGGCCGCCGGCCCGGGGTCCACGACGACCGGGAACAGGGTGGTGAACCAGCCCACGGTCCGGGACAGTTCGGGCTCGAACCCGGCGCTCTCCGCCACGAAGCGCCCTTCACGGCCGTGCCCTTCGAGCTCGATGTGGGCGAATGTCTGGTCCTGTCCGCGCTCGCGGCGCCACCGGGCCAGGGCGACGGCGAGCGCGGTCAGCAGCACGTCGTTGACGCCTGCGTGGAACCTGGCGGGAACCTCCCCCAGCAGTGCGGCCGTGACATCGGTGCCGGCCCGGACGATGCGGGTCCGTTCCCCGGCGACGGTGTCCCTGTCCGACAGGGCGCGCCTGCCCAGTGGTTCGTCCGTGCCCGGCAGCGGGCGCTCGAAGGCCGCGCGGTCCGATGCGAAGGCGGCTCCTTCCAGCAGTTGTGTCCACCGTCGGAACGACGTTCCCACGGGAGGGAGTTCGATCCGCGTTCCGGAGGTGATCCGGCTCCAGGCGGTGGCCAGGTCCTCCATGAGGATCCGCCAGGACACACCGTCGATCACCACGTGGTGGGCGACCAGGACCAGCTGCCGTGCGGCGGGGCGCCACACGGCGCGCAGCATCACACCGTTGTCCGGGTCGAGCGCCCGGGTGGCCCGGTCGACGCAGTCGTCCAGCGGGAGGTCGCTCTCCTCCCACACCGCGCCGGTCGGTCCGGGCGGAGCCGCCCGAGGGATGTCGAAGCTCCAGCGGTCGCCCCGCACGAGCCGGGCGCGCAGCATGTCGTGCCGCCCCACCACCGCCGTGAGGATCGCGCCGAGGGCGTCGGAGGTCAGGTCCGCCGGGGTGTTCAGCACGACCGACTGCACGAAGCCGTCGACGGCGTCCGTGGTCCCTCCGAGCCACTGCACGATGGGCGATCCCACGACGGTGCCGGTCGCCTCGTCGCCGTGCTCCGCCGTGGAGACCTCCTCGCTGCTGACCACCGCGGCCAGGGCGCCCACGACGGTGTGGGTGAAGATCTGCCGTGCCGTCACGTAGAGACCGGCTGCCCGCAGCGCGCTCAGCAGCGAGATGGCCAGGATGCTGTCCCCGCCGAGCCGGAAGAAGTCCTGGTCGACGCCGACCTCGTCCAGTCGCAGCACGGTCGCGACGGCCTCGCACACCAGGCGCTCGTTGTCGGTGGCGGGCGGGACGAGCGGGCCGGCGCCGGGGCGCGGTTCCGGCAGCGCGCCCCGGTCGATCTTGCCGTTGGCGGTGAGCGGGAACTCCTTCAGCACGACGATGTGGGTGGGCACCATGTACTCCACCATGTGCGCCTCGGCCCAGGCCCCGACCTCCTCGCCGGGGAGGTCCTCGTTGCCGGCGGACGGGATCACGTACCCCACCAGGTAGGTACCTCCCGCCGTGTTCTTCTTCGCGACGACGCAGGTGTGCCGTACCGCGGGGTGCTCCGCGAGGCCCACCTCCACGTCCTCGATCTCCAGCCGCATGCCGCGGATCTTGATCTGGTTGTCCGCCCGGCCGAGGAAGTCCAGCGTCCCGTCCGGGGTGTACCGGGCGAGGTCGCCGGTCCTGTACAGCCGGGAACCGTCCCCCGCGAAGGGGTTCGCGACGAACCGGGACGCCGTGAGACCGGCCGCGTTGACGTATCCGCGCCCCAGGAGGAACCCGCCGACGTACAGCTCGCCGCCGACCCCCACCGGGACCGGGCGCAGCTCGTCGTCCAGCACGTACAGCTGGGTGTTGGGGTTGGCCCGGCCGATGGACGTCGACAGGCGCTCCGCCGCGCCGCGGTAGACGACGTGCGAGACGCCGATCGTCGTCTCCGCGGGTCCGTAGCCGTGGTACATCGGTATGTCGAGCCGGGTGCGGAACCGCTCGTAGAGTTCCGGGGTCAGCACCTCTCCGCCGCACCACACGTGCCGCAGGCTGTCCAGCCGGCCGGAGTCCCCCGCCATCTCCAGCAGCACGTCCAGCATGGACGACACCAGGTAGGTGAAGGTCACGCGCTGCTCGGCCAGCACGCTCAGCAGGTGCTGGGGATCGCGTTCTCCGCCGGGGCGCAGGACCACGAGTCTGCCGCCTCGGACCAGGGGGAGGAATATCTCGTTGATGGAGATGTCGAAGGACAGGGGGGCCTTGAACAGTGACGCGTCGTCATGGCCGAACCCGAGGATCTCCTCGGACTGCCACAACAGCCGCTCGCTGATCGCGTCGTGCCGGATCATGGCGCCCTTGGGGCGGCCGGTCGATCCGGACGTGAAGATCACGTACGCGAGGCCGGCGCCGTGCACGCGGGCCTCGGTGCCGTCCTCCTCGGGGCAGCCGCCGTAGCGCCAGTCGGAGAGGTCGACGGCCACGGAGGCCGGTTCGCCCTCGGGCTGCACGCCCGTGCCGTCGAGCTGCAGCACGACCCGGGCGTCCTCGATGACGACGGCGCGGCGCGCGGCCGGCCACTGCGGGTCGAGCGGGACGAACGCGCACCCCGCCCGGAGCACGCCGAGCAGCCCGATCACCATGTCGGCGGAACGGCTGAGCGAGATGCCCACGACCTGCTCGGCGGTGAGCCCGCGACCGGTCAGGTGGTGGGCCAGCTGACCGGAGAGCGCCGCGACCTCGCGGTAGGTCAGGGACCGGTGCCCGTCGACGATCGCGACGGCGTCCGGCCTCTTCCGGGCCTGCTCGCGGAACATGTCCACGATGGTCGGGCGGATCCGGTCGGTACCGGTGTCGTTCCACTCGGCCAGCGCCCTGGCCCTCGCCTCGGCGCCGACGGGGCCGATGGTGCCGACGGGCCGGTCCGGGAAGTCCGCGAGGTCGTCCAGCGCGAGCTGCGCCTCGGCCTGTACGACGCCCTCGGGGGCGGCGATGCTCCGGCCGTCGGCGCCGACCTCCCACCCGGCGGGGGCGGCACCGCCGTTGCCGGCCCACCGCAGGACGTCGGCGAACAGCGTGCCGGGAGTCAGGTCGATGCCGTCGGGGCTCCGGCCCGTCGCCCAGTACGACAGGCCGATGGCGCATGCCTCGGCGATGGTCCTGTCGGAGTGGCCGCCGGTCCGCCTGCGTATGTCCTCCAGGCTCGTGGGGGAAAGCAGCACACGGCGAGCAGTCTGATCCGTCATCGAGACCCGTCGTCCTTTCAGCGTATGAGTGTGGAGCCAACTTCGATTCGGGCGGGCCTAACTGCCCTCGCGCCAGGCCCGCCACAGTCGCGCGTACCGTCCGCCCAGAGCCACCAGCTCCTCATGGGTTCCCTGCTCCACCACACGTCCCGCGTCGAGCACGGCGATCCGGTCCGCCGCCATGGCCTGGGTCAGCCGGTGCGCAACGAAGAGCGTGGTCCGGCCGGCACACGCGGCCTTCACGGACCGCTCCAGCTCGGCGGCGCCCTCGCTGCCGGCCTCGGCGGTCGACTCGTCGAGCACGACCACCGGTGCCTGGCTCAGGACCAGCCTGGCCAAGGCGATCTGGGCGACCTTGGTGACGTCCAGGCGCTCGCCGCCCTCGCCGACCAGGGTGTGCAGGCCGTCCGGCAACGCCTCGGCCCAGCCGCCGGCGCCGACGGTGTGCAGGGCGTCCATCAGCGCGGAGTCGGTCGCCCGCGGCGCGGCCAGCCGCAGGTCGTCGGCGAGCGGGCCGGAGAACACGTGCGTCTCCTGCGTAAGGATGCTCACCAGGGCCCGGGCCCCGGCCTCGTCCAGCGTGGCGAGGTCGTCGGGCCCGACGCGCACGGATCCGGCCTGCGGTGTCCCGATGCCGGCGATCAGCGCGGCCAGCGTCGACTTGCCCGCGCCGGTCGCCCCCACCAGGGCCAGCGAGGCACCGGCCGGGATCGTCAGGCTGACGTCCCTCAGGACCGGCTCCTCGGAGCCGGGATAGCCGAAGGTCAGCCCCTCCACCGTCACGGGGTACGGCACGGTGTCCGCGGACGCCACGGTCCCGTCGCCCACCAGCCGGTCGTCCGCCGCCTCGCCGAGCACTCCGACCAGCCGGGTGAGGCTCGCGCCCGACTTCTGCGCCTCGTCGAAGGTGAACATGATGGCGCCCAGCGGGGTGAACAACCGGTGGAACATGAGCGGCGCCGCCGACACCTCGCCCAGGGTCGCGGCGTCGTTCTCCAGCAGGACGTAGCCGACGACCAGGATCAGGACCAGACCGATGAACTCGGCGCGGTTCTCCCTGCCGACGAACCGGCCGAAGATCCGGAAGACCTCGATCCCGAGCTCGCGCACGCGCCACGACCTGTCGGTGACCTTCTCGCGGAAGGCGGCCTCCAGTCGGTAGGCCCGTACGGTGTCTATCCCGTTCAGACCACTGATCAGCGCCTGCGCGCGGTCGGCCTGGGCGACCCGTTGCCGCCGGTAGAGCGGCGCCGACCGGGGCAGGTACCAGCGCAGGGCCAGCGCGTACGCGGGCAGCGCCGCGGCACCCGCCAGGCCGAGTCGCCAGTCCAGGCCGAACATGCCGACCGTGGCGATGGCCACCAGCACTCCGGCGGAGAACACCGTCGGGATGGCCGTGCGGATGCCCCTGGACAGTACGGCCACGTCGTCGCCGACCCGGGACAGAACGTCTCCCCGGCCGACCTCCTCGACCCGTGCGCTGGGCATCCCCAGCACCGCCCGGACCGCGGCTTCACGCAGCTGTGCGAGGAGATCCGCGCCCAGCCGCCCGATCAGGTACGTGGACGCCGCGGTGGCCGCCGCGCCGAGCAGCGCGGCGGCTCCCATCAGGATCCCGGTCGTGACGAGGACCGAACGCCCGTCGCCCTCGACGACACCGTCGACCACGCGGCCGAGCAGGAGCACCGGGAGTACCTGGAGCGCTGCCCCGGCCACCGTGGTGAGCACGGTGGCGGCCGTGAGCCAGGGCACCTCGCGGCAGCGCGCGGCGACCCATCGGGTGGACTCACCTCCGGCCGCCGTGCGCAGGCCGGCGGCCGGGGCGAGGCGCGTGTCGGTGATGCTCACTCAGCTGCCTGAACGCGCTGGTGACGGGACGGGGCCGCCGGCGTCACTGGTCGACCGACTTGACGAGTTCGTCGATCGCGTAGGGAAGCGACAGCAGGGTGCCCTGGGACATGGCGGCACCGACGGCCGGTCCCTCACTGTCCAGCAGGTAGGACACCTTGCCCTCCTTGACCGCGGGCAGGTTCGCGAAGAGTTCGAACTTCTTCAGCGCGTCCTGGTCCGCCTTGTCGTTGATGACGAAGATGCGGTCGACGTCGATCAGGTCGATGCGCTCGGGAGAGAGCTGGGTGTAGAACTTGTCGCCCGCGATGTCGTCGATCTTCGTGTTGCCCTTGAACCCGATGCCCGTCACCAGCCGGCCGCGTACGTCGGTGGTGGTGAACGGCGCCACCGAGTCCTCGTACCAGGACAGCGGGACGGCGGTCTGGTCCGCGAACTCCGGGTGCGCCTCACGAGCGGCGTCGAGCTTGTCCTGGATGCCCTTGACCAGCGCGGTGCCCTCGTCCTCCTTGCCGAGCGCCTTGGCGATGTGGACGGCGTTGTCCTGCCACGGCGCGCTGAAGAGTTCCTTCTCGGCCTTGGTGCGGCCCACGGTAGGGGCGATCTTGGAGAGCTTGTCGTAGGCGGCCTGGTCGACCTCGGAGTAGACCGCGATGATCAGATCCGGCCGCAGGGCGGCGATCTTCTCGTAGTTGGGGCCCGTGTCGCCGTTCTTCATGATGACTTCCGGCTCGGCGTCGCCCCACTTGTCCTTCACCCAGGGCCACTGGGTGTTGATGTCAGGGGACGTTCCGGCCGGGTTCGGGTACTGGTCGACCATGCCGACGGGCTTGATGCCGAGCGCCAGGACGGCCTGGTCGTCGGTGTAGCCCACGGTGACGACCTTCTCGGGCGCCTTGGTGATCTCCGTGGATCCGAAGGCGTGCTCCACCGTGACCGGGAACGCGCCGGCTTCGGCGGCCGGCGCCTTGTCGCTCGTCTCGTCCGCCGGGTCGGAGCCGCATGCCGCGAGGAGGCCGACGCCGAGGGTCACGGCGGAGAGTGTCGCCGCCGTCCGCCGCCACGGCTTCAGAAACGTCGATCTGTGGAAGAACATCCGTCAATCCCCCTGCTTTCGCACTGTCCCTGCACCCCATGTGAGGGCAGCCAAACCTTATCCATGCGGAATGAGGTTAGCCTAGCCTAACTTTTACTATTTCCTTTACTGAAGCATCAGTTGAGACGAACGTGAGCCCGGCCGATGGGCACGATCAGGGGACGGTCACCCACAGGGTCGTCGATCACCCTGGCCCGCAGCCCGAACGCCTCCAGCAGCAGCTCCTCCGTGATCACGTCACGCGGGTGCCCCTGCGCCAGGATCGCGCCCTCCCGCATGACGACGAGGTTGTCGCTGTACCGGGTGGCCAGGTTGAGGTCGTGCAGCACCATCACCACGGTGCGTCCCGACTCGTGCAGATCGTCCACGAGGTCCAGCACGTCGATCGCGTGGGCCAGGTCCAGGTACGTCGTCGGTTCGTCCAGCAGGAGCAGGTCGGTGCCCTGAGCCAGCGTCATGGATATCCAGACGCGCTGACGCTGCCCGCCGGACAGCGAGTCGACCGGCCTGTCGGCCAGATCCGACACCCCTGTCATGGCCAGCGCACGCTCCACGACGGAGGCGTCGTCCGAGGACCACTGGCGCAGCCAGCTCTGGTGCGGGTGGCGCCCTCTGGCGACCAGATCGGCGACCGTCAGTCCCTCCGGCGCGACCGGTGCCTGCGGCAGGAGACCGAGCTTCTTGGCCACGTCCCTGGTCCTGAGCCTGACGATGTCCTCACCGTCCAGGACGACAGCTCCCGCGGTCGGCTTGAGCAGCCGGGTCAGGGTGCGCAACAAGGTGGACTTCCCACACCCGTTGGGTCCGATGATCGTGGTGACCAGTCCGGACGGCACACTCACGTCGAGGCCGTCGATGACGGTCCGTCCGCCGTAGCCGACCGTGACCCCCCGGGCGGCCAGCCGGGAGAGGCCGCGGACGGCGGGATCGGTCTCGGTGACGCGCTGAACGCCCACAGGTCCCCCGGTTGTTCGGTTCGTACGGCCTTCGGTCATCTGAGGTTCGCCCGCACCAGCAGGTATACAAGGAAGGGCCCACCGATCGCGGCGGTGACCACGCCGACCGGGAGAGTGAACGGCAGCACCGAGCGCGCGGTCAGGTCCGCACCGATCAGCAGCAGCGCGCCCACCAGCCCGGACGCCACGAGGGGCGGGGTCGGACAGCGGGCCAGACGCATCGCCACCTGGGGCGCCACCAGCGCCACGAACGGGACCGGGCCCGCCGCGCTCACCGCCGCGGCGGCCAGCAGGACCGCACACAGCAGGAGGACCGCCCGTACCCGCGTGAAGCGGACACCCAGTCCGGCGGCCACCTCGTCACCGAGGTGCATCGGCTTGAACTGGAAGGCGGCCCCCGTCACGACCACCACGAGGACCAGCGTGCACCAGAACACGACCCGGACCTCGTCCCACGAGCGGTTGTCCAGCGAACCGACCAGCCATGCCTGGGCTCTCGCCACGTCCCGGATGTCGGCCGTGGCCAGGAGCCACGTCGTGATCGCCTCGGTCACGGCGGTCACGGAGATCCCGATCAGGATGAGCCGGAAGCCGTCGATGCCCCGCCGCCACGCCAGGAAGTACACCAGCAGACCAGTGCCGAGACCGCCGGCGAGCGCCGCGGCCGACAGGCCCACCGAGCTGATGACCGCAGCAGCGGTCCCCCCGGACACCGTCACCAGGAACACCGCTACGACGGTGGCTCCCCCGGTGATCCCCAGGATGTCGGGGCTGGCCAGCGGATTGCGCGCGACGGACTGCGTGATCGCTCCGGACACCCCCAGGGCGATACCCACGAGGAGGCCGGCCAGAGCGCGCGGCATGCGCAGGTCCATGACCACGAACTCGTCGACCTGCTCGCCCTGGCCCAGGATCGTGGCGATCACGCGGGACAGCCCGATGGGGAAGTCCCCGACGGCGATGGACAGGCAGAACACCAGGAAGGTGGCCGCCGCGAGCACAACCGTGACGCCGACGAGCCAGGGCCGCCAGACGAACGACACCTGCCCGAGCCGCAGTCCGGGCACCACCGGTCGCTTCACCTCTGTCGCGTTCATGCGCTCCTGAACTTTCCTCGCCACACCAGGACCGCGAAGAACGGGGCTCCGAGAAGGGCCACGACGACGCCCGCGTCCAGCTCTCCCGGCCGTACCACCACGCGCCCCACGATGTCGCAGACCAGGAGGACGACCGCTCCGAGCAGACCCGCGTACGGCACCAGCCAGCGGTAGTCCGGCCCGGTCAGGTACCGGGCGACGTGAGCCACCATGAGCCCCAGAAACACGATGGGGCCGCACGCCGCCGTCGCCGCGCCCGCCATCAGGGTGATGGCGACGATGCCGACCGTCCGGCTCAGCGCGATGTTCACGCCCAGCCCCCGCGCCACGTCGTCACCGAGGTTGAGCAGGTTGAGGGAAGGCAGTGTGGTCAGCGACAGCACCAAGCCCACCCCGATGAACGCGGTCACCGGCCAGATGACGTCGAAGCCGACACCGGCCACGGACCCCGCGTTCCAGAACCTCAGCGCGTTCAGCGACTTGAGGTCCGAGAGGGCGACCGCCGTGGTCATCGCGGCGAGGAACACCGTGACCCCCTGCCCGGCCAGCGCGAGGGTCAGCGGGTTGCCCGCCCCCCTGCCGATGCTCGACAGGCCGAACACCACGACGCCGGCGGTCCCCGCCCCGAGGAAGGCGAACCAGACGTACTGGAGCGGGTCCGCGAACCCGAAGAGGGCGATCACGGCGACGACGGCGAACGAGGCCCCGGAGTTCACGCCCAGGAGCCCCGTGTCCGCGATGGGGTTGCGGGTGTACCCCTGGATCAATGCCCCGCCGATCCCCAGAGCGACGCCCGCGACGACAGCGAGCACCGTCCGGGGCACCCGCACCGTCTGCACGATGAGCCTGATCTCGGTGAGGCGCCGGTCCGTGTCCGGCTCGGCGAACAGTCCGTGCCACACCTCCGCGGGGCTCAACGAACGCGCGCCGACGGCCAGCGAGGCCACCACCGCCGCCACGAGGACCACCACCAGCGCGCCCAGACCCACCACCCGTCTCCGACGGGCCTCCGCTGCGCCCCGGGGAGCGGAGCGCTCCACTGCAGTCGTGCTCATGTCGACGTACGATATCCCTTTGATCTTCTCGGAACCGTCGGCCGGTTGGGCCCCGCGCGCGATCGCCCCACCTCCCTCGGGCAGAGGGTGGGTCCGGGGCCCGGGAGGCGGGCCCGTGCGCCGCCCAGGGTCTTCCGTCCGGTTCCGGCCTGATCCGGACGAGAGGCCCTAGCCGGCTGCGCCACCCGCCCCGTCCGCGACGAGCCGCGCCTCGTCGGACGCGGCCTTGACGCCCCGGTCGAGCAGCGAGTCCAGGATCTCGCCGACCCGGACAGCGGTGTTGGACAGCAGGGCGGACGTGATGCCGTGCGTGTGCTCTGTCCCACCCTGCAGATAGAGCCCGCAGCTCAGTTCGGGGTCGGTCACGATGCGGTAGTCCCGCTCGACGCGGACGCGTCCCTCCTCGTCCCGGAGGCAGAGGTCGGCGGCCTCGCCGAGGAGGCCGAGCGGATCGACGGGGCTGTATCCGGTGGCGAACACCACGACGTCCGCGTCCAGGACCGTCTCCTCCCCGGTGACGAGGGACTTCACCGTGGCGTGGACCGTGTCCGGCTTCTCCTCGACGCTCTGGAGCCGGGACACGTTGAGGAAGCGGAGCCGCTCGGTGCCGAGGACCTTCTCCTGGTACGTCTGGCGGTACAGGTCGTCGATCAGGTCGATGTCCACCACGGAGTAGTTGGTGTTGCCGTGGTAGTCCATCAGCCGTTGCTTGACGCTCCCGGGAGCGTCGAAGTACTCGTCGACCGCGCCGGGGTCGAAGATCCGGTTGGCGAAGCTGCTGTCGTCGGCGGGGCTGTAGCCGTAGCGGGAGAAGACCGCGCAGACCTCGGCACCGGGGAAGCGGCGGTGCAGGTAGGCGACGTTCTCGGCGGCACTCTGCCCGGCACCCACGACCACGAACCGGGAGGGCGAGGTGCCCTGCAACCGCTCCACCTTCGCCAGCAGTTCGGAGTTGTGCCAGACGCGGTCGCCGCGCTCCACGCCTTCGGGCATCAGGGGCCGCAGCCCTGTTCCGATGACGACGTTGCGGGCCCGGTGGACCACGAGCCCGGCCTCCGAACGGACCGTCACGTCCAGGTGGTCCACGGTTCCGTCCTGGACCACGGGCGTGACACCGACGACCTCGTGGCCGTAGGAGACCATGTCGCCGACCTTGGCGGCCGCCCACTCGAAGTAGTCGTGGAACTCGACCCGCAGGGGGAAGAGACTCTTGTGGTTGATGAAGTCGACCAGGCGGCCCTTGCTCTTGAGGTAGCAGAGGAAGCTGAACTCACTGGTCGGGTTCCGGAGTGTCACCAGGTCCTTGAGGAAGGACACCTGCATGGTCGCGTCGTCGATCAGCATCCCTCGATGCCAGCCGAAGCGCGGCTGCTGCTCGAAGAAGTGGGCGGACACCGCCTCCTGCGCGCCGACGCCCGCGTTGTGCTCGCTGAGCGCGATCGCCATGGCCACGTTGGACGGTCCGAAACCGATGCCGATGAGGTCGTGGACCGGTGGTGCTGTGTCGCCAGGCAGAACCTGTGACATGTCACTCCCATCGTGCGGTGAAGCCGCCTGAATGGCGTGGGGGAATCAGGGGACGAGCGGGCACGCCGACAGGACGGGCCGCTGATGCTTAGGTGAGCCTAAGCTCATCTGCCGGAGCTGTCGATAGGACGCAGGAAAGCGGACGGCACACAGCACACTCCAACACGGCTCCCGCGAGGCCGTGTTGCAAAGTAAGGTAAGCCTCGCTTTACTGGCACTTCGCCAGTCCCTGCTCCAAGGAGGAACCCATGCGGGTCGTCATGTTCGGGTACCAGACCTGGGGGCATCGCACCCTGCAAGCCCTCCTGGACTCCGAGCACGACGTGGTGCTGGTGGTGACGCATCCCAGAAGCGAGCACGCCTACGAGAAGATCTGGAGCGACTCCGTCGCCGATCTCGCCGAGGCCCACGGCGTGCCGGTACTGATCCGCAACCGCCCCGACGACGAGGAGCTGTTCCAGCGCCTCGAGGAGGCCGCGGCGGACATCATCGTCGCCAACAACTGGCGGACGTGGATCCCCCCGCGCATCTTCGCCCTCCCGCGCCACGGCACGCTGAACATCCATGACTCGCTGCTGCCGAAGTACGCCGGCTTCTCCCCGCTGATCTGGGCACTGATCAACGGGGAGTCCGAAGTGGGCGTCACCGCGCACATGATGAACGACGAACTGGACGCCGGCGACATCGTCGGCCAGGAAGCGGTCCCGGTCGGCCCGACGGACACCGCCACCGACCTCTTCCACAAGACGGTCGACCTGATCGGCCCGGTCACCGTCGGGGCCCTCGGCCGCATCGCCGCCGGTGAGACCGAGTTCACCCGCCAGGACCGTTCGCAGGCCACCTTCTTCCACAAGCGGTCGGCCGAGGACATCCGCATCGACTGGACCTGGCCGGCCGAAGACCTCGAACGCCTGGTCCGCGCCCAGTCCGAGCCGTATCCCAGCGCCTTCACGTTCCACAAGGGCAAGCGCATAGAGGTCCTCGCAGCGGTGGTCTCCGAAGGGCGTTACGGCGGAACGCCCGGCCGCGTCTTCTACCGCGAGGGCGAGGGCGTGGTGATCGTCGCCGGTGCCGACGCCCGGACCGGCCGCAACCACGGTCTGGCCATCACCCGCGTACGCACCGAGGACGGCCGTGAACTGCCCGCGACGGAGCACTTCACCACCATGGGCGGCTATCTGACCGGCCGCCCCTGACGTCACGTCACGGCGGGCCGGGACGGCCCGCCCTCACCACCGGCCACACGCCTCCGTCCCGGCGGCAGCCCGGGACGGCCGGCGAGGCATTCGCGCGCCAACGCGCGCGCCCACGTCACCGCGCCCGGTGACGCCCGTCCCGCCGGGGCTCGAACGAGGGGCGGCGGCCGGACACTCGCGACCGCCGCCCGCCGGGCCGCCTCGAAGGGCGGTGCCGCGCCGGAGGACCGGGGCCGCTCCGGCGCCGGGCGCGCGGTCGTCGGCCGGCAGTCGGGCGAGGTGCGGGGCCCCTTGGGGAGGACGCCCGTCACGAGCATGCATAAGGGCAGGCTAACCTAAGGTCCATGAGAGCTGGTGAGAGCACTTCCAGTGCTGTGGGCACCCCTGTGGCCGACGCCGTGCCACGTACACGTGGACACGGACTGTCCGCCGACGGCGTGACGGTGGCGTACGGCCGCGTCGACGTCGTGCACGAAGCGGCCATCGCCCTGCGGCCGGCCGAGGTGACCGCCCTCGTGGGCCCGAACGGCAGCGGCAAGTCGACGCTGCTGCGCACACTCGCCCGTCTGCAGGGCGCGCGCGCCGGTTCGCTCACGGTCGACGCGGGAACGGACCAGGCCGAGGACGGCTTCGCGCTCGGCGCCCGTGAGTTCGCGCGCCGTGTCGCGCTCCTGACGCAGTCCCGGACGACGCCGGGCGGACTCACGGTCCGGGACGTGGTCGACTTCGGCCGCTACCCCTACCGGGGCCGCTGGGGGCGTCCCGATCCCCGCGGCACCGCCGCGGTGGACCGGGCGCTCGCCCTCACCGGTGTCCAGGACCTCGCGGACCGGGGCGTCGACCAGCTCTCCGGCGGCCAGCTCCAGCGCGTGTGGCTCGCGAGCTGCCTCGCGCAGGAGACGGGAGTCCTCCTCCTGGACGAACCGACCACCTACCTCGACCTCCGCTACCAGGTCGAACTCCTCGACCTGATCCGCGATCTCGCCGACGACCACGGCATCGCCGTGGGTGTCGTCCTCCACGACCTCGACCAGGCCGCGGCCGTCGCCGACCGCGTCGCCCTGCTGCGGGCAGGACGCATCGTCGCCGACGGTGTACCCGAGGACGTGTTCACCCCCGGCCTCCTGTCGGACGTCTACGGCATCCGGATCGACGTGGGCACCGACCCCTCCACCGGCCGGCTGCGCACCCGCGCGATCGGCCGCCACCACTCCAGAACCGAAAGGCTCAGCACCTCCTCATGAGACGCAACCTCCTCGCCACGGCCACCGTCGCCGTCGCCGCCCTCTCCCTGGCCGCCTGCGGAACCACGGAGCCGTCCTCCGACGACTCGGCTGCTGCGAAGAAGCCCGCTGCCGGGAAGATCACCCTCACCGATGCCAAGGGCACGAAGGTGACCCTCGACGGCCCGGCCACCAAGGTCGTCGCCACCGAGTGGAACGTGGTCGAGGACCTGGTCGCCCTCGGAGTCACCCCCGTGGGCGTCGCCGATGTGAAGGGCTACACCGCGTGGAACACCGCGGCCCCCCTCACCGGCGCCCCCAAGGACATCGGGACCCGCGGCGAGCCGAGCATCGACACCGTCGCAGCGCTCGCGCCCGACCTCGTGGTCGCCACCACCGACCTCGCCCCGGCCGTCGTGAAGCAGCTCCGCAAGGTCGCGCCCGTCCTGGAGCTGACGGCCGCCGACGGCGCCGACCAGATCGGCTCCATGACGGAGAGCGTCGACCTCATCGCGAAGGCCACCGGCAAGGAGACCGAGGCGGACGCCCTCAAGAAGGGCTTCGAGGACAGTCTCGCCGAGGGGAAGAAGGCCCTCGAGGACGCCGGTCTCGGCGGCGCCGAGATCGCCTCCGCAGACGGGTACGAGGCGTCGAACCAGGTCTCCATCCGTGCCTACACCGGCACATCCCTCCTGGGCGCCGTCAACGAGAAGCTCGGCCTGAAGAACGCCTGGAAGGTGAAGGGCGACGAGAGCTACGGCCTCGCCACCACCGACGTCGAGGGCCTCACCGGCCTCGGCGACGTCCAGTTCACCTATGTCGCCAACGACGCCGACGGTGACACGTTCACCGGCCCCCTCGCGAAGAACGCCGTGTGGAAGTCGCTTCCCTTCGTGAAGGACGGCAACGTGCACCGGCTGCCCGACGGCGTCTGGATGTTCGGCGGTCCCCGCTCGATGGAGGCGTACATCGACTCCCTCGTCGACGCGCTGACGAAGTAGCGCGCCGTGGCCGTCATCGACAAGACCGCGGTCGGCCGTGACCGCACCGCCGCGGCCACGACGGGCGCGGTCGCCGTGACGGCCACGCTCGTGCTGCTGGTCACGGTTCTCTCCGCCGTCGACATCACCCAGGGCACAGCCGACGTGGGCGCGTCAGAGGTCTGGCACGCTCTCACCGGCAATGCCGAGGCCGGGGACGCCTCCGTCGTCATCGCGTCCCGGCTGCCGAGGATGGTCGCCGCCGTCCTCGTGGGGCTGGCCCTCGGCATGGCCGGCGCCGCCCTCCAGGCGGTCAGCCGGAACGTGCTCGCCGCGCCCGACACCCTCGCCGTGAACGCCGGTTCCTATCTGGCGCTCGGGATGCTGGCCGTCACCGGGACCGCCCTTCCGCTCCTCGCCTCGTCGGGCGCCGCGTTCGTCGGCGGGCTCGCCGCCGCGGCCGTCGTGCTCGGGCTTTCCGGGCTCGGCAAGGGCACCGTCCGCCTGGTCCTCGCGGGGACCGCCCTCGCTCTGGGGCTGAACGCGGTGACCGATGCGCTGCTGCTCCTCTTCCCCCAGCAGACCGAGGGCCTCTACCGGTGGAACCAGGGGAGCATCGGCCAGAACGGGTTCGACGGCGTCGTCCAGATGGCCCCCGTCATAGCCGTCGGCCTGATCGGGCTTCTGCTGGTCGCCCGCCGCGTCGACGCCCTGGCGCTGGGCGACGACGCCGCCCGCGGGCTGGGCGTCTCCGTCCGCGGGACCCGGGTCACCACGGTCGTGCTCGCCACGCTGCTCTCCGCGGCGGCGGTCACGCTCGCCGGCCCGATCGGGTTCGTCGGCCTCTGCGCGCCCGCGCTCGTCCGACCCCTCACCCGCCGCTTCCGGGGACTCGTCCGCTCCCGGGTGAGCCTGCCCGTGGCAGGACTCGTCGGTGCCGCGCTCGTCCTCCTCTCGGACGTCGCGCTGCGCGCGGTCGTCCCCGCCGACACCGCTGTGGAGGTGCCGACCGGCGTCGTCACGACCGTGGTCGGCGGAGTGTTCCTCGTCGTGATGGCGCTCCGCACCCGTGACACCGCCTCGGCCGAGGCGCCGGACCGGCTGCGGATCCCGGGGCGGAGCACGTTCCTCGTCACCGTGGTCGTACTCGCCGTCCTCCTGGTGGGCGTGCTGGTCGGTGCCGTCCTCCTCGGCGACTCGAAGCTCCTGCTCGGCGACGTCGTGAACTGGGCGCAGGGCCGGGCCGGCCGGATCGTCACCTTCGTCCTCGACACGAGGGTGCCCAGGGTGACGGCCGCTCTCCTCGCGGGTGCGGCACTCGCCCTGTCCGGCACCCTGGTGCAGGCGGTGACCCGCAATCCGCTCGCGGAACCAGGCATCCTGGGAGTCTCGGGAGGCGCGGGTCTCGGCGCGGTCCTCCTGGTCACCACCGCACAGGCCCCCGGCTCGTGGGAGGTGGCCGGGGCGGCGTTCGGCGGGGCGGCGATCACCGCGACGCTCGTCTTCGGACTGGCAGCGCGGGGCGGCTTCCGCCAGAACAGGCTGGTCCTGCTGGGATTCGGGGTGTCCTCCGCCGCGGCCGCGCTGATCAGCCTGGTGATCGTGCTCAGCGACCCGTTCGACACCACCAAGGCCCTGACCTGGCTGTCGGGCTCGACGTACGGGCGGAACATGCCCGATGCGGTGCCGGTGGCCGTCGCGCTCGCGATCGGCATCGTCGTGGCAGTGACACGCCGGCGGGAGCTGGATCTCGTCGCGCTCGACGAGGACACCCCGAGGCTCCTCGGCCTCGGACTCCCCCGGGCGCGTCTCGGCTTCCTCGTCGTCTCCGTCCTGCTCGCCGCCACTGCGGTGGCCGCAGCCGGGACGATCGCCTTCGTCGGGCTGGTCGCCCCGCACGCGGCGCGCGCCCTGGTGGGCAGGCGCCACGTACGCGTGGTCCCGGTGGCCGTGCTGCTCGGGGGTCTGCTGGTCTGCGTCGCGGATCTGGCGGGACGCACGGTGATCGCCCCGGCGCAGCTCGGCGCCGGTCTGATGACAGCCGTCATCGGTGCGCCGTACTTCGTCTACCTGCTGGTCCGCACACGGCGCTGAGACGGGACAGGTGTGCGGGCCCCCCGGCGACCGGCCGGGGGGCCGCCGCCTTTGCCGGGCCGTTGCCGGACAGCCGGACAGCCGGACCGTCGGCGTCCGGTTCCCCACCCGCACGTGGGAGCAGCCGTCTGGCATGACTCCCGTGCCGGACCGGCCCCCTGCCCGGGCGGCCCCTCCTGATCGCCGTTCGTGCGCCGTTCGTGCGCCGTTCGTGCGAAAGAGGGCCGCGGCCCGCGCGTGCGGAGCGACGGCGGAAGGTCCACACCGTTGGATGGGCCACTGTGGTGGCGCGGAAAATCACCGCTCCGAGCCCGAGGACGTCCGGAGGTGTCACGTGACCGGCCTTCAGTTGTCGTTCGTCGTGCCCTGCTTCAACGAGGCCGACGGCATCGGCTCCTTCCACGCGGCTCTCCTCTCGGTCCTGGAAGGGCTCGGGGAGACGTTCGAGATCTGCTACGTGGACGACGGGAGCCGTGACAGCACACGGCTGCTGCTCAGCGCCTTCGCGGCGCAGGACGAGCGGACCCACTACACGGCGTTCAGCCGGAACTTCGGCAAGGAGGCCGCCATGCTCGCCGGTCTCCGCATGTCGCGGGGCGCCGCCGTGGTGATCATGGACGCGGACCTCCAGCACCCGCCCGAACTCGTCCCCCGCATGCTCGAGCTGCACCGGCACGGGTACGACCAGGTCATCCCGCGGCGTGACCGTTCGGGCGAAGGCCTGGTGCGCAGCACCCTCAGCCACGCCTACTACGCGGTCGTGCGCCGCTGTGTGGACGTGGAGCTCCTCGACGGATCGGGCGACTTCCGGCTCCTGTCGCGTCGGGCGGTGGAGAGCGTCCTGTCCCTGCCGGAGAGCAACCGCTTCTCGAAGGGGATCTTCTCCTGGATCGGTTTCGAGACGGTCAGCTTCCGCTACCGCAATAGCGAGCGTGTGGCCGGACGTTCGAAGTGGGGGAGCAAGCGCCTGCTGAACTACGGGATCGACGGGCTCCTGTCCTTCAACAACCGACCGCTGCGGCTGGCCATCTACGCCGGCTTCTGGGTCTTCCTCTCGGCCCTGGCCTACGCGGTGTGGACCGTGGTGACCGTGGTGCTGCACGGCGCCAGGACACCGGGCTACGCCACTCTGCTCACCGCGGTGGTGGCGCTCAGCGGAATCCAGCTGGTCACCCTCGGCGTCATCGGTGAATACGTGGGCCGCATCTACCACGAGGCGAAGCACCGTCCGCCGTACGTCGTGAGGGAGACGGACGCGAACGGTGCGGCACTGCCGGTCCGCCCCGTGCTGCCCCCGGCCACCGCTGTGCTGGACGAGCACGTCCCACCGCGTGCGCGCACCGTCCGCCAGTTCGGCAGTTTCGTCCTGGTCGGGTGCGTGAACACGGTCGTCTATCTCGGCGTCTACGCCGTACTGAACCGGTGGATCCCCTACCTGGTGGCTCATGTCCTCGGATATGCGGTGAGCATCGTGTGCTCGTTCCTGCTCAACTCCTACGTCACCTGCCGGACGAAGCCGACGTGGCGCGCGTTCGTCCGCTATCCCCTGTCGAGCCTCGTCAACCTCGTGGCCTCTGGCGCACTGCTCTACGGGGCGGTCGGCGGTCTCGGCATGGACAAGAACCTGGCCGCCCTCGCGGCCGGTGTCCTCGTCACGCCGGTCTCCTTCCTGCTTGCCCGGTGGGCGATCATGTCGGGCCGGCGTGACGACTCCGTCCCGGCGGGGGCGGCCGCACGGCCCGTGGAGCGGCCGGTGGGCCGTCCGCTCCCCGACCGCTCCGTCCGCTCCTCCGAGGAACGGTGAGTCCGGGTGTCCGACGGCACGGCGGGATCCGCGGTCCCGGGACAGCCGGACGCGGGACAGCCGGAGGACGCACAGGACGCGGATGACCCGCGGGGCGCGCCGGGACGGGCGGGGCGCGGGCGCCGGCCTCGCTCGTACACCTCGCTCTGGGTGTGGGCCCTCTGCCTCCCGCCGCTCGCCCTGCTGGCCGCCGCCGCGTGGTTCGGACGGTCGGTCAGGCCGGGCGCCGACGACTGGTGCTTCCTGCCCGTGGTGCGGGACGGCGGCATCACCGCTCTCATGGGGCAGTTCTACTTCGAGGACAACGGACGGGTCGCCAACGCGGTGCTGGTCGGCGCCTACGCGGAGTTCCAGGTCGCGGGCCACCAGTGGTTCGGCCTCGTCAGCGGGGTGCTGACGCTCACGGTGCTGTGGGCGGTGACGGTCCTCGCGCTGCGGCGTGCCCGGCTCACCGTGCCACGCGGGCTGCCCCTTCTCGTCGCGGCCATGACGACCGCTCTCTTCCTGTTCGTCACGCCCAACACGTACAAGACGTTCTACTGGCCGGCCGCGTCGGTCTCGCACACGATGCCGCCGGTGCTGGCCTGCGCGGCGCTGCTCCCGCTCCTGGCGGCCCGCTCGCGGCGTGCCAGGGGCGTGGCCCTCGCCGTCGCGGTGTTCGGCGGGCTGCTGATCGGCACCCTGTCGGAGGGGACCGCGATCGTCGTCGCGGTGCTGCTGGTCACCCTTCTCCTGCTCAGCGTGCCTGCCGCCGCCGGGCCGTCCCGGAGCCTTCTCCGTCTCTGGTGTGCGGCGGGGCTGGCCGGGGTCGGGGCAGGGGCCCTCGTCCTGATCACCTCGCCCGGCTCGACGCACCGGCGGGAGCGGTTCGGGGCGGGGACGGCGTCCATGACCTCGCCGGAGTCCCTCTCCGCCTCCCTGCGCGGGTTCACGGAGATCGCCCAGACCGTGGTCACCACATGGGAGTACGTCGGGGCCGCCGCCGTGGGGACGCTCCTGGGGCTGCTGTGCCGTCGCGGGGACGGGAGCCGGCCGGGGCCGCCCGCCCGCTGGGCCCTGACGGTGTGTGCCGCGGTCGCCGCACTCCTCGTGGCCGGCTACCTCTGCACGGTCATCGCCTACCCGGTCTTCCAGGACCGGGTCAGCAGGCCCAGCGCCGGCCGGCTCTGGAACGACTACCTCCTGGTGTACGTGGCTCTGCTCGTCGGTGCCGGTGTGCTGCTGGGACTGGCCGCCCGGCGTGCGCGCGCGGCCGTGCCCCTGCGGGCCGCGTGCGCGGCTCTCTGCGTCCTGGTCTGCCTCAGCGCGGCTGTCTCCCTGCTCGACCTCGACGCGGAGATGCGCGCACGCGCCGAGCGGTGGGACGCCCAGGACCGGCGGCTGCGCGAGGGGGCGGCCGCCGGCGCCGAAGTCCTTCCGTACGAGCGGCTGGTGATCAGCCAGATGCTGGAGCCGTTCGGCCGGGATGGTGCCGCCTACTGGCCCGGGGGGTGCGTCGCCGACTACTACCGGATCGACCGCGTCACCGACGCCACCGTCCCTTCGGACGACGGCGGCAGGAGGCCGGTGGCCGGTGGCCGTCCGCGGCGCTGAAGGCGATCGCGCCGTCGGCCTTCACGTACAGTCCGGAAGCAGCAGTCGACGGGCCGTTCGTGTCTGCCTGCGGGAAGGCGGCGCTTCGATGCGAAGGGCGATCGGGCGTCACGGCGTGCCGGACACCGAGCGATCGGCCGCGTACGCCGCGGTCTCCACGTCCCTCGCCCGGCACGGTGATCGCCGGCTGGGCGAGCTGGTGGACGCCGCCGGGCCGCTCGGCTCCGGTATCGGCGGGAGGTCCGCGCTGCTCGAGATCGGCGGGAGGCCGGTCTTCGTGAAGCGGGTGCCGCTCACGGACATGGAGAGGCTGCCGGAGCATCTTCGGTCCACGGCCAACCTCTTCGGACTTCCGACGTTCTGTCAGTACGGTGTCGGCAGCCCTGGCTTCGGAGCCTGGCGGGAGCTCGCCGTGCACACGATGACGACGAACTGGGTACTCGGCGGGAAGTACCCGGGGTTCCCGCTGATGTACCACTGGCGGATACTGCCGGACCGGGCCGCGCTTCCCGAGGAACTCGCGGATGTGGAGCGCGCCGTGCCCTACTGGGGAGGCGGCCCGGCAGTACGCCGTCGTATCGGGCCCTCGGCCGGTCGTCCGCGAGCCTCACGCTGTTTCTGGAGTACATCCCCCGGACGCTGCACGCGTGGTTCACCGAGCGGGTACAAGCCGGCGAAGAGTCCGCCGGCCGGGCGTGCGCTCTGGTGGAGCGCGAGCTGGAGGCGGGCACGTCCTTCATGAACGCGCGCGGACTCCTGCACTTCGACGCCCACTTCGAGAACATCCTGACCGACGGCCGCCGCCTCTACTTCACCGACTTCGGCCTCGCCCTCTCCTCCCGGTTCGATCTCTCGCCGCCGGAGACCGGCTTCTTCGACCTGCACCGGTCCTACGACCGCTGCTACACGCTCAGTTGGCTGGTCAACTGGCTGATCACGGCGGTGTACGGATGCGACCGGAAGGAGCGTGCGGCGCTCCTGCGCGCGTGCGCGGCGGGCCAGGCCCCGCCGGGCGGACCGCGCGAGGCCATGTCGATCCTCTCCCGCCATGCTCCGCTCGCCTCGGTGCTGACGGACTTCTACCTCAGGATCCAGGACGAGAGCAGAGAGACCCCGTACCCGGCGGAAGCGCTCCGCCTGGCCCTCCGTGCGGGTCGGTGACCGCCCGGCCGCCGGACATCCGGGCCCGCGATCCATCCGCACCGGCGCTGCCGCTAGCCTGCGTCCTCATGATGCGCGCCTGGATCCTGCCGACACTGTTCGCGGCCTGCGGAGTACTCGTCGCGGCCTCACTGTTCGCCAGAGGCCTCCCCGGCACCGCGGTTCCGCTGCTCCTGTTCTTCGCCCTGCTCGCCGGGTTGCATTCGCCGTTGGCGTTCCCGCGTTCGATCGGCTCCGCGGAGGCGCGGCGGCGGAGCGCGGTCGACGGCCGTCCGGTCGTCTACTGGCGGGCCGGCTGCAAGTACTGCCTCCGCCTCCGGTTCCGGCTGGGCCGCGACGCCCGCCGGCTGCACTGGGTGGACATCTGGCACGACCCGGACGGCGCGGCGGTGGTGAGGGCGGCCGCCGACGGCAACGAGACGGTGCCGACGGTCGTGGTGGCGGGCCGTCCCCACGTCAATCCCGATGCGGCCTGGGTGCGGGCACAGCTCTCCCGCTCGACGTGACCGGGAGCGTCGGTACGGTCAGGAGCCTGGCCGCCGTCGCCTCGGCGCCGGCGTGCCGCCCGGAAACGCGGTGGATCCCGGAACAGCCGCTGGTTAAGGTCCTTGGATGAGTACGCGTACGTTCCGTATCACTGTCCGCGGTGTTTTCGACGGGCTCACCACCGACCAGAGAGCCGAACTCCTGGCCCGCGCCGCGGAGCACGATGTGCTGCGCGCCGCGTTCACGCCCGAGGGACACCTCAGCTACGACATCGCCGCACGGCCGGCGTTCACCTTCCGCTTCCAGGACTCGGGGGAGGAAGAGGAGGACATCCTCGCGGCGACCGAGCGAGCCGAGGAAGCGGCGAAGGCGTGGCTGGAGCAGCGGCGCTACGGCTACAAGAACCTCCGGAGCCAGGCCGAGGATCTCTCCCAGGCGCCTCTGGGCAAGCGGCAGCGTCGTGCCGCCGCCCAGAAGGACGTCTGAGGGCGGCTCCTGCCGAGACGGCTTGCACCCGCTCCTCTCCGTGGCCTGCCTGTACCGGGGCAGGCCACGGAGGGCGCGGCCGGGCCCACGCGCGGAGCAGGGGCGTCACACAGTGACGTGCGGGCTCTCCGGCTCCGGCTCCGGCTCCGGCTCCTGCTCCGGCTCGCTGAGCTGCTCGCGCAGATAGTTCCAGACCACCGCGACCAGGGCTGCGGCGGGGACGGCGAGGAGACTGCCCACGATCCCGGCCAGGCTGCCGCCCAGCGTCACCGCGAGCAGGACCACCGCGGCGTGCAGGCCGAGTCCGCGGCTCTGGATCATGGGCTGGAAGACGTTCCCCTCGAGCTGCTGCACCACGATGATGATCGCCAGAACGATCAGCGCGTCGGTCGGCCCGTTCGACACCAGGGCGATGAGAACGGCGACGAAGCCGGCGAACAGGGCCCCGACGATCGGCACGAACGCCGACACGAACGTCAGCACCGCCAGCGGGAGCACCAGCGGCACTCCCACGATCCACAGGCCGATGCCGATGAGGACGGCGTCGAGCAGGCCGACGTACGCCTGGGAACGCACGAACTCTCCCAGGGTCGCCCAGCCGCGCGCGGCCACCGTGGGAACATCGGTGGCCAGCCGCCCGGGCAGCTGACGAGCGAGCCAGGGCAGGAACCGCGTGCCGTCCTTGAGCATGAAGAACATCAGGAAGACCGCCAGCACGGCGGTGACCACACCGTTGACCACGGTGCTCACTCCCGTGACGACCGTACTGACCATGCCGCCGACACTGTCCTGGATGCGGGCGGTCGCGGAATCGAAGGCCCCGGTGATCTGGTCGTCGCCTATGTTGAGCGGCGGCCCCGAGGCCCATTCACGCAGCTTCTGGATGCCTTCGACCACACCGTCGCTCAGCTCCCCCGACTGGGAGGCGACCGGCACCGCGATCAGTGCGACGACGCCGCCGGCCACCAGGAGGAACAGGACGGTCACCACCGAAGCGGCGAGAGCCGGGGGCCATCCACGACGCCGCAGGAAGCGGGCGGCGGGCCACGTCAGGGTCGTGAGCAGCAAGCCGACCACGAGGGGCCATACGACCGACCACATGCGGCCCAGAAGCCACAGCGCGGTCGCGGCCATGACAAGGACGAGAAGCAACTCGGCTGAGACACGCGCCGAGGTGCGAAGGGCGGCGCGGGTCCTGGTGGAACTCAGCGTGACAGACATGCGGGTCAGCCTATTGGCCGGTGATCCCTCTGCGCGCACCTCCCGCCAGGACCCGCCTCGCGAAGGGCGTCGGGCGGCCGGGGCGAGGCCGTCACCGCTTCGCTCTGCCGCGCATCACCTCGCCGGGATCCGTTCCCGGTGACTGCGCCGCTGCCGTGGTGCCCGAAAGCGCCGAGCGCGCCCAGGAGCAGTCGGCCGAAGCAGACCTCGCCCCCTGGGATCACCCTTGCGACCGAGCGTCACGGCAGGGGACGGAAAGGGTCGTCCTCACCGGCAATGCGCGCATTATGACGGGAGATGAGCGACAGAGCCCTGTTATCGTGCGCCGATGCCGTCGATCAAGCAGTTCCAAGTCACCTTCGACTGCGCGGATCCCGCGCGGCTCGCCGAGTTCTGGTGCGAGGTCCTGGGGTACGTCGTACCGCCGGTCCCGGAGGGTTTCGCCACGTGGGAGGAGTACCACCGCTCGCTGCCGCCCGACGAACAGGTCGTCTACTTCGCGTGCAGCGATCCCACGGGTTCGGGCCCGCGCCTGCTCTTCCAGCGCGTTCCCGAAGGCAAGATCGTCAAGAATCGGGTGCATCTCTGTGTGCGGGCCGGCACCGGGCTCGTGGGCCAGGAGCGCCTGGCCACGCTGGAGGCCGAATGCGCGCGACTGCTCGCGCTCGGCGCGGCACACGTGCGGACTCTGCCGGCTGACGGTGAGAACGAGTCGTGCATCGTGATGCAGGACATCGAGGGCAACGAGTTCTGTCTCGACTGAGCGCCCGCCGAGCCGGCGAGGTGGGAAGCCTCACCGGCGGCCGTGGGGGTGCGGGCGTCGACGAACGAGCTGCGCGCCATCCGGGCCGGCTGGATCCTGCCCGGATCAGGGGAGCCTTCCGCGCGTCCTTTCCGGGGCATGGCCGCGCGGTACCGGCAGCGGGCTGCTCAGTAGGCCGAGTCGACGTTGTCGATGGAGCCGTACTTGTCGGCGGCGTAGTTGGCCGCCGCGGTGATGTTGGCGATCGGGTCGGT
>NZ_JBIWKR010000021.1:0-36958 GCF_044765765.1 Streptomyces sp. NPDC102402
CGCCCCGGCCGGGGGGGGGGGGCGCGGGCCGGGGGGCGGGCGCCCCCCCCCCCCCCCCCCCCCCCCCCCCCCCCCCCGGCCCCCCGCCCCCCCCCCCCCCCCCCCCCCCCCCGGCGCTCCCCCCGTCGGTGTGGTCATGGTCTGACCGGCCCCGTCGTGTTGACGTTGACGGTCTTGTCGCCCTGGAACACGTCGCCGTGAACAGTCTCGACGCTGATACCTCCGCCGCCCGCAGGCCGGCGGTGGGCCCCTGTTCCCCCCTGCGCGCCCGTACCGGTGCGGGCGCCACCGGAATCGGCTCCGCCGCCCCCGGGCGACCCGCCCGGCCTCGCCTGTCCGTCCCGCTCGGGTGACGTGGCCGGGAGACCTGGGGGCGCCGGTGACCCCGGCACGGTCACCCAGCTCCGGATGAGCTCGCCGTGTTTGGTCCGGAACGGCATGGGCAGATACGCGGCCGGGTCGATCAAGCGGTGCCCGTGCCGGACGACAGCCCGGTAGATCTCGTCGGACACGACGAAGACCATCCGCGACGAGGACGCGGCGGCCAGTACCTCACGCAGTGGAGCCGCGTCCACCAGTCGGCAAGCGGTGTTGACCGCGTCCCCCGACCATCCCTCACGGTCCCGCGCGGCGAGCCCCTGGTGGAGGGCGACCCGGAAGCGCATCGCGTGGGCGACGCTGTAGACGTCGGCCTTCTGCCGCAGTTCCTCGTCGAGGGCGCGGACGAACGGCCCGGCCAGGACGATCGGTGAGACGTTCGCCGGGACGATCATCAGGACACCGTCGCCACGGTCCTCGGTGACGACGTCCTCGGTCGGCAGCCCGGCCAGCAGGAGCGCTTCACGGAGCACCTCGTACATCCCGGCCCGCAGGGAACGCTGTATCGGATCGGGGCGGGAGCTGAAGTTCTCGATGTCCAGCACCACTATCCAGCAGTGCGTGACCTCACCGGACATGGCGCTCTCCCCACAGGCTCATAACGGCAACGGGCCGATCAGTGGACCCAGTTGTATGACATGGGTGACCCCCCGGTCTACGCCACTTGACACACAAGGAGAATCCGGAGTCCGCCGCCGGTCCGAGGACGGGAGTACGCACTCGGCCTTCAGCGGATCTGACGTCCTGAGATGGCCCGGGAGATGACCAGGCGCTGGATCTCGCTCGTGCCCTCGAAGATCGTGTAGATCTTGGCGTCGCGGTACATCCGCTCCACCGGGTGCTCCCGGCTGTAGCCGGCGCCGCCGAGGATCTGGACCGCCTTCTCCGTCGCGGATACCGCGAGCTCACCCGCCCGGAGCTTGGACATGGAGCCCTGGCCGGCGTCGAAGGTCCGGTCGTTGCGGGCCATCCAGGCGGCCTGCCAGATCAGCAGGCGCACGGCCTCGATCTCGGTGCGGATGTCGGCCAGCGCGAACGCGATCGACTGGTTCTCGATGATGGGGCGGCCGAAGGCCTCGCGCTGTCCCGCGTACTCCAGGGCGTACTCGTACGCCGCCCGAGCGATCCCCAGTGCCTGCGCGCCCACCGTGGGGCGGCTGACCTCGAAGGTGGCCATGGCCGCCTGGCCCTTGGCGGTCCCGCCCTCACGGGCGCGGGCCAGGCGGGCGTCGAGCTTCTCCCTTCCGCCGAGCAGGCAGTGCCCGGGGACGCGTACGTCGTCGAGGAAGACGTCGGCGGTGTGCGAGGCGCGGAGGCCGAGCTTCTTGATGGTGCGGCTCGCCGCCAGGCCCTTCGTGCCGGGCGGGACGATGAACGCGGCCTGTCCGCGTGCGCCGAGCGAGGAGTCGACCGAGGCGACCACGACGTGGACCTCGGCGATCCCGCCGTTGGTGATCCACGCCTTCTGGCCGGAGAGCACCCACTCGTCCTTGGCCTGGTCGTAGCGGGCCCGGGTGGCCATCGCGGAGACGTCGGAGCCGGCCTGGGGCTCGGAGACGCAGAACGCCGCCACCTTGGGGTCGTCCTCGTCGCCGTAGCACTGCGGGACCCACTCGGCGAGCTGGTCGGGGGTGCCGGAGGCGAAGATCCCGGCGACCGCGAGCGAGGTGCCGAACAGTGCCATGCCGATGCCGGCGTCGCCCCAGAAGAGCTCCTCGTTGGCGATCTGGAGGGAGAGCCCGCTGGGGTCCCCGTACATGTCGGCGAGCGACTCGAATCCGTACAGCCCGATCCTCGCGGCCTCCTGGATGACCGGCCACGGAGTCTCTTCCCGGGCGTCCCACTCGGCGGCCGCCGGGCGGACCACCTGGGCGGCGAAGCCGTGGACCCAGTCGCGGAGGTCCTGCTGTTCCTCGGTCAGGGCGAGGGAGAAGTAGCTCATGGGCTCAGGCCTTCGGGATGTCGAAGTAGCGGGTCAGTCCCGAGGCCAGGCCGACGTCACCGGCGATCTTCAGCTTGCGCATCATGAACATCGTCACGGGATTGCCGTTGCCGGAGACCAGTTTGAGGAATTCCGCGTCGCCCATGACCAGCGTCGTGCGGGGCTCGGCGTCGGAGCGGCCCGCGTTCACCGTGCAGGCGCCGTCGGCTATGGAGGTCTCGTAGACCTCCTCACTCTCGCCGGTGATCTTCCAGCGGATGAGCGCCTTCAACTGCCCGGCCGCCTCCGGGCGGAACTGCTGGCGCATCCGGCCGAAGACCTCGCCCAGGATCCGTGCGCGCAGGTCACCGTGCATGACCTCGCCGAGCTGCCTGGCCGACAGGCCCTTGACGATCCGCGCGAACTCCTCGGGGGAGACCGCACCGAGGTCGAGCGCGGACAGTTCGTCGGTGAGGTTGCCGCTGCTGTTGTCGGCCACGCCAAATCCTTACTCCAGAGTAAACTTACTTCTGAGTAAGGTAAGGGGGCCGTCGCCGCTTAGCAAGCAGGGGTCACCAGGTTCCGTCCGGGTGCACCGCGAGGAGCGGGTGATGGGCGGAGAGCACCTTGTTGGCCCGCGCGAGTTCGGACAGCGCCTGCTCGCGGTCGGCCTGGTCCTCGATGCCGAGCCTCGGCCCCCGGAACCTGCGCACCTCGCGGGCTGCGCAGTCGGCGTCGAGCTCCGCCTGCAGGATGTGCGGCGGGGTGCAGGAGCCGATCAGCGCGGCGACCCGGTCGGGGATCGGCACGGGGACGAGGAGGTGCGAGGCGGTCATGTGGGGGTTCCCTCTCGGATGGTCGGCCAGGAGGTGGTGCTCCGCGACGGCCGGGTGGGCCATCGCTCCTCCTTATGTAACGGGACGCAGTTCCTGGTTTCTCGTTGAGAACGTCTCCGTGTCGCAACCGTTTGGGACTGACCGTCTATTTCGCGTTACCTGGAAGTAAGTTGACTACGCGTCATGCATGTGGTGCGACCTCAGTTCAGGGACTGGCCGCTTCGCGAACGTAACTGCATGGCGCGCAGCACGGCCTCGGTGGAGAAGCGGCTCCGGGGGTCGGTGAGCTGGTCACCGAAGATGGCCTCGAGGCTGCGCATCCGGTAGCGGACCGTCTGGGGGTGGACGTCCAGCAGCTCGCCCATCTGTGCCGCGGTCCCGCGGGTGTCCAGCCAGATCCGCAGCGTCTCGATCAGCCGCTCGCGCCGGGTGGCGCTGATGCCGGAGACGGGGGCGAGCTCACGCTCGGCGAGCTGGTCGAGGAGGACGGGGTCGGAGAGGAGCCACAGCGTGATGAGGTGGTCCTCGCAGAGGATGACCGGTGCGTCGTCGATGACGCCCGCGTCGACCAGTTCGAGTGCGCGGCGTGCCCACCGGATCGAGTCCGCCGCGAGCGCGGTCGGCACGGTCAGCCCGATCGCCGCGCCGCCGCCGGGGATCGTCCGGTCGAGCATCTCCCTGCGCGCGTCGTTCATCGGGCCGGGGATCAGCAGATGAGGCTGCGGATCGGCGGGGTCGATCAGGACGTCGTGGTCCGCGCTGATCCGGTCCACGCCGGACGGAGCGCGTACGGCTACGAGCGTGACCTGCTCGGGCAGCGTCCATCCGGTCTGCTCGCACAACTCGGCGATGGCGCTGCGGGGTACCGGTCTGCCGGTGAGGATCAGATGCAGCAGCCGCCGGCGCACCGCCTCGCTCTGCTGGTCGGACTGGGCCTGCACCTCCAGATAGCCCTCGCGGGACAGCGACTCCAATTCGTCCACGTACGCGAAGAGCGCGTCGGCGAAGCTGAGCATCAGCGCCGGCGAGAAGTTGTAACTCCGGCCCACTTTCTTGGCTCGCCGCAGTGCGACGCGCGCGCCCAAGCGGTAGGCGCCCTGGAGTGCGTCCATGGTGCGGCCCTCGTAGGCCTCGAACCTGCCGAATCTCCGGCACATGTCGTCGCGCAGGACCGTGGGGGACGAGGGTTCGGCGACGAGGTCGACGAACGAGGAAAGGCTCTGTTCGACACCCATGCGGATGGAGGTGCCGTTGGGCCCGTTCAGCAGACGCGCGTATTCCGGATAGGCGCGGGTCACTTCCATGCCTATCTCTTTGATCAGGCTCGGCAGTTCGGGCCGCATGATCGCGGCGAACTCCTGGGGGAGGGGCCCCAGCGGGTCTCCGGTGTCCAGCGGCTGGATAAGTCTCGGCATGACCGTCCCCTTGCTTTCCCGGGCCCGGCGTGGGTGGAGCAAGTGGGGGAAAGCGCTCCCACGGACCGACAGGTGTATACCAACATCGGCGCCGAAGATAGACCAAGTCGGGCGGGGTGCACACCGTCTGGACAAGATCGAAGTGCAGGGGGCACACAACATGCCCCTGCTGTGGGGCTTCGGTGCAGGTGGGGGCGTAAATGCTCACTTCCGGACAATGTTTTCGGCCGTCGGGGTGCCAGGGGTGCCGCCGGGGTGGTGCGGCGCCCGTTGTGCCGGCTGTCCTGCGGGGTGTCGGCGGGCTCGCCTCGGCACCCTCGGATCATCTCCGGGCGGTCCGGGCGACGGCGGCGCCGAGGTGGGGGCCGGGCGGTAACCCGGTAATCCGCAGGGATATTGCGCACGAAGTGACAAGTGCGTCAGGCGAATTAGTGACCTATTGACGAGGAAAAAAACTTGCCCAACCAATCTTGACCGGCGGGATTGTGCTGGAAGTTTCCCGCAAGTAACGTCACGCCCTGTCACAGAACGTGTGTGGCTGAAAGCGCAGCACGGCCCCCACGCAACACGATTCATCGCGGCACTCCCTGCGTCTTTGCAGGAATTCGGGTGCCTTCCCCGCAACAGTGCACCCGCACTGGCGAATCGGAGGAACTCACTGTGCGCAACTCCCTCAGAAAGATCGCGATCGCGGCCGGTGCCGCCGCAGCGGCTGTCACCCTCGGAGCCACCACCGCCACCGCCGGCGTCGCCGCCCCGACCTGGACCGTCGGCCCCAACTCGCCGGAGACGTTCTCGGCCAGTGCGGGCACGGTCACCCTCGTCCTCAACGGCGTCCCGATGACGTGTACGTCCTCCGCGGCGTCGGGCAACCTGGCCACCGCCTCCGGCACGACGAACGTGCAGGTCGGCACCATCGCTCCGCTGACCTGGAGCGGCTGCACCAGCCCGTTCGGTCCGGTGACCCCGACCGCCGATACGTCCACCTCGTGGAAGCTGAACGCGAACACCTACAGCGCGGGTGTCACCAACGGGTACATCTCCGGAGTGAAGGCCACGCTGAAGGTCCTCACCTGCACCTTCACCGTGACGGGCAACGTCGCCGCCAAGTACACCAACTCCACCGGTGTGCTGGCGGTCAGCAACAACGCCACCTACAAGCTGACCGTCGCCACCGTCACCTCGGGCTGCGCCGGTATCGCGGCCGTGGGCAACAACCCGACCTACACCGCCAACTACAACGCGGTCACACCGATCGGCGGCACCACCAAGCCGACCATCGTCTACACCCCCTGATCCGGTCACGAGCCACTCAGGGGTGAGCAGGGGTCGCACCGCGGGGCCCGCCCGTCGTGCGACCCCGTGCCCACCGGACCGTTGCCGAAACGGAGGAGCCAGCTGTGCCCAGGTCTCTCGGAGGGCTGGTGACGGCGGCCGGTGCCGCTGTCGCCGCCGTCGTCTTCGCGGCGCCCGTCGCCATGGCGGGCGTTGCGGTGCCGACGTGGACCGTCGGCCCGAACCCGGCGCAGACCTTCTCCGCCGGCTCCGGGACCGCCCGGTTCCCATGGGGCCTCGGTGCCAACCTTCCGACCACGTGCGAGTCGTCGGCGGCGCGGGGCACCCTGGCCACCGTCACCGGCACGGCGAACGTGCAGGTCGGCACCATCGCTCCGCTGACCTGGAGCAAGTGCACCAGCCCGTTCGGCCCCCTGTACCCTGCCGCCGACACGTCCACCCCGTGGAAGCTGATGGTGAACAGCTACAACGCCGGGGTCACCAAGGGATACATCTCCGGAGTGAAGCTCACGTTGACGATGCTCACCTGTTCCATGACGGTGTCGGGCAGGCTCGCCACCACCTACACCAACTCCACCGGCGAGCTGAAGGTCAACGACGACAGCACCTACACACTCACGGTGGGGACAGCTACTCCGGGATGTGGCGGGCTTGCGGCGGTGGGGGACAACTGGGAGTACCAGGCCCTCTATTCGGTGACCACGCCGAGCGGTGGCACCACCAGGCCGACCATCGTGTTCACCCCCTGATCCGGCCGCACACCCGTCCTGAGCGAGCAGGGAGCCCGTGGCGAGTCCGCCCGCCACGCGATGCACGTCCGGTCGGTCCGAGAGGGGAGATCGTCAGTGAGAGGCAGTCGTATGAACAGCGTCCGCAGGCGCACGGCGCGTGGTGCGGCGGTGGCCGCCGCAGTGCTGCTCGGAGGGATGATCCCCGGTGCGCAGGCCGCGTCCGGTGTGCAGGAGATCGACGCGGAGCTGGCCTATACGTGCGACCTGCCCGAGGGCGGGCAGCCGGTGAAGGTAGGGATCACCGCGCAGCTGCCCGAATCGGCTCGGCCCGGGCAGGCGGTACAGCCCGAGAACGTGGTCCTGGAGGCGACTCTTCCCGAAGGTGTGATCCCTGTAACGGCCGGTTCCTCGGCGACGAGCGTGAGCGCGGAGATGAAGCTCGCAGTCGATGTGTCCCAGAAGGACCAGCATGCGCAGGCCGAGTGGATCGGCACGACCGCCGAGCCCCTGCCGATCCCCGCCGAGGGCGATCTGCCGCTGACCACCTCGGGCACCGTCCCGTACGTGAAGCCCGGGGCGCCAGGGGACCTGGTCTTCGACGCGGGAGCACTCTCGGTGGAACTCACCCTGAAAACCGCCCAGGGCACACCCGCGGAACCGCCCGGCATCTCCCTGGACTGCGCCCTCGACCCGGGGCAGGAGACCGGGCTGGCGGAGATGGACATCAGGGGTGACGGCGGGGACGGTGCGTCCGCGACTGCCCCGCCCGCGTCCGCGTCTTCCGGGAGCGACGCGACAGGCGGTGAGGTCGTGCCCGAGGTCGGCGCCAGGGCGAAGCAGTCCGCCGCCCCTGACACGCCTCCGTGCGTCGGAGACGTGAACAACGATCTCAACCTGAACGCCTACGTGACCGGCTATGCCAACGTGACGAAGCTGGACGGGGCGACCAGGTTTCCTCTGGCCTGTACGCAGGTCCAGCAGGGGCCGACCCGCGTCGACCTCTCCGAGCCGGGGTTCACGCACATCTACCAGGATTCGACCGCCCTGCTCGACTACGAGGGGAAGACGCAGTTGCCGCCCACTTCGGGCACTTTCCTCACCTTCGGCTTCATGCCGACCACCGCGACCCTGGAGATGACGCAGATCCCCCCAGGTGTGGATGGGGAGGGGACCCCGGACTACAACGTGAAGTCGCACCTGGTGGTCGACTGGTCCGACATGTCGAACAAGGGTGTGACGACCATCGAGCTCGACCTCATGCTCCGACTCCGCGACGTCAAGGTGAACGGCGTTCCCCTGGACGTGGGTGACAACTGCCGTACCAGCAAACCCTTCGCTCTGTCCCTGGAAGGCAGGATGACTGCAAAGGACGGTGTCACGACCGGTTACACCCTGGTGACGGGCGGGGTCCTGACGGGGTCGGTGACCCTTCCCCCGTTCAGTGGGTGCGGTGCCGACGAGGACCTCGACAGCCTCTTCACCGCGTCGTTGTCCGGTGTGCCGGGCCACGTCAAACAGGTGCAGGGAGCCCCGTGCGCGGCCCAGCAGCACACACCGGGTTCCGAAGGCGGCGTCTGCACGGACGAGTACGAGCCGGTCGACGTGCCCGAGGCGATCCGCTGACCCGCGCAGCCCTACCGACCCATCACACCGAACACAGCACTTTCCGCGAGCCGCTGACGAATTGAGGAAACAATGAGACCTGCCTCGAAGACCTGGATCAAAGCCGCCGGCGCCGTCACCGCGTCTGCCGCACTGGTCATGCCCCTGACCGCCACCCCGGCCGGTGCCGCCACGGCCGCCGCCCAGCTGAACGGTTCCTGGGCCCCCTTCGACCGCTGTCCGGTGGACGCCCCGGCCATGCTCGCGACGGACGGCGACATCGATGTCCCGCTGTGCGTGACGTCCACCTCGCCCAACGGGACGATCAAACTGGGTAACACCACGGCGACGACCGGGTCCACGAACCTGCAGTTCGGCGTCATCCAGCATCCGGCCGAGGGGACCTACACGGTCGTCCCGCCGGCCGCCGGATCCATCATCAGCGGGAAGACCACCATCCCCGGTGGGCTCCTCGGCATCATGTGCCCCAGCAATGTCCCGGTCATCTCGGCCGTCTGCGGGCAGATCACCAACGCCACCCTGAACAAGGTGACCGCCACGGTGGAGTCGGCCGGCACGCCGACCGAATTCAGCCTGGTCGCAGGCATATCCTCAGGGCCGATCGTCAAGCTGCCCGTCAAGATCCGCCTGGAGAATCCGCTGCTCGGCTCCAACTGCTACATCGGAAGCAGCAGCAATCCGGTGATCCTGCGCCCCGGAAACCTCAGCGCGCCCAGCTTCTCCGCCTCCCGGTTCAACGGTGACGGCTCGGCGAACCCGGACGAGGGATCGATGATCCAGATCGCCCTGGCCGGGGCGGCCCAGGGTGACAGTCAGTTCTCCGTGCCGAAGGCCAGCGGCTGCGGGCTCGGCGGCATCCTCAGCTGGGCGATCGACCTCAAGGTGGGCCTGCCCGCCGCGGCCGGCTCGAACAACCTCGTCCTCAACGACGCCAAGACCTACACGGCCGGACTTACCGCTCCGGGTCTGTCGGTGCCCGACGCGGGCAAGGAGCTCGCCGAGAGCTGGCACTCCGCGGTGAAGTAACCGGCGGGAAGGGCACGGGCGCCGCAGGCTTTTTGTCACTTCGTGCGCCCCGGCCCTCGACCGTCCATGAGCCCGTCCCGACCGAATGAACCCTGGTCGGGGCGGGCTTCGGCATGTCCGGACCGGCCGGCGGGAGCCCGCCGATTCGGCTCGACGGCCCTCACTTTTCGATAGGTTTCGCGCCCCGATTACTCATCGGGACACAAGAAAACGGCGCCGTGCAATTGCCTCGGAGAAAGTTCGTGAAGTGCTATTGCGGACTTAGGTTACTGGCCCGTAGCGTCCCGCTTGAGCGGCTCGGAAACGCACCCGCACCTGCTTTTCCGACGCACGTGGAGTCCTGGTCGAGCCCTCTTGGCCGGGGATCCCTCCGGGAGTTCCCGGCCCCGAACCCCTCCACCGGGGCGGAGCCTCCCGCTCCCGGGGTCTCGTGGCTCCGGCCCCCCTGGGCCGCGGGACCCCCGGAGAGCTTGCGCAGATTCCGACAAAGCCGCCGAGAGGGTTTGTCAATCGGTGACAAGTGATCCACACCGAGATCGACATCCGGCGATTTCCGCTGTTCAACGGCTTGTCCTGGCGGTTTCGACGGACATAACGTGCGCCTCCTGGTGCATGTGTGACAAGCCGTCGTTGCACGTACCGGAGCCGGAGCGCAGACAGATGACGTCGTTCACCACCACTTCGAGGGAGGGCCGATGGGAATCGAAGTAGTCGTCGAGGGCCTGACGAAGTCCTTCGGCAAGCAGAACATCTGGCAGGACGTCAGTCTCACACTGCCGGCCGGTGAGGTGAGCGTCATGCTCGGCCCTTCCGGCACGGGAAAGACTGTGTTCCTGAAATCCATCATCGGACTGCTCAAGCCGGAAAAGGGCCGCGTCCTCATCAACGGTGTCGACATGGTGAACAGCCCCGAGCGGGAAATCATGGAGACCCGGAAGCTCTTCGGGCTCATGTTCCAGGACGGCGCCCTGTTCGGCTCGATGTCGCTCTTCGACAACATCGCCTTCCCCCTGCGCGAACACACACGCAAGAGCGAGTCGGAGATCCGCCGGATCGTCATGGAGCGCATCGACATCGTCGGCCTGCTCGGTGCGGAGGGAAAGCTGCCGGGCGAGATATCCGGCGGCATGCGCAAGAGGGCCGGCCTGGCCCGGGCCCTCGTCCTGGACCCGCAGATCATCCTCTGCGACGAGCCCGACTCCGGACTCGACCCGGTGCGCACCGCCTACCTCTCGCAGCTCCTCATCGATCTCAACGCGCAGATCGACGCGACGATGCTCATCGTCACCCACAACCTCGACATCGCGGCCACCGTCCCGGACAACATGGGGATGCTGTTCTGCCGAAACCTCGTCACCTTCGGCCCCCGCGAGGTGCTCCTCACCAGCGACATGCCCGTGGTCTCCCAGTTCCTCGCCGGACGCCGTGAGGGACCCATCGGCATGTCGGAGGAGAAGGACGCGGCCACTCTGGCCGCCGAGCAGACGAACGGTCACGGATACGCGGCCGGGCCCCGTACCGTCGTCCCCCAGCTGGAACCCTCACCGGGGATGCCCGTACGGCAGGCGGCCCTGCGCCGCCGGGAGCGGGTCGTCTCCATGATGGGCCAGCTGCCCGAGGCCGCCCGAACGGCCATCCTGAACAGTTACACGCCGACCTTGGACGGTGGGCGCCGATGACCGCACCGCTGCCCGTACGGCCACCGGCGGAGCCGGCCCCCGAGAAGACCCCTCAGGAGGCCTCGGGACAGAGACCGCCCTCGCGGCTCCTCGCCCCGCTGCGCCAGACGGGTCAGCTGTTCGCGCTCGCTCTGGCGGTCTCCCGGGCCATCTTCCGCAGGCCCTTCCAGGTACGGGAGTTCATCGAGCAGTTCTGGTTCGTCGCCAGCGTCACCATCCTGCCCGCCGCCCTCGTCTCCATCCCCTTCGGCGCGGTCATCGCCCTCCAGGTCGGCTCCCTCACCGAGCAGCTCGGCGCCCAGTCGTTCACCGGCGGGGCCAGCGTCCTCGCCGTCATCCAGCAGGCCAGCCCGCTCATCGTGGCGCTCCTGATCGCAGGGGCCGCGGGCTCCGCCATCTGCGCCGACCTCGGGTCCCGCAAGATCCGCGAAGAGCTGGACGCCATGGAGGTCATGGGCGTCTCGCCCGTCCAGCGCCTCGTCGTCCCCCGCGTGCTCGCCACGATGTCCGTCGCCGTCCTGCTCAACGGGCTGGTCTCCGTCGTCGGCACGCTCGGCGGCTACTTCTTCAACGTGATCATGCAGGGCGGGACACCCGGTGCCTACCTCGCGAGCTTCTCCGCCCTCGCCCAGCTGCCCGACCTCTACGTCGGTGAGCTCAAGGCGCTGATCTTCGGATTCATCGCGGGCATCGTCGCGGCCTACCGGGGACTGAACCCGCGCGGCGGCCCGAAGGGCGTCGGCGACGCGGTCAACCAGTCCGTCGTCATCACCTTCATGCTCCTGTTCGCCGTGAACATGGTCCTCACGGCGATCTACCTCCAGATCGTCCCCCCGAAGGGGGGCTGAGCGATGTCGATGCTCGGCTGGCTGGACCGCTCCGGCGAACAGCTCACCTTCTACGTGCGCGCCCTGATCTGGATCCCCAGGACCCTGCGCCGCTACCTCAAGGAGGTCCAGCGGCTCCTGGCCGAGGTGGCCTTCGGCAGCGGCGGCCTCGGTGTCATCGGCGGAACCATCGGCGTGATGATCGCGATGACCCTCGCCACCGGCTCGGTGGTCGGCCTCCAGGGTTACGCGGCCCTCGACCAGATCGGCACCTCGGCCTTCACCGGCTTCATCTCCGCCTACTTCAACACCCGCGAGATCGCCCCGCTCGTCGCCGGCCTCGCCCTCTCCGCGACCGTCGGCGCCGGTTTCACCGCCCAGCTGGGCGCCATGCGGATCAACGAGGAGGTGGACGCCCTCGAAGCGATGGGTGTGCGTTCCATGCCCTACCTCGTCACCACGCGGATCATCGCCGGCGTCGTCGCCATCATCCCGCTCTACGCGATCGGCCTGCTCTCCTCCTACCTCGCGTCCCGCTACATCACCGTCCTGTTCAACGGACAGTCGGCGGGCACCTACGACCACTACTTCAATCTCTTCCTCTCCCCGGACGACGTCCTGCTGTCGGTGCTCAAGGTGCTGATCTTCAGCGTGCTGGTGATCCTCGCCCACTGCTACTACGGCTTCCACGCCACCGGCGGACCCGCCGGAGTGGGCGTCGCCGTGGGCCGGTCGGTACGCAACGCCATCGTGCTCATCAGCGTCACCGACTTCTTCCTCTCGCTCGCCATCTGGGGCGCGACGACAACGGTGAAGGTGGCCGGCTGATGTCCTCCTCCACGGCGCAGACGGTGCGCCGCAGACTCGCGGGCGTGGCCTTCGTGCTCGTGCCCGCCGTGCTCGTATGGGTGTCGGTCTCGGTGTACGAGAAGGACTTCACCGACGACGCCACCGTGACCGTACGCACCTCGAGCGTCGGCAACGAGATGCACGACAACGCAGAGGTGAAGCTGCGGGGCGTCGTCATCGGCGAGGTCCGCCACATCGCGGCCGACGGCGACGGGGCCCGCCTCACCCTCGCCATCGAGCCCGACCGGCTGGAGCGGATCCCGGCCGACGTCACCGCCCAGATGCTGCCCACGACCCTCTTCGGGGAACGGTTCGTCGCCCTCGTCCCACCCGCCGTCCCCTCCGCCGAGACCCTGCGGGCCGGGGCGGTGATCCCGCAGGACCGCTCCAGCAACGCGATCGAGCTGGAGGAAGTGCTGGACAACGTCCTGCCGATGCTGACCGCCGTCAAGCCGGAGAAGCTCGCCGCGACCCTGGGAGCCGTCTCCCAGGCGCTCGAAGGGCGAGGCGACAAGCTCGGCGACACCCTGGTCACCCTCGACGCGCACCTGAAGGAATTCAATCCCCAACTCCCGACCCTCAACGCGGACATCAAGGAACTCGTCAAGGTGAGCCATCTCTACGCCGACGCCGCGCCCGATGTCCTGGACGCCCTCACCGACTTCACCACCACCAGCGGCACGATCGCCGAACAGCAGGCGGAACTCGCGGATCTGTACGGATCCACCACCGCCTCCGCGAACGACGTCACCGCCTTCCTGCGGAGGAACAAGGACAACCTCATCCGCCTCTCCGCCTCCGGCCGCCCCACCCTGGAGCTCCTCGCGGAGTACTCCGACGCGTTCCCCTGCACCCTGCGCACCATGGCCGGGTTCGTACCCGCCATGGACAAGGCGCTCGGCAAGGGCACCGACGAGCCGGGGCTGCACGTCACCGTCAAGGTGGTGGAGTCCAAGGGCAAGTACGTCGCCGGCAAGGACACCCCGGTCTACGGGACGACCGGCGGCCCGCACTGCTACTCGGTGCCGTACACGGGAAGGGCCGTACCGACCGCCGACGCGCGCAGGGCCTCCGCCCCGGCGCGCAACGCCGGTGACGTGGAAGCGGCGGCCGAGAACACGGCCACCGGCACCGCGCTCGGCATGCCGAACTCCCGCGAGGAGAGCCGGCTCGTCAACGAGCTCGTCGCTCCTTCGCTCGACGTCCAGCCGCAGTCCCTGCCCGACTGGAGCAGCGTGCTCATCGGTCCGGCCTTCCGCGGTGCGGAGGTGAAGCTCAAGTGAAGCGCCGCTCCCTCGCGGGTCCGCTCGTGAAGTCCCTCGTCTTCGTCGTGGTGACCGCCCTGGCCACCACCGTCCTGGCCCTGTCCATCGCCGACACCGGCGTGGGCGACACCACGCCGTACAAGGCGAGGTTCACCGACGCCACCGGGCTGGTCGTCGGTGACAGCGTCAGGATCGCGGGTGTCAAGGTCGGGCAGGTCGAGTCCATCAGGGTCGCCGACAGGCGGCAGGCGGAAGTCGGCTTCGCGGTACGCAAGGGTCGCGAACTGCCCGCCTCGGTCACCGCGTCGATCAAGTACCTCAACATGGTCGGCCAGCGCTACATCGACCTCGACCAGGGGGCCGGCCCCGTGGGGGCGACCTTCAGGTCCGGGGCGACGATCCCGCTCTCGCGCACCACCCCCGCCCTCGACCTCACCCAGCTCTTCAACGGCTTCCAGCCCCTCTTCGAAGGGCTTTCCCCGCCGGACGTCAACCAGCTCGCCGGCTCCATCGTGCAGGTCCTCCAGGGGGAGGGCGGCACCGTCGACAGCATCCTCTCCCACGTCGGATCGCTGACCGGCACCGTCGCGGCCAAGGACAAGGTGATCGGCGAGGTGATCAAGAACCTCAACACGGTACTCAAGACCGTCAACGACCGCGAGGCGGGCTTCGACGACCTCGTCGTCACGCTCGAGAAGCTCGTCAAGGGCTTCTCCGGCGACCGGAAGCCGCTCGGCGACGCGGTCACGGCGATGGGGGCGCTCACGACCGTCACCGCGGACCTCCTGCAGGACGGCCGGGCACCCCTGAAGAAGGACATCGCCGAACTCGGCAGGCTCAGCGGGCAGCTCGACAGGAACGCGCCGACGATCGAGAGCTTCCTGGAGAAGACACCCGCCAAGATGGAGGCCATCACCCGCCTCACCTCGTACGGCTCCTGGCTCAACCTCTACCTCTGCGAGGCGAAGGTGGCCGGTGTGACGACCGAGGACGGCAGCGCACCGCCCACCGGCATCACGATCGGCGGATCGAGGTGCGCCGGATGAGGATCAAGCCCGTACGGGAACGCAACCCCGTCTTCATCGGTGTCGTCGGGCTCGTCGTCCTGGCCCTCCTCGGCCTCGCCGCCTACCGCGCCGACGCCCTGCCGTTCGCCGGCGGGGGAACCGGCTACAGCGCCGACTTCACCGAGTCCGCCGGGCTGGACGCCGGCGACGAGGTGCGGATCGCCGGCGTGAAGGTCGGAGAGGTCACCGGTGTCTCGCTCGACGGCGCCGAGGTGAAGGTCGACTTCACGGTGAAGGACGCCTGGATCGGCAACTCCTCCACCGTCGGCATCGCCATCAAGACCCTCCTGGGCGACAAGTACCTCGCCGTCGACCCGCTCGGCGACGCCCCGCAGGACCCGGACTCCCGCATCACGTCGAGCCGCACCACCTCCCCGTACGACGTCACCCAGGCGTTCAACGGACTCGGCGAGACCATCGAGGAGATCGACACCACCCAGCTCGCCAAGAGCTTCGAGACCATCTCGGACACCTTCAAGGACTCGCCCCCCGACGTACGCAGCGCGGCGGAAGGGCTCTCCGCCCTGTCGAAGACCGTCTCCGAGCGCGACGCCCAGCTCGCCACCCTCCTGAAGGGCAGCAAGCAGCTCACCAGGACGCTCGCCACGAAGAAGAGCAGCTTCGAGACCCTGCTGGAGGACGGCAACCTGCTCCTCGGCGAGATCCAGGCGCGGCGCGACTCCATCCACCTGCTGCTCACCGGCACCCGGGACCTCGGCACCCAGCTCACCGGTCTCGTCACCGACAACAACAAGCAGCTGAAGCCCACCCTCGACTCGCTGGGCCGGGTCACCGCCGTCCTGGTGAAGAACCGTAAGAGCCTCGACAAGGTGCTCTCGATGGCCGGCACCTACAACCGGCTCGTCGGCAACACCCTCGGCAACGGCCGCTGGTTCGACAACTACGTCTGCGGGGTCGTCCCCAAGAGCTACCTGCCGAAGGACACACCCCCGACGAACGACTGCATGCCGCCGAAGCAGGGGGGCCGCTGAGATGAGACGCACCCGCATCATCGGCATCGGAGCCGGGCTCGCCGTCGTGGCCGTGGCCGTCGGCTCGGGCGTGGCGGCCATGGACCAGGAGGGCACGACCACCGTCACCGCCTACTTCGACCGGGCCACCGGCGTGTACCCCGGGTCCGACCTGCGGATCCTCGGGGTGAAGGTGGGCACCGTCGAATCGGTGCGACCGCGTGGCGAGGAGGTCCGGGTCACCCTGCGCCTCGACAAGGGCGTGGAGGTCCCCGCGGACGCGCACGCCCTCGTCGTCGCCCCGAGTCTCGTCGCCGACCGGTACGTCCAGCTCGCTCCCGCCTACACCGGGGGAGCGCTTCTGGAGGAGGGCGCCGTCCTCCCCGCGGCGAACAACGCCACGCCCGTCGAGGTGGACCAGCTCTACGAGTCGATCACGGAACTCTCCACGGCACTCGGACCCGACGGGGCCAACGCCGACGGCGCGCTCTCCGGACTCCTGGAGACCGGATCCAAGAACCTCAAGGGCAACGGCGAGGCCATCGGGGACTCCATCGAACAGTTCGGCAAGGCGACGAAGACGCTCGACAAGAGCAGCGGCAACCTCTTCGACACGCTGTCCTACCTGCAGACCTTCACCACCATGCTGAAGGAGAAGGACACCGACGTGCGGACCGCGGAGCAGCAGCTCAACTCCGTCACCGGCTTCCTCGCCGACGACAAGGAGAACCTCAGCGCGGCGCTGAAGGAACTCGGCACCGCGCTCGGCAAGGTCAAGACCTTCATCCAGAAGAACCGCGGCGCCCTCAAGGAGAACGTGGACCTCCTGGTGCCGCTCACCCAGACCCTGGTCGACCAGCGCGCCTCACTCGCCGAATCCCTCGACACCCTGCCGCTCGCGGCGGGCAACGTGCTCAACGCCTACGACCCGGCCAACCGCACGCTCAACGGGCGCACGAACCTCAACGAACTGTCCATGGGCGGTCCGCTCCTCGAATCCACGCCGGCGACCGCCGGCATCGAGGGCCTGGCCCCGGTGGACCCCGGCCGCCGGAAGGCCTTGCCCGTCCTGCCGCTGCCCGCCGTGGGCACCGTCTACGGCACCCCGGCCGACCCGCGGAAGAGGACCGGCACGGGCGAGAAGAAGGAGGCGGCCCGATGAGCCCCGCCCTGCGCAGACCCGGCACCCGCGTGGTCGCGGGACTCGGCGCCCTGGTCGCCACCGGCGTCTGCTTCGCACTCGTCGTCACGACCACCGGGCTGCCGTCGTTCCCCGGCATCGACCAGATGCCGCTGCCCGGCGGAGCCGACCTCGGCGACGACCCGTACGAGATCACCGCCGAATTCGGAGACGTCCTCAGCCTCGCGCCGCAGTCGTCCGTCAAGGTCAACGACGTGGCCGTCGGCCGGGTCACCAAGATCTCCCTCACCCCGGGCAGCTGGACCGCGAAGGTCACCATGCGGGTCAACGGGAAGATCAGGATGCCGGCCAACGCCTACGCCCACCTCGAACAGTCCAGCCTCCTCGGCGAGAAGTACGTCCAGCTCTCACCGCCCGCCGACGGCACGGCCCGGGGCTCGCTCTCCGACGGTGACCGGATCCCGCTCGTCCGCACCAACCGCAACCCCGAGGTCGAAGAGGTCTTCGGCGCCCTGTCCATGCTCCTCAACGGCGGTGGCGTCGCCCAGCTCAAGACCATCACCACCGAGCTGAACAAGGCACTGGCCGGACGGGAACCCCAGATCCGCTCGATGCTGGACCGCGTCGACACGCTGGTCACCGACCTGGACACCCACAAGGAGGACATCACCGACGCGCTCGACGGGGTGAACCGGCTGGCCGCCACCCTCGCCACCCGGAAACAGGACGTCGGAACGGTGCTCACCGGACTCAGCCCCGGCCTGAAGGTCCTGGAGAAACAGCGCGGATCACTGCTCACCATGCTGCGCTCACTCGACACGCTCTCCACCGTCGCCGTCGACACGGTCGACAGGAGCAAGGCCGACATGATCGCCGACCTCAAGGCCCTCGCCCCCACCCTCACCGCGCTCGCCGACTCGGGGAACGACCTCCCCGACTCCCTGCAGGTACTGCTCACCTACCCGTTCACGGACGAGGTGCTGCGCGGTGTGAAGGGCGACTACCTCAACGTCTACCTGGACGTCACCGCGATGCCCGGCACACAGATCATCCCCGCCCTCACCCCGCCGACGGCCGGCAGCCGCACGTCAGGCCGGGCGCTGCCCCTGCCGCTCCCCTCGGTCACCCCGTCCGGAACGGAGGGAACCCGCTGATGATCACCCTCGCCACCCGGCTCAAGAACGTCGCCTTCCTGATCATCGCGGTGCTCGTCCTCGGCTATCTCGGGGTCCGGTACGCAGACCTCGGCCACTACGTCGGACTGCGCGGCTACTACACCGTCAAAGTGCAACTTCCGCAGACCGGGGGCCTGTTCACCCACTCCAACGTCACCTACCGGGGCGTCTCCGTCGGCAGGGTCGGGCCGATCGACCTCACCGACGACGGCGTCGAGGCCGAACTGCGCATCGAGAACGACGCACCCCCCATACCCGACAGCCTGCACGCCGTCGTCGCCGGCCTCTCCGCCGTCGGCGAGCAGTACGTCGACCTCCGGCCCACCCGCGACGACGGCCCGTTCCTGGAGAACGGCTCGGTCATCGACCAGGCCGACACCACGATTCCCGCGCCCGTCACCGACGTACTCACCAGCGTCAACGACCTCACCGCTTCTGTCGACACCGAGGCCCTGCGCACCGTCGTCGAGGAGTTCGGCGCGGCGTTCGAGGGGCGCGGTGACGACCTCCAGGTCCTGCTCGACACCGGCAGCGAGTTCGTCGACGCGGCCGACGAGGCCCTTCCGACCACCACCAGACTGATGGCCGACGGGGAGACGGTGCTGCGTACCCAGGCCGAACAGGGCGAGGCGCTCAAGGGATTCGCCTCCGGAGCCGAGGAACTCGCCGCGGAGCTCAAGGGATCCGACACCGACCTGCGCCGGCTGATCGCGACGGCGCCCGGTGCCACCGCCCAGATCAGCGGGCTCCTGCGCGACCTGGAACCCGGCTTCGGAGTGGTCGTCGCCAACCTCCTCACCACCTCCGAGGTCGCCGTCACCCGGCAGCGCGGGCTGGAGGAACTCCTGGTGAAGGTGCCCGCGGTCGCGGCTGCCGGAGCGAGCATCATCGACGAGGACGGTGATGCCCGCTTCGGGATGTCCGTCACCTTCTTCGAGCCGTTGCCCTGCACCGCCGGATACGGCTCCACCACCTACCGCCCCGGCAAGGACCTCTCGGCGGCACCGGCGGTCAACACCAAGGCGCGCTGCGCCTCCCCGCCGGGCAGCGGCATCAACGTCCGCGGCAGCGCCAACGCCCCCGGCGGTGGCGGCGTCCCGGAGCCTGCGGAACCCGGCTCCCTGCGCACAGGGCCCTCCGTGGCCGGGCTGCCCGAAGCCGGCGCAGACACCGAGCCGACGGCCGACGGCATGGCCGGGCTGCTCGGACTGGGAGGTGGCGAGTGAACGCCCGCACCAAGAGGCTGAGCGGCTGGGCCTGTGTGCTCGGGGCCGTGCTGGTCTGCGCGTTCGGCGGCTGGTCCTACGCGCAGGCACGCGGCGACGACACCCTGGCGTACGCCGAGGCACGTGACGCCGCGATGGCCGACGGCAGAAAGAACCTCGCACGGCTGAGCAGCATGGACGGCAGCGACGCCGCGAGTGTGAGGACCGGACTCAGCGCCTGGCTGTCCGCCTCCACGGGCCCGTTGCACGACCGGCTGGAGAGCACCCGGAAGAAGGACACGGCCGAGCTCGCCGAGGACGGGGCCACCGCGCGCGGCAAGGTCACCGACGCGGCCCTCACCGCCCTCGACCGACGCGCCGGCACGGCCGCGCTGATCGCCACCGTCGACGTCGAGGTCACCCCGCGCGCCGGCAAGGGCGGCACCGAGCGCAAACGCTTCGAGGCGTCCCTGGCCCGCACCGCGGACGGCTGGAAGATCAAGGCACTGGACGCGATACCGGTCGGGAGCGGCGGATGAAGCGGACCGGAGGGACCACGATCGAGGACATGCCCCCGGCCCCGGAGCCGGACGAGGACGCACGGGACGAGGGCACCCGCCCGGAACCGGGCAGGGCCTGGCGCCGTGCTCTCGTGCCGGTCCTGGTCACAGCCCTGCTGGCCGCCGGCGCCGGTCTCTTCGTCACGGCGCGCCACCTGCGGGACACCCCCGCCGCCTCGAACCGTGCGCTGACCGACACGACGGAGACGACCCGGGTCGCGGGCGACGTGAGCAGCGCCCTGGGCAAGGTCTTCTCGTACAACCCGAAGTCCACCGCCGTCACCCGGGAAGCGGCGGAGCGCCTCCTCGCGGGCAAGGCGCTGCGGCAGTACGCGGCGCTGTTCGGCCAGGTCGAGAAGCAGGCCGCCGACCAGAAACTCACACTCACCTCGCAGGCCGTACGGGCCGGGGTCACCCGGCTCGGCACCCGCAGCGCCCACCTCCTCGTCTTCCTCGACCAGGTGTACGAGCGCGAGGGGAAGGCGCCCACCACGGCGGGGGCGCAGCTCTCGGTGACGGCGGAGCTGCGCGGCGGCCGCTGGATCATCGTCGACATCACCTCCAGGTAGGGGAGAGGCACCAATGGCACGGGTACGGACCACGAGGAACCCGCTGGTGGTGGCGGCGATCGCGCTGACGGTCGCGGCGGCCGGCGCGGCGGCCTGGGGCGGGTGGTCGCGCTACGACGCGGCGCACGACGGATCGGCGGCCTACGCCCAGGCCCGCGACGACGCGTTGGCCGCGGGGGAGCAGGCCGTGCAGAACATGAACACGCTCGACCACGCACGGGTGGAGAAGGGGCTCGACAGCTGGGAGGACTCGACCACCGGCGACCTCCACCGGCAACTCGTCGACGGGCGGGACGCGTTCGTCAAGCAGATCGAGGCGGCCAGGACCGTCAGCACCGCCAGGATCCTGTCGGGCGCGGTCACCGAGCTCGACGACAGGGCGGGCAGGGCGGGGGTGATGGTCGCGCTCCGCGTCACCGTGACCGCCCCCGAGGGGGAGCCCGCGGTCAAGGAGAGCCGGATGCTCGGGCAGCTCACCCGCACCCCCGAGGGGTGGAAGCTCAGCGCCCTCGGACAGGCGCCCGTCGGCAACACCGCCGGCTGAAACCGCCCGACCGCCCCGCTCCGAGAGGACCACCGACATGTCGACGACCCGACACCTCGTCAACCGCCGCCGCCGGCTCGCCACCGTGGCATCGGCCCCGGCCCCGGCCGCCCCGCGCACGGCCCCGGTGGAGGAGACCGAGCCCACCGATGCCGTCGCGGCCGAACCGGAACCCGCCGCGGACCACATGCCTGACGGCGCCGTGGAGTCCGCCGACGCCTCCTCGCACGAGTCCGCCGACGAGGAGGAACCCGCCGGGGACGAAGGCCCCCGCAGCAGACCGCCCCGCGTCCGCGTCCGGCTCCCGGCGGCGCTCTGCGCGGCCACCGTCCTCCTCGGTGCCTTCGCCGCCTGGGCGTTCACCTCCGCCGCGACACTCCGGGACGAACCGGCCCGGCAGAACACCGCCCTCACCGACATCAGCCGGACCAGCGAGGTCAAGGGCCAGATCACCGAGGCCGTGGGTGCCGTCTTCTCGTACACGTACGCCTCGCCGGGGAAATCGGACCTGGCCGCGCGGAAGTACCTGACCGGCAAGGCGGTCCAGCAGCACGAGGACATGCTCGCCGAGGTACGGGCGCAGGCGCCGAAGCAGAAGCTGGTGCTCACCACGACCGTCACCGAGAGCGGCGTCGAACAGCTCGACGGCGACCGGGCCCGGCTGCTGGTCTTCGCCGACCAGAGCAACACCCGTACCGGCAAGGAGGAAGAGACCACGTACGCCGCCGCCATGTTCGCCGTGGACGCCGTTCGCCGCGGTGACACCTGGCGGATCGCGGCCATCGATACGTTCACGCGGTGACCCAGGAGAGGAGAGGACACATGAGGTTCGACGGAACCATGCGACGCGGGCTCGCCGGTACGGCGACCGCGGTAGCCGCCATGGCGGCGCTCACCGCGTCCCAGGCCCCGGGGCTCGCGGGCGGCGCCGCCGCGGACGACATGAAGAACGTGGCATCGGACGACGTCGTCTGGACCGAGGTGCCCAACGACGACAGCTACCACACGGAACTGCCCCCCCTGCGGTCACCGGAGCCACCGGCACCCACCGGGGCGAAGAAGCCCGGCCCGGCCGTCGTGCGGTCCTGGGCCGAGGCGGGCATCCCCGCCACCGTCCTGGCCGCCTACCGCGACGCGCAGAGCGCGCTCGGCCGCAGCGACCCCGGCTGCCGCCTCCCCTGGCAGTTACTCGCGGCCATCGGCAAGGTGGAGTCCGGCCACGCGGGCGGGGGACGGGTGGACGCCGCCGGCACCACCCTCACCCCGATCCTCGGCCCCGTGCTGAACGGCGCGGGCTTCGCGCACATCCCGGACACCGACGGCGGTGCCTACGACGGCGACGCCACCTACGACAGGGCCGTCGGGCCGATGCAGTTCATCCCGTCCACGTGGGCGCACTGGGGCAAGGACGGCAACGGCGACGGGCGCAAGGACCCGAACAACGTCGTGGACGCCGCGCTCGCCGCCGGCCACTACCTCTGCGCCGCAGACCGGAACCTGTCCGTGCGGGCGGATCTGGACCGGGCGGTCCTCAGCTACAACCACTCGGACACCTATCTGCGCACGGTCCTGTCCTGGCTGGACTTCTACCGCAAGGGCGTCCACTCCGTCGCCGACGGCAAGGGCGTCATCCCCAAGAGCCCCGGAGCGGGTGGCCCCCGCGCCCCCCAGGCACCGGTCGGAGGGCCCGGCAGCCCGAGTGACCCCGGTCAGGGTGGTGGCGGCATCATCGTCGGCCCGCAGCCCACCGGCACACCGACGCCCTCCACCTCGCCTACCCCGACCCCCACGCCGACGGAGTCCGGCAGCCCCGGACCCACCCCGGACCCCACGGACCCCGGACCCACCCCCGATCCCACCGGCACCGGCCCCACCCCGGACCCGACGACGACCCCGGACCCGACCACCACGCCGGACCCGACCCCGGACCCGACCACCACCCCGGACCCGACCACCACCCCCGACCCGGAACCAGGCACCACCGGCCCGGGCTGCCCCACCCCGTCGGCGGAGCCCGACCCCACGGCTCCCACGGACGGACCCTGCCCCACCCCGACCGCCTGACGGGTCAGCCGGCGTCGAGCACCTCGGACAGGTCGTACCGCACCACTTCCTCCAGCTGCGCGTAGGTGCAGCCGCCGGGGGTGCGGTCCGGCCGCCACCGCCGGAACTGGGTGGTGTGGCGGAAACGGTCGCCCTCCATGTGGTCGTACGCCACCTCGCAGACCCGCTCGGGCGCGAGCGCCACCCAGGACAGGTCCTTCTTGCCCGACCAGCGGCTCGGAGCGCCCGGCAGCCGTGACCCCTCGTGCGCCGCCGCGTCCGCCCAGGCAGCCCACGGGTGATCCGCGGGGTCGATGCGCAACGGGTCGAGTTCCTCCAGGAGTTCGGCACGCCTCTTCATGGTGAAGGCCGCGCACACGCCCACGTGCTGCAGGGCGCCCTCGGCGTCGTAGAGGCCGAGCAGCAGCGAGCCGACCACGGGTCCGCTCTTGTGGAAGCGGTACCCCGCCACCACGCAGTCGGCGGTCCGCTCGTGTTTGATCTTGTACATGGAGCGCACGTCCGGGCGGTACGGAAGGTCGAGCGGCTTGGCGACCACTCCGTCGAGCCCCGCGCCCTCGTACCGCTCGAACCACTCCCGCGCGAGGGCCTGGTCCGTGGTGGACGGGGCGAGGTGGACGGGCGCCGACGCGCCGGCCAGCGCACCCTCCAGGACGGTCCGCCGCTCGCTCTGCACGGTCGTGAGCAGGGACGTGTCGTCCAGGGCGAGGATGTCGAAGGCGACGAAGCCCGCCGGGGTCCGCTCGGCGAGCGTCCGCACCCGGGAGTCGGCCGGATGGATCCGCTCGCTCAGCCGGTCGAAGTCCAGCCGCCCCTCGTACGGCAGGACGATCTCGCCGTCGACCACACAGCGCGGCGGCAGATTCTCCCGCACGGCGGAGACGACCTCGGGGAAGTAGCGGGTGAGCGGCTTGCCCGTCCGGCTGCCGATCACCACCTCGTCGCCGTCCCGGTGCACGATCGCCCGGAAGCCGTCCCACTTCGCCTCGTACTGCATCCCGGGGGGAATCGCGGACACGGACTTGGCGAGCATCGGCTTCACAGGGGGCATCACCGGCAGGTCCATGAACCGATTCTCGCCCGGCCCCGGGCGCACGTCCTCCGATATGCGGCATATGTGGGCCCGGCCTACGGTGTCCGACATGGGAGCAGGAGCAGCGGTGGAGCTGGACGTGGACGGACGCGCCGTACGGCTGTCCAACCCGGACAAGGTGTACTTCCCGGAGAAGGGCTACACCAAGAAGGACGTGGCCGACTACTTCCAGGCCGTGGGGCCCGGAATCCTCCGCGCCCTCCGCGAGCGTCCCACCACCCTCCAGCGCTTCGTCGACGGGGTCGAGGGCGACTTCTTCTACCAGAAGCGGGCGCCGAAGAACCTCCCCGACTGGACCCCCACCGCCCGGATCGAGTTCCCCAGTGGCCGGCACGCCGACGAGATGTGCCCCACCGAGCTGGGTGCCGTCCTCTGGGCAGCCAACCTGGGCACCCTGACCTTCCACCCCTGGCCGGTGCGCAGGGCGGACACCGACCACCCCGACGAACTGCGCATCGACCTCGACCCGCAGCCCGGCACCGGCTACGCCGACGCCGTGACCGCGGCGCACGAACTGCGCTCGGTCCTGGAGGACCACGGGCTGCGCGGCTGGCCCAAGACCTCCGGCGGGCGCGGCATCCACGTCTTCGTCCCGATCGTCCCCGAGTGGACGTTCACCCAGGTCAGGCGCTCCGCCATCGCGGTGGGGCGCGAGCTGGAACGCCGGATGCCGGACCGGGTGACCACGGCCTGGTGGAAGGAGGAGCGGGGCGAGCGGATCTTCGTCGACTACAACCAGACGGCCCGCGACCGCACCATCGCCTCCGCCTACTCCGTGCGCCCCTTCCCGCACGCCCCGGTCTCCGCCCCACTGCGCTGGGAAGAGATCGACGACGCCGAGCCCCGCGACTTCGACCTGAGGTCCATGCCCGCGCGGTACGCCGAGGTGGGCGACCTGCACGCCGACATGGACGACCACGCCTTCCGGCTCGACCAGGTACTGGAACTGGCGCGGCGGGACGAGCACGAACACGAGCTCGGCGACCTGCCCTATCCGCCGGAGTACCCCAAGATGCCGGGCGAGCCGAAGCGCGTGCAGCCCAGCCGTGCCCGCCACGACACCGGTGAGGACGCGTGAGCCCCGACGACGGGACGGAGCCTCCCGCCCACGGCGCGCACGGAAGGCCGCCCACGCGGGCCGAGAAGTGGGCCTCGTACAAGCAGTCGCCGTACGTCCCCGCCTTCGTGCTGCTCTTCATCCTCGCCGCCGCGGCCGGACTCTTCGCCGGCTCCTACACCTACACGATGGCCGACCCGACGCCGCGCCGGATCCCCGCCGCCGTGGTCAGCGGCGTCGGGGACCGGGGCGGGAAGGAGTTCATCGCGGGGATGGAGAAGGCTCTCGACGCCTCCCTCCAGCTGCACCCGTATGCCACCCGCGGCGCGGCCCGGCTGGCCATGGAGGAGCAGAAGGTCTTCGTGACCGTGCGGCCGGGGAAGGGCGGGGTGGCCATGGACATCGCGGGGGCCGGCGGGGCCACGGTCGCCCAGCTGCTCGCCGAGACCGGCGCGAAGGTCGCGAAGGCCACCGGGGTCCCCGTGACGATCACCGACGTCAAGCCGCTCCAGCAGGGCGACCCGCGCGGGCTGGCGCTCTTCTACATCTCGCTGGCCGCCGTCATCATCGGCTTCGTCGGAGCCATCCAGCTCAGCGTCCACGCGCGGGCGCTCGACCCGCTCGAACGGATCGGCTTCACCCTCGCCTACGCCCTGCTGGGCGGCTTCGCGATCGCCGCGGTGGTGGACTGGCTGATCGGCGCGCTGGACCTGCCGTTCGTCGAGTCCTGGCTGATCCTCGCGTTCACGATGTTCGCGTCGGGCATGGTCTTCACCATGTTCAACACCATCATGGGGCGCTGGGCCATGCTGCCCACCTGGGGGCTCATGGTGCTGCTGGGCAATCCGTCGTCGGGCGGGGCGGTGTCCTGGCCGCTGCTGCCCTCCGCACTCGGGCACATCGGGCGCTGGCTGCCTCCGGGCGCCTCGGTCAACGCCCAGCACACGGCGGTCTACTACCAGGGCCACCAGTACGCCTTCCCGTTCCTGGTGCTGGCGGCCTGGGCGCTCGTCTCCTGCACGGTCTTCTGGGTGTGGCGCCACCGGCACCCCGGAGGCCGCGGCCGCATGCCGGAGCATGCGGCCGCGGCCTCCTGAGCGCGCGCTCCTCCCTACAGCTCCTTGATGCGGATGTCGCGGTAGGAGATCACGTCCGTGGTGCTGTGGACCTGGAGCCCGATGTAGCCGGAGGCGTACCGCCGGCCGTCGGTACCCGGGTCGTCGCCCCGCGGCGGCTCGAAGAGCTGACCACCGGCGTTGTCGAACTCGTTGATCAGGACACCGTTGCGGTAGACCGAGTAGTGCTGGTCCACGACCTTGACCTCGTAGTCGTTCCAGGTGCCCTTGGGCGTGACCCCGGCGCCGCCGAGACCGACCCGGTCGAAGCCGTACAGGGACCCGGTCTTGTACATGTCGCCGTCGGGACGGTCGTTGACCTGGATCTCATGGCCGTACTTGATGGCGACCCACTCCGGACGGGACTCCTCCGGGTGGTCGTGGACGTCCGGGAAGCGGACGAAGACTCCGCCGTTGGCGTTGCCCGCGCCGGGAGCGTCGTCCCGCCACTGGAGCTTCAGCGAGAAGTCCCCGTACTGCCGGGACGGGAACCACAGCATCCCCATGCCGTCCACGGTGGTGGAGCTGGTGATCGAGCCGTCCTCCGTGTTCAGCCCGAACTTCCCGCCGCCGACCTGCTCCCACTTGGCGAGCGAGGCGGCGGTGCCGTCGAACAGCTTGCGGTAGCCCTCGTCCTGGCCCGGCTCGCCGATCCCGGACTGCTTGGCGGCCCTGTAGATCTTCTTGTGCTCACGGGCGTCGACGACCCCGTCGGCGAGCAGCTTGTCCAGGACCTTGTCGACGTGCTTGAGGAACAACGCGTGCGAGGACCAGTCCTTCTCGTCCTCGATCAGCTCGTTGACCGTGCAGCGGTTGCCGGTGAGCCGGTTGGGGACACCCGTGTCGACCGTACCGACGATCACGGTGAGCCGTACGTCGTACTCCGGGCAGTTGGGTGCCGGGACACCGCCGCTCTCCGCGATGGTGAACGAGGACTGCTTCGCCTCGGAGGTGTTGCCGGCCTTGTCCGTCGCCCGGTGGGCGAACGTGTGACGGCCGACGCGGTCGACGATGACAGGGGAGGAGTAGGCGAGGTACGGGCCCCCGTCCAGGGAGTACTCGATCTTGTCCACGCCCGAGTCCGCGTCGGTCGCCTTGACCGTGGCCTCGGCGCTGGTGATGAACGCGCCGTCCGAGTTCTTGTCGCCCGACACCACCACGGAGGTCTCCGGCGGCGTCTTGTCCTGGGACGGCGGTTCGACGACGGTGAAGTCGACGGACTTCTCCGCCGCCGCGTTGCCCGACTTGTCGGTGGCGCGGTAGCGGACGGTGTGCGTCCCGACCTCGTGGACCATCACGGGCGCGGTGTACGCCGTCCAGGCGCCGTCCGCCCCGATCGCGTACTCGATGGTGTTGACGCCCGACCCGGTGTCGGACGCGGTCACGGTGACCGTGGCCATACCGAGGTAGGCACCCGCGTCGTCCTTCTCGCCGGACACCGTCGCCGAGGTCTCCGGCGGTGTCTTGTCGTCGGTCGGAGGCGCGGCGACCGCGAACTCGGCGGACTTCTCCGCCGCCGCGTTGCCGGCCTTGTCGGTGGCGCGGTAGCGGACGGTGTGCGTCCCCACCTCGTTCACCACGACCGGCGCGGTGTAGGGCTGCCAGGCGCCGTCCGCGCCGATCGCGTACTCGACGGTGTCGACACCCGACCCCGCGTCGGTCGCCGCCACGGTGACGGTCGCCTGGCCGATGTACGCGCCGTCGGCGTTCTTGTCGCCGTCCACGGTCGCCGACGTCTCGGGAGCGGTGGTGTCCTCGCCGCCGCCCCCGTCCTCGGTGACCGTCAGGATGCCCTGCATGGAGCCGTGGCCGGGAATCGTGCAGTGGTAGAAGTACCGGCCGGGGGTGAGGGTGACCTCGACGCTGTGCTTGCCGCCCTCGCTGTCACTGGGGTTGGCCAGGATGTTGACCGGGACGTCGTTGTTGAACTCCGGATCCGACACGCTGAACGTCAGCGTGTGCGGCATGCCCGTGGTGTTGCCCGTGGCCGCGCTGTTCTCGAAGACGATGGTCGCGGCTCCGGCCACGGCCGTCTTCGGTGCCGTCAGGTAGTGGTCGATGGGGTCGCCGGCGGTCCAGTTCAGCACCTGGTCGGCCGCCGCGGCGCGGTCGTCGTCCCGTCCGTAGGCGGCGGTCGACGCCAGTCCGAGGACCATGACGAACGAACCGAGCAGGGCCAGCCACCACCGGGCGGGCCCGTACCGCCGTCGCGCGAGGAGTGAAGGGTGTCTCACTGCGCTACCGCCTTCCTGGCCAGGTCCGCGGCGGCCGGGGTCGGACCGCCGCCCTTGTACGTCACGCGCCACAGCGCGGACTTGGAGTCGGAGGTGAAGAAGCCGCGCCCGTAGTCCAGGACGTAGAGCGAGCCGTCCGGGGCGAACTTCCAGTCCATCAGGTTGCGGATGCCGTCCGCCCCCACCGGAATGATCTTCTTCAGGGACTCGGCGTGCGTGGGCAGACCGCCCTTGCCGACCGTCTTCGGGTCGGTCAGCACGGCGTGGCGCGGCTGGGTGTCGTCGTAGAAGTCACCGACGAACCACTTGCCGTCCCAGTACGCCGGCCACTTGGCCTCGCTCGTGCTCGACGCGTCGTAGCGGTAGACCGGGCCGTTCATCGTGGCCTGGCCGCCGCCCTTGAGCCAGGGCAGGAGCTGCTTCTGGTCCTCCACCTTGTAGCTCGGGATGCCGTCGGCGTCGCGCGGGTAGTCGACGCCGCCGCCCTGGGGGGAGTACCAGATGGTGTTGCCGGTCACCGGCGGGATCTTGACCAGGCCGTCGTTGTTCGGCGACTCGTTCTTCGGCGCGTCGCAGTCGTACCAGCCGAGCGGCTTGGAGGGGTCGGGCAGGTTGCGGTCCCGGTAGGGCTGCTTGTTGCCCATGCAGTACGGCCAGCCGTGGTTGCCGGCCTTGGTGATCGCGGCGAACGTGTCGTACTTGGCGGGACCCCAGGTGGTGCTCGGGGCGCCGGCGTCGGGGCCGACCCAGCCCGCGTACAGGGTGTCCGTCGACGTGTCGACGGAGATGCGCGCGGGGTTGCGGACGCCCATCACGTAGATCTCGCCACGGGTCTTGCCGCCCCCCTCGTCCGGCTCCTCGCCGGTGAAGAGGTTGCCGGACGGCAGGGTGTAGGTACCGTCGTCCTCGGGGTGGATCCGGAGGATCTTGCCGTTGAGGTTGTTGGTGTTGCCCGCGGTGCGGCGGGCATCGGCGAACGACACGCCCTTGTAGTTCGGCTCCGGGTTGTTGCCCGAGTAACCGTCGCTGAATCCCGAGGAGTTGTTGTCACCCGTGGCGATGTACAGGTTGTCCTTCGAGTCCCAGGCCATGCCGCCGCCCGCGTGACAGCAGCTGTGGATCTGGACCGGCCAGTGCAGCAGCACCTTCTCGGACGCCAGGTCCAGCTTGTTCGTGGCGTGGTCGAAGGTGAAGCGCGAGACCTGGCGCACCGCCATCTGCTTGTCGCGGTCGATCTTCGCGTGCGGGGTGTAGTGCAGGTACACCCAGCCGTTGGTGGCGAAGTCCGGGTCCAGTTCGATCCCGAGCAGGCCCTCCTCCACCTTGACCAGCTCGTCGCCGCCGCCCTTGTTGCCGAAGACGCTCAGCTTCCCGGCGAGGGTGACCTTCTTGGTCGCGGGGTCGTAGACGTGGATCTCGCCCTCGCCCTTGCCGACGTTCGGGTCCTTCCAGTCGGTCACCACCGGCACACTGCTGTCCGCGCCGCCGCGCCCGATGTAGAAGACCCGTCCGTCCTTTGCCGTGACCAGGCCGTGCGGTTCGCCGATCTGGTCGTTCTGCCCGGGCTGGTTGGGCTGGGTGAGCCGCTCGGCCGTGTAGTTGGAGTCGATCGTGGCCTTGCAGTCGGCCTGCGAGATGCGGCTCGTCCAGGCCAGCGCGCCGCGCAGGTGGTCGCGGAAGTCGGTCTCCGCGAAGCTCGCGGCCGTACCGCCCATGGCGGTGTAGAAGGACCGGCCGCCGTCGTAGTCACGGCACCAGGAGACCGGGTGGTCCCAGCCGTTGGCGCCGGCGCCGGGGGAGTAGGTGATCTCGCGGACCCGGGCCACGGTGTGTACGTCGCCGGACGGGTTGTCCTTCCAGTTCAGCCACTTGTCCGGGTGCTTCCACTCCAGCGGGAGGTTCTTCGTCGCCGGGTGCCGCCGGTCGCCGATCTCGACCGTCGCGCGCTGGACGCCCGTCGGGCTGTCCGCGGCGGGGCGGGCGCCGACCAGCCCGGTGAACCAGTCCGAGTACGGCTCGGTGCGGGCCGCGTCGTGGATGCCGAGGAAGCCGCCGCCGGCCTCCATGTAGGCCTCCAGGCCCGCTTCCTGCTCCGGGTCGAGGACGTCGCCGCCGCCGGTCAGGAAGACGACCGCGTTGTACTGGCCGAGCTTCTTCCCATGGGTGAAGACCCCGGCGTCGTCGGTGGCCACGGTCTTGAACCGCCCGGTCTCGGGGCCGCTGAGCCCGATCTTCTCCACGGCGGCGATGCCCGCGTCGACGGTCGGCGACTCCTCGCCCGCCGAGGCGTGGAACACCAGCACCTTGACGTCGGCCCCGCCGGGCGGCGTGGGCAGGGACAACGTTGTCGCGATCCGTTCCTTCAGCCCCGGATCCGGATAAGGGCTCGCGGTGGCCGCGTTGCCGCTGCCGAGCAGGGACGCGGTCAGGCCGCCGACCGCCACGACCGCCGCGATTCCGCGGCGCGATCTGGACCTGTGATGTGGTGTGCGCTGCATGTGGTCACCCACCCCTCTGGGTCACTTCTCCGGTCACTTCTCTGTCATCGCACCTCTGCGGTCACGTCGACAGCGCACGAAGCTAGACCTCTTTTCGTGACTCGCCAATAGGTATGGCAGCAATCGAACGAACTTTGTCCTGAGTGTGGATAAACGCCGACGCCCCGGCTACGGTGTGGGCCGTCCAGGGCAGCAGCGCGTCAGTTTCCTTCACGCAGTGGGGAGTTCGACATGGACCGAAGGACCTTCAACCGCCGGATGCTGGTCGGCGGGTCAGTGGCGGCGGCGACCGGCGTGACATCGATGTCACTCGGAGCGGTGCAGGCGACCTCCGCGGAGAACCCGGCCAAGACGGCCCCGGCGGGAGGCGCCGTCCGCCATCTCAAGCTGTACGCCGAGACCTTGGCCGACGGGTCCATGGGATACGGCTTCGAGAAGGGCAAGGCGTCGGTCCCCGGTCCGCTCATCGAGATCACCGAGGGCGACACGCTGCACATCGAGTTCGAGAACACCACGGACGTCGATGCCAGCCTCCACGTCCACGGCGTCGACTACGACATCGCGAGCGACGGCACCCGGATGAACCGGAGCCACGTCGAACCCGGCGGAACCCGCACGTACACCTGGCGCACCCACGCCCCGGGGCGTCGCAAGGACGGCACCTGGCAGGCGGGCAGCGCGGGTTACTGGCACTACCACGACCACGTCGTCGGCACGGACCACGGAACGGGCGGCATCCGCAAGGGCCTGTACGGACCGCTCGTCGTGCGCCGCAAGGGAGACGTCCTGCCGGACAAGACGATCACGATCGTCTTCAACGACATGACCATCAACAACAAGGCGGCCCACGAGAGCCCGAACTTCGAGGCCACCGTGGGGGACCGGGTCGAAGTCGTCATGATCACGCACGGTGAGTACTACCACACGTTCCACATCCACGGGCACCGCTGGGCCGACAACAGGACGGGACTCCTCACCGGCCCCGACGACCCCAGCCGTGTGGTCGACACCAAGATCTGCGGGCCCGCCGACTCCTTCGGCTTCCAGATCATCGCGGGTGAACACGTGGGAGCCGGTGCCTGGATGTACCACTGCCACGTCCAGAGCCACTCCGACATGGGAATGGCGGGCCTGCTGCTCGTCGCCAAGGCTGACGGCACGGTCCCGGGGTACGACCCGCCGCACCACGCGGCGGGTGCGGCGGAGACCCACGAGCACTGAGGGCGGTCACACCTCGGCGGCGAGCCGCCGCTGCTCCTCCTCGACGATGCGCCGGGCGAGGGCGCCGTCCGACACGTCGACGGCGTCCGGCGTCGCCTCGGCGACGTCGCTGCGGCGTGCGTAGGCGTCGAAGAGCCGGTCCTTGCGCGCCAGGATGTCCAGCATCCGCTGGTCCACGCTGTCCGTCGCGAGGAGCCGGTGGACCCGCACACTCCGTATCTGCCCCATGCGGTGCGCCCGGGCCACCGCCTGGTGTTCCATCGTCGGCTTGATCTGAGGCTCGCACAGGATGACGACCGAGGCGGCCTGGATGTTGAGACCGACGCCGCCGGCCTGTATCTGGCTCAGCAGCACCGCGTGTCCGTCCACCGCCCCGAAGGAGTCGACCAGCTCCTGTCTGCGCGCGGCCGGGAGCCTGCCGGAAACGGGACCGAACACCCCTTCGCCCAGGGCGTCCTGGACTGTCCGGAGGACTTCACGGAAATAGGAGAACACCACGACCTTGAGCCCGTTTTCCGCGGCCTCCGTGACGAGTTCGCGCAACCGGATCAGCTTCGCCGACGTCTCGGGGCGGGCGTACGCGGCCCGGCGCATCCGCATGAAGTGCCCCGAGGCGACCGCCTCGCGGTAGGCCCGCAGGTCGGCCGGGGAGAACTCCTCCCACTCGTCGGCCTGTACCAGCGCGGGGAGTTCACCCAGGACGTCCGCCTGGTTGCGGCGCAGATAGGCGGGGGCGACGGCCCTGCGGAAGGCATGCGAACCGGCGACGCCGTGCGTGGAGGTGACGAGCGGTGCCAGCTCGGGCCGCAACTGGCGCACCAGGCTCCGGAACTCCTCGACCCGGTTCTCCATCGGTGTGCCGGTCAGGAACAGCACCCTGTCGGCGTGCCCCGTCCAGCCGCCGACGGCCCGGGAGCGCCGGGTCGCGGGGTTCTTCACGAAGTGGGCCTCGTCCACCACCACCATGCCGGGCCTGACCCCGCACGCGGGTCCCTCCGGCAGTGTGGACAGCGCGTCGAAGGTGGTCAGCGCGACTCCGCCCCGCTCACGCCACTCGCCGAAGGCCCCCAGGCGCTCAGGACCGTGTACGGGCACGGCCCGCAGGGTGGAGCGGGCGGCGATCTCCCGCCGCCAGTTGATCAGGACGCTCGCCGGGCACACCACCAGGAAGTGGGTCTCGCCGCCCGCGGCGAGGTGGGCCAGGGCGGCGATGGCCTGCACGGTCTTGCCGAGCCCCATCTCGTCCCCGAGGATCACCCGTTTCTGGGCCAGCGCGAAGCGCGCTCCGAAGGACTGGTAGCCGCGCAGCGAGACCCGCAGGCACGTGTCGTCGAGCCGGAGCCCGCGGACCCGGTCGGCGATCCCCGCCGGCAGGAACCCCTCGGCCGCGTCCCGGTCCGGTCCGCTGCCCGACAGCTCGGCCAGCAGGCTGTAGTACTCGGCGGAGCGCAGCTCGAAGTCGACCCATGCCTCCGCCTCCGACACGGGACCCCGCAGCAGATCGACGGAGACCTGCCCGAACAGCGTCCTGAGGTCCCGCGCCGCCGCTTCCCGGGCCACCGCCCGCAGGGAGGTGACGGCGGCCTGGACGCGGGCGCCGGCCTCCCGCCGCACGAACAGCATCCGCAGCCGGCTCCGCGCCGGAGCGGCCACTGCGAGGAGCGGTTCCAGCTCGTCGGCCAGACGCCGGGCCGCGTCGACCGCCCTGCGTACGTCGGGGCCGCCCTCCACCAGCCGGTGGAGGGCGACGAGCAGCGCGGTCGTGGTCGCGTCCGACGCGTCCACGTCTATCCGTACGGCGACGGTGTCCCGGACCGCGTGCGCGATCTGCCGCGCGGCCGCCAGCGCCTGGTCCGCAGTCTGGGCCCCGACCCCGGGGATCTGGCGGAGCTCGTAACGCCCGGCTCCGTGGACCCGGCCCACCGTCGCGTACTCCGCCTGCTCCAGCGCGCCGAGCCGCAGCCTGCCCTCGGTGACGTCCGCGAGCCGGGAGACGGGGATGGAGGCCAGTTCGGCGTCCACCAGTGCGTCCAGAGCGGGGGCGAGCGCGGCACGCGCGGCCTCGACGGCGCCGCGGTGGTCGTCCAGCACCGCGCGGGCCGTCGCGGCCAGCGCCTCCGCGCTGTCGAGCAGCTCACGTGCGGCCTTTCCCGTGGGCGCCGCGCCCGTGGGTCCTGCCTGCGTCATCTACGTCCTTCTGTCCCCGCCATGCGGCCCCGCCGCGACCGGGCCCATCGTCCCACGCGCCCGGGCCCGGCCCGCACGCCACGGCGCGAACTGCGGTTGTCAGTGCCTGGTGCAAGACTCGGAGAAGTGCGTCATCTCCCTGTCCGACAAGACGAGCGAGACAACGGGACTCGCCGAAGGAGCACACCATGCTCGACCCCGCATTCGTCACCGGCGCCCCCAACTGGATCGACCTCGGCACCCCCGACCTCGACGCCGCCACGACGTTCTACAACGGTCTCTTCGGCTGGGAGCTGGTGCCCGGCGGCCCCGAGACCGGCGGCTACGGGATGTATCAGCTGCGGGGCAGCACCGTCGCCGGAGTCATGACCGTGCCCGAGGACCAGGGGAAGCCGGCCTGGTCCGTGTACTTCCGGACCCCCGACGCCGACGCCACCGCACGGACGGTCGAGCAGGCCGGCGGTCGCGCGATGTTCCCTCCGATGGACGTGCTCGACTACGGGCGCATGGGCGGATTCACGGACAGCACCGGCGCGTACTTCGGCGTGTGGCAGCCCGGGACGAACACCGGACTCGGCATGATCATGGAGCCGGGCGCGCTGGTCTGGTCCGAGCTGTACACCCCGGACGTGCCGGCGGCGGCCGCGTTCTTCCACACGGTCTTCGGATGGCGGACCGAGGCCATGACCTACCCCAGCGGTTCCTACACGACGATCAGTCCCGCCGACGGTGAGAGCGCCGACTCCGCCTTCGGGGGAATCGTCCCGCTCGACGGCTCGCCCGCTCAGACGGCGGCGGGACCGCACTGGCTGCCGTACTTCGCGGTGGACGACGCCGACGCGACGGCGTCGGGGGCGGAACGCCTGGGCGGCCGGGTGACGATGGAGGCCACCGACGTGCCGGAGGTCGGCCGGATCGCCACCTTCACCGACCCCGCGGGAGCGGCCTTCGCCGTCATCAAGCCTGCTCCGATGTAGTGCGCGGCCGGGGGACACCGGGCCGGCCGGGAGAGCGGGATCCCTGCCGGCCCCGCTGTTGAACGGTCGTTGATCACTTGTTTATCGCGACCGGGCACCGTGTGCCTCATGCCGACCAACACCATGACCGACGAGCTCGCCTGGCAGGAGACCGCGTTGTGCGCGCAGGCCGGGCCCGAGTTCTTCTTCCCTGCTCCGGGCAGCTCCACCCGCGAGGCCAAGCAGTTGTGCAACGCCTGCGAGGGCAGGGTGGCCTGCCTGGAGTACGCCCTCGCCCATGACGAGCGCTTCGGAGTCTGGGGCGGGCTCTCCGAGAAGGAGCGGGAGCGGCTGCGCAGAGTCGCCAGGTCCGAACGGCGGTGAACACCGCGGACCGGGTGCGTCGACGCGTTCCGGTCACGCGATCCGGAAGGTCTCGCCGTACACCTGCCACACCAGGGGCTTCCTCAGCCCGAGGTTGCCCTCGCGGAGGAACACCCGTTGTTCCGTGTCGATGCGGGTCGTGTCGCGCTGGACCTTTCGAGCCCTGATCGCCGACCGGTTCGCGTCGAGGAACGCCTCCAGGTACGCGACCTCGTCGCCGCCCTCCGCGGACGTGTCCGCCGACTCCATCGCGGCGTCGCGGATGCCGTAGAAGCCGTCCGCCCCCACACCCGGTCCGTGCAGCACCATCGCGTCGTAGTAGACGAACTGCCCCAGGGTGCCGAGGCCGTCCAGCTTCGCCAGGCGCACCGCGGGCTCGAAGTAGAGCCGGTCGCGGGTCGCGTCCTGGGCCTCACGGAACGCGGGGTCCTCCGCGGCGCGGTGCCAGGCGTCGGTGAAGCCCGGATCGAGCCCCTCGTGGGAGTCGGTGCCGTCCACCGCGCGCAGGGCGGGGAGGAACGGGGCCAGCGGGTTGTCCGGGGCGTCGTCGGTGTAGGACTCCACCAGCTGCAGCATGTCGTTCGTACCGGAACAGAAGCCGATTATGCCGGCGGTGTAGCCGGCGCCGTCGCCGATGTCCTCGATCGCGCCGTACCGGCTGCGCCAGTCCAGGGTGGACGCCTCCGCGCTGGCGACCAGCCGGGACGCGGTCTCCTTCATCGCGGGGGAGGCGAGGCCCGGCGGCAGCGCGTCGATCTCCTCGTCGCGCTCGTCGTCCTGCTCGGCCGCTTCAGGCTTCGCCGTGCCGGCCTTCCCGGCGCCTGCCGCCTGCGGAGTGACCTCAGGCGGCTCCGAGTCACCACCGCTGAAGAGGATCGAAGCGGCGATGGCAATCGGCGCACCGAAAAGAACAAGACGTGTCACAGGTTTCACCCGGCACAGAGTACGTTCTGTGAAGCTGTGGGGTCAGCCCGAGCGTGGAGTGGCGGGGGGGGGGGGGGGGGGGGGGGGGGGGGGGGGGCGGGCGGCGGGGCGGGGGGGGGGGCCCCCCGCCGCCCCCCAGCCACGGCA
>NZ_JBIWKR010000021.1:36968-103305 GCF_044765765.1 Streptomyces sp. NPDC102402
TTTTTCTCGTTTTTGTGGTTCTTCATCGTATTCTTTCATATTTCGTGTCGCTCGTTGCTTTGGTCGGGCGGGCGTCCCGGGGCGGCCGCCCCCCCCCCCCCCCCCCCCCCCCCCCCCCACTGCCCGGCACGGATCGGGGAGCGGATCCCGAGCCGTGCCAGGGGGGATGGGGAGGGATCAGCCCTGGGCGGCCCGGGCCGCCAGGCGGGCCTTGCGCGCCGCCAGCTTCTCGTCGAACTTGGACGCCTCGCTGTCCAGGCCGTTCATGTACAGCCCGAGCTCCTCCTGCGCCTTGAGGCCCTCGGGGCCGAGCCCGTCGATGTCGAGGACCTTCAGGTAGCGCAGGACGGGCTGGATCACGTCGTCGTGATGGATGCGCATGTTGTAGATCTCGCCGATCGCCATCTGCGCGGCCGCCCGCTCGAATCCGGGCATGCCGTGTCCGGGCATCCGGAAGTTGACGACGACGTCCCGCACGGACTGCATCGTGAGGTCCGGTGCGAGGTCGAAGGCCGCACCGAGCAGGTTGCGGTAGAAGACCATGTGCAGGTTCTCGTCGGTCGCGATGCGGGCCAGCATCCGGTCGCAGACAGGGTCGCCCGACTGGTGGCCGGTGTTGCGGTGCGAGACGCGGGTCGCGAGCTCCTGGAACGCGACGTACGCGACGGAGTGCAGCATGGAGTGGCGGTTGTCGGACTCGAAGCCCTCCGCCATGTGCGCCATGCGGAACTGCTCCAGTTTGTCCGGGTCCACGGCGCGTGAGGTGAGCAGGTAGTCGCGCATCACGATGCCGTGCCGGCCCTCCTCGGCGGTCCAGCGGTGCACCCAGGTGCCCCAGGCGCCGTCGCGGCCGAACAGGGAGGCGATCTCGTGGTGGTAGCTGGGGAGGTTGTCCTCGGTCAGCAGATTCACGACGAGCGCGATCCGGCCGATGTCGGTGACCTTGGACTGGCCGGTCTCCCACGCCTCGCCGTCCTCGAAGACGCCGGGGAAGTTCCGGCCGTCGGAGAACGGTACGTACTCGTGGGGCATCCAGTCCTTGGCGACCTTGAGATGGCGGTTGAGTTCCTTCTCCACCACCTCTTCCAGTGCGTACAGCAGCTGGGCGTCTGTCCACGCCTTCGAACTGCCGAGTTGGGGAGAGGTGATCGTCACGGGGGGCTCCTGGGGACGGGAGAATTACCTACGGCTTCGTAGGTTACGTGACCGTAGGTTAAGGCGGCGGTAAGGCCATAGCCAAGCCCTGTCGTCGCGGTATGCGCTCACCCTGTGTCATAAGAGCAGGTCAGTGGCGTACGTAGAGGGGCAAGTCGGACGTCTGCCGCCTCGGTTCCCGGCAGCTGACCAGGGGCGATGTCCTGGAGTCAGCCCGCGTCCGTAGGCGGTCACCGGGTGGCTCCCGGCGACCGCGGGCAGGGCGGGCGAGCGGTGCGCGTCGGGACGGAGCCGGATTCAGGCGCACCTGCTCAGGACCGGCAGGACCGGCAGGAGCGGCAGACGGGAGGTACCGGGCGGGACCGGCGGGAGCGGCAGACGGGAGGGATCGGCAGGACAGGGTTCAGGCGGACCCGCCCAGCAGGTCGGTGAGGTCACCGTCCAGGTCCATGAAGCGGTACTCGTCGCCCACCGGGACCAGTTCCTGCGCCCGCTTCAGGAAGCGGCGCAGTTCCGATGTGCGGACGTGCACCATGGCGATGCCCTCCACGGCGTGGAACTCCAGCACCGTACGGTCGTATCCGAACGGCCGGACCCGCACGTCGCCGACCCCGGCCGGCCCGTCCATTCCGGTGGAGAGCAGCTCGCGGGAGAACTCCCAGGACACCTCGGTGCCTTCGAGGGTCGCCGGCCCGGGAAACGCCATGCGGACGGCGAAGGGATCCCTGCGGTCGTAGTGCAGAGTGGCGGGCAGGGTCTCCATACGCGGTGCGGACGCGACCATACGGGCCTGCACGGACTGCTCGATAACGCTGGACAAGACCTGCTCCCTCTCGCCTCGGACGAACGGTTCCCGGCATTGGAGTAGACGACGGAACGCCTCCATCCGTGCACTCGCGGGCGGCGTGAGCTGCGTCACCGCGCCGCCCCCCTCTGATCAACTGCCCCGTTTCGCGCGGCGCACCCTGGACGGCGGTCCACGGGTGGGTTAGCTTCCAGCGCCATGAGGGCCATGGGGAAGACGAGACGGCTGATGGCACTGGGACTCTGCGGCGCGGCGGTGACCGCCGCACTGGCCGCGCCGACCGCGCACGCCGCGCAGGCCGGGCACCGGTACAGGGAGCCGGAGTGGGCGCTCACCACGACGGGAACGGACGCGCGTTTCCGCGGCCTTGCCGCCGTCGGCCGCGACGCCGCCTGGGTGGCGGGTTCCGGGGGCACGGTGCTGCGCACCACGGACGGTGGGCGCCACTGGCGCGACGTCTCGCCAACCGGTGCTTCCGGACTGGAGTTCCGTGACATCGAGGCGTTCGACCGGCAGCGGGCGGTCGCCCTGGCCATCGGCGAGGGCGAAGCCTCCCGGGTCTTCCGTACCGAGGACGGTGGCGTGACCTGGGCCGAGTCCTTCCGCAACGCCGACGCCCGGGCCTTCTACGACTGTCTGACGTTCTTCGACAGCCGTCACGGGCTCGCCATGAGCGACCCGGTGGACGGGAGGTTCCGTATCCTCTCCACCTCCGACGGCGGCCGGAGCTGGCGGGTGCTGCCCGATGCCGGGATGCCCGCCGCGCAGCCCGGCGAGGCCGGTTTCGCGGCGAGCGGCCAGTGCCTCGTCAGCGTGGGCGCCAAGGACGTCTGGCTCGCCACCGGCGGCGCGGCGACCGCCCGGGTGCTGCACTCGGGGGACCGCGGTCTGACCTGGACGCAGGCCGCCTCGCCGATCCCGGCGGGTGACCCGGCGCGCGGCGTGTTCGGGCTCGCCTTCCGCGACCGCGCGCACGGCATCGCGGTGGGCGGCGACTACCGCGCGGACCAGGCGTCGCCGGACGCCGCCTCCGTCACCCGGGACGGCGGCAGGAGCTGGCAGGGTGCGGCCACCCCGCCGCCCGCCTACCGCTCCGGTGTGGCCTGGCTGCCGCACAGCAGGGCGTCCGCACTCGCCGTGGGCCCGACCGGCACGGATGTCACCCGGGACGGCGGGCGCACCTGGCGGACCGTGGACACCGGCTCGTACGACACGGTCGACTGCGCCTCGGACGGCGGGTGCTGGGCCTCGGGCGAGCAGGGGCGGGTCGCGCGGCTGCGGTAGCGGCGAGCGGGTCACGCACATCGCGCCCGTCACGCCCGTCACGCACATCACGCACATCAGCACATCACGCACCTGTGCACGAAGGGAGCCTCCAGCTGTGACGGATGCCGACCATGAGGACGTTCTGGGCAGGATCGCCAAGGGCCTCGTCTACACCGAGTCGGAGGCGGCCTTCCTGGCCCCTCGGCGCCGCGCGGATCAGATCTTCGAATACAACCGGACGCCCCCGAGCCGCACGGACATGCGCCGTTCGCTGCTCGTCGAGATCCTCGGCTCGGTCGGCGAACGTACGGCGCTGCTACCGCCGTTCCACGCGGCGTTCGGCAGCAACGTCCACCTGGGCGACGACTTCTTCGGCAACGTCAACCTGACGTTCGTCGACGACGTGGACATCCGCATCGGCAACGACGTGATGATCGCTCCCAGCGTGACACTGACAACCACGGGACACCCGGTCCATCCCGCGAGACGCGCCGACTTCGGGCGGTTCTCCGAGCCGATCGACATCGAGGACAAGGTGTGGATCGGCAGCAATGTGGTGGTCCTGCCGGGCGTCCGCATCGGATACGGGTCGGTCATCGGTGCCGGCAGTGTCGTCAGCCGCAGCATTCCCCCGATGAGTGTCGCGCTCGGAACGCCGTGCCGGGTGGTCCGCCCCATCACGGACGAGGACCTCACCGCACGTGCGGCCGGGCCCCGGAACGGCGGCGAGCCGTGATGCGAACTCCCGCCGCACGACTCGGTGGTGGCCGCCCGCGGCGACTCGCGTGAGAACATCCGTCCATGAGCGGCGACCTGGAAGTGAGTGCTCTGGCCGTCAATGTCACGATCCCGGAGGTGCTCCGCTGGACGGACACCCGACGCGGTGAGGCATTCACGCTGACCACACTCAACGTCCGCCTCCTCCCGGACGGCCGCCTCGCCGCGAAGGCATACGGCCGGCCGGCCGGCGGTGGCCGGGGCGCATACGTCTCGTTCCCCGTTCCGGACAGACCCGAACTGGCGGCCCTGATCGACAGCGCCGCCGGCCGTGCCGGGGCGTTGTGGGCCGCCCATCGTGGTCTCGGCTGAGCCCGGTCCGACACGGGGCAGGGGCCGCGCCCGCACCACGCGGCCGGAGATCCTCCCGCGCGGCGCCCCGGCACGGCCTGGCGGGCCCCGGCCGGCACTGCTACTGGCCCGGCAGCTGCTGCCGGTACGGCGCGAGCGCCTCCGAGGTCTTCGTCGCGAGGAACTCCGTGATCCGGTAGGCACACACCCCGTGCGCCGCGAAGGGGTCGGAGGCCGCGATCTCCTCGATCTCGCCACGGTCCTCCCCGACGGCCAGGATCACACCGCCGTCGCGTGGGTTCTTGCGTCCGGAGGCGACGAACACCCCGGCCGCGTACTGCGTGTCCAGCCAGGCGACGTGCTCCGTCATGAGGGCGTCGACGTGCTCGACCGGTGCGGTGTAGGTCAACTCGAGAACGAACATGATCGCCAGGCTACCGGCCGCTGCCTAGACTGACCCGCCATGACGACTTTCCGGATGCCCGCCGACGAGGCGGAAGCCCGCGCCGTACAGGCCGAGTTGCGCACGCGCGTGGTCCTGGACGAGCCCGGTCCGCCACCCGGAACCGGCCGGGTGACGGGGGTCGACGTCGCCTACGACGACGAGCGCGACCTGGTCGTCGCGGCGGCCGTCGTCCTGGACTCGGCGACCCTGGAGGTGATCGCCGAGGCCACCGCCGAGGGCCGGGTGACGTTTCCGTACGTCCCCGGGCTCCTCGCCTTCCGGGAGATCCCGGCCGTCATGGCCGCGTTGGAGGGCCTGCCTGTGGAGCCGGGGCTCGTCGTCTGCGACGGCTACGGTCGTGCCCACCCGCGCAGGTTCGGGCTCGCCAGTCACCTCGGCGTCCTCACCGGGCTGCAGGTCATCGGTGTCGCGAAGAACCCCTTCACCTTCCACTACGAGCAGCCCGGCCCCCGGCGCGGTGACTTCACCCCGCTGATGGACGGGGACGAGGAAGTGGGCCGTGCCCTGCGCACGCAGGACGGCACGAAGCCCGTCTTCGTCTCCGTCGGCCACCGCACCGGCCTGGACAACGCCTGCGCGCAGACGCTCGCGCTGGCCCGGGACTTCCGCCAGCCGGAGACCACACGCAGGGCGGACGCCTTGTGCCGGTCCGCCCTGAGGGAAGCGATCGGCTGATCGGAGTCCCGCACCGCGACGGCGCCGGGCGGGCGCGCGTACTCGGGCAGGAGTTTGACGACGGCTGGACGTCAGGCTCTGTACCGAGGCCGGGTCTGTTGCGAACTGAGTACATGTACGGATGTTGTTCGTCGAACATCGAGGGCAGGCTGGTACACATGATCGACCACCACGCACCTCGGATGAGCACCGGAACCGTACGTCTTTCCCAGCGCGGCGTCGCCGTGGGCATGACCCTGGGCGTCCTCGCAGGAGGAGCCTGGACCGTGTCCATGGTCGTCACGCTGGCGGCCTGGATGTTCTGACCCGGTCGGGACGCCGGCCCCAGGGGGTCAGCGCACCGCCGCCACCCGGAATCGCAGCCCGGCCGCCGTCAGCCGCTCCAGCAGCGCATCGCCCATCGCCACCGCCGTCGTGACCTGACCCGACGTCGCCGGCAGATCGTCGAGGGCGAGCGCCAGAGCCGCCTCGGCCAGCATCTTCGCCGTCTCGTCGTAGCCCGGGTCGCCGCCCGACACCTCGGTGAAGACCCGCCGTCCGCCGCCCTCCCCGACGAAGCGGACCGTGAACCAGCTGCGCCTCCTGCGCTGCTCGCCGGGGCCCGTGCCCGGTTCCACCCGGGCCGAGAGCCAGTCACGCGCGGCGGGGATCTGGGCGGCGCCCGCGAGCAGGGTCACGGCCGCCGTGCCGCCGAGAGCCATCGGCAGGTGCTTGACCGAGGCGAAGTGCCGGTAGCGGAAGTCGGGACCGTAGCGCTCCAGTGCCCGGGCGGACCGCTCCACGACGCGGGGGTCCAGGGTCGGCAAAGGCAGTGCCCAGGTGCCGGTCTCCGGGCTGAAGTGCGGTGAGCCCTGCGGTGCGCGGGCCCGGCGGGCCACCAGGCGGGGCTCGTGCAGCCGGCGTTCCTTCGCGGCCCGCAGCATCTGCGGGCCGCGGCCCAGGGCGGTGAGCGCCGAGGCGAAGGTGCCACCGGAGAAGACGGCGTTGGTGCGGACATAGCCGTCGACGGTCAGCGGTACGTCCTCGGGGAGCTGCTGGACGGTGAAGTAGGCGCCGAGGTCGTGCGGCACGGAGTCGAAGCCGCAGGCGTGCACGAGGCGGGCCCCCGTCTCCCGGGCCCGGCCGTCGTGCTCCAGGAACATCCTGTCGACGAACTCGGCCTCGCCCGTGAGGTCCGTGTAGTCCGTCCCCGCCTCCGCGCAGGCCGCGACCAGCTTCTCGCCGTACCAGACGTACGGGCCGACCGTCGACGCCACCACGTGCGAGGACTCGGCGAGTGTCCGCAGGGCGTCCGCGTCGTCCGCGTCGGCCGTCAGGAGGGGCAGGTCCGAGCAGCGCGGGTGCTGCGCGGCGAGACGGTCGCGCAGCTCCTCCAGCTTGCCGCGGCTCCGCCCGGCCAGGGCCCAACGACAGCCTTCCGGCGCGTGGGCGGCCAGATATTCGGCCGTGAGCGCCCCCACGAAGCCGGTGGCTCCGAAAAGGACGACGTCATAAGGGCGTTCTGCCCCGTTCTGCCTGTTCATGAGTGCCTCCGAGGACGCCGGCGCCGATCTGGGAGGCAGAGGGTAGCGGAGGTGTTCGTGGTGCCGTGCGGCCGGGCGGGCTCCGGTGAGAGAGGATCCAGGGGAAAGAACTAAGCGCTTGCTCGGCCAAAAGGGTTGTGCGGAGCGTGGTCCGTTCTTAGCATCATCGATGTTACATCAGTTGTGTCACACCGCTGGGGGCTTGATGGCAACGACAGGACACGGGTCCCAGGGCCCCCTGACCGGGGTGCGCGTCGTCGAACTGGCGGGCATCGGCCCGGGGCCGTTCGCCGCGATGCTCCTCGCCGACCTCGGCGCCGACGTGGTGCGCGTCGACCGGCCGGGAGGTTCGGTGATCGGTATCGAGCCGGCGTTCGACCTCACCAACCGCAACAAGCGCTCGGTCCTCGTCGATCTCAAGGCCGAGGACGGTGCCGGGCAGGTCCTCGACCTCGTCGAGCGCGCCGACGTCCTGATCGAGGGCTACCGCCCGGGTGTCGCCGAGCGCCTGGGGGTGGGCCCCGACGCCTGCCTGGAGCGCAATCCGCGACTCGTCTACGGGCGGATGACCGGCTGGGGCCAGGACGGGCCGCTGGCCGACCGGGCAGGACACGACATCGGCTACATCGCCCTCAGCGGCACCCTGTCCATGATCGGGAGATCCGGCGAACCGCCCACCGTGCCCGCCAACCTGGTCGGCGACTACGCGGGCGGCTCCCTCTACCTGGTCGTCGGCGTGCTCGCCGCCCTCCAGCACGCCCGTACGCCGGGCGGGACCGGACAGGTCGTCGACGCCGCCGTGGTCGACGGCGCCGCCCATCTCGCCACGATGATCCACGGCATGCTGGCGGCCGGCAGCTGGCAGGACCGGCGCGGCACCAACCTCCTCGACGGCGGCTGTCCCTTCTACGGCTCCTACGAGACCTCGGACGGCGGCTACATGGCGGTCGGAGCCCTGGAGCCCCGCTTCTACGAGGAGTTCGCCGCGCTCCTCGGCATCGGGGACGAGGCCCCCGACCGCAACGACTTCGGACGCTGGGAGGAGTTGCGCGCCCTCGTCTCCGACCGCTTCAGTACCCGCACACGCGCCGAGTGGACCGAGATCTTCGAGGGGACGGACGCCTGCGTGGCCCCCGTCCTCTCGCTCCGTGAGGCACCCCGCCACCCGCACCTCGCCGCCCGTTCCACCTACGTGGAGCACAGCGGCCTCACCCAGCCCGCCCCCGCTCCCCGCTTCTCCGCGACCCCCGTCTCCGTGCGCACCGCACCCGCGCTGCCCGGCGCGGACACCGAGTCCGTCGCGGCCGACTGGGACCTGCCGGGCCTGCCGACCACCGGGAAGGAAACGACCGGCTGATGGAACTCTCCCTGCCGCTGGACTACGCGGGCGACCCGCGCGCCGCGTGCGACGAGGTCGCCGCCCTCGAGTCGGCCGGCCTCGACGCCGTCTGGGTCGCCGAGGCGTACGGCTTCGACTCACCCACCCTCATGGGATACCTCGCCGCCCGCACCGAGCGAATGAAGATCGGCGCGGCGATCCTCAACGTCTACTCCCGCACCCCCGCCCTCATCGCCCAGACCGGCGCCGGGCTCGACGCGGTGTCCGGCGGACGCGCCCTGCTGGGACTCGGCGCCTCGGGCCCGCAGGTCGTGGAGGGCTGGCACGGCAAGCCGTACGACAGGCCTCTCGGCCGGACCCGCGAGACCGTCGAGCTCTGCCGCCGCATCTGGCGCCGTGAGGTCATCGACCACCACGGCATCACCGACATGCCGCTGCCGAAGGAGAAGGGCGGCAAGCTCGGCAAGCCGCTGAAGATCCTCACCCGGCCGGTCCGCGACACGATCCCCCTCTACGTCGCCTCCCTCGGCCCCGCCAACGTCCGGCTGACCGCGGAGATCGCCGACGGCTGGCTGCCCACCCTCTACATCCCGGAGAAGGCCCAGCAGGTCTGGGGCACGGCCCTGGCCGAGGGCGCGGCGAAGCGTGACCCGGCGCTCGGCCCGCTGCGGACCGTCGCCGGCGGGCTGCTCGCCATCGGGGACGACGCGGCGGCCGTCCGGGACCTCGCCCGCCCGCAGATCGCGCTCTACGTCGGCGGCATGGGCGCGCCGGGCAAGAACTTCTACAACGACCTCGCCGTCGCCTACGGCTACGAGAAGGAGGCCGCCACCATCCAGGAGCTCTACCTCTCCGGGAGGAAGCGGGAGGCCGAGGCCGCCGTACCGGACGAATTCTGCGAGCTCATGACGCTCTGCGGCCCCGAGGGGTACGTGCGGGACCGCCTCGACGCCTTCCGCGAGGCCGGGGTCACCATGCTCAACGTGACGCCTGTCGGCCCGGAGCCGGCACGGCTGATCTCCACCGTCAAGAACTGGCTCCAGGGGGCTTGAAGTGCAGCGGCAGATCTTCACCGAGGAGCACGACGCGTTCCGCGAGACCGTCCGCACCTTCCTGTCCAAGGAGGTGCTCCCGCACTACGAACAGTGGGAGCAGGACGGCATCGTCTCGCGGGAGGCGTGGCTCGCGGCCGGACGCCAGGGGCTGCTCGGCCTCGCCGTTCCCGAGGAGTACGGAGGCGGGGGCAACGCCGACTTCCGCTACAGCGCCGTGCTCGCCGAGGAGTTCACCCGGGCCGGTGTCTCCGGGCTGGCGCTCGGCCTGCACAACGACATCATCGGCCCCTACCTCACCGGACTCGCCACCGAGGAGCAGAAGCGGCGGTGGCTCCCCGGCTTCTGCAGCGGCGCGATCATCACGGCCATCGCGATGACGGAACCCGGAGCGGGCTCCGACCTCCAGGGCATCCGGACCGCCGCCGAGGACAAGGGCGACCACTGGCTCCTCAACGGCTCCAAGACGTTCATCTCCAACGGCATCCTCGCCGATCTGGTGATCGTCGTCGCGAAGACCTCGCCGGAGGGCGGAGCGAAGGGCCTCTCGCTCCTCGTCGTCGAGCGCGGCGCCGAGGGCTTCGAGCGGGGCCGCAACCTGGACAAGATCGGTCAGAAGTCACAGGACACCGCCGAGCTGTTCTTCGACGACGTACGCGTCCCCAAGGAGAACCTCCTCGGCGAGCTCGACGGCGCCTTCATCCACCTCATGACCAATCTGGCCCAGGAGCGGATGGGCATAGCGGTCGCCGGCATCGCCGCCGCCGAACACCTCCTGGAGATCACCACCCAGTACGTCAAGGAGCGTGAGGCCTTCGGGCGCCCGCTCTCCAAGCTCCAGCACATCCGCTTCGAGATCGCCGAGATGGCCACCGAGTGCGCCGTCACCCGCGCCTTCCTCGACCGCTGCATCATGGACCACTCCGAGGGCACCCTCGATGCCGTCCACGCCTCCATGGCCAAGTGGTGGGCCACCGAGCTGCAGAAGCGGGTCGCCGACCGCTGCCTCCAACTCCACGGCGGATACGGATACATGACGGAGTACCGGGTCGCCAAGGCATTCACCGACGGCCGTATCCAGACCATCTACGGCGGGACGACCGAGATCATGAAGGAGATCATCGGCCGTTCGCTGCTCGCCTGACCTCCCGTTGCACAACCACCCCGAAAGGCTGCTGTCTTGAGTACCGAAGCGTACGTCTACGACGCGATCCGCACGCCGCGCGGCCGCGGCAAGGCCAACGGAGCCCTGCACGGCACCAAGCCGATCGACCTCGTCGTCGGCCTCATCCACGAGATCAGGGACCGGTTCCCCGGCCTCGACCCTGCCGCCATCGACGACATCGTGCTCGGTGTCGTCAGCCCGCTCGGTGACCAGGGCTCCGACATCGCCCGGATCGCCGCGATCGCCGCCGGACTCCCGGACTCCGTCGCGGGCGTACAGGAGAACCGCTTCTGCGCGTCGGGCCTCGAAGCCGTCAACCTGGCAGCCGCGAAGGTCCGTTCGGGGTGGGAGGACCTCGTCCTCGCAGGCGGTGTCGAGTCGATGTCCCGGGTGCCGATGGGCTCCGACGGCGGTGCCTGGGCCATGGACCCGATGACCAGTTTCGAGACCGGCTTCGCCCCGCAGGGAATCGGCGCCGACCTCATCGCCACCATCGAGGGCTTCTCCCGCCGCGACGTGGACGAGTACGCCGCCCTGTCCCAGGAGCGAGCCGCCGTCGCCTGGAAGGAGGAGCGCTTCGCTCGCTCCGTCGTCCCCGTGCGGGACCGGAACGGCCTGCTCGTCCTCGACCACGACGAGCACATGCGCCCCGGCACCACCGCCGACTCCCTCGCCTCGCTCAAGCCCTCGTTCGCCACGATCGGCGAGATGGGCGGCTTCGACGCCGTGGCCCTCCAGAAGTACCACTGGGTCGAGAGGATCGACCACGTCCACCACGCCGGCAACTCCTCCGGCATCGTGGACGGTGCCGCCCTCGTCGCGATCGGGTCCAAGGAGACCGGCGAGCGCTTCGGCCTCACCCCGCGCGCCCGGATCGTCTCCGCGGCCGTCTCGGGATCCGAGCCGACCATCATGCTCACCGGCCCAGCCCCCGCCACGCGCAAGGCGCTGGCCAAGGCCGGACTCACCATCGACGACATCGACCTCGTCGAGATCAACGAGGCCTTCGCCGGAGTCGTCCTGCGCTTCGTCAAGGACATGGGCCTGAGCCTCGACAAGGTCAACGTCAACGGCGGCGCCATCGCGCTCGGACATCCGCTGGGCGCGACCGGCGCGATGATCCTCGGCACTCTCATCGACGAACTGGAGCGCCAGGACAAGCGCTACGGCCTCGCCACCCTCTGCGTCGGCGGCGGCATGGGTGTCGCCACCGTCGTCGAGCGTCTCTGACCGTTCCCCTTCCTACGGAGAAGACAAGCAAATGACCGAGAGCACGACCATTCGCTGGGAACAGGACGAGACCGGCGTCGTCACCCTCGTACTCGACGACCCCAACCAGTCCGCCAACACCATGAACCAGGCGTTCCGCGACTCCATCGCGGCCGTCGCCGACCGCGCCGAGGCCGAGAAGGACTCCATCCGCGGCATCGTCTACACCTCCGCCAAGAAGACCTTCTTCGCGGGCGGCGACCTCAAGGACATGATCCGGATCGGTCCGGAGAACGCCCAGGACGCGTTCGACGCCGGGACCTCGATCAAGAGGTCGCTCCGCCGCATCGAGACCCTCGGCAAGCCCGTCGTCGCCGCGCTCAACGGCGCCGCGCTCGGAGGCGGTTACGAGATCGCGCTCGCCGCCCACCACCGCGTCGCCCTGGACGCCCCCGGCTCCCGGATCGGCCTGCCCGAGGTGACCCTCGGCCTGCTGCCCGCCGGTGGCGGAGTCACCCGTATCGTACGGCTGATGGGCATCGCCGACGCCCTGCTGAAGGTCCTCCTCCAGGGCACCCAGTACACGCCGGCGCGGGCGCTGGAGAACGGCCTCGTCCACGAGGTCGCCGCGACGCGCGAGGAGATGCTCGAGAAGGCCCGCGCCTTCATCGACACCCACCCCGAGTCGCAGCAGCCCTGGGACGTCAAGGGCTACCGCATCCCCGGCGGCACCCCGTCGAACCCGAGGTTCGCGGCCAACCTGCCGGCCTTCCCGGCCAACCTGAAGAAGCAGCTCGCGGGCGCGCCCATGCCCGCGCCCCGCAACATCATGGCCGCGGCGGTCGAAGGCTCCCAGGTCGACTTCGAGACCGCGCAGGCCATCGAGGCGCGCTACTTCACCGAGCTGGTCACCGGCCAGGTCGCGAAGAACATGATCCAGGCGTTCTTCTTCGACCTCCAGGCCGTCAACTCCGGAGCCAGCCGCCCGGACGGCGTCGAGGAGCGCCAGGTCCGCAAGGTGGCGGTTCTCGGCGCCGGCATGATGGGCGCGGGCATCGCCTACTCCTGTGCCCGCGCCGGCATCGACGTCGTCCTGAAGGACGTCTCCACCGAGGCCGCCGCCAAGGGCAAGGCGTACAGCGAGAAGCTCCTCGCCAAGGCGCTCTCCCGGGGCCGTACGACCGAGGCGAAGCGGGACGAGGTGCTGGCCCGCATCACCCCGACCGGCGACCCGGCCGCCCTGGCGGGCTGCGACGCCGTGATCGAGGCGGTGTTCGAGGACACCGCGCTCAAGCACAAGGTGTTCCAGGAGATCCAGGGCGTCATCGAGCCCGACGCGCTGCTCTGTTCCAACACCTCGACGCTGCCGATCACCGTGCTCGCCGAGGGAGTGGAGCGGCCGGCGGACTTCATCGGGCTGCACTTCTTCTCGCCCGTGGACAAGATGCCGCTCGTCGAGATCATCAAGGGCGAGAAGACCGGGGACGAGGCCCTCGCCCGCGCCTTCGACCTGGTGCGCCGGATCAAGAAGACCCCGATCGTCGTCAACGACTCGCGCGGCTTCTTCACCTCGCGGGTCATCGGCCACTTCATCAACGAAGGCGTCGCGATGGTCGGCGAGGGTGTCGAGCCCGCGTCGGTCGAGCAGGCGGCGGCGCAGGCCGGCTACCCGGCCAAGGTGCTCTCCCTCATGGACGAGCTCACGCTCACCCTGCCGCGCAGGATCCGCGACGAGACCCGGCGCGCCGTCGAGGAGGCGGGCGGCACCTGGGCCACCCACCCCGCGGACGCGGTCATCGACCGGATGGTCGACGAGTTCGGGCGGCCCGGCCGCAGCGGGGGAGCGGGCTTCTACGAGTACGGCGAGGACGGCGGGCGGGGCCTGCTGTGGCCCGGGCTCCGCGAGCACTTCACGAAGCCGGGGACCGAGATCCCGTTCGAGGACATGAAGGAGCGGATGCTCTTCTCCGAGGCCCTGGACAGCGTCCGCTGCCTGGAGGAGAACGTCCTCATGACCGTCGCCGACGCCAACATCGGCTCCATCATGGGCATCGGCTTCCCCGCGTGGACCGGCGGTGTGCTCCAGTACATCAACGGGTACGAAGGCGGCCTGCCCGGCTTCGTGGCACGCGCCCGGCAGTTGGCGGAGCGCTACGGCGACCGCTTCCTGCCGTCCGCGCTCCTGCTGGAGAAGGCGGAGAAGGGCGAGACCTTCCACGACTGACGGCGCCCCCGCGGGCCGTGCTCACTCCCTCTCCCCGGCGGTGAACGCGGCCCGCAGCTCCTCCTTCAGCGACCGCTGGAAGGCCGTGAGCAGGGCTTGCAGCACCATCGGCTGCATGTGGGCGGAGAGCGACTTCATCGCCTTCACGTGCTCCGGGTCGGACTCCCGCTCCCGGTAGGGGTTCCACACCTCGTCCCGGAACAGCCGGGTCAGCTCGTGGGCGGCCGAGCGGGTGTGCTCCAGCAGGACCGTGCGCGCGGCCAGGATCGTCTCGTGCGCGATGGGCACCTCCAGGAGCTCCACCCCGAGCCGCAGCAGACCCGGGTCCACCATGAAGGGGCTCCCGGGCGTCCCGGGCCGCTCCAGCACGCCCATGGCCGCGAGCCGGTCGACGTCCTGCTCGCTGAGGGGCCGGCCCGCGCGCCGCTCCAGCTCGGCGCGCTCCATGTCCTCGGCCGAGTCCGGGGCCCAGGACGCCACCAGCGCGCGGTGGATCGCCAGGTCCTGCGCGCTCAGGTCCGGAGGCAGCTGCTGGAGGTAGCGCTCGATGGCGGCCAGCGTCATGCCCTGGTGCTGGAGCTCCTCGATCAGGGCCAGCCGGGAGAGATGGCCGTGCCCGTAGTGCCCGACCCGCCGGGGTCCGATCACCGGGGGCGGCAGGAGGCCCCTGGTGCTGTAGAAGCGCACGGTGCGCACGGTGACCCCCGCGCGCGCCGCCAGTTCGTCGACGGTCAGCGTCGGTTCGTCCGTCCCGGTCGCCATGTCCACTCCTCGTCGCCGGGCCCGTGCCGGGCTCGGGCCCGTGCCGGGCCTGTGTACCGATCAGGTGCAACAGTATTGCTGTCTCACCACTGTTGTGAAAGTGTCCGGCACCATCGAAGCGCAGTCCCACCACCGGTACGGACCGCACGGTCCGGCCGAACGGACAGGAGGCGGCCGTGACCACGATCCTGCGACTTCCCACCGGGCCCGATCAACTCACACTCCCCGCCCTGCTGCTGCGCAACGCCGAGGACCACGGAGATCTCCCCGCCCTCTCCTGGCAGGACGCGGCCGGCGGCGGACGGACCACCCTCACCTGGCGCGAGGTGCGCCACGAGACGGCCGTGCTCGCCGCCGCCTACGGCGCCCTCGGGGCGGAACGCGGCGGACAGGTCCTCATGATGATGGGCAACCGGCCCGAGCACTGGCTCAGCGACCTGGCCCTCACCCACCTCGGAGCCGTCCCCGTCTCGGTGTACGGGACCGCGGCCCCCGGCCAGATCGCCCACATCGCGCGCCACAGCCGTGCCAGGTTCGCGATCGTCGAGGGCGCCGCGGAGCTGGAGCGCTGGGAGCCCCTGCTGGCGGACGCCACCGTACCGCTGGAGGCACTCGTGGTCGTGGAGCCGGCGGACGCGGGACCGCACAGGTCCTACCGTGCGCTGCGCGGGACGGGGGAGCGGCTGCGGAGCGAGGAGGCCTTCGACAAGGCGTGGCGGGAGATCCGCGCCCAGGACCCGCTGACCGTCGTCTACACCTCGGGCACCACGGGCGATCCGAAGGCCGTCCCGATCACCCACCGCGGCGTCGTGTCCAACGCACTCGCCCTGGACCGGGTGGTGGAGCTTCCCGACCACGTGGAGCACATCTGCTACCTCCCCTTCGCGCACATCGCGGAACGGATGCTGGGCATCTACCTGCCGGTCTTCCGGGCCTCGCACGTCCACCTCTGCGCGGACACCGCGGCCGTCGCGGTCACGGCGCGCGCCCTGCACCCCGCCCAGTTCTTCGGGGTGCCCCGGGTGTGGGAGAAGCTCGCCGCGTCCGTGCGGGCCGCCCTGGCGGGGCTGCCGGAGGAACAGCGGACCGCCGTCGAGGCCGCGAACGCGACGGCCCGTGAGCACGTGTCCTGCCGGGAGCGCGGCGAGCAGCCGTCCGCCGGGCTGGAGGCCGCGTACAGGGCGGCCAAGGAGACCGTCCTGGACCCCGTCCTGTCACTGGCGGGCTTCGAGCGGCTGGTGTGGACGGCCAGCGCCTCCGCGCCGATGCCGCTCGACGTGGTGCGGTTCTGGGCGGGGTTCGGGATCGTCGTCATGGACGCCTGGGGACTCACCGAGACCGTCGGCGTGTTCACCACCAACAGCCCGTCGGCCTTCCGGCTCGGTTCGGTGGGGCGCCCGCTGGAGGGCCTGGAACTCCGGATCGCCGACGACGGCGAGATCCTGGTCCGCGGCGCAACGGTGTTCGCCGGCTACCTGCGGGCCGACGGCACCGTGGACGGGGCGCTCGACGAGGACGGCTGGTTCCCCACGGGGGACATCGGCCGGGTCGACGACGACGGCTATCTCTGGCTCACCGACCGCAAGAAGGAGATGATCATCACCTCGACCGGCAAGAACGTCTCCCCGGCCCTCGTCGAGAACACGCTCAAGGAACACCCGCTGATCGGCCAGGCCCTCGTCCACGGTGACGGGCGCTCGTATCTGGTGGCACTGCTCGTCCTCGACTCCGAGACGGCCCCGGCCTGGGCGGCGGCCCGCGGCATCGAGGGGGACCCGCTCGCCCACCACGAGGTCCAGGAGGAGATCGCCCGGGCGGTCGAGGCCGCAAACGCCCGGCTGAACCGCACCGAACAGATCAAGCGCTACCGGCTGCTGACGCGGGAGTGGGGCCCGGAGACAGGCGAGCTCACGCCTTCACTGAAGCTCCGCCGCGGGGTGATCCGCGAACGGTACGGCGCGATGCTCGACGCGTTGTACGCGGAGGACGGGGCCTGAGCGACGGGGCCGCTGTCAGTGGCGGTCCGTACGGTGGGGGCATGCCGGGGATCACGTATGTACGGGGGGACGCCACCGCTCCGCAGGGCAAGGGCGTCAAGCTGATCGTGCACGTCTGCAACGACCTGGGTGGCTGGGGCAAGGGCTTCGTCGTCGCCCTGTCCCGCCGCTGGTCCGAGCCGGAAGCCGCCTACCGCCGGTGGCACAGGGAGCGTTCGGGCAACGACTTCGCGCTGGGAGCCGTGCAGTTCGTCCGGGCCGGCCAGTACATATGGGTGGCCAACGTCGTGGGCCAGCGGGGTATGCGCACCGGCAGCAAGGGCGTGCCGGTGCGCTACGAGGCGATCGACGAGGGACTGCGGAAGGTGGCCGTGCGGGCGGTGGAGCTCGGCGCCTCGGTCCACATGCCCAGGATCGGCTGCGGCCTCGCGGGCTGCTCCTGGTCCAGGGTCGAACCCCTGATCACCGAGCGGCTGGTGGGCCGTGGGCTCGACGTGACGGTCTACGACTACGGATGAGGGCCGCCCGGAGGCCCTACGGAAGAGGGCCGCCCGAGGAGCCCTCAGAGGCCGTAGCTCCTGCCGATGATGTCGCGCTGGATCTCGCTCGTGCCGCCGTACACCGTGGACACCACCGCCGCCCGCAGATGCCGCTGCATGTCGTACTCGGTGGCGTAGCCGTAGCCGCCCATCATCTGCATGCCTTCCAGCGCCGCGTGCTTGGCAGTCTCGGTCGCCTTGAGCTTCGCCATGGACGCCTCGCGGGAGAACCGCTTCTGCGGTTCGGCGTCGCAGGCCGCCGCCACGTCGAAGACGAGCAGCCGCGCGCACTCGATCTCCGTCGCCAGGTCGGCCAGCCGGTGCCGCAGCGCCTGGAACGAGCCGACCGGACGGCCGAACTGCTCGCGCCCCCGCACGTACGCGACGGTGTCGTCCAGGATCCGCTCCGCCAGGCCCAGCATGTTCGCGGCCAGGAAGAGCCGTTCGGCGTCGAGGCCGGCCATCAGCTGGGGCCACGCGTGGTCGGCCGTGCCGACCACGGCGTCCGCCGGCAGCCGGACATCGGTGAGGAAGACGTCGTTGACCTCGCGGCCGCCCAGCGTCTCGATCTGCCGGATGTCGATCCCGGCCGTGCCGGCCGGGACGTGGAACATGGTCAGCCCCTCGTGCTTCGCCCCGCCGCTGCCGGTCCTGGCCACCAGCAGGATGTGCTCGGCCAGATGCGCGTTGGAGATCCATGTCTTGTGACCGTTGACCAGCCAGCCGCCGTCCGGGGTGCGTTCGGCGCCGCACCGCAGCGCCGCCACGTCCGAGCCGGCGTCCGGTTCCGACATCGCGACGGACAGCACCCGTCCGGCCACCGCGCCCCCGATCGCCGCCTCGCACTGCGCCTCACTGCCGAATCGCTCGTAGGCCTTCGCCGTGATCACCGAGGTGATGAACCCGCCCGCCGGCACGAGACCGCGCGCCGTCTCCCGCAGGAACAGACAGGCATCCGTCATCCCGCCGCCCGCGCCGCCGTACGCCTCGGGCAGACACACACCGAGCCAGCCGAGCCCGGCCAGCCGGGCGTAGACCGACGGGGCGTGGGGCCCGCCCGCCTCCGCCGCCAGCGCGTCGCGCTGCTCACGCGTACCGCACTCGCGGCGGGCGAAGTCCCGCACGGCCGTGGCGAAGTCCCGTTGCTCCGCGGAGAGTGACCGGGGGAGGACATGGGTGGTCGACAAGGGATACCTCCGAAGGGGATGCCGAGCAGGAGATACAAAGAGACACATGAGGTGACGTTGTTGCACGGTCGGTATGGTTGAGTGGTCGCACCGAACGGGGAGGGCTCATGGCGGCACCGGGTACCAACGAGGCACTGCTGGCCAGGGCGCTCGTCGAGACGCCGCCGTCCGACGCGCTGAGCGAGCAGATCCTGGACGCGGCGCGTGAGCAGTTCATGACCTTCGGGCTGCGCCGCTCGACCGTCGACGACGTGGCCAAGCGCGCCAAGGTCTCCCGGGTCACCGTGTACCGGCGCATCGGTAACAAGGACAGCCTGGTCTCCGCCTGTCTGCTGCGTGAGTACCGCCGGTTCGTCGTCGACGTGGACCAGGCGGTCGCCGCCCTGCCCACCATGGAGGACCGGCTCGTCGCCGGTTTCGTCGCCGTACTCAGGCACATCCGTGAACACCCGCTGGTGGGCGGGCTGCTGAGGCTGGAGCCGGAGATCATGCTCCCCTTCCTCACCCTGGAGAGCGGCCCGGCCTTCCTCGCCATGCGGGAGTACCTGTCGGACCGGCTCCGCCTCGCGCAGCGTGCCGAAGGGCGGCCGGAGACGGATCCGACACCGGTCGCCGAGCTGATGGTGCGGATCACCGTCTCCTTCCTCCTCAACCCGGTGAGCTCCTTCGAGCTGGACGACGACGAGCAGGTGGGCGCCTTCGCCCGCCGCTATCTGGTGCCGCTCCTCAGCGCCGGGTGACGGCCGTCAGAACCGGGCGTGCAGCTTCCTGCCGAGCTCGACCGCCCTGGCGACCTTCTCCCGGGGCGTGGCGAAGGAGGTCAGGTCCACCGCCGGCGCGAACCGCCGTACGGTGACGGAGCGGGGAACCGCGAAGGCGCGCAGCCCCTCCTCGCCGTGGATCCGCCCGTACCCCGACTCCCCGGCGCCGCCGAAGGGCAGGGAGGGGATCGCGGCGAAGCCGAGCACCGAGTTCACCGACACCGCTCCGGAACCGAGGCGTTCGGCCACCGCGAGTCCGGCCGCCGCGGAACGGGTGAACACGGAGGCGCCCAGCGAGTACGCCGAGGCGTTGGCCCGCTCCACCGCCTCGTCCATGTCCCGCACCGGGTTCACCACGACGACCGGGCCGAACGTCTCCTCCGTCACCGCCGGCGAGTCCTCCGGTACGCCCGACAGCACCACCGGACCGGCCACCCGGTCCCGCAGTGAGCCGGGACCGCCCAGCTCGGCGCTGCCGCCGTCGGCCAGCGCCTGCTTCACGTGGCGTTGCACCACGGCCAGCTGGGTCGGCAGGGTGAGGGCGCCGTACGTGTCACCGGGCGTCAGCGCCCGCGCCCTGCTCACGATGCGCGCGCACAGGTCCTCGTGCACCGAGGCCTCGGCGTACACCCGCTCCACGCCGGCGCAGGTCTGGCCGGCGTTGCTCATCGCGCCCCACACGATCGCGTCGGCCGCCGCGTCCAGATCGGCGTCCGCCGCGACCAGCACCGCGTCCTTGCCCCCGCACTCGGCGAGCAGCGGGGTGAGCGTGGCCGCGCAGGCGGCCGCGACCTTGCGGGCGGTGCCGGGCGAGCCCGTGAAGGCGACCTTGTCCACGCCGGACGGTCCGTCCGCACCTGCCAGAGCGGCTCCGGTGGCTCCCGGGCCGGTGACCGTCCGCAGCAGGTCCGCGTGGTCCGGGACGGCTTCCCCGAAGCTCCGGGCCAGCAGGACCCCCACCTCCGGGGTGAGTTCGGACGGCTTGAACACCACGGCGTTTCCCGCCGCGAGGGCGTAGCCGATCGAGCCCATCGGCGTGTAGAGCGGGTAGTTCCACGGGCCGATGACTCCGATCACCCCGAGGGGACGGTAGGCCAGCAGCGACCGCTGATGGACCGACAGCAGGCCGGAGCGCACCCGTCGCCGGCCCAGCACGCGGTGGGCGTTGCGCGCGGCCCAGTCCAGATGGACCAGCGTGAGCAGCACCTCGGAGCGCGCGTCACGGACCGGTTTCCCCGTCTCCGCCGCGATCACCTCCGCGAACTCGTCGGTTCGGGCCGCCAGTCGGCGCTTCCATCGCAGCAGAGCCGCACGCCGCTCGCGTGGCCCGAGCGCGGCCCAGCTCCGGCCGGCGCTCCTGGCCCGCGCCACGGCGGCGCGGATGTCGTCGAGGCTGTTCTCCGGGCGGTCGGTCCGGGTCGTCATGACTTCTCCAGGGGGAGGGGCTCCAGCGGACGGCTTCGCGCCCAGTGTGGACCGAGATCGTCGAGCCGGTATCCGAAGGGGTAGCTGCGCGGCCGTGGGCGGGAGGGCAGGCACCGGGGCCTGGCCGGCAACAGGCGTACGCCGCGCGACCGGGCGCGCACCACGCGGACTGCGGCCTCGCGCACCCAGCGGGGCTGCGCCGGGAAGCCCAGCGCCCGCAGTAACGGCTCGTCCAGCAGCGCGAGGGAGAGCCTGCCGACCAGGGGGCGCAGCGGGGCCGGGTACCACGCGGCCATGACGCGGAAGGTGGCGTTGGCGACACGGTGGTTCGCCGGGTCGTACGCGAACATCCGCGCCTCGTAGGAGTCGAGCAGCCTTTCGAACTCCTCGTAGGTGCCTGGAGCACCCTCGATGCCCATCATGGCGGCCATCCGCCGACCCACCTCTGCCAGTGCGGCCGTCTCCTGGGCGCACAGGGGCCGCCACCCGAAGCGGTCGATCCAGCGTTTGGGGCCGACGACGGTGGTGGCCAGCACGTAGAGGTAGTCCTCGTTCGGGATGCGGTACCTGCCGTGGATCCGGTTGAGATGGCGCGCCGCGGCACGGGCCCGCTCCGAATCGAATCCCTCGGCGGCCATCTCGTACCCGAACAGGACGGTGTCGTCGTAGCGCTTCTGGCCGTCGCGCTCGAACTCCTGGGTGCGGTCGAGCAGTACGGAGATGCGCGGCACGCCGTAGTCGCGCAGGAACGCGACACCGACGCCCTGCCGGTAGTCCCAGGGGAACTCGTACTGGGACATCAGCCGGAGTATCTCGGCGCAGTCTCGGGCGGGATCCATCCGGCGGATCTCGCGCAGTCGGCTGTAGCGGCCCATGATGTGCGACCTCCTCTGTGGCGGGGACGGGGTCTCTTGTGGCGGGGACGGGGTCTCTCCGGGCAGGGTTCGCGGTGAGGCCGGTGCGGTGGACACAGCCGGAGCCGACGCGGGCCCGGTCGGCCCGCAGGGCTCGACTCCCCTGCCGCATCGGGCATGCGAGGACCTCTCCCCCTCATGAGAGTCAAAGTTACAAATACTATTGACTTGTTTCACGAGGTGCGTCAACCGTGCCGACACAGATTCGAGCAAGGGGTGCGCACGGGCGCCGAACCCGGCGGCTGACCGGTCACCCGCACCACTGGCGGGTCACCGACGGGCACCTCACCCACGGCGACGAGGTGTGGACCCCGCCCCGCCGGACCACACCCCGCCGCACCGGCGAGGTGAAGGCCCCCTCGGGGGGATCGCATACTGGAACACACACGGGCCCCAACGGTCCGGGCGCCCGCCGACCCCTGGGAGCACCCGCATGGCCAGCGCAGGAGAGCCCTCACCGCCCCCGCCGGGCGGCGTCCTGTGGAGCCTCGCGGGCGACATCCGCGGCCTGCTGATGCTGCCCGCCGCCCTCACCCTCCAGGTCGCCCACCCCGCGGTCGGCGCCGGTGTGGACGACCACTCGGTGTTCCGCACGGATCCCTGGGGGCGAGGCGAGCGCTCCCTGAGCTCGCTCCAGCTCTGGGTGTACGGGGGAGCAGAGGCCGCGGAGGAGGGGCGCAGGCTCCGGAGGCTGCACCGCACCATCCAGGGCACCGACACCCGGGGCCGCCGCTACCACGCGCTCACGCCCGCGAACTACGCGTGGGTGCACGCCACCGGCTTCCCCGTCTACCAGCACGCGTCCCGCTATCTGGTCCGCCCCCTCACCGACGCCCAGGAGCGCGCCCTGTACCGGGAGTGGCTCCAGGTCGGCCGGATCCTGGGCATCCACGACCGGGACATGCCGCAGACGATCGAGGAGTTCTGGCCCTACTACCGCACGATGCTCGCCGACGAGGTGGAGGCGACCGTCGTCGTGCGGGAGCTGGTGGCGGCCGACACCCGCGTGCCGCCACCTGACCGGGGGCCCTTCCTCCTGCGGCTGCTCCTGAAGGCGCTGTGGCCGGTGCTCCTCCCGCCGCTGGCCCGTTTCCGCGCCTTCATCACCGTCGGGCTGATGCCGCCGGACGCCCGGGAAGCGCTCGGGCTCGACTGGACCCCGGAGCAGGAGCGGAGCCTGCGGCGCCTCGGCGCCGTGGTGCGGCGTACCGTACCGCTGCTGCCGGAGCGGCTGCGCTATCTGCCGCGGGCCAGGAGGGCGCGGGCGGAGTGGCGAGCGGGCCGGGGACGGCTGGGAGCGGCACCCGGCGCGCGGTGACCGGGGTGGGCCCGAGGCCCGAGGGCCGCGGGCGCGCCTGCGGCCGTGACGGGCTCAGGCCGAGGCCCGGCGGATCAGCTCGGTCGGGGTGATCACGGACTCGGGCCGGGCCCCCGTGCCGCTGTTCAGGCGCTCCATCAGCAGCCGCACCATGAGCCGGCCCATTCCTTCCACGTCCTGACGGATCGTCGTCAGCGGCGGTTCGGTGGCCTCCGCCACCGACGCCATGTCGTCGAATCCGACCACGGCCACGTCCTCCGGCACCCGGACGCCCCTCTCGCGCAGCACTCGCAGCGCACCGGAGGCCATCATGTCGTTGGCCACGAAGACCGCGTCCAGGTCGGGGCGGGCGTCCAGCAGCTCACCCATGGCCCGTGCCCCGCCCTCCGCGGTGAAGTCCCCCTCGGCCATCAGGTCCCCGCCGGCGTCCGGCAGCACGTCGTGGTAGCCGCCGATCCTGTCGAGCGCCGACGTCTGGTCGCGGGGGCCGGCGATGTGCGCGATGCGCCGCCGGCCGAGCGAGACGAGATGACGTACGGCTTCACGGGCGCCGCCGCGGTTGTCGCAGTCGACGTACGGCACCTGCGGCGCGTCCCCGGTTTCCGCCGCGGGGTGTTCCGGCCGGCCGCCGTAGACCGTCGGGACGCGGAACCGCCGGATGATCGCGGGCAGTTCGTCGTCGGTGTGCAGCGAGAAGGCGAGCACGCCGTCCACATGGCCACCGGCCAGATAGCGGGTGACCCGGTCGAAGTCGCCGCTGCCCTCCACCAGGAGCAGGACCAGCTGCGCGTCGTGGGCGTTGAGCTCGCGGCTGATCCCTCGGATCTGGCGTGAGAAGAACGGGTCGGAGAAGATCCGGAACTCGGGCTCGTCGATGATCACGGCCACCGCCCCGTTGCGCCGGGTGACCAGTGTCCGTGCCGCGTGGTTCGGGATGTAGCCGAGTTCGTCGACCGCCTTGCGCACCTGGTCCACCAAGGGCTGCCGCACCCCCGCGCCGCCGTTGACGACACGGGAGGCCGTCGCCCTGGACACACCGGCGCGGGCGGCCACGGCCTCCAGGGTGGGCCGGGCGTCAGGCTGTGGGTCGGTGGTCGGGTCGAGCAAGGGTGTCGCTCCTCGTGCACGCGCGCCCCGTCGGGGAACGGCTGGAACTGGCGGGTTCGGCGCGGGCGGACCGGCGGGTTCGGCGCGAACGCCGTCAGCCTAACCGCCCTGTCCCGGCGGGTGGACGGCCATCACCTCGGCGAGACGGTGCATATCGCTGCATATGCGGTCAACGGGGAAGGGCTTGTTGGTCCCGCCAGATGCACTCCGCGTGTGGTACTGCCTACGGAGAGCGAAATTTCGCACTGCGTGAAAGGTGCCATCTGTGTCACACGACGAGCAGGGAACCGGCGGGCGGGGGGACTATCTCCCCGTCACGGCCGAGCTACCCGCCGAGCCGCTCCATGGCCGGCGCCCCACGACCGACCGGGTGGTCTTCGGCGTCACGGCGGTGCTCACCGTCGCCTTCGTGGTCTGGGGCGCCACGGCCACCGACTCGCTGGAGAGCGCCTCCAGCACACTGCTCAACGGCCTCATCCACAACGGCGGCTGGGCCTTCATGCTGGCGGCCTCCGGTTTCGTGGTCTTCGCGCTCTGGCTCGCGATCAGCCGCTACGGGAACATCTCACTCGGGCAGGAGGGGGAGAAGCCCGAATTCCGCACCGTCTCCTGGGTCGCGATGATGTTCAGCGCCGGCATGGGGATCGGCCTGATGTTCTACGGCGTCAGTGAGCCGCTGGCGCACTTCGTCGACCCGCCGCCGGGGACCCGCCCGGAGGACGCCGCCGAGGCGATGCAGACGGCGATGGCCACCACCCTCTTCCACTGGACCCTGCACCCCTGGGCCATCTACGCGGTCGTGGGGCTCGCCATCGCGTACAGCGCCTACCGCCGGCACCGCAGGCAGACGATCAGCTCCGTCTTCGTCCCGCTCATCGGGGAGAAGCGCGCCCACGGGACGGCCGGCCGGATCATCGACATCCTCGCCATCTTCGCGACCCTCTTCGGCTCCGCGGCCTCGCTCGGGCTCGGCGCGCTCCAGATCGGCAGCGGCTTCCAGGAGCTCAACTGGATGGAGAAGACCGGCACCGGCCTCCTCGTGGCCATCATCGCTGTGCTGACGGTCGCCTTCGTCGCCTCCGCGGTCTCCGGCGTCGAGAAGGGCATCCAGTGGCTGTCCAACATCAACATGGTGCTCGCCCTGATCCTGGTGGTCTTCGTCTTCATCGCGGGGCCGACGATCATCGTGCTCGACCTGCTGCCGACGTCCATCGCCGCGTACTTCGGTGACCTCGCCCAGCTCGCCGGACGTACCGAGGCCACCGGGGAAGGCGCCGTGGCCGACTGGCTCGCCAGCTGGACGGTCTTCTACTGGGCGTGGTGGATCTCCTGGACGCCCTTCGTCGGCATGTTCATCGCGAGGATCAGCCGCGGCCGGACGATCCGTCAGTTCGTCGGCGGCGTCATCCTGGTCCCCAGCACGGTCAGCCTGATCTGGTTCGCCGTGTTCGGCGGTTCCGCGATCCGGCTGGAGGAGGCGGGCCGGCTCGACGACGTGGGTGACACCCCGGAGGCGCAGCTCTTCGGTGTCCTGCAGCAGTTCCCGGTCGCCACCCTCATGAGCATCCTGGTGATGGTCCTGGTCGGGATCTTCTTCGTCTCGGGGGCCGACGCCGCGTCGATCGTCATGGGCACGCTCTCCCAGAAGGGCGTCCTCGAACCGGCCAAGTGGGTCGTGATCTTCTGGGGCGTCGTCACCGGCGCCGTGGCCGCCGTCATGCTGCTCATCGGTGACGGCCAGGGCGACGCGCTGGCGGGGCTGCAGAATCTGACCATCCTCGTGGCCGCGCCGTTCACCATCGTCATGATCGGCATGTGCGTGTCCCTGATGAGGGACCTGCGCCAGGACCCGATGATCGTCCGCAGGGAGTTCGGTGTGGAGGCCGTCGAGTCAGCGGTCATCCAGGGGCACGCGAAGTACGACGGGGACTTCGAGATCCGGATCGGTCCCGGGCCCGCGGAGGTCACCTCCGACGAACGGCACAAGGAAGACCCCCGGGCCTGACCTGAGCCGCGGCTCAGCCCACCAACTGTGCCGCGGCCCGCGCACAGCCCCGGGCCACCGTCACTCCGGCACCTCCATGGCCGTAGTTGTGCACCAGCAGACCGCCGCCGGGGAGCGGCTCCGCCTCGATCCGCACCCCGGCGTCCCGGGCCGGCCGCAACCCCACCCGGTGGCCCGTGACACGCGCTCCCGCGATCTCGGGCCGCACCCGCGCGCAACGCGCCACGATCTCCTCGGCCGTACGCGGATCGGGCTCCGTCCGCGCGTCGTCCGCCTCGGCCGTGCCGCCCAGCACCAGCCCGCCCGGCTGCGGAAAGAAGTACGTCGTGGCGCTCGACGCGGGATCCGCTTGGGTGAACCACTCGTCGATGCCGGGGTTCTCCACCACCACGAGCTGGCCCCGGACCGGCCGCACGCCGGGATCCGGGACCAGCTCGCGTGCGCCGAGCCCGGTGCAGTTGACCACCACCGGTGCCTCGGCGGCCGCCTCGGCGAAGCCGTTCACCGCACGCCGCTCGACCGAGCCCCCGGCCTCGGCCAGCCGGCCCTCCAGCCAGCGCAGGTGGGCCGGCATGTCGATCAGCGGAAGGGTCACCCGCAGCCCTTCGGCCGTTTCGGACGCGCCCTCCAGCCGGCGGGCCCACGGGCCCAGCGCCGACAGGCGCTCGTCCCCGTGCACCCCGGCGACCATGCGCACACCGGTCCGCCCGGGGTCCGCCGACAGCTCCTCGTACACCCGGAGGGTCTCCAGCGCCCACGTGCCGACCAGCGCAGCGGGCTCGATCCGGTACGGCCACCACAGGGCGCCGGCAACGGCCGACGTCGTCGCCGAGGCCGCGTCCCTGGACCAGACCCGCACGCGCAGGCCGCGCTCCGCCAGCAGCAACGCCGTGGTCAGCCCGCTGACCCCGCCACCCACCACGATCGCGTCCGCCACCGCGCTCACCCCTGTCTCCGTACGGTCCCGCCCCGCCGTGGGACGGACGGGCCATGGTTGCATCCGAGGTCCCGGGCGAGGACGGCGCCCGGGAGTCGTTAGGATCGTCACCCTGATGACTGCCACTCTCGTCGCCAAGGAACTCGCCGCGGGGCACGGCGACCGCACACTCTTCGCGGGACTCGACCTCGTGGTCGCGCCCGGCGACGTGATCGGTCTCGTCGGAGCCAACGGCGCGGGCAAATCCTCACTCCTCCGCCTGCTCGCCGGGCTCGACCGGCCGGAGGAGGGCGAGCTGCGCCTCTCCCCTCCCACCGCCACCGTCGGGCACCTCCCGCAGGAGCCCGAGCGCCGCGAGGGGGAGTCCGTACGGGAATTCCTCGCCCGCCGCACCGGCGTCGCCGACGCACAGACCTCGATGGACGCCGCGACCCAGGCCCTGGTCGACGGAGCCCCCGGGGCGGACGACGCGTACTCCGAGACGCTGGAGCGCTGGCTCGCTCTCGGCGGGGCCGACCTGGACGAACGTGCCGAGGAGGTCGCCGCCGACCTCGGCCTGACCGTCGGCCTCGACCTCCCGATGACCGCCCTCTCCGGCGGTCAGGCGGCCCGCGCCGGCCTGGCCTCGCTGCTGCTCTCGCGCTACGACGTCTTCCTGCTCGACGAGCCCACCAACGACCTGGACCTCGACGGCCTGGAGCGCCTGGAGCGTTTCGTGTCCGGACTGCGGGCGGGCACGGTCGTGGTCAGCCATGACCGCGAGTTCCTGATGCGCACGGTCACCAAGGTCCTGGAGCTGGATCTCGCCCAGCAGCAGATCAACCTCTACGGCGGCGGCTACGCCTCCTACCTGGAGGAGCGCGAACGCGCGCGTACGCATGCCCGCGAGGAGTTCGAGGAGTACGCCGACAAGCGCTCCGCGCTCGAGGGCCGGGCCCAGATGCAGCGCGGCTGGATGGACAAGGGCGTCAAGAACGCCCGCCGAAAGGCCACCGACAACGACAAGATCGGCCGTAAGTTCCGCAGCGAAGCCAGCGAGAAGCAGGCCGCGAAGGCCAAGCAGACACAGCGCATGATCGAGCGCCTCGACGTGGTCGAGGAGCCCCGCAAGGAGTGGGACCTGCGGATGGAGATCGCCTCCGCACCGCGCTCCGGCTCGGTCGTGGCCACACTGCGCGATGCCGCGGTGCTCCGCGGCGGCTTCTCCTTCGGTCCGGCGACCCTGCAGGTCGACTGGGCGGACCGGGTCGCCATCACCGGCGCCAACGGAGCAGGCAAGTCCACCCTGCTCGCCGCTCTGCTCGGCAGGCTGCCGCTCGACGCGGGCCACGCCTCGCTCGGCGCGGGCGTCGTGGTGGGCGAGGTCGACCAGGCCCGCAAGCTGTTCCACGGTACGGAGAGCCTGCTGGACGCCTTCTGTGCCGCCGTCCCCGACACGGAGCCCGCCGAGGTGCGCACCCTGCTGGCCAAGTTCGGCCTGCGCGCCGGCCATGTGCTGCGGCCCGCCACCACGCTCTCGCCAGGCGAGCGCACCCGGGCGGGACTCGCCCTCCTCCAGGGCAGGGGAGTCAACCTGCTGGTCCTGGACGAGCCGACGAACCACCTGGACCTTCCGGCCATCGAACAGCTGGAGTCGGCGCTGGAGGCGTACACGGGGACGCTGCTCCTGGTCACGCACGACCGGCGGATGCTGGAGGCGGTCCGTACGACCCGCCGGGTCGAGGTGGCGGACGGCAAGGTCACGGAGGCCGGCTGACACGGCACCTGCCCGCCCCGGAGACCGGGACGGGCAGGTGCGTGCGGGCGGTGTGCCTCAGTCGACGTAAGTGATGTCGGACGAGGAGTAGATACAGTTCTTGCCGTCGGCGCCCGTACCGATCTTGCTGGGTTCGCCGCTCGTCGTGCCCTTGTACTTGACGCAGACGTCCAGGTCGCGACCGCCGTCGTCGTAGATGGTGATGTCGGAGAACCGCGCCGTGTCGCCGTAGTTGGTGTTGATGCCGACCAGCGAGTCGCCGGGGGTGGTCGCCCAGATGTTCTGGAGCTGGATGTGCCGGCCGTACTGCGTGGAGCAGTTGCCGCACGAACGGACCAGCTTCCCGAAGTCGTCGACCTGGAAGTTCTTGACGATCAAGGTCCCGGCTCCGTTGTGCTGGAGGACCTTGTCCTCCGCGAGCCTGGCACCGCCGCCGTCGACCGTGCGGACCGTCGAGGAGGAACTGCCGCGGAAGGTCGCGGCGTCCTCGCCCACGTCCTCCCACCAGACGTTCTTGATGGTGCACGCACCCGAGCAGTGCACACCGTCGGCCGCCGGGGCGCCGAGGATGACGTTCTGCAGGGTGGCGCCGTCCGCCAGTTCGATCAGTGCGGGCTGGTCCTCGTCCTGACCACCGCTGCCGAGGTCACCACTGCCGTACAGCCGCTTCATGCCGCCGTCGTACGTCCCCGAGACCTTCATGGTCGAGGAGACCGCCTGGCTGCCGTTGGCCGTCGGCCACGACGGCCGGTCCGTGGGCGGGTCGGTGGGGTCGGTCGGCGGGTCCGTCGGGTCGGTCGGCGGGTCCGTGGGAACGGTGCCCGAGGCGGTGAAGGTCCAGCTCTTGCTGCTCACCGAGTCGCAGGAGTTCTGCTGCACCAGGGCGCCGGAGGCCGTCGAGCTGTCCTTCACGTTCAGGCACTTGCCGCCGTTGCCGTTGACGACGCGGTAGGTGCTGCCGCTGACCGCGGTCAGGGTCCACACCTGCGTGGCCGCGCCGCTGCAGTTCTGCTGCTCCACGGCCTTGCCGGCGCTGGTGGAGGCGTCCCGCACGCCGGCGCACTTGGCGCTGTTCGCGGCGGCCAGGGTGTAGCCGCTGCCCGACGCGGTGAGCTTCCAGGTCTGGTTGGCGGCACCGTTGCAGGCGCTCTGTGCGAGCTGTGTCCCCGCGGAGGTGCTCGAGCCCGGTACGCCCAGACACAGACCGCTGGCAGCGTTCGCCAGGCTGTACGAGCCCGCGGCCGGGGCTGCCGAGGCCGATCCGGCCGCGAAGAGCGCGGTGAGGCCCGCCGCGAGGAGTGAGACCACGGCGACGAGAGTGGCGGCCGCACGGCCGCCGCGTCTCCTGACGTGCTGATTCTCAGTACGCACTGGCTATTCCTTTCACCGCCTGCGGCGTCCTCCGCAGGCACCTGTCAGTGGTTGGTGCGGTGGTGAAGGCTGGTCCCGGCCCTGGAAGCAAGATTCCGTATCCTGAACCAAGTTCTTGTATGCGAACAGTGGTGACGGTACGACACCCGAATCGAGCGGTCAACAAGGTGGTACGGACGATCAGTCGGCCTGTTGTGCCGGGGCTGCGGTGGAGTCCCTGACGACCAGCGAGGTGGCCAGCGTGGTCTGCGCCGTGGCGGGTTCGGGGGCCTCCGTCTCGACCGTCTGGATCAGGAGATCGACCGCCGTCCGCCCCGCCTGAGCGGTCGGCATGGCGACCGTGGTCAGCCGCGGACGGTTCAGCCGCCCGGCCACGGTGTCGTCCACGCCGATCACGCTGAGGTCGCGTGGGACCCGTACGCCCCGGTCGTCCAGGGCTTCGACGAGTCCGATGGCGACCAGGTCGTTGTAGGCGATCACGCCGGTGGCGCCCGTTCTCAGCACGGCGTCCGCCGCCGCGATCCCGCCCTGCTGGGTCGGTGCGTTCGGGCCGAGCACGTCGAGCCGGATCCCCCTGGCCGCGGCCGCTCTGCCCGCGGCCCGGCGCATCTCCGCGCTGGTCCACGAACCGCGGGGGCCGCCGGCCAGGGTCAGGTGGCGGTGCCCCAGTCCGGCGAGGTGTTCCACCGCGAGGGCGGCGCCGTGTGCGACGTCCATCAGGACGGCGGAGAGCCCGGCCACCCGGCGGTTGACCATGACGAAGGGGAGATCCCCGCCCAGCCGGGCGATGACGTCGTTGGCCAGCCGGGGGCTGACCAGGACCACGCCGTCGACCTGGCGGGACAGGGTGCGGATCAGCTCCTCCTCCACCTGGACGTCCTCGTCGGTGTCCGCCACGAAGACCTGGTAGCCGCGGACACGGGCGTACGACTGAGCCGCCTTGATGAGTGGCGGATAGAACGGGTTGGCGATGTCCGAGACGATCAGGCCGAGATTCCGGGTGCGGCCGGTGGTCAGTGCCCGTGCGGTCTCGTTCGGCTGGTAGCCCAGTTCGGCGGCGACGGCCAGGACCCGGTCCCGGGTCTCCCGCTTCACCAGGTGGGAGGCCGAGAAGGCCCGCGAGACGGTGGAGGTGTGAACCCCCGCGGCCTCTGCGACATCACGGATGGTCATCGCCACGGTTGGTTCCCCTTGCCCGCCCTGCGGCGCCGGCCGCCTGTCCCGAACGTACCCCCGCCGGCACCCGCTGCACACGGGTCCGCCGGGGCGTGACCGGTCGTGACCCGGTGTTCTGCAACCGGTTGCACAACAGTGGGTGCATCAGGGGGCCGGGGCGGCCCAGGCGCGGGCGGATGCCGGTGCCGGGGCCGGTGTGGCGCGGGCGGGTCTTCGTCTCGTACCGGACATCGGAAGTCCTCTCCGCCAAGGAGTCGAGGCAGCGTGCGGGAAGGAGGTCTCATGCCTCCGGTGTGCGGCTCTTGCTGCCGGGACGCAACCAGTGCGATGCAACCGGTTGCATCCCGGGCTGGCACTCAGGGTGCTGGTGCGTCCTGAGCATGTCAATGCTTCGCGCAACACTCGTTCCACGTAAAGGTGTTGTGTCCCGCAGGCGCGAGACGCTCCGCACGGAAATGGCGGAACGACGGGGGATCGGCCGCGGGAACGACGGCGGGCGGACAGGGGGACACCCCGTCCGCCCGCACGACTGCCTCAGCGCCTGGCGCCGCCCTGCTCGGATCCACCCGTCAGCCCCGCGCGCCGCAGCGCGTCGGCCATCGCGCTGTTGGCCGGAGCCGCGGAAGTGCGGGGCGCACCGCCTCCGCTGCTTCCGGCCCCGCGCTTGTCGCGCCGCTGCCCGCCCTGACGGCTGTCCTGACCCTGCCGCTGTCGCGGAGGCCGCTCGCCGCCGCCCTGTGCGCTCCGTTCGCGCTTGGGGCCCTGCTGCCCGCCGCCCTGCCCGGCCGTGGCCTCGTCGTCGAGCCGCAGGGTCAGCGAGACCCGCTTGCGCGGGATGTCGACCTCCATGACCTTCACCTTGACGATGTCACCCGGCTTCACGACGTCCCTCGGGTCCTTGACGAACGTCCGCGACATCGCCGAGACATGGACGAGCCCGTCCTGGTGGACACCGACGTCCACGAACGCGCCGAACGCCGCCACGTTCGTGACGACCCCCTCCAGCACCATCCCGGGAGCCAGGTCGCCGAGCTTCTCGACGCCCTCCTTGAACGTGGCCGTCCGGAAGGCGGGCCGGGGGTCGCGGCCCGGCTTCTCCAGCTCCCTGAGGATGTCCGTGACCGTCGGCAGACCGAACTTCTCGTCCACGAAATCGTCCGGCCGCAGCGACCGGAGAGTGTCCGCGTTGCCGATCAGGGCCGCGACGTCGCCGCCCGTCCGCTTGGCCATCGTGCGCACCACGGGGTACGCCTCCGGGTGCACGCTCGACGCGTCCAGGGGGTCGTCGCCGCCCCGGATCCGGAGGAAGCCCGCGCACTGTTCGTATGCCTTCGGACCCAGCCGCGCCACGTCCTTGAGCGCCCGGCGGGAGCGGAAGGGGCCGTTCGCGTCGCGGTGGGACACGATGTTCTCGGCCAGCCCGGACCCGATGCCCGACACCCGTGAGAGCAGCGGGGCAGAGGCCGTGTTGACATCGACTCCGACGCCGTTCACGCAGTCCTCGACCACCGCGTCCAGGGAGCGTGAGAGCTTCACCTCGGACAGGTCGTGCTGGTACTGGCCGACACCGATCGACTTCGGGTCGATCTTCACGAGCTCGGCCAGCGGGTCCTGCAGCCGACGCGCGATCGAGACGGCGCCGCGCAACGACACGTCCATGTCGGGGAGTTCCTGCGAGGCGAACGCCGACGCCGAGTACACCGAGGCGCCCGCCTCCGACACCATCACCTTGGTGAGCTTCAGCTCCGGGTGCGCGTCGCACAGCTCACCCGCGAGCTTGTCGGTCTCGCGGGAGGCCGTGCCGTTCCCGATCGCGATCAGGTCGACCTGGTGCTCCTTGGCCAGACGCTCCAGCGTGGCCAGCGACCGGTCCCACTTGTTCGCCGGCACGTGCGGGTGGATGACGTCCGTGGCGACGACCTTGCCGGTCGAGTCCACCACGGCCACCTTCACACCGGTACGGAAACCGGGGTCGAGCCCCAGGGTCGCCCGGGTTCCGGCCGGTGCTGCGAGCAGCAGGTCGCGCAGGTTGGAGGCGAAGACACGCACGGCCTCGTCCTCCGCGGCGGTGCGCAGCCGCAGCCGCAGATCGATCCCGAGATGCACCAGGATCCTGGTCCGCCAGGCCCAGCGCACCGTGTCGCCGAGCCATTTGTCCCCCGGCCGGCCGCGGTCCGCCACACCGAACCGGCGCGCGATCATGTTCTCGTAGGAGGAGGGCCCAGGCTGCCCGGAGGGCTCCTCAGGCTCCAGGACCAGGTCGAGCACGTCCTCCTTCTCGCCCCGGAGCATCGCCAGGATCCGATGCGAGGGAAGCGCGGTGAACGGCTCGGCGAAATCGAAGTAGTCGGCGAACTTCGCGCCCGCCTCCTCCTTGCCGTCCCGTACCTTCGCGACGACCCTGCCGCGCGACCACATGCGTTCGCGCAGTTCGCCCGTCAGGTCGGCGTCCTCCGAGAAGCGCTCGGCGAGGATCGACCGGGCGCCCTCCAGGGCGGCCGCCGGATCCGCTACACCCCTGCCGGCGTCCACGAACGCCGCGGCGGCGACGGCCGGGTCGACGGACGGGTCGGTGAGCAGCCCCTCGGCCAGGGGTTCCAGCCCCGCCTCACGCGCGATCTGCGCCTTCGTACGGCGCTTCGGCTTGAAGGGCAGGTAGATGTCCTCCAGTCGCGCCTTGGTGTCGGCTGCCCGGATCTGCGCCTCCAGGGCCGCGTCGAGCTTGCCCTGTTCACGTACGGAATCGAGGACCGCCGCGCGGCGGTCCTCGAGCTCCCGCAGGTACCGCAGCCGTTCCTCGAGCGTGCGCAGTTGCGCGTCGTCGAGCATCTCGGTCGCTTCCTTGCGGTAGCGCGCGATGAACGGCACGGTCGACCCGCTGTCGAGCAGGTCGACGGCCGCCTTCACCTGACGCTCACGTACGCCGAGCTCCTCGGCGATCCTGCCTTCGATGGACGTCGTCACGGTTTTACCGACTCGCCTTCTCGTACTGGCTGTGCTGGCTGTGCCACTGGGGTGGTCCACACCCGGGTGGGCCCCTTCGCCTGCATTGTGCCGGGTTGCCGGGGGCCGTGTCGCGTGACCTCGTCGATCAGGGCCCCGGCGTCCTGCCGTACGGAACACGGTGTGCCTCCTTCGCAGGACGTACCTACCGCCCGGCCGGTCCCGCCGCTCCCGCGCCCCCGGGCGTTCAGCCCTTGCCGAGCAGATCGTCGGGGAACGCCCCCGCGGAGGCCGCCGTGAACAGGAAACCGCGGCCGAGCTCGGTGAGCCGGGCCACGCCGTCGGCGCCCAGGTGCTCGTACGGCGCGGCGTCCATCCGGTCCGTCGCCTCCTCCAGGTCCGCCCTGAGCGCGGTGCCCGCGTCGGTCAGCTCGCCCTCGGCGTCCAGCAGACCCCGGCCACGCAGCCGCTCCACCGCGGCGTCCCAGTCCGCGCGCCGCCAGCCGCGGGTGGCCAGGATCCACCGGGGTGCCATCCCCTTGCCGGTGGCGGTGTGGCTGACCAGGGCCTCCAACGGGTCCAGGCCGGCCGAGAGCAGTGCGGCCAGGTGCCCGTCGCCGCGGTGTTCGCGCAGCAGCGTCGCCGCGTGCCAGTACGCCAGATGCGTCTGCTCCGGCACCGGAAGGTCCGCGTGCGCGGCGTACAGCGGCCGGGCGTGGCGCGTGCACGCCTCGGCGGCGCGCAGGGCCAGCTCGGCGGCCTCGGCCATCTCCGGGGAGGCGAGGGTCTCCTCGCCCAGCACCCGGCGCAGCGTCGAGTCGGCCGCCCGGAGGCGCGCGTCGAGGGCCGCCGCGGGGGTGACGTCCGACCAGACGGCGGGCAGATGGCGGGCCACGAGGTCGTGGTTGAAGTTGTAGAAGGTCGAGGTGACGGTGCCGGCTCCGGCCGCCCCCAGGGCGGCGCCCCGGGCGGCGAAGTAGACGCGGCTCGAGTCGTCGAGGCCCAGCTCCCCGAACTCCTTGCCGAGGTCGGGGGAGAAGTAGACGCAGGAGTGCAGCGGGTTGAGTGCGTTGTGGCAGCGGCGCCCGGCGCGGGGCTCAAGAGTGCTCATGCCCGCACGTTACCGACTGGTTGGTACGTGAGGTGACTCCGGGGCGGCAGTCTGCGGGCCACACGGCGGCGTGGCAGGAAAGGTGGGGAACTCGTCATTGCTGCCATCGGCCCCGCCGCGCAGGATTGCCCCCATGAAGCAGCGATCCGTGCTCGTCGTGCTCTTCGACGGCGTCCAGAGCCTCGACGTCAGCGGCCCCGTGGAGGTCTTCGCCGGCGCCTCCCGCTTTCCCGGGGTCTCCTACGTCCTGCGCACCGCATCCCTGGACGGCGCACCGGTCCGCTGCTCCAGCGGCCTCGGCCTCGTCCCGGACGGGACTCTCGCCGACGCCGCGCCACCCGACCTGCTCCTCGTGCCGGGCGGCTCGGGCACGCGGACGCCCGACCCCGCACTGGTCGACTGGCTCCGTGTGCACGCCCCGTCGGCCCGGCGACTGGTCTCGGTCTGCACCGGTGCGCTGCTCCTGGCCGCGGCGGGCCAGCTCGACGGTCACCGGGTGACCACGCACTGGTCCGTCTGCGAGAGGCTCGCCCGCGACCATCCCGCCGTACGGGTCGACCCGGACCCGATCTTCGTGCGCGACGGCCGACTGGCCACGTCCGCGGGTGTCACGGCCGGCATCGACCTCGCGCTCGCCCTGGTCGAGGAGGATCACGGCCGGGAGGTGGCCCTCTCCGTCGCCCGCCACCTCGTCGTCTTCCTGAGACGACCCGGCAACCAGGCGCAGTTCAGCGCCCAGCTCACCGCCCAGACCGCTGTCCGCGAGCCCCTCCGCGACGTACAGCACTGGGTCACCGAGCACCCGGACGCGGACCTCTCGGTGGAGGCGCTCGCCGCCCGGGCCAGGCTTTCGCCCCGCCACTTCGCCCGCGCCTTCCAGGCCGAGACGGGCCTGACCCCTGGCAGATACGTCGAGCGCGTACGCCTCGAACAGGCGCGCCGGCTGCTGGAGGACACCACCGGTGACGTCGCCGGGATCTCCCGTGCCAGTGGCTACGGCACCCCGGAGGCGATGCGCCGCGCCTTCGTCAGAGCCCTGGGCACGGCGCCCGCCGAATACCGGCGCCGCTTCCGCGCCCCGTCCCTGTGACCGGCGTGCTCTTCCTGCCCGCAACGACCCTACAGATCGTGAGATGACACCCATGCGGATCGCCATCGTGCTCTTCGACCGTTTCACCGCGCTCGACGCGGTCGGCCCCTACGAGATGCTCAACCGGCTCCCCGGGGCCCAGACCGTCCTCGTCGCCGAACGGACGGGCCCCGTGCGCAACGACCGGGGCAGCCTCTCGCTCGTCGCCGACCGTACGCTCGCCGACGTACCCGCCCCCGACCTGGTCATCGTGCCGGGCGGCCCCGGACAGAGCGACCAGATGGACAACGGGGTCCTGCTCGACTGGCTGCGGACGGCCGATGCCACCAGCACCTGGACGACCTCCGTGTGCACCGGCTCCCTCCTGCTCGCCGCCGCCGGACTGCTCACCGGCCGGCGCGCCACCTCGCACTGGCTCGCCCTCGACGTCCTGAGGACCTACGGAGCCGAACCGGCCGAGGAGCGGGTCGTCCTCGACGGCAAGTACGTCACGGCCGCCGGAGTCTCCGCCGGTATCGACATGGGCCTCACCCTCCTCGGGAGGATCGCCGGTGACGAGTACGCGCGGACCGTCCAGCTGCTGACCGAGTACGACCCCCAGCCGCCCTACGACAGCGGATCACCACGGAAGGCGTCCGCGGCCGTGGTCGAGGAGTGGCGGGCGAAGAGCCGGTTCATCCTGACGTAGGCACGGTCCCGGCTGACCCCGTGTGCCAGGTGAAACGCGGAGCGCGGCGCTCCAGGAAGGCGGCCACCCCCTCGGCGGTGTCCCCACTGCCGTCCGCCTGGCGCGACCAGTACGCGTCCCGGTCCTCACGTCCGTCGGCGAACTCCTTGGCCGCGGCCTGCGTCAGTCGGGAGCGCGACGCCAGGATCCGCGCGAACGAGAGCACCCGCTCCTCCAGCCCGCCCACGGGCAGGACCTCGTCCACCAGCCCCGCCCGCAGGGCGCGGTCCGTGCCGATCAGCTCGCCGGAGAACAGCAGGTACTTCGCCTGGGCGGGGCCCACCAGCGCGACCAGCCGACGCGTCGAGGACGAGGGGTACACGATCCCGAGTTTGGCCGGCGTGACCCCGAAGGAGGCGCCCTCCTCGGCGAACCGCAGGTCGCACGCCGCCGCCAGCTGGCTGCCGCCGCCCACGCAGTATCCGCGTACGGCCGCCAGCGTCGGGAGGGGGAACGCGGCCAGGGCCTCCTCCGCCTCGACGGCGAGTGCCTGCGGCCGTCCTCCCGGGCCCCGCAGAGAGCCGATGTCCGCACCTGCGCAGAACGTGTCACCGGCGCCGGTGAGCACGAGGAGCCGCACGCCGGGGTCGGCGGCCAGCTCCTCCAGCAGCGGAGGCAGCGCCTGCCACATGCCGGCGGTCATGGCGTTGCGCTTCGCGGGGTTGCTGATGACGACGGTGGCGATGCCGTCCACGACCGCGTGCTCCAGCCGCGGATCCGTCCGTGCCGTCTGCTCCCTGAGGTCCATGCGCCGGATGCTATCCGCACGGCCCGAACCTATGATCAAGAAGGGGTCGAAAGCGGGCACGCACCGTGAGGAGCTGTCGATGGCCGGACCCACGACCGAGGGCAAGGAGCCCCGGCCCACGACCGAGGGCAGGAAGCTCAGCCGCGGTTTCGGCGTGCTGGCCCTGCTCGGAGCGCTGCTGGTCGTCGCGGGGCTCGTCGGCCTCGTCTACACCGGCGTGGCCACCCTCACCTCGATGATCCTCTTCGGCTGGCTGCTGCTCGTCGGCGGACTCGTCGGCCTCCTCCACGCGGTCCAGGCCCGCGGTACCCCGTACTTCTGGCTGGGTGTGGTGGTGGCCGCGCTGAACATCGCGGCCGGTGTCGTCGTCATCAGGAATCCGGTGGGCACGGCCGAGGCGCTGACGATGTTCGCCGCGCTCCTCTTCCTCACCGGGGGAGTGTTCCGGCTGGTGGGCAGTGTCGTCGTGCGCGGGCCCCAGTTCGGCTGGACCCTGCTGCAGGGGGCCTTCGGACTGCTCCTGGGCGTGCTGGTGCTCGTCGACTGGCCGCACAGCAGCCTCTACGTGTTCGGGTGCTTCTTCTCGCTTGCCCTGCTGTTCGACGGGCTCGGTCTGATCGCCGTCGGGGTGGGAGGCCGACGCGTCGTCAGTCTGGTGACGGACCAGATGACGCCTCAAGAAGGTGAGAAGTAGTCCAATCACCTGACGCCGCCATACCCACTCGATCACATTGCATCGAGAACCGACCACTTGCGGTCAGAGCTGCGGTCCGGACCACACTCTTCCCGACACTCATTACTCGATGGTCAGTGATGTGCGAGTCGAGAGCGGGTGCCGGTCTATGGAGAGCCGCGGGAGCGTTCCGGCCCATCCAGTGCCGTACGAGGGAGTGTGGCGCTTCACCGCCCCCGCCCTCGACGTCTCGGTGCCGCAGGCCCGGCACGCCGTACGGGACCTGATCGCCCGGCAGGGCGTACCCGTCGAGGACGACGTCCTCCAGGGCCTGCTCCTGATCGTGTCGGAGCTGGTCACCAACGCCGTCCGGCACGCGGCGCTGCTCTCGCCCGAACTGGCGGTCGAGGTGGCCATCGGCGCGGAATGGATCAGGGTCTCCGTCGAGGACAACCACCCCTACCGCCCGACGGCGCTGGTCACCGACTACGCGCAGACCGGCGGGCGCGGGCTGCTCCTGGTACGGGAGATCACCGCCGAGGCCGGCGGCACCTGCGACGTGGAGCACACCGCGGGCGGCGGAAAGATCATCTGGGCGGCGCTGCCCCTGAAGACGCAGCTCTGACCGCCCCTGCGCGGCGTACGGGCCTCACCAGCCCGCAGACGGACCCGTCAGCTCCCTGATCGCGGGCCGTGCGGAGTCCAGCACGGTCATGAACCACGCCGAGAAGGGCGCGGCGGCATGACGCTCCGCGAGCTCACCGGCGGTCACGAAAGCCGTCTCACCGACTTCCTCCTCGTCCGGCCGCAGCTGTTCCTGCACCATCCCGACGAACAGGTGGTTGAACTCCTGCTCCACCAGGCCCGACACCGGATCGGGGTGGTTGTAGCGGACCGTGCCCGCCGCGGCGAGCAGCGAGGGCGAGACGCCGAGCTCCTCGTACGTACGCCGCGCGGCGGCCGCGAACGGAGCCTCTCCCGGGTAGGGATGGCCGCAGCAGGTGTTCGACCACACGCCGGGGGAGTGGTACTTGCCGAGTGCGCGGCGCTGCAGCAGCAGCCGTCCCTGCTCGTCGAAGAGGAAGACGGAGAACGCCCGGTGGAGCTGGCCGGGGGCCTGGTGAGCGGCGAGCTTCTCCGCTGTGCCGATGGTGGTGCCGCTCTCGTCGACCAGTTCGAGCATGATCGCGTCTGCTGTGCCGTTCGACGAGCTGTGCGCCGCGGTGGCTGGTGTGGTCGGCATACCCATCCTTCGCTTTGGTTCCCGGCCTCGTGCGCCGGACCCCTCGAGTGCGGTCAAGTCTGCCGTACAAAAGCCGCTTGTCCGCACTTCGGGTGCTGGCATGTCCGTCCTGCCGTGCCCCGCGGGGCACGGCAGGACGGACACCGCGTCAGACTCCGAAGGCCGCCGGGTAGTGGATCATTCCCTGCGGAACCGGCACGGAATCGTCCAGGATCAGCGCCATCATCGCCTCGTCGGGAACCTCGAAGCCCGGCCTGATCCCGAACCGCGACGCCGGCACGAAGCCGAAGACCGGGTAGTACTCCGGATGTCCGAGCACCAGGACGAGTGACTCCCCGCGCAGCCGCGCGGAGTCCAGCACCGCCCTGACCACCGCGCGCCCGGCGCCCCCGCGCTGGTGACCCGGCGCGGTCGCCACGGGGGCCAGCGCGAGCGCGGGAGCGTCACCGACCCGGCAGCGGGTCAGCAGCGCATGTGCCGCGACGGAGCCGTCAGGGGCCTCGGCCACGTACGACAGGCCGGGCAGCCAGGCGCCGGGGTCGGTGCGCAGGGCTTCGACCAGGCCGGCCTCCTCCCGGGTCGGGAATGCGGCCGCGACGACATCGTGCACCGCCTCCCGGTCGGCCGCCGTCTCGGGACGGGTCCGCCAGCGGGCGTCGAAGGGGCGCAGCGCATAACCGGCGAAGCCGTACTCCGCGCCGTGGCGGCGGACCTCCAGCTCCTCGTGGGCGGCCGAGAGCGCCTCGGGCATGCCGGGGGCCGACGGGTCGGCCCGCCCGGCCGGCGGGACACCGCACTCGACCCAGTCGCTGCCGGGCCGCGTCAGCACCCCCACCACATGGCAGCCCGCCTCCACCGCCGCCGCGGTGTTCTCCGCGACGGAGGAGCGCAGCGCCGCGCGCCGCTCCTGGAAGGCACGCGCCCCCGCCGACGGCGCGTCCGTCGTCCGGACGCACTCGGTGACGACCATCGAGCCGCCCGGGGCGAGCAGCCGCCGCCAGTCCCGTACGGCGGTGTCGAAGCCGATGACGCAGGCGGAGCCCTCGGCCCAGACCAGGTCGAACGACCCGTCGGCGAATTCGGGCTCCGTGAGGTCGGTCATGCCGGCCCTGACCGTACGGATCCGCTCTCCCAGCCCGCGGGCCTCGGCGGCCTTCGCGAGCTCGTCGAGGAAGGGCTGGTGGAGGTCGACCGCGGTCACCTCGGCGCCCGCCTCCGCGGCGAGCAGCAGCGAGGCCCTGCCCGGGCCGCGGCCCAGGTCCAGGACGCGGGGGCGGGGCGGCAGCGGACCCGCGAGGGAGAGCAGCCGCCGGGTGGTGGAGTCGGAGCCCGGGCTCTGCCGGGGAAGTCCGTCGTGCGGTGCGAAGAAAGCGTCGTACATGTGCTCGGTCAACGTGGAAACCCTTGGATGCGAGGGCCCCGGCCGGCACGGCGAGGTGAAGAGCGCCGAGCGGTCAGCCGGTGACCCGGAAGGCGAGGAAGGACCGCTTGCTGCACGGGGCAGCCGTCGTCTGGACAGTCATCACCCTCAGCTCCTTCTCACTTCGACGGGCTCCGGACCGGAGACACGACCAGACCCTAGCACCGGGCTCCCGGGCCCTCAGTGGCAGAGCCGCGCCTCGTGTTCCGCGTGCCCGCTGGGCTCCAGCTGGAAGGTGCAGTGCTCGACGTCGAAGTGGTGGCCCAGGCAGCCCTGCAGATCGTGCAGGAGCTTCTCGTGGCCGATCGAGTCCAGCATCTCCTGGTGCACGACCACATGGGCGGAGAGGACCGGCATGCCGGAGGTGATCGTCCAGGCGTGCAGGTCGTGGACGTCCAGCACGCCCGGCAGGGCCGTGATGTGGGCGCGTACGTCGTCCATGTCGACGCCCTTCGGGGCCGACTCCAGCAGCACGTCGAGCGTCTCCCGCAGGAGCTTCACCGTGCGGGGGACGATCATCAGGCCGATCAGCAGCGAGGCGATGGGGTCGGCGGCCTGCCAGCCGGTGGCCATGATGATGCCCGCGGAGACGAGGACGGTCATCGAGCCGAGCGTGTCCGCGACGACCTCGAGATAGGCGCCCCGCACGTTGAGGCTGTCCCGCTGCCCGCGCATCAGCAGGGAGAGCGAGACCACGTTGGCCACCAGCCCGACGGCGGCGAACGCGATGGCCAGGCCGCCCCTGGTCTCGGCGGGAGTGATGAAGCGTTCGACGGCCTCGAACACCAGGTAGCCGCCGACGCCGAGCAGCAGCAGGCAGTTGGCCAGCGCGGCGAGGATCTCGGCCCGGGCGTAACCGAAGGTGCGGTTGGGACCCGCCGGCCTGTTGGCGAAGTGGATGGCCAGCAGGGCCATGCCCAGACCCAGGGCGTCGGTCGCCATGTGGGCCGCGTCCGCGATCAGGGCGAGCGAGTCGGCGAGGAGTCCGCCGACGATCTCCATGACCATGACGCCGAGCGTGATGCCCAGGGCGACCCGGAGCCGCCCCCGGTACGCGGCGGCGGCCGTCCCCGTCGGGGGAGGCCCTCCGTGCGTGTGCCCGTGATCGTGGCCAGCCCCCATGAGAACGCCTCCGATACGTGTGGTTCAGGCTCGGACGCACCTCGCCCGGTGCGGCCAGTGAACTACGGGGGAGGGGTAGCGGGCAACACGGCACTGAACACCGTTGTCATGTGCTCTGACCTGCGGAAACGATCGCAGGTCAGAACGCTGCCGGGGGTGGTCCCTCACTGCTCGACGCGAGCTCCGGGGTGGCGCAGGCACCAGCCGTCCCATGCCGAGCGCACCATCTCGCGCATCCCGCGGCGGGCCTTCCAGCCCAGCTCGTCGGTCATCCGGGAGGCCGACGCGACCGCCCGGGCGGCGTCCCCCGGCCTGCGCGGCTCGATCACCGGCTCCGCGGGAAGACCGGTGACCTCGGCCACCAGCTCGGCGATCCGCCGTACGGAGACGCCCTCGCCGCGGCCGATGTTCACGGTGAGGTCGCCGCCGCCCGCTCCCTCGCTCATCCTCCGGGCTACGGCGAGGTGCGCGTCCGCCAGGTCGGCGACATGGATGTAGTCGCGTACGCAGGTGCCGTCCGGTGTCGGGTAGTCGTCACCGAAGATCCGCGGGGCCTCCCCCCGTGTCAGCCGGTCGAAGAACATCGGGACGACGTTGAAGACACCCGTGTCGGCCAGTTCCGGCTCGGCCGCCCCCGCCACGTTGAAGTACCGCAGACAGGCCGTCGAGATGCCGTGCGCCCGGCCCGTCGCGCGGACCATCCACTCCCCGGCGAGCTTGGTCTCGCCGTACGGGCTGATCGGCGCGCACGGGGTCTCCTCCGTGATGAGTTCCACGTCGGGGACGCCGTAGACCGCTGCCGACGAGGAGAGGAGGAAGCGCTTGACCCCGGCCGCGACCACGGCCTCCAGCAGTGCCGCGAGCCCGGCCACGTTCTCCCGGTAGTAGAGCAGCGGCTTCTCGACGGACTCGCCGACCTGCTTCTTCGCCGCGAGATGCACCACACCCGAAACGGAGTGCTCCGCCAGGACCCGGTCCACCACCCCGCGGTCGGAGGCCGAGCCCCGCACCAGGGTGATGCCCGCGGGCAGCCGCTCCTCGATACCCGTCGAGAGGTCGTCGAGGACGACGACCCGCTCCCCGGCAGCCGTCATGGCCTTCGCCACATGTGCCCCGATGTATCCGGCCCCGCCTGTGATCAACCACGTCATCCCGCCAGCTTATGCGCAGTCCGGACGCGGTTTGTGGGTCGAGGTGTTGATCGACGATGATGATCGCGAACGGCGCCGCATGATGGCTTATTCGCCCGAACGGAGCACAAACGGGCGGTGAACTCGGTCTTCCGTTCATCCGATAGCCTCAGCCGACGCGCCGCCGGTCCACTTCCGGCCTCATGTCCGCGCGCCGTTCCCGTCAGCACCAAGGAGTGAGTTCGTCTGTCGACCGCCATCCTCACCGGTGCGCCGGTACCCGGATCGTCGCTCGAGGACGATCTGCGGTCACTCGGCTTCGAGGTGACTGCCGCAGCTGACGCCACCGAGGCCGCCGAGCTGCTCGCGGCAGTCCCCGCGAGCAGACGCGTCGCGCTCGTGGACCCCCGCTTCGTCGGCCACGTCCATGCCCTCAGGCTAGGACTCACCGACCCCCGCTTCGCCGCCGCCTCGATCCCCGGGGCGCTCACCGCGCAGCCCGAGGCGCGTCCCGCCCTGCTCCGTGCCCTGCGGCGGGCCGTGGCCGCCGTCGGCACGGGGAGCCCTGTCGCGCCTCATGGTGCCGGACCCGTCACCGAGGAACGCACGGTGCCCGGCCGGCTGGCCGTGGCACTGGACGCGGAGGGCACCCCGGTGCAGCGCCCCGTGCTCGGTTCGCTCGCGGCTTCCGTGCCCACGGGGCCGGAGGAGCGGACCGCCGCCCTGGCGGCCGTGGCCGCCGTCGACGACGAGGCCGTGCGCCTGCGCAGCGCGGTGAAGGCCCACGACGGCTTCTTCACCACGTACTTCATCAGCCCCTACTCCCGCTACATCGCCCGCTGGTGCGCCCGCCGGGGGCTCACCCCGAACCAGGTGACCACCGCCTCGCTGATCACCGCGCTGATCGCGGCCGGCAGCGCGGCGACCGGTACCCGCGGCGGCTATGTCGCGGCCGGGGTGCTCCTGCTCCTCTCCTTCGTCCTGGACTGCACCGACGGGCAGCTCGCCCGGTACTCGCTCCAGTACTCGACGATGGGCGCCTGGCTGGACGCCACGTTCGACCGGGCCAAGGAGTACGCGTACTACGCGGGCCTCGCCCTCGGCGCCGCCCGCGGCGGTGATGACGTATGGGTCCTCGCGCTCGGCGCGATGGTGCTGCAGGCGTGCCGCCATGTCATCGACTTCTCGTTCAACGAGGCGAACCACGACGCGGTGTCCAACACGAGCCCCACCGCCGCGCTCTCCGACAAGCTCGACAGTGTCGGCTGGACGGTCTGGCTGCGCCGGATGATAGTCCTGCCCATCGGCGAGCGCTGGGCCATGATCGCCGTGCTCACCGCCGTGACCACGCCTCGGATCGTCTTCTACGCCCTGCTCGTCGGCTGCGCGCTGGCCGCCTGCTACACGACGGCCGGCCGGCTGCTGCGCTCGCTGACCCGCAAGGCGCAGCGCACCGACCGCGCCGCCCGGGCACTGGCCGACCTGGCCGACTCCGGTCCGCTCGCCCAGGCCGTCGCCGGTGTGCTCCGGCGCCCCGGCGGAGGCTTCACGGCGCCGCTCCTGGCACTCGCCGGTGCTCTGGTGATGGTCGCTGCGGCACTGTTCGCCCCCTACGGCGGCTGGCTGACCGTGGGAGCGGCGGTGGTGTACGCGGCCGTCTCCGGCCTCGCCGTGTCGCGGCCGCTCAAGGGCGCGCTCGACTGGCTCGTCCCTCCGGTCTTCCGTGCCGCGGAGTACTGCACGGTCCTGGTGCTGGCGGCCCGCAGTGACATACCGCATGCCGTTCCCGCGGCATTCGGCCTGGTTTCGGCTGTCGCCTACCATCACTACGACACGGTGTACCGCATCCGGGGCGGCACCGGGGCGCCGCCCCAGTGGCTGGTCCGCACCATCGGCGGGCACGAGGGCCGGACCCTGGTCGTCGCCGTTCTCGCCGCCGTACTGATCCATGGTTCAGGTTTCACCACGGCTCTGACCGCGCTCGCGGCCGCCGTGGCTCTGGTGGTGCTCGTGGAGTCCATCCGCTTCTGGGTGTCCTCCTCGGCCCCCGCCGTACACGACGAAGGAGAACTCGCATGATCGGCCTCGTACTGGCTGCCGGTGCCGGACGCCGTCTGCGTCCCTACACGGACACGCTGCCCAAGGCCCTGGTGCCGGTGGACGGCGAGAAGACGGTCCTGGACCTGACGCTGGCCAACTTCGCCGAGGTCGGGCTCACCGAGGTCGCGGTCGTCGTCGGCTACCGCAAGGAGGCGGTCTACGCCCGCAAGGCGGAGTTCGAGGCCACGTACGGCGTGACGCTGACGCTGATCGACAACGACAAGGCCGAGGAGTGGAACAACGCCTACTCCCTCTGGTGCGCGCGTGAGGTCCTGAAGAAGGGCGTCATCCTCGCCAACGGCGACACCGTGCACCCGGTCTCCGTCGAGAAGACCCTCCTGGACGCGCGTGGCAAGGGCCAGAAGATCATCCTCGCCCTCGACACGGTGAAGACCCTCGCCGACGAGGAGATGAAGGTCATCACCGAGGACGGCAAGGGCGTCCGCCGGATCACCAAGCTGATGGACCCGGCCACCGCGACCGGCGAGTACATCGGCGTCACGCTGATCGAGCCCGAGGCCGCCGAAGAGCTCGCCGACGCCCTGAGGACCACCTTCGAGCGCGACCCCGACCTCTACTACGAGGACGGCTACCAGGAGCTCGTCAACCGCGGATTCACGGTCGACGTCGCCCCCATCGGCGAGGTGACGTGGGTCGAGATCGACAACCACGACGACCTCGCCAGGGGCAGGGAGATCGCGTGCCTGTACTGACCCGGCTCATCCCGTCCCCGGTCGTCGTGGACATCCGGCGTGGCGCGATGGACGATCTGGCCGGCCTCCTGGCCGACCAGCGGATCTCCGCGTCGGGCAAGCTCGCCGTCGCGATCAGCGGGGGGTCCGGGCGCGCCCTGCGCGAGCGGCTCGCCCCGGTGCTGCCGGGTGCCGACTGGTACCCGGTCACCGACGGCACGATCGACTCCGCGGTGCGGCTCGCCGACGGCATCAAGGGCAACCGCTACGACGCCGTGGTCGGCCTCGGCGGCGGCAAGATCATCGACGTGGCGAAGTACGCCGCGGCGCGTGTGGGCATGCCCCTGGTCGCCGTCGCGACGAACCTGTCCCACGACGGGCTCTGCTCCCCGGTCGCGACGCTGGACAACGACAACGGGCGGGGCTCCTACGGGGTCCCCACCCCGATCGCCGTGGTCATCGACCTCGATGTGATCCGCGAGGCGCCCGCACGCTACGTGCGCTCGGGCATCGGCGACGCGGTCTCCAACATCTCCTGCGTCGCCGACTGGGAGCTCGCGCACGAGGTGCGCGGCGAGGACATCGACGGTCTCGCGGCGGCCATGGCCCGGCAGGCGGGCGAGGCGGTCCTGCGCCACCCCGGCGGGATCGGCGACGACGCCTTCCTCAAGGTGCTCGCGGAAGGCCTCGTCCTGACCGGCATCTCCATGTCGATCGCGGGGGACTCACGGCCGGCCTCGGGCGGATGCCACGAGATCAACCACGCCTTCGACCTGCTGTACCCGAAGCGCGCGGCCAGCCACGGCGAGCAGGTCGGCCTCGGCGCCTGCTTCGCCATGCACCTGCGGGGGGCCCGCGAGGAGTCGCTTCTCATGGCCTCCGTACTGCGGCGCCACGGGCTGCCGGTGCTGCCCGACGAGATCGGCTTCACCGCCGAGGAATTCGTGCGGGCCGTCGAGTACGCCCCGCAGACGCGCCCGGGACGCTTCACGATCCTGGAACACCTCAACCTGTCCACCGACCAGATCAGGGACGCGTACGCCGACTATGCAAAAGCCATCCATAGCTGAACTCCGCCCGGTCGTGCACCCCCCGGGTGTGAAGGACCGGCGCAGCGGCGAGCACTGGGCGGGTCGGCTCTACATGCGCGAGATCTCGCTGCGCATCACCCGGCGCCTGGTGACCACCAAGGTCACGCCCAACCAGCTGACCTACGTGATGACCGTCGCGGGTGTGCTCGCGGCCCCGGCCCTCCTCGTGCCGGGCATCCCGGGCGCCCTGCTCGGGGTCCTCGCCGTCCAGCTCTACCTGCTGTTCGACTGCGTCGACGGTGAGGTCGCCCGCTGGAAGAAGCAGTACTCGCTGGCCGGGGTCTATCTGGACCGGGTGGCCGCCTATCTGTGTGACGCGGCGGTGCTGGTCGGCTTCGGCCTGCGTGCCGCGGACCTGTGGGGCACGGGCCGGATCGACTGGCTGTGGGCGTTCCTGGGAACGCTCGCCGCGCTGGGCGCCATCCTGATCAAGTCGGAGACCGACCTCGTCGGCGTCGCGCGCCACCAGGGCGGGCTGCCGCCCGTCAAGGAGGCCGCGTCCGAGCCCCGTTCCTCCGGGATGGCGTTCGCCCGCCGTGCTGCCGGTGCGCTCAAGTTCCACCGGCTCATCCTCGGTATCGAGGCGTCGTTCGTGATCCTGGTGGTGGCCGTGCTCGACGTGGTCAGGGACGACCTCTTCTTCAGCCGGCTCGCGGTCGCGGTCATGGCCGGCATCGCCCTTCTCCAGACCGTCCTGCACCTGGTGTCGATCCTGGCGTCCAGCAGGCTGAAGTGAGCTCTCCCATGAAACTCGGCGCGGTCATCATCACCATGGGCAACCGCCCCGAAGAACTGCGTGCCCTTCTCGACTCGGTCGCCAGGCAGGAGGGCGACCGCATCGAGGTGGTCGTCGTCGGCAACGGCGCCCCGGTCCCCGACGTCCCGCCTGGCGTACGGACCGTCGAGCTGCCCGAGAACCTGGGCATCCCGGGCGGCCGCAACGTCGGCATCGAGGCGTTCGGTCCGTCCGGGGCCGACGTGGACGCCCTGCTCTTCCTCGACGACGACGGGTACCTGCCGAACACCGACACCGCCGAGCTCTGCCGACAGGCGTTCGACGCGGACCCGGCGCTCGGGATCATCACCTTCCGCATCGCGGACCCGGACACCGGCGTCACCCAGCGACGGCACGTGCCGCGGCTGCGTGCCTCCGACCCGATGCGCTCGTCCCGTGTCACGACGTTCCTCGGCGGCGCGAACGCGGTGCGCAGCCAGGTGATCGCCGAGGCCGGCCCGCTCCCCGGCGAGTTCTTCTACGCGCACGAGGAGACCGACCTCGCGTGGCGTGCCCTGGACGCGGGCTGGATGATCGACTACCGCGCGGACATGGTGCTCAACCACCCCACCACCGCGCCCTCGCGCCACGCGGTCTACCACCGCATGGTGGCCCGCAACCGCGTCTGGCTCGCCCGCCGCAACCTGCCCACGCCGCTGGTGCCCCTCTACGTCGGGGTCTGGCTGCTCCTCACCCTGGTCCGCAGGCCCTCGCTGCCCGCGCTCAGGGCATGGTTCGGAGGTTTCCGGGAAGGCTGGACCAAGCCCTGCGGACCCCGGCGCCCCATGAGGTGGCGTACGGTATGGCGGCTGACCAGACTGGGCCGGCCGCCGGTGATCTGAGAGGCTCACCTCTGAGACCATGAGCCGTATTCGTTTCGTACGGGGATCCTGTCCGCCTCGGCCGCGCCCGCGACCGGCTGCGCATCGTGAAGACGAGAGTTCTTACCTGTGAGTGACACGACCCACGACGGCGGGATTGCGCTGAGCAGCCCGCCGTCCGCCGACGAGGGACTGAGCGCGTCCCGGCTGGCCGACAAGTACGGCCTTACGGTGAGCGGCGCCCGGCCCGGGCTGTTCGCGTACATCCGGCAGCTCTGGGGCCGCCGGCATTTCATCCTGGCGTTCTCGCGGGCCAAGCTGACCGCGCAGTACAGCCAGGCGAAGCTCGGCCAGCTGTGGCAGGTGGCCACACCGCTGCTGAACGCCTTCGTCTACTTCCTGATCTTCGGCGTGATCCTCGGCACCAGCCGGGGCATGAGCCATGAGGTCTACATCCCGTTCCTGGTGACCGGGGTCTTCGTCTTCACCTTCACCCAGAGCTCGGTCATGGCAGGGGTCCGCTCGATCGCGGGCAACCTCGGTCTGGTCCGCGCGCTGCACTTCCCCCGGGCCTCGCTGCCCATCTCGTTCTCGCTGCAGCAGCTCCAGCAGCTGTTGTTCTCGATGATCGTGCTGGTGGCCGTGGCCATCGGCTTCGGCAGCTATCCGGGACTCTCCTGGCTGCTCGTGATCCCGGCGCTGGCCATGCAGTTCCTCTTCAACACCGGCCTGGCGCTCGTCATGGCCCGGCTGGGCAGCAAGACCCCGGACCTCGCCCAGCTGATGCCGTTCGTCATGCGTACCTGGATGTACGCCTCGGGCGTCATGTTCTCCATCCCCGTGATGCTGGAGGACAAGCCGCAGTGGATCGCCGACGTGCTGCAGTACAACCCGGCGGCCATCTACATGGACCTGGTCCGCTTCGCCCTGATCGACGGCTACGGCTCGGAGAACCTGCCGCAGCACGTCTGGGCCGTCGGACTCGCCTGGTCGCTCGTGGTGGGCGTGCTGGGCTTCGTGTACTTCTGGAAGGCAGAGGAACGGTACGGCCGTGGCTGAGGAAACGTCCCAGGGACACATTCCCACCGTGATCGCGGACGACGTGCACATCGTGTACCGGGTCAACGGCACGGGCGGGGGGAAGGGCAGCGCCACAGCTGCCCTGAGCCGGATCATGCGCCGCGGCAAGGGGGAGCCCCGCGGTGTGCGCAAGGTGCACGCGGTGCGGGGCGTCTCCTTCACCGCCTACCGCGGGCAGGCGATCGGCCTCATCGGTACCAACGGTTCGGGCAAGTCGACCCTGCTGCGGGCCATCGCCGGCCTGCTGCCGACCGAGCACGGCAAGGTGTACACGGACGGCCAGCCGTCGCTGCTCGGCGTCAACGCCGCGCTGATGAGTGACCTGACGGGTGAGCGCAACGTCGTGCTCGGCGGACTCGCGATGGGCATGAGCCGGGAGGAGATCCGGGCGCGCTACCAGGACATCGTGGACTTCTCCGGGATCAACGAGAAGGGCGACTTCATCACGCTGCCGATGCGGACGTACTCGTCCGGCATGGCGGCCCGTCTGCGCTTCTCGATCGCGGCCGCCAAGAACCATGACGTCCTCATGATCGACGAGGCGCTGGCCACCGGCGACCGCAAGTTCCGGGTCCGCTCCGAGGAGCGGATCCGCGAGCTGCGCAAGGAGGCAGGCACCGTCTTCCTGGTCAGCCACAACAACAAGACCATCCGGGACACCTGCGACCGGGTGCTGTGGCTGGAGAAGGGCGAGCTCCTGATGGACGGGCCCACCGAAGAGGTGCTGAAGGCCTACGAGAGGGAGACCGGCAAGTAGCCGTCGTGCGCGTGTGGCCCCCGCCGGAGCCCGGTGGCGGGGGCCCTGCGGCGTGCGGGGCCGGCCGGAGGGAACGGCCCGCAGGGCCTCCAGGGGGGATCTCCTCCCGGCGGATGACGTCAATTGCCCCGAGTCCGGGGAAGGTTGACGGCGGCCGGAACGTCGCGTCGACGCGTGCCGCACCCCGGCGCGGCGCTGTGAGCTGTACAACGTAAGCTGGCACGGTACTGATTCGCGGCACTGTGGGGCGATACGCCCCGACATATCGCCTGTTGTGTGCATACCGCACTCGGCCGGACGGGCGGCGTGTCCGAAAAGGGATGTTTTGGGTCGGCAGTGTAGAACGGGAGATATGACGGCAATGATGGAAAATCTCCAGCTCCGACGTGGTTTCGCCGTCCCCACGTCGGGCGGTACGCAGTGACCCGTTCCCAGCAGGTGTCCGCCGACGCCGCCACGACCGCCACGCTCGGCAAGGCCGCCGACGAGAATTTCCCCGTGGCGCCCTTCTTCCTGCCCCGCGCCTGGCGTGACGACCTGATGGCCGTCTACGGCTTCGCCCGCCTCGTCGACGACATCGGTGACGGCGACCTCGCCCCCGGTGGCGGGGACGCCCGCCACCTCGGCCTCGAGCTCGGGCAGACCGAGGACCGGCTCGCCCTGCTGGACGCCCTCGAAGCCGACCTGCACCGCGTCTTCTCGTCCACGGGTGACGGCCCCCGCCACCCCCTGATGCGTGTACTGCGCCCCACCGTGCGGCGCTGCGCACTCACCCCCGAGCCCTTCCTCGGGCTCGTCGAAGCCAACCGGCAGGACCAGAAGGTCCGTCGCTACGGGACCTACGCCGAGCTGCTGGCCTACTGCGAGCTCTCCGCCAACCCGGTCGGCCGGCTCGTCCTGCAGATCACCGGCACCGCGAGCCCCGAACGCATCCGCCGTTCCGACGCGGTCTGCACCGCGCTCCAGATCGCCGAACACCTCCAGGACGTCGCCGAGGACCTCGGCCGCGACCGGATCTATCTCCCCGCCGAGGACATGGCCCGTCTCCATGTCGGCGAATCCGACCTGGCCGCCCCGTCCGCGGGCGCGGCGGTACGGGCACTGATCGCGTTCGAGGCGGAACGCGCCCGCGAACTGCTGGACGAGGGCATCCCCCTTGTGGGCAGTGTCCACGGCCGGCTCAAGCTGCTGCTCGCCGGATTCGTCGGCGGAGGGCGAGCCGCCCTCGGCGCCGTCTCGGCCGCCGGTTTCGACGTACTGCCCGGACCGCCCAAGCCCACCGCGCCCAGACTGCTGCGCGAAGTGGGAGACGTCCTGCGAAGAGCGCACAGAGAGGGGTGAGCCGGACCGTGGAGGGACAGACGACGTACATGTCGGCACCGGTACAGGCCGCGTACAGCTACTGCGAGGCCGTCACCGGACAGCAGGCCCGCAACTTCGCGTACGGCATCCGACTGCTGCCGTACGAGAAGCGGCAGGCCATGTCGGCGTTGTACGCCTTCTCCCGTCGGGTCGACGACATCGGCGACGGCGAGCTGGATCCGGGGACCAAGCACGCCCGGCTGGAGGACACCCGGCAGCTGCTCGGCCGGATCCGGGACGGCAAGGTCGACGAGGACGACACCGACCCGGTCGCGGTCGCGCTGACCGACGCCGCCCACCGCTTCCCGCTCCCGCTCGGCGGCCTGGACGAGCTCATCGACGGCGTGCTGATGGACGTCCGCGGCGCGACGTACGAGACCTGGGACGACCTGAAGACGTACTGCCGCTGTGTCGCGGGTGCCATCGGGCGCCTCAGCCTGGGCGTCTTCGGGGCCGAGGCGGGCGCCCCCGGCGCGGAGCGGGCCGCGGAGTACGCCGACACGCTCGGCCTCGCACTCCAGCTCACCAACATCCTGCGCGACGTCCGCGAGGACGCGGGGAACGGGCGCACCTACCTGCCCGCCGACGACCTCGCGAAGTTCGGCTGCTCCGCCGGTTTCCAGCGGGCCACTCCGCCTCCCGGGGCGGACTTCGCCGGCCTGGTGCACTTCGAGGTCCGGCGCGCCCGGGCACTCTTCGCCGAGGGCTACCGGCTGCTTCCCATGCTGGACCGGCGCAGCGGTGCCTGCGTGGCGGCCATGGCCGGCATCTACCGGCGGCTCCTCGACCGGATCGAACGGGATCCCGAGGCGGTCCTGCGCGGCAGGGTCTCGCTGCCCGGCCACGAGAAGGCGTACGTTGCCGTGCGGGGGCTGTCGGGGCTCGACGCGCGGTACATCTCCCGCCGGACTGCCAGGGGGAGGGTCTGATGACGCGTCCGATCCACGCGGGGCGGGCAACCTCCGGCCGTCCCGGTGCGTCCCTGTCTGCGACGTCGCGGCGTGAAGAGAAGACCGCGGCGACAAGGCGAAGGGAGCAGGCATGACCGGCCGGAGCCCTCGGTCCTCCCGTGCCGTGGTCGTCGGCGGCGGCCTCGCGGGTGTCACCGCTGCGCTGCGGCTCGCCGACGCGGGGCTCGGCGTGACCCTGCTCGAAGGCCGCCCCCGGCTCGGCGGGCTCGCCTTCTCCTTCCGGCGCGGCGACCTCTCCGTCGACAACGGCCAGCACGTCTACCTGCGCTGCTGTACGGGCTACCGCTGGTTCCTGGACCGGATCGAGGGCGCTCACCTCGCCCCTCTCCAGGACCGCCTCGACGTGCCCGTGCTCGACGTCGGCCGGCCCGCCGGGCCGAGGCTGGGACGGCTGCGCCGCACCGCGCTGCCCGTACCCCTGCACCTGGCCGGCGGACTCGCCGCCTACCCGCACCTCTCGCTCGCGGAGAAGGCCGGTGTGGCCCGCGCCGCCCTGGCGCTGGGCCGTCTCGACCCGGCCGACCCCGCGCTGGACGGCGTCGACTTCGCCACCTGGCTACGCCGCCACGGGCAGTCGCGCCGCACCATCGAGGCCCTCTGGGACCTCGTCGGAGTGGCCACCCTCAACGCCACCGCACCGAACGCCTCCATGGCGCTGGCCGCGAAGGTCTTCAAGACGGGCCTCCTCTCCGAACCCGGTGCCGCCGACATCGGCTGGGCCGCCGTACCCCTCGGTGACCTCCACGACACCCTGGCCCGCAAGGCGCTCGAATCGGCGGGCGTGGGGATCCACCTGCGCACCCGGGTCACCTCCCTCGCCCGCGCCGAGGACGGCCGCTGGGCGGTCGGGACCGACGGGGAGACGATCGAGGCGGACACCGTCGTCCTCGCCGTGCCCCAGGGCGAGACCCACCGGCTGCTCCCCGAAGGCGCGCTCGACGACCCCGGCCGGCTGCTCGACCTCACCGACGCGCCGATCCTGAACGTCCATGTCGTCTACGACCGCACGGTGCTGCGCAGGCCCTTCTTCGCGGCGCTCGGGTCGCCCGTGCAGTGGGTCTTCGACCGCACGGAGTCCTCCGGTCTCCAGGGAGGCGGCCAGTACCTCGCGGTCTCCCAGTCCGCCGCACAGGACGAGATCGACCTCCCCGTCGCCGAGCTGCGCAAGCGCTACGTGCCCGAACTCGAACGGCTCCTCCCGGCGGCGCGAGGGGCCGGGATCCGCGACTTCTTCGTCACCCGGGAACGCACCGCGACCTTCGCCCCCACGCCCGGCGTGGGACGCCTGAGGCCGGGCACCCACACCCGCGTCCCCGGGCTGAACCTGGCGGGAGCATGGACCGCCACCGGCTGGCCCGCCACGATGGAGGGTGCCGTCCGCAGTGGCTTCACCGCCGCGGACGCCGCGCTCCAGGCCCTCGGCCGGCCCCACGAACATCCGCTGCAGGAGGCGGCATGAGCAGTACCACCGGAACAAGAGGAGAGTCTGTGACCCCGGCGAATCCGGCTTACGACACCGTGGTGGACACCGCGGACGTCACCGCGCTTCTGGAGCGCGGAAGGGCCCTGTCAGCGCCGGTGCTGCGAGCTGCCGTGGGACGGCTCGCGCCGCCCATGGACACCGTCGCGGCCTACCACTTCGGCTGGATCGACGCCCAGGGCCGGCCCGCCGACGGCGACGGCGGCAAGGCCGTCCGCCCCGCGCTCGCCCTGCTGTCCGCGGAAGCGGCGGGAGCCCCGGCAGAGGCGGGGATCCCCGGCGCCGTGGCTGTCGAACTCGTGCACAACTTCTCGCTGCTGCACGACGACCTGATGGACGGCGACGAGCAGCGCCGCCACCGCGACACCGTATGGAAGGTGCACGGACCGGCCCAGGCGATCCTCGTCGGCGACGCGCTCTTCGCGCTGGCCAACGAGATCCTGCTGGAGCTCGGCACCGTCGAGGCCGGCCGGGCGGCCCGCCGGCTGACCACGGCCAGCCGGAAGCTGATCGACGGTCAGGCCCAGGACATCTCCTACGAGCACCGCGAGCGGGTCACCGTCGAGGAGTGCCTGGAGATGGAGGGCAACAAGACGGGTGCCCTGCTCGCCTGCGCCGTCTCCATCGGAGCCGTCCTCGGCGGCGCCGACGACCGTACCGCCGACGTCCTGGAGGCGTACGGCTACCACCTCGGCCTCGCCTTCCAGGCGGTCGACGACCTGCTCGGGATCTGGGGCGACCCGGAGTCCACGGGCAAGCAGACCTGGAGCGACCTGCGCCAGCGCAAGAAGTCACTGCCCGTCGTGGCCGCGCTCGCCGCGGGCGGGCCGGCCTCGGAGCGTCTGGGCGAACTGCTCGCCGCCGACGCCAGGAGCAGCGACTTCGACAGCTTCTCCGAAGAGGAGTTCGCCGCGCGTGCGGCGCTCATCGAGGAGGCGGGCGGTCGTGAGTGGACCGCCCAGGAAGCCCGCCGTCAGCACGCGGTAGCCATCGAGGCGCTGCACGGCGTCGACATGCCGGAACGAGTGCGGGCGCAGCTCACCGAGCTCGCCGACTTCGTGGTCGTACGAAAGAGATGATCACCATCCAGATATGACTCGCAGTCGCCGGCGGGCGCCCCACGGGGCGCCCGCCGACGGAGACCCCAGCACAGCAGAGGACCAAACTGCACGAAGGGGAAGCCATGACAGCGACGACCGACGGAAGCACCGGGGCCGCGAACCTCCGCGCAGCCTCGGCCAGCGATCCGACCGAATCGACCACCACCGCGGACGACATGTTCGCCGTCGCGCGGCTGGCCGCGGAGCGCTCGGTGGAGCACCTCCTCGGCAGACAGGACGAACAGGGCTGGTGGAAGGGCGACCTCGCCACCAACGTCACCATGGACGCGGAGGACCTGCTCCTCCGTCAGTTCCTGGGCATCCAGGATCCGGACACCGTCAAGGCCGCCGCCCGCTTCATCCGGGGCGAACAGCTCGGCGACGGCACCTGGAACACCTTCTACGAGGGGCCGCCCGACCTCTCCGCCACGATCGAGGCGTACGTCGCCCTGCGGCTGGCCGGAGACCGGCCCGACGACCCCCACATGATCCGCGCCGCGGGCTGGGTCAGAGAACAGGGCGGCATCGCGGAGTCCAGGGTCTTCACCCGCATCTGGCTGGCCCTCTTCGGCTGGTGGAAGTGGGCCGACCTGCCGGAACTCCCGCCCGAGCTGATGTTCTTCCCGAAGTGGGTCCCTCTCAACATCTACGACTTCGGATGCTGGGCACGCCAGACGATCGTGCCGCTCACCATCGTGTCCGCGAAGCGGCCCGTGCGCCCGGCGCCCTTCGCCCTCGATGAACTGCACACCGACCCGTCCTGTCCCAACCCGCCCAGGCCCACCGCTCCCGCGGCCAGTTGGGACGGAGTCTTCCAGCGGCTCGACAAGGCGCTGCACCTCTACCACAAGGTGGCTCCGCGCAGGCTGCGGCGCATGGCCATGAACGCCGCCGCCCGCTGGATCATCGAGCGCCAGGAGAACGACGGCTGCTGGGGCGGGATCCAGCCGCCCGCGGTCTACTCCGTCATCGCCCTCCACCTGCTCGGATACGATCTCGACCACCCGGTCATGCGGGCGGGACTCGAATCGCTCGACCGGTTCACCGTGTGGCGCGAGGACGGCGCCCGCATGGTCGAAGCCTGCCAGTCACCGGTCTGGGACACCTGTCTCGCCACCATCGCCCTCGCCGACGCCGGGGTGAGCCCCGACCATCCGGCGCTCGTGAGGGCAGCCGACTGGATGCTCGGTGAAGAGATCGTGCGGCCCGGGGACTGGTCCGTACGTCGGCCTGAACTCGCCCCAGGAGGATGGGCGTTCGAGTTCCACAACAACAACTATCCCGACATCGACGACACCGCCGAAGTCGTCCTGGCGCTGCGCCGCGTCCGCCACCCCGACCCCGCGAGGGTCGAGGCCGCCATCGAACGCGGGGTGCGCTGGAACCTCGGCATGCAGTCACGCAACGGTGCCTGGGGAGCCTTCGACGCGGACAACACCAGCCCCTTCCCCAACCGGCTGCCGTTCTGCGACTTCGGTGAGGTCATCGACCCGCCGTCGGCCGACGTCACCGGACACGTGGTGGAGATGCTCGCCGTCGAGGGCCGGTCCCGCGACCCCCGTACCCGGCGTGGCATCGATTGGCTCCTCGCCGAACAGGAGGAGAGCGGGGCCTGGTTCGGCCGATGGGGCGTCAACTACATCTACGGGACGGGTTCCGTGGTGCCCGCGCTGATCGCGGCCGGGCTCCCGGCCGCGCACCCCTCCGTGAAGCGGGCCTGCGACTGGCTGAAGTCCGTCCAGAACGACGACGGGGGCTGGGGCGAGGACCTGCGTTCGTACCGCGAGGAGAAGTGGATCGGCCACGGCAGCTCGACCGCCTCCCAGACGGCGTGGGCGCTGCTCGCGCTCCTGGCGGCGGGGGAGCGGGAGACCAGGTGCGTGGAGAGAGGCGTCGCCTGGCTGGCGGAGACCCAGCAGGCGGACGGTTCCTGGGACGAGCCGCACTTCACCGGGACGGGCTTCCCCTGGGACTTCTCCATCAACTACCACCTCTACCGGCAGGTCTTCCCTCTCACCGCCCTGGGCCGGTACGTGTACGGCGACCCCTTCGCCACCGCCGCCGAGATCGGCGCCGGTACGGGTAAGGGGGCCTGAGTCCATGGGTGGTGCACAGGAGCCGCCCGGTCCCGCCACACCGCTGCTGATCGCCTGCGCGCTCGGCATCGAGCGCCTCGCCCTGCGCACCGGCAGGAAGGGCTGCCTCCCCGGCCCCGGCCCGGTGAGCATCATCAGGTCGGGGATGGGCCCCCGGGCCGCGGAGGACGCCGTCCGGGACGCGCTGGGACTGAGCGGAGCCGGAGGCACGGCGGTCATCGCCTCCGGCTTCTGTGCCGGGCTGGAGCCCGGCATGCACCCGGGCGACCTCGTGGTGGCCGAGGAGACCAGGGACGCCGCCGGCACCACCCCGTGCACCGGGACCGGTCTGCTGGTCGACGCGCTGGTCAGAGCGCTGCCCGGGCGCACGGTCCACACCGGCCCGCTGGCCGGCACCGGCCATGTCGTCCGGGGCCCGGAGCGGGCCGGCCTGCGGGCCACCGGTGCCATCGCGGTGGACATGGAGTCCGCCGCCACCCTCCGCACAGCCGTACGGACCGGGCCACGCCCGGTTGCGGCCGTACGGGTGGTCGTGGACGCTCCAGAGCATGAGCTCGTCCGTATCGGCACGGTCCGCGGTGGAATATCGGCATTCCGCGTTCTCCGTGCTGTCCTTCCGGCTTTTCACGAATGGCACCGATCTTTGCTGCTCCCCAGGAGGTGAGCCCAGATGGCCATGCCGCTCCGTCAGTCCATCAAGGTTGCGACGTATCTCTTCGAACAGAAGCTCCGCAGGCGGGAGAAGTTTCCGCTGATCGTCGAGCTGGAGCCCTTGTTCGCCTGCAATCTGGCGTGCGAGGGCTGTGGCAAGATCCAGCACCCGGCCGGAGTGCTGAAGCAGCGCATGCCGGTCGCACAGGCGGTCGGGGCGGTGCTGGAATCAGGTGCCCCGATGGTCTCCATCGCCGGTGGCGAACCCCTGATGCACCCTCAGATCGATGAGATCGTGCGTCAGCTGGTGGCGAAGAAGAAGTACGTCTTCCTCTGCACCAACGCGATGCTGATGCGCAAGAAGCTCGACAAGTTCACCCCCTCGCCCTACTTCGCCTTCGCGGTGCACATCGACGGGCTGCGTGAGCGGCACGACGAGTCGGTCGCCAAGGAAGGCGTCTTCGACGAGGCGGTGGAGGCGATGAAGGAGGCCAAGCGGCGAGGCTTCCGGGTCACGACCAACTCCACCTTCTTCAACACGGACACGCCCCAGACCGTCATCGAGGTGCTGAATTTCCTCAATGACGAGATGAAGGTCGACGAGATGATGATCTCGCCCGCCTACGCCTACGAGAAGGCGCCCGACCAGGAGCACTTCCTGGGCGTCGAGCAGACCCGTGAGCTCTTCAAGAAGTCGTTCGCGGGCGGCAACCGCGGTCGCTGGAGGCTCAACCACTCGCCTCTCTTCCTGGACTTCCTGGAGGGCAAGGCCGACTTCCCGTGCACGGCCTGGGCGATCCCCAACTACTCGCTCTTCGGCTGGCAGCGGCCCTGCTACCTGATGAGTGACGGGTACGTGCCGACCTACCGGGAACTCATCGAGGACACCGACTGGGACAAGTACGGCCGGGGCAAGGACCCGCGTTGCGCCAACTGCATGGCGCACTGCGGCTACGAGCCCACCGCGGTGCTCGCCACCATGGGATCGCTGAAGGAATCCCTGCGAGCGGCACGGGAGACGATCGGCGGGAACCGGTGACGTCATGACCGCGGGGGAGCCGGCCGGCCGCACCGGGTCTCCCCGGGCCGCCGGCCCGGCCGCCCGTGGTGCGCCGCCGCTCATGGCGCACCCCGGGCCGGGCCGGTGGCGGGCGGCGATGACGCACGGGTGACGGGGCGGCCGGTGCGACCGTCAGCCGATGACAGGACCAGAGAGGGGCCCGAGCGTGACGCTGCTGGAATCCATCAAAGGGCCGCCGGATCTCAAGGCGCTGAGCCGACCGGAGACCGGAGAACTCGCCCGGGAGATCAGGGAGTTCCTGATCCGGGCCGTGACGGGATCGGGCGGCCATCTCGGACCCAACCTCGGGGTCGTCGAACTCACCGTCGCCCTCCACCGGGTCTTCGACTCGCCCGTGGACCGCATCCTGTGGGACACCGGACACCAGACCTACGTGCACAAGCTGCTGACGGGACGCCAGGACTTCTCCAGGCTGCGCAGCAGGGGCGGGCTCTCCGGCTACCCCTCCCGCGAGGAGTCCGAGCACGACGTCATCGAGAACTCCCACGCCTCCACCGTGCTCGGCTGGGCGGACGGCCTGGCCAAGGCCGACCAGGTGCTCGGCCGTTCGCGCCACGTCGTGGCGGTCATCGGCGACGGGGCCCTCACCGGCGGCATGGCCTGGGAGGCGCTCAACAACATCGCGGCGGCCGGGGACCGTCCGCTGATCGTCGTCGTGAACGACAACGAGCGCTCGTACGCCCCGACCATCGGCGGTCTCGCGAACCATCTCGCCATCCTCCGTACGACCGACGGCTACGAGCGCTTCCTGTCCTGGGGCAAGGGAGTGCTCCAGCAGACACCGGTCATCGGACCGCCGCTGTACGGGTCCCTGCACGGTGCGAAGAAGGGCTTCAAGGACACGTTCGCCCCTCAGGGCCTGTTCGAGGACCTGGGCCTGAAGTACGTCGGCCCGGTCGACGGGCACGACACCGCGGCCGTCGAGTCCGCGCTGCAGCGGGCCAAGCGTTTCCACGGGCCGGTGCTCGTGCACTGCATCACCGAGAAGGGCCGCGGCTACGCTCCCGCCCTGGCCGACGACGCCGACCGCTTCCACACCGTCGGCAGGATGGACCCGCTGACCTGCGAGCCGCTCGTCGTGCCCGCGGCTCCGTCCTGGACGTCGGTGTTCGGCGAGGAGATCGCGGAGATCGGCGCCGAGCGTCCTGACGTGGTCGCGGTCACCGCGGCCATGCTGCACCCGGTCGGGCTGACCCGCTTCGCCGCGGAGTTCCCCGACCGGATCTGGGACGTCGGGATCGCCGAGCAGCATGCGGCGGTCTCCGCCGCGGGGCTGGCCACCGGCGGCCTGCACCCGGTCGTCGCCGTCTACGCGACCTTCCTCAACCGGGCGTTCGACCAACTGCTGATGGACGTCGCCCTCCACCGGTGCGGCGTGACGTTCGTCCTCGACCGGGCCGGGGTCACCGGGGTCGACGGCCCCTCGCACAACGGCATGTGGGACATGTCCGTGCTCCAGGTCGTCCCCGGGCTCCGGATCGCGGCCCCGCGCGACGCCGACCGCCTGCGCGAGGAACTGCGCGAGGCCGTCTGCGTCGACGACGCACCCACGGTGATCCGCTTCCCCAAGGAGTCGGTGGGGGAGCCCGTCCCGGCCGTCGGGAGGATCGGCGGGATGGACGTCCTGCACCGCGCCCCGGACCCGGACGTCCTGCTGGTGGCCGTCGGGGTGCTCGCCCCGCTCTGCCTGCAGACGGCCGACCTGCTGGCCGGGTCCGGAATCCGCTGCACCGTCGTCGATCCACGCTGGGTCAAGCCGGTCGACGAGCAGCTGCCCGCCCTCGCCGCGCAACACCTGCTGGTCGTCGTCGTCGAGGACAACAGCAGGGCCGGCGGGGTCGGCTGGGCCGTCGGACAGGCCCTGCGGGACGCGGACGTCGACGTACCGCTGCGGACGTTCGGAATCCCCGAGCGGTTCCTCGCGCATGCCGGGCGCGGTGAGGTACTCGCGGAGATCGGGCTCACCCCGGTGGAGGTCGCCGGGCGCGTCGGTGCGGCGCTGGACCGCCGCACCGACGCGAGGGAGCGGAACGTGCCGAAGGAGAAGGACGCATGAAGGACGGACACCCGGGCTTCGACCTGGCGCGGCTCCTCGCGGAACGGGGTTCCGAACGCTACGAGCTGCACACCCGCCACCTCAATCACCAGCTGCCGAGGATGCTCCACACCCTCGGCTTCGACAAGGTCTACGAGCGGGCCGAGGGCGCGCACTTCTGGGACGCGGAGGGCAACGACTACCTCGACATGCTCGCCGGTTTCGGCGTGATGGGGCTCGGCAGGCACCACCCCGTCGTACGCCAGGCGCTCCACGACGTCCTGGACGCTTCCCTCGCCGACCTCACGCGTTTCGACTGCCAGCCGCTGCCCGGACTGCTGGCCGAGAAGCTGCTGGCGCACAGCCCGCACCTGGACCGGGTGTTCTTCGGCAACAGCGGTACGGAGGCGGTCGAGACCGCGCTGAAGTTCGCCCGCTACGCCACCGGCAAGCCGCGGATCCTCTACTGTGACCACGCCTTCCACGGGCTGACCACCGGCTCGCTCTCCGTCAACGGCGAGAAGGGGTTCCGGGACGGGTTCGCGCCGCTGCTGCCCGACACGGCCATCGCGCTCGGCGATCTCGACGCCCTGCGGCGCGAGCTGAGGCGCGGGGACGTCGCCGGGCTGGTCGTGGAACCGATCCAGGGCAAGGGCGTCCACGCCTCACCCCCGGGCTTCCTGCGCGCGGCGCAGGAGCTGCTGCACCGGCACAAGGCCGTGCTCATCGCCGACGAGGTGCAGACCGGCCTCGGCAGGACCGGCGACTTCTACGCCTACCAGCACGAGGAGGGGGTCGAGCCCGACCTGCTCTGCGTCGCCAAGGCGCTCTCCGGCGGATACGTCCCGGTCGGCGCCACGCTCGGCAAGGACTGGATCTTCAAGCGCGTCTACTCCTCAATGGACCGGGTCCTCGTCCACTCCGCGAGCTTCGGCTCCAACGCTCAGGCGATGGCGGCCGGGCTCGCCGTCCTCGCGGTGATGGAGCAGGAGGAGACCGTCGCCAACGCCCGCCGCACCGGCGACCTGCTGCGCGAACGGCTCGCCGCCCTCGTCAGCCGCTACGAGCTGCTGCACGAGGTGCGCGGGCGCGGGCTGATGATCGGTGTCGAGTTCGGCCGGCCGTCCTCCCTCAAGCTCCGCAGCCGGTGGACGATGCTGCAGGCCGCCCGGAAGGGGCTCTTCGCGCAGATGGTGGTGGTGCCGCTGCTGCAGAAGCACCGGATCCTCACCCAGGTCTCGGGTGATCACCTCGAGGTCATCAAGCTGATTCCGCCGCTGGTCATCGGGGAACCGGAGGTCGACCGCTTCGTGACCGCGTTCACCGCCGTCATGGACGACGCGCACAGTGGGGGCGGACTCATGTGGGACTTCGGCCGGACCCTGGTGAAGCAGGCCGTCGCCAACCGCTGAACGGTTTTTGCCTCTGGGGCAAGTTATTTGCCCCGGAGGAAAGGTGCTGGCTCAATGGAGGCATGAATCCTCCTGACGGAGGGGCGGCCGACGAGCTTCCCGGTGTCGCGCCCCGCCTGCGTGAACTGCGCCGCGACCGCGGCCTCACCCTGGAGGCCGCAGCGGGACGGGCGGGCCTCTCCCCGGCCCATCTCTCCCGGCTCGAGACGGGCCGCAGGCAGCCCTCGCTCCCGATGCTGCTCGGACTCGCCCGTGTCTACGGTACGACCGTCTCCGAGCTCCTGGGTGAGATGCCGCCCGAACGTGACGCGATCGTCCGCGGCGGTCCGCCCGGGGACGCGCCGCGCGGCACCGAGGCGGGTGGCTGGGTCTACCGGCAGGCCGGCGGACCGGGTCGTGCGATGCAGGCCCTGCGGGTCCACGTCCCGTACGGCACCGAGGGGGACCTCGTGCGCGTCCACCCCGGCGAGGAGTGGCTGTACGTCCTCGACGGCCGGCTCCGCCTGGCGCTCGGCGAGACCGTGCACGACCTGGGTCCGGGCGACAGCGCGCACTTCGACTCGCTCACCCCGCACCGGATCGCGGCACTCGACGCCGCGGGGGCGCGTCTGCTCTTCGTCCACACGCTGCTGCAGAGCCCCGCCGCCGAGCTGTGCCTGGGCGGCGGGATCCGCCGGCTCTGAACCCGCAGGGCCCGTGCACCCACACCGGTGCGCACCGTTCGCCACCCAGGCCGGATCGACCGGAAGAAAGAGGGCTGACATGTCCGATTCGGAGCACTACGACCCGCTGACCCCCCGAGGCGCGAAGAGTGCGGACACACAGGAGAGGCGGATGCCCCGCGGCGTGGTGATCCGGCTCTTCGCCTACCTGGTGGCCGGACACGTCGTCGCTGCCTTCCTCTTCCTCCTCTTCACCGTGGCGGGCAAGGGCTGACCGCTCGCCGTCACGGTGGCGGACAGGGCGGCCCTCGTCGTCAGGCATCCTCGACGAGTCGCTCGCGCAGCTTCTCGCGGGTCTCGGGTGTGATCTTGAGGCCTTCGAGGAAGTAGCGGTCCGTGCTGCCCCAGATCTCCTCGATCGTGGCGAAGGCCGCGGCCAGGTAATCGGGGTGTGCGCCGAAGAGGGGGTTGAGCAGCTCCAGCACCTCTTCGGACATCCCCGTCGGCGAGGAATCGCTGCGCTTCACCTTGTAGCGGCGGTGCGCGTCGTTCGACTTGAGGTAGTCGGCCTCGATGGCCTCCTTCTCGACGCCGACCGCGAGCAGGGAGATCGCGACCGAGAGGCCCGCCCGGTCCTTGCCCGCCGCGCAGTGCATCAACGCCGGCACGCTGTCCTCGGCCAGCGCGTGCAGCACGCGGCTGTGTTCGGCGGTGCGGTCCTTGATGATCGAGCGGTACGAGGCGACCATCCGGCCGGTGCCCTTGCCCTCGGCCAGGATCGAGCGCAGCTGCTGGATGTTCCCGTCGCGCACCAGGCGCCAGAACTCCGCGCCGTCGGCCGGGTCCGAGAGAGGAATGCTGACATTCCGGACGCCTGGAAGCTCGACGTCCAGGCCGTCGAGCTTGTGGTCGGCCGCGTTGCGGAAGTCGAAGATCGTGTGCAGGCCGAGCCCGGCCAGGAAGGCGGCGTCCGCCTCGGTGGCGTGGGCGAGGTGGCCGCTGCGGTAGAGGCGCCCGTAGCGCACGGTGCGGCCGTCGGTGGTCGGAAGCCCGCCGACGTCGCGGAAGTTGCGGACTCCGGTCAGGTCGACGTCCGTCGGCTCGGGGCCGGCCGGCGGGACCTCTGGCAGCTGCGTCACAAGGGGCTCCTGGTGTGTCGGGTGTCGGCGCCGCTCGCCGACGGTTGCACGCCCGCGACGATACGACATGGCTGCATCGGGCAACCGTCTCGGCCGCCGTGGTGTCTGCGTGCCTCTGGGGTGACGGCCATGACATGTCCGTATTGGTGTATTTAGCAGAACATGCCCCGCTTGTACGGGAGATGGGGTGAGGTGGGTGAGCGGGATCATATCCGTGACGGTGCGTGGCGGAAATGCCGACGGGTATTCCTGATGCCGCGCGGAAAGCCAAGATCGCAGATCCACGGAGTGTGACGGGAATTCCGCGCCGGAAATGAAGGGTGGATTCCGGTCCGCAATGCAGGGCTTGTTCGCGGTGTCCCGCCTCGCTTACGGTCACGGTCAATCCGGACGGAACGCCTAATCCTGCCGCCGCCCGGAATCCGCACCGACTCACGTGTGGCAGGAGCGGGGGAACCAGGTAGGCCGCCGTACCGGAGGGATCCGGTGCGGCTCGGGGTTAAGTCGCGCAGTGCGCGGCCGGGCATCTCCAGCCCGAACCCGACAGCTCACCTCGCAGGCGCCGGAGAGGAAATCCCCCATGCCCGCAAAAGGCAAGCACCGTCGTACGAAGACCGGCCCGATCTCCCGAGGCGTCCTTGCCGCGGGGACCGGTGGCGCCGTTCTCGCGCTCCCGCTGATCGGTGCCACCGGCGCCCACGCGGCCGAGCAGGCCGCACCGGCCGCCAAGTCCGCCACCGCCCACAGTGCGCCCGCGTCGGCCGCCACGGGCTCCCCGAAGACCTACTCCGTGGTCGCCGGGGACTACCTGGCCAAGATCGCGGCCGACAAGAAGGTCAAGGGCGGCTGGCAGAAGCTGTACAAGCAGAACCGGGACGTCGTCGGTGAGGACCCGAGCCTGATCCGTCCGGGCATGAAGCTCACGCTCGGCGCCAAGGTGTCCGGTTCGGCCGAGGCCGCTCCGAAGGCCAAGTCCTCCGCTCCGGCCGAGGAGGCGGCCGCTCCGGCCGAGGAGACGGCTGCGAAGACGGCCGACTCCGGCGCCTCGGAGAGCAGCGCCTCCGGCTACACCTCCCCGGTCGAGAACCCCAACGTCACCACCCAGTACCGCGCCTCCGGCGCCAGCTGGTCCAGCGGTTACCACACCGGCTCGGACTTCCAGGCGGCCTCCGGCACCAGCGTCCGGTCCATCGGTCCGGGCACCGTGGTCTCCGCCGGTTCGGGCGGCTCGTACGGCAACGAGATCGTCATCCAGCACAGCGACGGCATGTACTCCCAGTACGCGCACCTGTCCTCGCTCGAGGTCTCGGCCGGCCAGACCGTGACCGGCGGCCAGCAGATCGGCCTCTCCGGCTCCACCGGCAACTCCACCGGCCCGCACCTCCACTTCGAGGTCCGGACCGGCCCGAGCTACGGCTCGGACGTCGACCCGATCGCCTACCTGCGCTCGCACGGCGTCTCCCTCTGAGGCACCTCGACTGAGACAAGGGGAGGGGGGGGGGGGGGCCCCGGCCCCCCCCCCCCCCCCGGGGCGGGGGGGGGACAAAAAAAACCGGGGGGGGGTTTGTCACCCCCCCCCACCCCAAAAAAGGGGGGGGGGGGGGCAATAGAATGTGTGGGGTT